>CAVHEN010000103.1:0-2493 GCA_963635115.1 Oscillospiraceae bacterium | reverse complement strand
TTACGGATGGTGCATTCGCACAGATTATCCGGGCAAAACCGATCTTTAGGCCTCCCCAATGGCCCTAAATGCGTCCGTAAAATCATCTTAGACTCTATATCGGCAATTGCCTGCATCGTGAAATATGCGTCCCTTTCAGGGGCAATGTTGTTGATGACTGAAAACAAAACGCAGGGGCTTGCCCCTGCGTTTTAATATGTCGTCCCTACGGGACTTGTTGTTTACAATGTTTTGTCGAACAGTAATATTCGAGGGGGCAGGCATCAGAACGACACGGTGAACGCCGCGCCCAGCACGTAGCTATTCATGTTTTTCTTGGTGGTGGAGGTAAATATGCCTTTGCCATAGACATCAATGAAGGCATCGTAAACCGGAGTGTAGGCAGCCTTGGAGAATTCCGCCGGCGCATACTCCATGGTGTAGTGCTTGCGCGTGAAGTCGTAGTCGACGAAGACCTTCCACGAGAAGTTGTGCTTGTAGGCATAGGTGAGCGAGAGGCCCGTACCAAACTTCGCGGTGTTGTTGCCACTCACGGAGAGGTAGTCCCACTTCACATCGTAGGGCGTTGTGAAGCCATAAGCGTAGGTCTTGTCGTCTATCAGCTCATAAGTCTCGCCGGCGAAGTGGGCATTGATGTCGAGGTCCTGTATGATGCTTCGTCCCACCAGCAGTTTGCTGCCCAGGGCGAAACGCCTTGAGAGCGGCAAGTTGAAGTAGACGCCAAGGTCAGCCGCGAACTCCGTGATGTGGTTCGACTCCACGGTCAGCTCGCGTGTACGGCAGAGGCGATCCGTGTCGAGACCTTGGCGCTTCAGGCTGCTGGCCCAGTTGTTCCAGAAGTCCGACTGCGCGAAGGTCATGTCGTTCCAGCCCTTGATGGGCATGCTCTTCACGCGAAGACGTCCGCCCACGCCGATGTACTTGTTTAGGAAGTAGGCTCCCTCGACACCCACCACGGTGGCAGCGTCAAACTTCAGCTTGACGTTTTCTTTCGACTCGCCGCCAATGACCTGCAAGTTCAGGTCTTCGGCAGAAAACTCCAGGTTGCGACTGCCCAGGCCGATACCCATTGACAAGCTGAAGAACGACGGATGCTCGATGATGTCGCTGGAGCCAGGCAAGTCGTTGCGCTTGAGGTGCTTGCCCTTGAAAATGAGGTCGCTGATGCCATAGGCCAACTCGGTCGACAAGATGCCGACGCCCGCACCCGAGAGCACGTCGCTCACCCAGTGGCGGTTGTTGAGCACGCGCATCACGCCCGTGCCAGTGGCTACGGCATATCCAGCCACCGAATACCAGGGGCTGCGCGTCAGTCCGTACTCCTTGTGAAGGATGGTGGCGCTCACGAATGCCGTGGCGGTGTGGCCAGACGGCCATGAGTTGCGCGAGGTGCCGTCGGGACGCATCTCCTTCGCCGTGTGCTTGATGGGGTTCACGATGGCTGCCATGATGCCATAGGCCATGGCACTGCTGGCGAGGAAGCGCCAGTGGTCGCTGCGGCCCTCCACGCCAATGAAATTGAGGCCGGCGGCAAGCAAGGCAGGGGCAAACTGCGTGTAGTTGTCTATCTCGTTGTGGAAGTTGGTGATGAGCCTCGTCCGCGAATGCTCGTTGGCATAGTCTTGACGGAAGCTGGCCTTCTCGCTCTTGGCGATGATGCCCGCCACGAATATCGGCACGCCGGCAAACGTCATGTCGTCGAGGAATCGGTAGGGCTTCAGCTGCCGCTGGCGACTGACAGAGGCTTTGGTGGCAGTCAAGGCTTGCAGTGCTGGCCGAGCCGTGGAGAACAATGGGGCTGCAGGCTGGTCGGCAGGCATTCTATCTGCCATGAGTGGCCGCTGACTGTCGGGATGTTGCCAAGAGTTCAGCGTTTGGCTGGTAAGGCGTTGCGAGGAAAGCGACGTTTGGCTGTCGTCGGCGTTGTCTTGCGAGGTTGCCAAGCCGCAGCTTGCCTGCCCTAAGGAGTCAGCGCTCTCGTCATGCGTTTCCCCCAGCGCGGTCCGTGCGGAGGCAGTAATAGTGGTGAGCGCTAGCGTCAGCGCCAATGCTATGTTTCTCATCGTTAAGGGTTCTTTTGTGCCAGGATGCGTTCTTCGGGAGCAGACTTCACCATGGGCTTGTAAATGCCATAGCGTTCCCAAATCGCACCATCTTGCTTGTCTTTATTTTATTGTGCAAAATTACAATAAATATTGCGAAAAGACCGCTAAACACGCAAAGATTAGTTAAAATAACCTTTCCGCATAACTCATTGAGCTACACGGAATAGAAACGGCTACGCTTGAGAAGGCTATGGCTCTGTATGATTTTGACACGGAAGTCATTGATGCGGCAGAGGTCTTCAAGGGAGTATTCGAAGAGGTCGCAACACAAGTGGTGGATGGGCATGAGGAAATACAGGTCTTGGTAAGCAGGGTAATCTCCTTGATGTTTAGTCTTCTTCTCCGTTCCTGCACTTCCCGTCCTCGTAGCTTTGCGCCATGTCTTTGA
>CAVHEN010000102.1:0-2883 GCA_963635115.1 Oscillospiraceae bacterium | reverse complement strand
GCGGATGGATCAACATGACCATCAACGACTACGCCTTTGGCAGCAACTTCAAGGCATTGAAGATGATGTACCGCATGTTTGCCGGCGACGACCACGACGTGATGCTCCGCCCCGGCGACGTGCGCCCGGCCGGCGACAAGATGTTCGCCCACTGCCCCGACGCCAAGGTGTATGTGGACGCTGAATACTACGACGAGTTCTGCAACGACTCTGTCTGGAGCAAGTACAAGAGCCACCTCGTTCCCACCACATCCATGCGCAAGGAGGACGTGAACGCCGAATACGGCGCGCGCTACGCCTACGACCGCAACCGCGACAATACGGGTTCTGTTGTCAAGGTGTCAAACGGCACAGTCTATGGCTCACATCAGGTACACGTGATAGGAGCGGACGACAGTTACCTCAACAACTCGTCAAACCAGAACACCCTTTGGATATACCAGGACATAGGCCAGACCTACGACTTCAACACCACCAAGATATGGACAAGCTCATTCAAGGGCAAGGACAATATCAAGGCCGTGAAGTTCCAGGAGATAATCAAGTCGGGCAAACGCGCCAGCCAGGCCTTCAGGATAGAGATTGGCGACTCGGCGTTTGCCAACTGCAAGAACCTCGCGGCGTTCAACGTCGCCCTCTATTCCGATGAAGGCGACGACCACGTGGAATACCTGCGTCCGGAGAATTTGCCCATCGGCAAGAATGTGTTTGCAGGATGCGAGAACGTGAAAATCTATGTGCCCCGCGACTTGGTGAGTGCGTTTCAGAATGATGACACCTACGGCTGGTCACAATATAAGTCGCTGATACAAGAGGGCGACTTTGGCGCGACTGACTACACAGAGGAAGGCGTCATCTATTCTTACTACACTTCGGCTGATGGCCAGACGCGTTATAGGAGCAACAACAACACGGAGATGGAGGCTATACTCTCTCCGTTTAAGGCCAATTTCCGCAACTTCTCTCCGTCGCAAGTGCTGGTTTACAACCAAAGCGACAAGGTGAAGTACATGCTCGCCAGCGGTGTCAATCCAGACAAGATCAATGACAAGAAAGGCGTGATGAAGCTCTACAGCGACATCGGCGAGACCTATCCCAACCACTACAAGACGGTGGCTCTCTCGGCCAGTGGCTTCCAGAACCAGACGTGCATCAAGGAGATCAAGTTTGAGGACATCGTGGCAAACAACTACAACACCATCACCGACTTTTCGCTGATTATCCCTAACGGAACGTTCAAGGGATGCTCCAACCTGAAGTCTCTCAACATGTTCATGCTCAACACCAAGGGCACCAACCGCTATGTGGCTATCAAGCCTTCGCAGGTGTTTATCGGCGAACATGTATTTGATGGCGTGGATGAAGACTTCCGCATCCGCGTGCTTCCCGCTCTCTACAACGACTACATCACTGACCCCAACTGGAGCCAGTACAAGGACCTCATCGTTGCTTCCGACTACTTGCCGACCGATGCAACGGAAATCACCGTCAATGGCATCACATACGACTACGCCACCAAGGTGATGAACGGCATGACCTCCAAGCAGGTTTCCGCGCTGAAGACCTCTTGGTGGACGGCACTGGTTATCGGCGTGGAGGCGGCCATTGCGGTAGCATCGTGGGGTAGTGGCAGTGCTACAACTGCAGCAAGTACAGAGACCGCAACTCTTGTTGCTCAGGGTGAAAGATTAAGATATTGGTTGGTTACCGCGTTCATAACTGACCTTCAAGCTGAAACTAAAAAACAAGCATTTCAAGAACTGGCGAGACAGGGCTTCAGAGCTTGGGGCGAGCGTTTTCTTACTAACCGGGCTTATTGGCTTTCGGCTGTTCTTTCATCGGCTGCAGTCAGTATGGAGGCTGCGGCAATAGTCGGCACCTGGCCTAACGGTATTATCCACGACAAAAACACCGCCTTCAACTACATCTCCAACCGTATCAAGAAGAACTATAACCGTCCCTCCACATGGTCGATGACGGCTGGCGGCTTTGTGGTTAACACGGAACAGATCACTAACGTTCCCCACATGTACGTCAAGTCTATGGAAGACCGCGACGTGGCCATCATCTACAACGACTGCGGCGACGGAAACAACGACTACCAGACAGTGGCAGTGGCCTACGACGCATTCCACAACAAGAAAAAGCTTGAGGAGGTGAAGTTCCAGGAACGCTACGGCGACGGCACGCGCTCGATTGCCGGCGGTCTCACCATAGCCCTCCCTGACTCCATGTTCAGCGGATGCACCAAGCTCAAGACACTCAACCTCGTGAACCGCAGCACCGGTGCCGAGAGCGCCAACCACTGCTACAAGGCTCTCACGCCCGACAACTTCATCCCCATGGGCGACATCTTCGCCGGCATGGACAGCACGGTGCTCGCTGGCGTGAAGATCAAGGTGGGCAAGGAAGTGCTCCAGGAATTCCTCGACGACGAATACTGGTCAAGATACAAGGACATGTTCGAAGCCGTAGACGTGGCCATGGTGCGCAAGCAGCTGGAATGGAGCTGCAATTATGCCCTGGCATACGACAAGAACACCCTGCCGCTGCGCACCACATCCGGCACGCACAACATCGACCACGTGTGTGTGTATGCCGGCGACGACGATGAACTGAAGAAGAACGAGGGTCTCGCCGCGCTCATCAACGACTTCGGCGAGTGGAACAACTACAAGCTCGACTATGTGAAGGACGGGGCGTTCAAGGGCAACACCCTGCTGAAGACGCTCGACATGACCGACACCCACACCAACGTGGCGGATGTCTACGACTCCGACTTCAACATTGCCATTCAGGATTCGGCCTTTGCTCACTGCCCTAACTTTGAGAACCTCAACCTCATCTATCAGGTGACCGACGGTGACAACCACTGCGAGCAGA
>CAVHEN010000101.1:0-2984 GCA_963635115.1 Oscillospiraceae bacterium | reverse complement strand
GTCCACCTTCTTTTCGAAAGCGTCACGCGTAGGCGTGCCAATCTTGCCAAAGTTTTTGTCTTGAAAATCTTCAAAAGATGTCAGTCTTATTTCTTCCATAATCACTGCCTCCTATTTTTGATTTCAAAATACCTGCGTTTGATTTCCTCCGCCTTGGCAATTATGTTTACAAAGTTACGCAAAGTATCTAATATACAAAACTATCAAGCCGTTTATCTCACTCTAATCACCGAAATTGGGCATAAATCGTGTTGTGGGAAATTCTTGCAACCAATATATATAATGTGTAATATTTTGCGGCATAAACAAAAGGAAACGATGGGCTGAATTCCTAGCGAGGAGTCCAGCCCTATCTTTTAACTTTCAAAAAAGTTATAGCGGACAGTAATAATTTTCATCACCGATGAATAGTTACTCAAATTATATTGTTTACCTTTGCATTCATGATCGACAATCTCGTGGGGGAAATCCACCGCCCCGGCAGAATAGAGGTGGTTTGCGGATCCATGTTCTCAGGCAAGACCGAAGAGCTTATACGTAGGCTGAAGCGCGCGCGCATTGCCCGCCAGCAGGTCATGATTTTCAAGCCTGCCGTTGACACGCGATATTCAGAGGAGAAAGTGGTGAGCCATGATCACAACTCAATAGGCTCAACCCCTGTAACCGATTCGAACGCTATATTGAAGGCGGCGCAAGGTTTTGACGTGATAGGCATCGACGAAGCACAATTCTTCGATGAAGGCATCGTTGATGTTTGCAACTTGCTCGCATATAATGGCATGCGCGTCATCGTGGCGGGTCTCGACATGGACTATCTTGGCAAGCCCTTTGGTCCCATGCCGAAGCTCTTGGCCATTGCCGACGAGGTGACAAAGGTTCACGCCATCTGCGTCAAGTGTGGCTCTTTGGCCTACGCGAGCCATCGCCTCGTCAGAAATGACGCCCAGGTGATGCTTGGCGAGAAAGAAGAATACGAGCCGCTTTGCCGCGACTGCTTCAAGCGAGCCGTTGAGGAAGACGAGCGAAACGCGAGGTCAAAGAACCTATTTGAGTAATATTCCAATCTTTTTTCTTGCTTGGCTCGCTTAAATAATGTAATTTTGCAAGGAGATAAACAAAAATAGTAAGTAATAGAACAAGAGATGTATGTTTCTGACCACGGTCAGACAATGTACACACTTCTAAAGCAACAACAAAGAAACACATATTATTATGGGATTATTAACAGGAAAGACAGCTCTCGTAACAGGAGCCGCACGCGGCATTGGCAAGGCCATTGCCCTTAAGTTTGCCCAGGAAGGCGCAAACATCGCTTTCACCGACTTGTTTATTGACGAGGAGCATGGCGGTCTCCAGACCGAGCGCGAGATCCAGGCCATTGGCGTAAAGGCAAAAGGATATGCCAGCAACGCCGCCGACTTCGCGCAGACAGCTGAAGTAGTGGCTAAGGTCAAGGAAGAGTTTGGTTCCATCGACATTCTCGTCAACAACGCCGGAATCACCAAGGACGGCCTTATGCTTCGCATGACCGAGCAGCAGTGGGATGCCGTGATCAACGTCAACCTCAAGTCAGCATTCAACTTCATCCACGCTTGCGTGCCCGTGATGATGCGCCAGCGTGGCGGTTCAATCATCAACATGTCGAGCGTTGTCGGTGTACACGGCAATGCCGGACAGAGCAACTATGCCGCATCAAAGGCTGGCCTCATCGCCCTCGCCAAGAGCATTGGCCAAGAGATGGGTGCTAAGGGCATTCGCGCTAACGCCATCGCCCCAGGCTTCATCGACACTGCCATGACACAGGCCCTGCCCGACGACATCCGCAAGGCTTGGATCAAGAACATCCCTTTGCGCCGCGCTGGAACGGTGGACGACATCGCCAACACGGCTCTCTATCTCGCTTCAGATCTCTCAAGCTACATCTCTGGTCAAGTGATCCAGGTTGATGGCGGTATGAATATGTAATGAAGCCAGTTTACGAAGACAACCATATCATCATCATCTATAAGGAGAGCGGCGAGATCGTGCAGGGCGACAAGACCGGCGACAAGCCACTCTCCGAGACGGTGAAAGACTATATCAAGGCGAAGTATCACAAGCCGGGGAACGTGTTCCTCGGCGTGGTGCATCGCCTTGATCGTCCTGTGTCGGGCCTCGTGGTTTTCGCCCGCACGTCCAAGGCATTGTCGCGCCTCAACGACATGTTTCGCAAGGGCGACGTTCACAAGACTTATTGGGCGATAACACATGAGATGCCTCCTCAGCAGGAAGGCACGCTGACCAACTGGCTGACGCGCAACGAGAAGCAAAACAAGAGCTATGCTTACGACCACGAGGTCCCGGGGGCGAAGAAGGCAATATTGCACTACCGCGTCGTAGCAAGCAGCGACAACTACAACCTCTTGGAAGTACGACTGATGACCGGTCGTCACCACCAGATACGTTGCCAGCTCGCGGCAATGGGCTGCCCCATCAAGGGCGACTTGAAATATGGCGCGCGACGTTCCAACCCTGACGGCAGCATATCACTGCTCTCGCATGAGGTGGAGTTCATACACCCCGTATCGAAAGAGACCATCCACGTTGTCTCGCCACTGCCTGAAGACAAGTTGTGGTCAGCTTTCAAGCTCAACAAACAAGAATAAAGCCATGACAGAAAACTCATACCCACGCGACTTTGAGACATATTGGGAGAAGCACAAGGCCGACCTGATAAGGCAAGCACCGCGAGCTCTCAAGGAAGAACGCGAGAACAACGGCAAGATGAACACCGCTGGCGACTGGTTGCTGTTTGCCTTGCCCGTCATTGTCATCATTGGCTTTACCAATACCGACTTTATCAAGAACGAGCTGCTCAGGTTTGTCGTGGCTCTCGTCATTGGCTTGGCGTGCTTTGTCATCACGGTCTACATCAAGCCTTTTGTCACCGGCAAGAGGAACATCGTGGACATCGACGCCGACATCAAAGCCTACTTCTACAGCGT
>CAVHEN010000100.1:0-3115 GCA_963635115.1 Oscillospiraceae bacterium | reverse complement strand
TCTCGTCGAGCGTCATCTTGCTCAATGTCTTCTCTATCTTGGCCTCAATCTCCGCGTCCCGTGGGATGGCAGGTTTCACACGCTGGGCCATGGCGTTCATTCCGAGCAGCACGAAGGCTGCTAATAGGCATCGTCTTTTCATCGTTATGTTGTCTTATGTTTAGTTTATGGCGTATGGTTATTGTCTCTTTGCCTTGAAGAACTCCTCGAAGAAGTCCATCTGCCCTTGGTTTTGAACAGGACCGAGATGGAATCCTTCTTTCATGATCATCACTGTAGGCTTGCCTTGCTCATAGTTGGTCCAGTAAGGCAGTCCCTCTTGGTTGGGGTTGCCGGTCTTGGTGAAGTTGATCCAGTAGCGCGACATGATTTGCTGCATGTGCTGCTCCGTGGGTGTCATCTTCCCGCTGCCAAACCTGTAGCCGTAGGCGAAAGGCATCTCGGCAACGTGAGCGGCGCCGCCTCTCGGACTTCTCAGGATGGTGTTCTCCGAGTCTTGGTCGAAGTAGTACATGTATACCTTCCCCTTGCCTGTCTTCGTCTGGAGGTTTGCCCAGGCGTAAGTGCCCCATGCGAAGGAACCATCGCGGAAGATGTCCGCCTGGGCGAAGTAGGTTTCCTGGTCGGTCTTGGCTGGATAGAGCGCGAGCGCCTTGTTGGCCCATGAGCCATAAGTGGCGCGAACCTTGTTCTCATAGTCGGCAACCTTCATCGGACCGCAGAACATGCAGCCCTCGTCGCTGTTGGTTCCCATGATCACGTTCACGTCGTTGTAGTCTCCTTTCTCATAGAGCTTGTATTGGTCGTCGGTGATGGCAAAGCCGTCAACGACCGGCCAAAAGCTCTCCATCTGCGTATTCTTCACGATGTCCATGGCGGCCACCTTGCGCAGTTGCTTCAGGTTCTTGCAGCCCATCTGCTTCTGTAAGTCCACTCCTCCCTTCTCGGCAGCCTTCGATGTGAGCATGGCTGTGTTGGCATTGCGAACCTCGCCCACTGGCCAGAAGGAACTGCCGCTCTCGCATATCGCTCCACGGAACAAGCCCTTGGTAAGGGGAGAGGCACAAAGGATGCTTACGGAGATGCCGCCTGCCGACTCTCCGGCAATGGTAATCTTGTCGGGGTCGCCACCGAAGGAAGCGATGTTGTCGTGGATCCATTTCAAAGCCATGACTTGGTCAAGTATGCCATAGTTGCCCGATATGTTCTTGTCCGACTCTTTAGCCAGCTCCGGATGCGACATGAATCCGAAGGCTCCGAGGCGATATTCTATGCTGCAATAAACAATGCCTTCCTTGACAAAGCTCTCCTGCGTGCCGCTATAGGAACCCGTGAGGAATGCTCCTCCATGAATCATCACGAACACAGGCAGCTTGTCGTTCTTGCTCTTTGCCGGAGTCTCCACGCTCAGGTAGAGGCAATCCTCGCTCATGCCCAAGTCGCCTCCGTTCTGGTTGGGGTCTATGGGCTGCGGGGGGCGGTCGCCCCATTTGTCAGCCTTATACACTCCTTTCCAAGGTTTCTTGCTCACGGGAGCCTTCCAGCGCAGATTGCCAACGGGGGCTTCGGCATAGGGAATGCGCTTGTAGAGTGCGAAGCCCGCGTGCTCCACGCCCTCGATCTCGCCTTGCTCAACAGTGGTATTGAGCAATTGGGCTTGTGCCATCGTGGTGCAAAGCAAGCCCAAAAACAATGACAATAATTTCTTATTCATATTAAGTCGTATAGTTATGGTTCAAACTTGGTTGCAAAGTTGCGACTTTCCGGCATATCCGAGGTTACTATACTAACAAAAAATGTTTCTTTTCTGTCCGAACGACAAGAAAAGAAACATTTTGCGCTGCAATCGGTAAGGTCGCCTTGTTTTTGCGATTCGTTTTCCCTAAAAGCTTGCCTTACTCATACTTGCTTGGCGAGACGCCGAAGTGTTTCTTGAACACCGTACTGAAGTGCTTGGCGTTGACAAAGCCGACAGCCACGGAAACTTCCAAGACGCTCTTGCCTTGCCTCAGCAACAAGGCGGCTTGCTCCAAGCGAATCAGGCGCACGAAGTCTTGTGGCGTCTGCCCCGTCAAGGTCTTCAGCTTGCCGTAGAACAGCGTGCGGCTCATCGCCATCTCCCGACAAAGGCAGTCGATGGAGAAGTCGGTGTCGCTGAGGTTGTCCATCACCATCCGCGTGGCCTTCTCCACGAAAGCCTGGTCTTGCGGATTGAGTTCTTTCGGAAGCTCAGCCTTGTCCGTCGTCTCAGCCGCGGCTTCCGGTTTTTCAGCCTTAGCCTCGGCGCTTGTGGGCGATGGCCGATCCGCCTCTCCCCTCACCAGGGCAAGGCTTCGCTGCATGTAGTATTGGCTCAAGCGACGGCGGTTTTTCAGCATGCTGTCTATCTTGCAGGCAAGGATGGCGGAGTCGAAAGGCTTGGCTATGAAGTCGTCGGCGCCTAAGCCGAGACCCTCCATCATGAAGTCGCGACCAGCCTTTGCGGTAAGCAGGATGACGGGCAACCAACTCGTCTCGTTGTTCTCCTTGACGCGGCGGCAGAGCTCATCGCCCTGCATCCCAGGCATCATCACGTCGGAGACGATGATGTCGCACTCGCCTTTCTCCTCCAAATAAGCTAAGGCTTCCTCGCCGCTTGCCACGTCCACGACTCGATATTTCTCGGAGAAAGCCATGCGGATGTATTGGCGAAGGTCCGCGTTGTCGTCCACGAAGAGAAGCGTGTCCTTCTGCTCGGCGTCCTCTTCTTGTGGAGTTTGGGTAACGGCAACGCTTTCATCCATCGGCAACGCCACGTTGAAGGTCGTGCCCTTGCCCTCCTCACTCTCGAACGTCAGCTTGCCACCCAACTTCTGTACCAGTTGCCGAGTGAGCATCAATCCCAGTCCACTGCCCATCTCTTGCGACTTCACGGCATTGGACGCGCGGAAGAAGCTCTGGAAGATGTGGCGGCTCTCCGACTTGGGAATGCCGATGCCCGTGTCGCTGACTGCAACAACCACTTGCTTGCCATCGGGGCAAACCGCTGCCGACAGCTCCACCTTCCCGCCCTCGGGCGTGTATTTGATGGCATTGGAAAGGAGGTTCTCGAAGATGAGGTCGATGAGCGAGAAGT
>CAVHEN010000099.1:0-3210 GCA_963635115.1 Oscillospiraceae bacterium | reverse complement strand
GTCGGCACTGAAAACGGATGTCATTCCGATTTTTCTTCCAATTAATCCTGGCATCTCAGTTTAAAAAATTAAATAATAATATAATGTTGTTTTGTGTTCTCTTTAAGTGATACCCGCTTTTTCAAGCTCACAACACACTTAAAAAGAACCGCTCACTTCTTCCAAACTGAAGGCCAAGTTGCTCTAATTCAGCGTATTGATGGCTTTAAGCCAGCGCAATACCCACTTTTGCGGTGCAAAGGTACGGACTTTTCCGCTATCCACCAAGCATTTACGCCATTATTTTCAAAAAGTTTTTTCAAGTTCTGAGTCGATTCATGTGGGTGAGGCATCATCGTGCCATTTTTCTCCATTTGCCTTCGCGACGCAACCGCATTACCCTTGCGCCGTAACCGCACTCCCTTCGCGCCGCAATCGCGTTGCCTTCGCGCCGTGATCGCATAACGGGGAAATCCACGTCGACAAACTATTACCCATGGGAATCAACATAGACCCGAAAAACACCTACCACATCAACACTGAACCATATTAATCATAGACTCATAAGGAATCATTTCCCCAAGTGCTGCTTTATGATGGGAGTCATGTAGTCGGCACAACGCTCGAAGCCGAGGTCGGTGAAGTGTATACCGTCCACGGTGCCCTCGTTGTCGGAGCCTATCATGTCGGCAGAAGACACGAAATACACGTTTTTGTCGCCAGAGGCGCGAAACTTCTTGTAAAACTTGGCGAGCGTGGCGTTCTTCTCCTCAATTTTCTTTCGCGTTTCCGAGTTGAAACGCGTCGGCGGGAATATGGGGTTCTCCACGAGAAGTATCGGCGTGCTTGGGCGCGCCTTGCGCAAGATGGAATAGAAGCGCTCTATCTTCTCGTTTATCATGTCGCTCGTGCAGTTGGGCAGCATGTCCATGATGTAGAGTGCGGCATCATGCTTCGCCATTATCTCGGCAATCTCAGGGTCGAGCCTGCCATTGCCGCTGAATCCGAGGTTCACCACCACGCGGTTGAGCCTGCGCTCAATGATGTTTGTCGCCGCCATGCCTGGCCTTGAGGCGCATCCGCCTTGCGTGATGCTCGTGCCATACCACACGACAGGCTTGCCCTCTACTGGCAACGCCACTTGCGGCTTGCCAATCACGGCACCCTCCTCGACACCAATCTCAAGCGAGTCGATGCCCTCGTAGAGAGGCAGGTAGAGCATATACTCGTGCTCGTTGCCATCGAGGTTTTCTATAAGCTTCGACTTGTTGTTCAATCGCTCCATCGGCTTGGCGCTGTTGACGAACACCCACTGGTCGCTGCCTTGCAAGCAATAGAGGTCGAGGCCGCGGATGCCCGTGGCAGTCATGTGGTTCATGTTGAACACCGATCGGTTCTTCCATTTCACGCCAATCTGCCTCGCGTTAGCGCGGAAGCGCACCGCCAATCCCGCCGTGTTCTGGCCAAGGCTCCAAAGCTCGTCGCGCACCTTGCCCTTCAGCGAGTCGGGCAAGCGAGTGTACACACGCGAGGCGTCGGGCACCGGTTGACCGATGATCTTGAATTGCGTCGCCTCATGATAGCGGAGCTGCGCCATAGCGGTGGCACAGAGGGCGAAAAGCAAGCCGAACAGCAAGTAGAGTCTTCTCATGGCATTTGTTTTTTAGATTATGGCGCAAAGATATATAATTTCACGCAAATCTACGTAATTTTGCACTATATAAATAATGTAATGAGTAACACAGATATAAAACATAAGGTTTGGGACAAGCTGAAGGGCAACCCGACGATGGTGGAAGGCACAGTGTATTCGATGCTAATCATTTGCGGCATCTCGCACTTCTTGAACGACATGATCCAGTCTATCATTCCCTCCATCTACCCTATCGTGAAGGACAAGTTCGACTTCTCGTTCGCGCAGATAGGCATCATAACGTTGGTGTTCCAGATGACTTCCTCCATCCTGCAACCCTTCACCGGCCTCTATGCCGACAAGCATCCGCGGCCTTACGCCTTGTCGGTGGGCATGTGCCTCACGTTGGCGGGACTGGTGTTGCTCGCCTTCGCCGAGAACTATTTGCTCATTCTCTTGGCGGTTAGCATTGTCGGCCTGGGCTCTTCCGTCTTTCACCCCACGGCCTCCCGAGTGGCGCAGTTGGCGTCGGGCGGCAAGAAGAGCTTGGCGCAGTCCATCTTCCAGGTGGGCGGCAATGGCGGCTCGGCTGTAGGCCCGTTGCTGGCGGCCATCATCATCCTGCCTTTCGGTCAGCAAGCCATTGCCTGGTTCGCCTTGGCGGCACTGGCGGCAGCCACCATCATGGTTCGCCTTGGCGCATGGTATAAGGCGCGACTCGCCTATGTGGTCAACCATCCGCCGAAGCAGCCGCTCCTCAACCACGACATCTCCAAGCGCGCCAAATATGGTGCCTTGATGATTCTCATACTGCTGATCTTCTCAAAGTATTTCTACACGTCTTGCATCACCAGCTACTTCACGTTCTTCCTCATTGACAAGTTTGGCGTTTCCATTCAGGCTTCACAACTCTGCCTCTTCGTCTTCCTCGCCGCTTTCGCCATCGGCACGGTGGCTGGCGGCATGCTTGGCGACAAGTTCGGGCGAAAGTACGTGATATGGTTCTCCATCTTGGGCTCCGCCCCCTTCGCCCTCGCCATGCCTTACGCCAACTTCACATGGACCCTCGTCTGCACCTTCCTCTCCGGCCTCATCATCGCCTCGGCATTCTCGTCCATCGTGGTCTATGCCACCGACCTGATGCCCGACAAGGTGGGCCTTATAGCCGGCATCTTCTTCGGCTTGATGTTTGGCTTGGGCGGCTTGGGCTCCGCCTTCTTCGGTTGGCTCGCCGACAAGACCAGCGTCGAGTTCATCTTCCAGGTGAGCGCCTTCCTGCCACTGCTGGGTATCATCGCCGGCTTCTTGCCAAATACGCAGAAGGTGAAGAAATAGCCGGAGGCAGCGAGGTTAAAAGGTTGCTTCCGAGCATAAAGAGCAAGTTTTTTCTTCTTAATCTGCAAAAAACGCCCCCCTAAAGCTTATTTTGTTAAATGCCATTTTATAAATTTGCGGAGTTTTATAAAGTGACACTTTACAAAAGTCGTTACGGACAAGACATTTAAAACAGGTTTTGATAGATAACCAGCACGAAGTGGAACGCTATCAAGTACATCATAGGAATATTGACATGGAAGGATTTCCATGCTATGTTTTCG
>CAVHEN010000098.1:0-3589 GCA_963635115.1 Oscillospiraceae bacterium | reverse complement strand
GCTCGCTCATGTCTTTGCCTATGAATGGCAAGATATGAGCGAGCTTGTGTTGTGGGGAAAGCGAATGCTTGCCAAGATAGCTCTTAGCGCAACTCTTCTTTTCTATCGCGCTTCTTCATAAACGCCTCCTCGTTGTCTGCTATTTTTGCTGCGAGGCGTTTTTGCCCGCTATCTTTCCGTTTACCACGATGTCTGCCACGCCGTTTCCGCCAAGCCTGTTTCCGCCGTGCACTCCACCGGTCACCTCGCCCGCGGCGTATAGGCCCTGTATGGCAAAGCCGTCGGCTCGGAGCACGTGCATGCCCTCATCGACATGCAGTCCGCCCATGGTGTGATGGATGGCTGGGGTGACAGCCACGGCGTAGAAAGGCGGAGTGGTGATGGCTGCCGTCATCTGCGTGGCAGAGCGCCCGAAGTCTTTGTCGGTGCCTGTGGTTTGATACTCATTATACTTGCTGAGCGTGGCTTGCAAGGCAGACGACGGGCAGGATATTGAGCGCGCCAGCTCGTCGATGCTGTTGCCCGTCTTGAGCAGCCCCTGGTTGGCGTAGGTCTCTATGGACGCCAGCGACTTCCTCACGCCCTGGTCGAAGATGAGATATGCCTTCGCGCCCTCTTGGGCGAGGATGGCTGCCGAGACCACGTCGCGCGTATCCATCTCGTTGATGAAGCGTGCGCCTTGCTGGTTGACGAGTATTGCCCCATTGCCCCTCACCGCCTCGGTGATGAGGATATGGTTGGTGGCCTCCGCGGTGGGATGTATCTGTATCTGCTCCATCTGTATGAGGTCGCTGCCGAGCTTCGTCACCCAGGCGAAAGCATCGCCCGTGGCGCCCTTATGGTTGAGGGTGCTGAAGCCTTTCAGCTTGGGCTGATACGAGGTCACCATCTCGATGTTGGCGCCGAATCCGCCGGTTGCTATGATGGTGGCTTTGGCCTTCACGGTGTAGGTCGTGCCGTCTTTTTGCTCCACGGTCACGCCCGTCACCTTTCCGTTGTCGGCTATCAGCCCTGTCACCTTGTTGCTTGTGCGTATGTCGATGTTGCGTTTGGCAGAAGCCTCCTTCAGCACCTTCATCAGGTGTGAGCCTATGGCGGCGCCGCCCTTTGGTCTATGCGTGCGCTTGACGCTGCTGCCGCCCATCAGGCCCACGTCGGAAAGGTCGGCGCCCAAGGAGATGAGCCAGTCGATGGTGCCTGCCGAGTGTTCCACGAGGCTCTTCACGAGGTTGGGGAAGTTCAGCCCGTGGCCGCCTTTCATGGTGTCGTCGTAGAAGAGCTGGTTGGTGTCGTTGATGCCCAGCCCGCGTTGCACGGAGGTTTCCGAGGCATTGATGCCGCCCGTGGAATAGTTGGTGTTGCCACCGATGATGCCCTGCTTCTCAAGCACGATGACCTTCGCCCCGTTGTCGGCGGCTTCCACGGCGGCGCTGAGGCCCGCGCCTCCGGCTCCGATGATGACCACGTCGCACGACGTGTCCTCATATTTCACGTCTTTCGACGTGCCCTTGCCCTTGGCTGTGAGGATGGCCATGTTTACGGCGTCGATGACACCGGTCGACGTCAGCGTGGCACCCGTCACGCCGTCGGTCTCGACCTTCAGCTCGCTGTCGCGCCCGTTCACCTTGGCTATGATGGTGTTGATGGCTTCCTGGGCAAACGACGATTCCGATTGGCTCACCACCTTGCCCGATACCACGTGGTGGTCTTTCACCGTGATGCGGACGATGATGGTGCCGTTTCGTCCCTCGCCAGTTCCCTCCCATTCGCCGTCTTGCAGGACCTCTTTGCCTGTGTCGTCCGTGCCAGCTTCGGCATTGTGGTCGGTGCACGCGAAGAAGATGGACAAGACGAACGCGCATAGCAGCAAGCTAAACGCGCGTCTGATGTTTGTTCTGTTCATATTTATTATTTTGTTTGTTGATGCGATTTCTCTGGTTCACACATTTCTGCAGCCGTCCCTTCAGTTCCTTGCGTCTCGTTGCCACGCTCAAGCACGACAATCGCCCTCATGAAAAAGGGCGGCACGACGGCCTCCTGCGATTGCGCCGCAATGGCGTTGGCTCCGCGCCGCAAAGGCAATGCCCTCGCGCCGTAAAGGCGCCGCCCTTGCGGCGCAACGCCGACGGGGGCATGGGCGAGGGCTGCAGCGCAATCCCGCTGCTTGTGTAAATATAAAAGGGAAAGGGGATGTCTTTCTGAAAAAAGCTGGCAAGAGGTCTTGTCCTTGTCACCCAAGCACATCAATCCCTGCCACTCATTCGAGCACTCTGTCATTTCTCAGAAACTGGAAGAGACCCATGAAGATGTAGCCATTCTCGTCAACATAAGTAGCTATATCGTCACCTACGATGACGACCTTTCTGAACGAGTCGTCTATCCGCTTGAGCGAGGCGAGTTCTTGTTGCCGCTTCTCTTCGGTGGGCAAGGCGTAGGCCGACTGTATGTAGTACTTATCTAAGCCATTGGTAGCAATGAAGTCTATCTCGTATTGCTGATATGTGCTCTTGCCTTCTCTCATCACACGGCTCTCCACCACGCCGACATCTACCACATAGCCACGTATGCGCAGCTCGTTGTAGATGACGTTCTCCATTATGTGTGTCACCTCCTGTTGGCGGAAGTTGAGCCGCGCGTTGCGCAATCCCACATCCACTGCATAATATTTCTTTATGCTCTCATAGTATTTGCGTCCCTTCACGTTGTAGCGTCGTGATCCCTCGAAAAGAAAAGCGTTTTCGAGACATTGCATATACGACATCACTGTCTCCACGTCCACCTTGACATGCTGCACACTCTCCAAGGTGTTTCGTATCTTGTTGGGGTTGGTGAGCGAGCCTATGGATGAGCAGAGCGAGTCGACCAGGCTTTCGAGTGCCATGCGGTTCTTGATGCCATTGCGCTCTACCACATCATCCAGGTAGGTCTTCTGCCACAACCGCTGCAGATAGCCCACCTTCTGCTCGGGCGTAGGCTGGTTTCTGAGGGCGGGCATACCGCCATAGGTGTAGTACTCCTTCCACAACTCGCTCACGGGTTCTGTCCTGCCAGTACAAAACTCCTGGAACGAGAACGGATAGACTCTGACCTCATCGCCACGACCACGGAAAACGGTATTAATGTCGCTCGAAAGAAACTTGGAGTTACTGCCCGTGATGTAGACATCCACATTGTCACGGGCATTGAGTCCGTTAACAATCCGCTCAAAGCCCTCAACCATCTGTATCTCGTCGAGAAAGACATAGTAGTGTTCTTCCTCGCTCTTGATACGCGAATACAGGTATCGCTTAAGAACAATGGGAGAAGTGAGGTCCTCACCCGTCGTGTCCTCATCCACGTCAAACGATACAGTCAGGATGTGATCCTTTGGCACGCCTTGGCTAATCAAGTAACTGTAGTAGACTTTCTTCAGAAGCCACGATTTGCCACAACGCCGAGCTCCAGTGATGATTTTAACCTCACCGTTGTCGCGCCGGTTGATTAACTTTTGCAGGTATACCTGCCGATTTATGAATGTTGCCATAACGCCCTAATCGAAATTTACTGCAAATTTACAATAAATTTCGGATACGCCATGGCATAAGAAAGG
>CAVHEN010000097.1:0-3599 GCA_963635115.1 Oscillospiraceae bacterium | reverse complement strand
CCGTGTTGCTCTACTCCAGCGACCTTGTCGCCACGATGGTTCCCGACAACAAGCGCCTGCGCAACTTCACAAAGATTGAGTTGCAGCCAGGCGAGACAAAGACAGTAACCTTCCAGTTGCCTGCCAAGGACCTCGCTTATGTGGGCGCCGACGGCAAGTGGATCTTGGAAGAAGGCGACTTCATCCTCAAGGTAGGCAAGTTGCAGCAACCATTGGTCTGCACCAAGACCAAGGTCTGGGACACGCCTAATATCTAATTATTTCGGAAACACAAGTTTCATATGTACGTTTTTAAGCCCCGATTGCTCAGTGATGAGCGATCGGGGCTATTTTCATCTTGTTGTTAAATCATGGGGATGTGTTGAGCGCGTGTGGATCAGGGATTAATCCACAAAGCCACATTGGATTCCACCGCAATGCCATTGCGATCGCGGCGCAAGGGCATTGCGATTACGCCGCAAAGGCAACGCGATTGCGGCACAATGCCAACGCGTTTGCGGCGCGAAGGCAAACGAATAAAGCTGGCGCGAGGATTACGCCCAAATGAATGGCCGCGGGGCCTGCGCCTTTGCCTACATCTTGTAGAACTCAGCGAATGCCTTCACCGTGTACTCATGGTCTGCCACGCTGCCCGTCTCCCTGCAACTGTGCATGGCGAGGATGGCATTGCCCATGTCGACGCCTTGCAGGGGAATGCTTGAGGCGAGGATGTTTCCCAAGGTGCTTCCGCCTGCCACGTCGCTGTGATTGACAAATCGTTGGCACGGCACGCCGGCTTGCTCGCATATGCCAGCGAAGATGGCGGCTGACGCCGCGTCGCTGGCATACTTCTGCGCGGCATTGAACTTGATGACGGGACCGCCGCCTAGCATCGGATGATTGGTCGGGTCATACTTCTCGCCATAGTTGGGATGCCAAGCGTGGGCGTTGTCGGCTGAGACCATGAAGGCGCGCTCCACCGCCTGATAGTAAGCCTCCTCCGTGCCGCTCTGGCTCAGGGATATGCGCTTGAGCATGTAGGAGAGGAACGGGCTCCCGGCGCCTTGCTTGGTCTGCGATCCTGTCTCCTCATTGTCGAAGATGGCGAGCACTTGCGTTGTGTCCGTTGGGGCAGATGCTATCATCGCTTCCACGCCTGCCCAGCACATCGACAGGTCGTCGAGCCTTCCGGAAGAGATAAACTCGTCGTGAGCGCCGAAGGTGCAAGCCGGCGTGGCATCGGCGAGATAGAGGTCGAAGTCGATGATGTCGTCCTTGCCGACCGTCTTCTTCGCGCACGTCTCGCCATCGGGGCAGGCTTGGCCCTTGTTCAGCTCATCGAGGATCACGTTCATCAGCAGGTTGCCCTTCTCCAGCTCATCGTTGATGATGCCGAGGATGGGCAGCACGTCTTTCTGCCGGCTCAGCTTCACGCCGTCGTTCACCTGTCGGTTGAAGTGGATAGCGAGGTTGCTGATCTGCAGCAAGGGTCGCCTGGCGTGGAGAAGCAAGGTCTGTGGGTGCATGGCATCGTCGCCCTTCACGATGACCCTACCCGCAAGCGTCAAGGGGCGGTCGAACCAAGTCGACATGATCGGGCCGCCATAGACCTCGGTGTTGAGCTTCACGATGCCTCCCTCGCAACTGATCTCCGCGTTGGGCTTAATGCGGAAGGTGGGCGAGTCGCAATGGGCGCAAATCATGTGGAAGCCAGCGTCAGCCAGCGGCTTCTTGCCGATTTGGAAGGCGTAGACGCTGGAATCGTTTTTCGTGACGAAAAACTTGTCGCCAGCCTCAACCTTGCCAAGGGGCTCCTGCGGGTTGACGTGGCGGAACCCGTTCTTACGCAGTTCCTCCGCGATATTCTTTACTGCCCAGAAGTTCACGGGCGACGCGTCGAGGAAAGTCAATAGTCGATTAGTCATATCTTTTGCTTTTTAATTATCTGTTAAGACCTCACATTCCCTTCTTCAACCATTCTCCAAAGAACTTGTCGTATAGCTCATAGGTTCCATCGGTCTCTGTGACAAAGACTGTTCATTGTGCAAAGATGGTGCAAACGAGCACAATGAAAGCTTGCTTTCAAACTGCCAAGTGCAACCTATCTTATGCAAAGGTAATTATAATACTATTATAATAATACTATTATAATGAAAAACAATAAAGATTAACGAATGGGGGAAGTGCTTTGAAAATCTCTTAGTTGACGTATGGGAACACTATAATATACATTTTAAACAACCTTGTTTTAAACAACCTTGTTTATAAAGGACAAATATATTATCTTTGCAGTCGTAAAAGGAAAGTAAGAAACTAACAGAAAGTGAGATTATGGCAAATCATATAGAAGCTCCTTTTGTGTTCGGTGTAAGAGTGGAAGGTGATGCTTTTACCGACCGAAGGGAGGAAACGGAACGCCTGAAGGCCAACTTTACATATGGTGTGAACACGATTTTGATTTCACCACGCCGTATGGGAAAGACATCGCTTGTGGATAAGGTGTGTTCACTTGTTAGGAGCGATGAAATCAAGATAGCTCGCATAGATGCTTTCGGGTGTCGTTCGGAGAATGATTTCATCAATGCTTTCGCAACGGCAGTCGTTCGGGCAACTTCCACTAAATGGGAGGAATGGATGGAGAACGCCAAGGTGTTCTTGAGCCGTTTTGTGCCAAAGATAAGTTTCGGGCAAGACCCTTTGAATGATTTCTCTTTGTCGTTGGAATATAATGCAAGCAATAACACGACAGAGGAGGTATTGAGACTTCCTGAAACGATAGCCAAGACTAAGGGATGTCGTATTGTGGTATGTATTGATGAATTTCAGCAGATAGGTGCTTTCCCAGATTCTTTAACATTCCAGAAACGTCTTCGTGGCGTCTGGCAGTTACAGAGCCATGTGTCGTATTGCCTATATGGCAGCAAGAAGCACATGATGGAGCAGATGTTCCAGGATCATAGTTATCCTTTCTATCGTTTTGGTGATCTTTTCTATTTAGATAAGATTAATGAGAAAGATTGGGTAGAGTATATCTGTCAGCGTTTTGAAACGACAGGCAAGCAAATACCTGAGAAGTTGGCTCGTGAGATATGTCAAGTTACGGATAGGTATTCTTCCTACGTGCAACAGTTGGCTTGGTTCGTATGGTTGAGAACGGCTGATGGGGCAACATCAACACCAGCTGACCTGCAATATGGCATCAACCGATTGTTGGATGCTTGCGAGCCATTGTTTATCCAGCAGACCGAGGAACTATCGGCTTATCAGATGAACTTCTTGCGTGCCATCGTGAATGGGATACATACTGGTTTCACCCAGTCTGCCGTCTTAAACACCTATCGTTTAGGCACGGCAGCTAACGTTACTCGCTTGAAGAAAGCTTTGATAGAGAAAGACTTGATCACGATTCCCGCTCCCAAACATTTGGAGATGAGCGACCCTATCCTGGCGCTGTGGCTGAAGAGAAGAGTGTGGAAAGAATAAGAGATTGGAAGTTATGAACATTTGGCTTATATGACAAAAAGGGACCTGAAGCAGGTGCAAAATAGACGGCTTTGGCACATGGTAGCGTTGCGTGAACGCTTGTTCCCGTAACAGAGAAAACAGCGGGGGCTATGTTG
>CAVHEN010000096.1:0-4027 GCA_963635115.1 Oscillospiraceae bacterium | reverse complement strand
GTATGTCGACATGTAACTGGTTTACAACATCCTGTGTCAGCTCAAACTTATCCTCCTTGCCCGTACTCTTGTGAGTGTAAGTCAGGTAGGCACCCTCAACCTGCGAGTCCCAACCGAGGAACGTGAGCAGGAGATGGTCGTGAAGGAAGAAGTTGCGGGAGACTATGCGGTTGAATGCCTGCACCATCTCGTGATCGGGATTATAGGCACGAACATAAGTGGTGACAGCCAACGACTCATTGAGCTTCTTGTCGACCGACATAACCTCTATTTGGAGACTTGACCCTGAGGTAAGCCCCGTGATGTCATACGATGTCGTTCCTGCTGGTAGGAACACTGAGTCGCGTGACTCATCTGTTATCCATCTCACCTCCACCTTATCGACGATAGGGTCCTCAGAGTTGACCCACTTTAGCGTGACATGCTCCCAACCAGGATTGGCCTCCAAATCCTTTATCTTTCCCACATAACGTATCTCGCCGTCGCCAGAATAGTCCTTGTAGGTGTCCTCCAGCGATTCCCCGCAGGCGGCGAAGAGCAACAAAGAGGCTATGAACAATATATATTTACTCATATTGATGTTTCGTTTATTGGATTGAACGGTTCGATTATTTCTTCTTAGTGTAGACTTCAAGCTCGTTGAACGTAAGAACCCTCATAGTTGTGTTTGACGCAACCTGAACGTTATCATAACGATAACGATAACAATCGTTGAAGACGAGCTTTATGTACCTGAAGCCATTGCCCTGTCCTGCCGCCATTATCTTTATAGACTCGTATTTCGGCTCCAGCTTCTTTACGGCTTCCGCATTTGCGTCTCCTGGGTCATTCCAAGCTCTTGTGTCTCTACTGCCATAAAACCACGCAGACTTCAGTAACGAATAGGTCTGCGGAAGGTATGGGTCTTCCTCAAACTTGCCTATCTTCTCCCACTTCATGTTCTCATAATCAGTGGAAGTTGCAGCTTCTCGGCATCCATAGACTTCCACATTGCAAGGCAAACGGTTGAAATAGTATGTATTTGTTTCCTGTCCAACCAAGTTTGTCGACACGTATTTACAATATGATGAGCCAAAACAAGGAACTCCTTCACCACACGTGCCACGCCCAACACCTTTGAACAAGTAAGCATACAGTCGAATCTCTGCAACAGGGGTGACCTCACCTATGTCAACGTACATTGGGGCTGAACCCTCACCAACGCCATAAAGTTTGGAGATGAATGTATAGAACTTATGGTCATCGCTCGACTCAAACCAGCGCCATCCGTTGGTGTCGCCATCGGTAAGGTATTGGATGCCCACTTTCTCGTTGTCGTCCTCCAAAGAGTTGGCATAAGAGATCTTCAGTCCGTCGTGTTTCGCGCTTTGCATCGACTCCACGTCCCATGAGCGTTGCTTCACTATATGTCCACGATAGTCTTCCACCTTCACCACGATGGTGTTCTTGTCCTTGAGCTGTTTGGGCTGGTAGATTACAGTGTCGCCGCCAGCCACGATGCTCTTGGTCTCAAGAAGAATGGTGTCTGGCTGGTGGCTGTAAGGGTTCTCTCCAAGGTAGAACACGTGGTAAAGTCCCTGCACGTCGTCCGACGCATTGTAGTTGATTGAGAAGCCATCCCAACCCGACTCAACCTTCATGGAGTTAATAAACTCTATAGGCTCAGAGTCGAGAGTACTGAAACTCTTCGCTATAGGCGCAGTCTCACCACCAGTGCGCAGTTGCAGGGTAACCTCGCACGGAATGTTCTGCTGCGCCTCATTGAAGCCGACAAGCTTCAGCGAGTCGGAAAGCGAGCTGCCCGTGCGAAGGATGGGTTGGCCATAGCAATCAGTATATCTCACGTGTATGCCCACAATGTCGGGGTCGTCGGGCAACGCGTAGTGCAGCACGGCACCGCCAGCCAAAGGCGTGAACACCAAGGCGTTGTCGGCGAGGTTGACATGCACAAGCTCTTTGTCGCTTGAGCAAGCCGCCAAAAGAAATGCGGCAAGCGAAAGAAAAAGATATGTTATTTTTTTCATTGAATTACAAAGTTTTGTCGGTTAAACTACCATCCCAGGTTCTGCTTTATGCCTGCGATAAGTATCTCCTCGGCGTTGATTGGGAAGAAATAGTCGCGTGGAGCAGTGAAAGAACGCTTCTTCCATACTACCTTGGGTCCTTGGTAGTTGTTGAAGAACTTCTGGTCGGTAGAGCCAATGGTGTTCCATCCTTGAATACCCTTGTTGAGATCCTCAGTAGCTGTCATCCATCGGCGCAGGTTCCAGAAGCGTCGACCCTCAAAGGCAAACTCAATGTTATACTCCTGATGTATGATCTCACGCATTCCATCCTTTGTCGTGGCTTTTTGTGGATTGCGTGCGTAGGTTGCCCATGCCTCTTCCACAGTGGGGATGCCAGCGCGCTTGCGCACTTCATCGATGCCTTCGTAAACTCGTGAGTCTGGCTTGTCGAGATACTCGTTCCAAGCCTCTGAGCTCGCAAGAAGAAGGTCAGGCAAGCGGAAGATAACGTCAGCACGGTCACCAGTGAAAAAGAGATTTTGGGTATAGTTGTATTTTGACTGAGTTGACAAGTCAAACTTCTTTACATAGTATCCCGTAAGGCACTGTGGGGAAGCTGAAGTGAGACGTTTCTCGCTTGTGCCAAACATCTGTCCCTGACGCATATCGCAAGGAATGGCCTCGTAGAGAGATGATGAGGAATTAATCTTGTGATACCAACACGTGCCCTGCGAAATGAGGTCGGCATAGAAACGGGGCTCACGGCGGCGATGGAAATTGACCACATCCACACCAAGCTGAACCACTTTGCTGTAATAATCGTCGTTCTCCTTCGACATCTGGAAGCGGTTTGGAAGCCATTGCTTGTCCTCGCTAATAGGCAGGCCATGCTCTGTGTAGAACTGCTCAGCTATATTATATGAAGCAGAGATACCTCCTTCAACATACCAATCATAATATTTCGCGTAGCTACTTTCAATCTTGGGGTGATAATACTTCTCCGGGTAAACTCTATGGTTATGGAAAAGTACCAATGCTTCCTTGTTGGCATACGATATGTCCATAACTGAATTCTCAAGATCATACATGGTATTAAGCAAAGACGTGGGGCGATCTTGGGAGCCCGACATGAGTTGGTGCTTGGCCTCTCGTGCTATCGCAATGGCCTCGTCGGCTGCCACGGCTGCCTTGTGCCATTTCTCCTTATCGTATTTCGGGAAGAGCTTCTCGCCATTCTTGTTGGTAAAGTTGGCGAACATGTCGTTGCCGTTGAAAAGCGGAGACGCGGCATATAGCAGCACCAACGCCTTGAGCGTAGCAGCGCCCTCGCGCGTATAGAACGTTTGCATCGACGACGTGATGGAGTTCATGTCGGGAAGCACGTCGATGGCGCTATCGAGAAGTGCCACGGTGGCGTTGACGCAACTGTCGATGGGCGAGCGAGGAATCTGCATGTCCTTGATGTCGGCAGACGCGTCTATGTTCTCAGGCACGAGAATGATGGGACCATAACGACGCATGAGCTCAAAATAAAGGTGGGCCTTCAGCGCCTTGACCTGCGCTTTCCACATGTTCTTTTCCTCTTCTTCCATACCATAAGTGCCGTCGATATTGGTAAGGAAAACGTTGCAATAGCGGATAGCTCCATAGTACTGAGTCTGACTCCAAATGGTCCCGTAAGGGTTTTGGGTCTTTTGGTTGCCCTCGGCAATCATGAAGCCAGGTATATTAGTCTTGGTTTTTCCAAATCCTTCCTCATGGGTATAGTCGTCTGCAACGACCTCATCAGTACCCCAAAAGGCAGGGTTTTGCCACACGCTGGAAATATCATTATCGCGCATAGCGAAACACGATGTAAGCCATTTGTAGGCATCCTCGCGTTTCTCGAAGGTGGTGCTAATGGTGGTGATATCGTTCTTGGGAACCACGTCGAGATAATTGTTGCAACCCGACATTAGAACCGCGGCGGCGGCAATCACCATGTTTCTTATAGTCTTTTTCATTAATTGTCTATATTAGAA
>CAVHEN010000095.1:0-4141 GCA_963635115.1 Oscillospiraceae bacterium | reverse complement strand
ACAGGAAGTAGAAACCCACCACTGCCAGCACTGCCGCAAGAGCCAGCGCGGCCTTAAACACTTTTCTCTTGATATTCTTTTCCATACGGTTTGTCTTGTAAGGTTATTTATTATGCCACACCGCGTTCCAACCACGACGCGACATAGTCGATAAAGTCGGCGTTCTTCAACTGCCTCTTACTCGCTTCTCCACGGACGTATAACTCACAACCGTTGAGAAGGATGATTAAGCCCTTCCATATCGGTACGCAGATCTTGCAAAACAGTTTGCCCTCGGCGGTCTTGTACCAGACCATCTCAATCGACGAGACGAAAGCATAATTGTCTATGGCCTGATTGAGCTGGTTGAGGAAGTCGGCTTGGAAGTCGGCGCGGTTATCAAAAGGCGTCTCATTCAGCAATTCGTCTTCGATGCCACAAACCGTCCCGTTGTTGTCTACTCCAATAAAGACGTAACCACCCTCATGGCTGTTGCCAAAGGCAGCAATCTCCTTGAATATCTCCTTGTATTGCACGCTTCTTTCGCTTCGGAGCGTGTTCGCGTGAATGGTGCTATGCAGAAAAGACATCTTGAACTCCTGATAACGATTTTCCTGTATTGCTATGTCGATGGCATTCACTCCCATCAGCATGCTAAGGCAGGTGTGTTGCTCTTTCTCCGAAGACATGCCCTTGATCTTCATGGCTTGCAAGATAGCGCTGGCGTCAAGCTCATTGTTTCTCAGTTTCTGCTCGAATATCTTCCACAAGTCGCCAAGAGACACCGGTTGGTACAGACGAGCACCTTCATACAAGCTCTCCTTGCTCATTTTCCTCTTCTTTACATCAGGCTTTTGCAATGGAACAGCGCGACGCTGGTAGCATGTGCCTGGGTAGACTTTGCCATCCTCCATCTCGCGCAACTTTAGGATTGCGCCTTCCACAATGTGTCCATCTGCGTCAAGACATTCCTTGGGTAATATAGCAAAGCTAACGATACACCATTCAGGAAGCTTGCCCTCCTCGCCAGAATCCATATTCACATAACGCAAGTAATGACCTGCGGGAGAGTTTTTCACTTCAATTACTTTTGCTTGGAAAATGCTTTTAGTTGTTTTCATAGAATTATTAATAAAGTTGTTTAAATAATCAGACTGTTTACGAAAGGCTATTGCTGGAGCATGCTTTTGGCGTTGCTGGTAGAATCGTGAAACCCGATTGTCCCTTACCACGTATTTGCGCAATGCCCGTACAACAACCTGATTGGTTATACTGTCATCGTTGTCCATGATCCATGGTCGTTTTAGAGCTATAAGGTTAACCTTGGAGTTTCAGCCAAGCGTTTGGGGGCTTGGCTGAAACCCTCAAGTCTTAATCATCATCCATTCCGTTGGGGTACATCATGGCCAAAGCGTCCTCATTAGTGTTTTGGGTCACTTCTCTCCATGTTTCATCGTCAGGATTGTTCTCATAGTCTTCATACTCTTCATCCGATAGATCAAATATTGTTCTGTCTTCTCTCATTGCTTTGGTTTTTTATGGTTAATATTAAAGTTTGTTCAAGTCTGAGATGGCCTTTGCCTTCAGTTTCCTCGACCAAAGTCCGTCCTCGATTTTGCGCCTAATGGTTTCCTTGGTCTCACCTTTCTTGTAGAGCTTCTTTATTATCGCCTTGAACAAGGCGTCGAAGCCAAACTCGGTCAAGGCGGAAGATGCCGCACCGGCTACTAATAAGAAGGCAATGCCGCCTATCATTCCGCCAGGACCAAGCAGGGCCAACGCAGCCGTTATTGCTGCCGCGCCACTCAAGCCAGTCATAGAGATTGCTACTAATAACATTACTCCAGGTACACCAAGACCTGCGATTTTGTTCACTACTTTATCCATTTTCCTGTGTTTTTTATGGATTAAGACTAATTGGGAGCGACTTCGTAAAACACAGGTAGGCTTCCCTCTACCCTTAATGTTCCTTGCTGGTTGTGGAAAGACCTCGGGGGAAACTTAGGATAGAAGGAAGCCAAAAATCCACGTTTGACTTGAAAGACCTATCATCTTCAGCATCACCCCTTATCAAATTCCACACGTTCGCAAGGTGAGAAGAATCATCTTCGCAGTTGAATTGAGATTTGCTATGTTACCATAACGTATATATTTAATTGTTAAACATTTAAGCGAGAACTTCATGATCGCCTCCATTCGGCATCGAGAGTGTCGCCTTGTTTGTTTTTTCTGATGCAAAGTTAGGAGAAACATGTCGGAGTTATCAGGATAAAAACATATCTTTGTAGGCGAAAATCACTTTTTGATTTCTAATCGCAAAATACGGAGATTTAAAGGCAAAAATATTATGAGAACAATCAAGCAATTTGACCAAGAAGACTATGTGTCTCTATTGAAAGGCGTGATAGACTCGCGTTTGTTGTTTACCACCAAGGAAAGTATTGCCGACCACATTGGCATAAAGACCTTAAAGAAGCAAGCCGTAAGGAAAGCCATACCCGTCAAGTTTATGCAGAAAAGTGTATTCGAAGGTCTAAGCGATGAGGTTGCATATATGTGCGACAACCAGATAGACTTGGCTACTTTTATCCATAGATACGAGGAAGCCTCAAAATTTTACCACCAAAGAATAAAAAACTTAAGCTACTTCAAAGACGGGCCCGACGGGAGCTATAACCCTCATCTTTTTGACCTGTTGGATATGATATATGTCAGAAATGAGATCGAAGACGGTCTTGGCACAAAAGAAAAGAAATGCATTGAAGATATGTATGACGAAGAGAATGATACTCTTAAAGTGGACGCGGTACTCATCATCATGCTTATCCTTAAGGTTCTTCCTACTTATAATGAAGGTGGCGACTTTGGGTCGTCAGACGAAAACGGCACAAGCCAATGTGATAAGACCATTGAAAAAGACTTCGAGACAATGTGTCGTTTCCTAAAGGAATATAGCAAACATCAAGAATTCGACTTCATTTGCTCGTTGGATGTTCTTGAGCGAGTGACCATAGAAGCTCCAAAAGTCAAGGAAGAAACACCGGATCACGACAACATACCCGTCATGAACAGGGTGTCATTATATTGGTATACAGCTACCGTCCTTAACGACATTGACATCTATACTCATTCAGACAAATGCGGAAAACGCTCGGAAGAATATCAGCAAACCCAACTGTTTCCCGACATATCTGGCTTCTGGTGCAAAGACGAATCAGGAAACAGCTTCTCTTATTGGAAGATAAAGCAAATGAATTATGGATACCAAGTTGAGTTATGTGAAAGAAAAAGCGGACGAATAGAATACGACACCGCCGAATTATATTTATATGACTATACCTCAAACTTCTATGACAACAACTTAATAAGCCAACAAAAAGAAGATGGTAAATTCAGGACTCAACTATACAAAGGCGTTCTGTGCCTGTCAAGGTTTGCTATTCCTTATTTTGACGATTCGGCACCATTCGACACCAAGAACATTAACAACTTCATTTGCTACGTAGACTTCAATGAGAAAGGGCAACCTGTGCGTATGGAGATTTTTCCTGTGACTCAGAATGGCTACTTAAAAAGAAGCACCCTGTACCCAGTTCCCGAGGAATCACAATTAGCGCAAATCGACAAAAAAGGGGAGAGAATAAACACGGGCTTCCAATATAAGGCTCGTAGAAGTCTCGTTGCCATAACCCAAGAATACTTATATCTTGGACGCTTGACAAAAGAAGAAATATGTAGTGACGTAGAGTATTTGGAAGACAAGAAATATGATGAATTCTATAAAGTGCCTAAAGTCTTAAACGATACCTTTTGGGGCTTTAAGATGACCTCAAACATCAACATCGTCGTGGCGTCATTCGAAGATGGCGACCGTTATTATATCGCTGCTCCAGACTCTTTAGACTATTACGACATAACTAATCTTGAAGAGACAAAAGAGAAATATGGGGTGGAGATTGAACTTGTCAATAAGATAGAGCAAGACTAAGAGGAGGTATGAGGAATTGGCCTTGCAAGGCACATGCCGCGGAAGAGATTGCCTGGAAAAGAAAAAGGGCCGCATCAAGCCTGAGTGTTGATGCGACCCGATAAGTGGGTTATTTCACAGTGGGAATGTTGAACTCGCAGACCTTGCTGATCTTCTTGTCGCCTTGCACCACGC
>CAVHEN010000094.1:0-4492 GCA_963635115.1 Oscillospiraceae bacterium | reverse complement strand
GTGGGAATGTTGAACTCGCAGACCTTGCTGATCTTCTTGTCGCCTTGCACCACGCTGACGCAGAAGTGGGCGGTGCCGTCTTTCAGGCGGTCGTCGGCCTTCACGAGGGCGGTGTACCTGATGCCCTTGCCCGGCTCTATCGACTCTATGTGCATGTTTGGCGAGATCACGATGTGGCGGTTGCCCGATGCCTCCACCACGGTCGGCACAACGTCGTAGAGCGTGTGGTTGCCACGGTTGTAGACCTCGAAGATGACCTTGCTCATCTCGCCGCGCTTGATCTTGCCGTCCTGGTTGTCGTCGACGAAACGCGCGTTCTTTATCTCTATGTCGGGAGTGTATTTCAAGTCGCCGGCGAGGTTCTCCACGCCCGACTCCATCGGCATTGTCACGTTTGGTTGGCGTGCGCTGTAGTTGCCGCTGTAGTCGGATCCCTTGAAGTCGTAGATGCGATCGTCGCCGCCGTTGTTGGCGTCGAAGCCGCTGTCGGTGCTTGAGCCGTATGCGCTATTGTTGTTGGAGTACGAGCTTTGGCTCCTTGCCTGGCGCTCGGCCCTTCTCGCGCGCATGTCGGCGATGTCGGCATCGCGCTGTGCCTGCTGCTTCTGGTCGGCTGCCTGGCCTATTGCCGCGCCAGCCACGGCTCCGCCAACCATGCCAACCAATGTGCCAACGTCGCTGCCGCGAGGCCCTCCGGCTATGCCGCCGATGGCTGAACCGAATATACTTCCAAGGGAACTGCCCATGTAGATGCCCGAACCTGTGTATGTGTCGCAGCTGCCGAGAAGCAGCAAAGCCGACATGCCGATGATGAATGACTTGCCCATATTCTTTGTCTTTTTATATTGTTCTTGTTGCAAAGTTACGGCAAAAACGCAGTCCGCGCCGTCTTTTTCCCCTATTTTAACGTAGGCGTTTCCCTATTTTGCTCTCGGCGAAGGCCCTTTCTTTGCGCAAGGGCTCGTTAGCGCGTCGCCTTGAGGCTTACGCCAATCTTCGCGAAGCGAATCTTCTCGCCCGGGGTTACCATGCGGTCGGCCTTGAGCTTCAGGTAGCGCGTCTTCGTGGTCTTGAAGCTGACGGTCTGCGTTATCGGGTTGTTCTGTATGTTTGAGAACTCGCCCGAGGCAAGCGTGCCGGTCGTGTTGCCGTTGGCGTCGCAGGTGCTGATAGTGTAGGTGTGGATCAGTCCCGTGGGCTTGTCGCCCTGCACAGGCAGGTATTGCAGCGTGTTGATGTCTGCGGGTTTGCCCAGGTCTATCACGATGGCGTCGTCGCCTTGCTCGTTGATGGTCAGTGGCAGTGAGGCGATGTCCTCAGCGGCTTTGCTCCATGAGAGTTGCGAGTCCTTGCCGCCGTAGTAGACGCCAATGTTGTTGATGCACAGCGGGCCGCGCGCGTCGAGAATGCGAACGCGGATGCCCTTCGACTTCACCGGCGCGAAGCGGAGCAGGCGCTTGTAGCCAATCGTCGTGGTTTCCTCAGGCTGGTCCACTGCCTTCCAAGAGCCGTCAGCGGCGAGATATTCCACGCAGAACTTCTTCACGCGCTGTCCCAGCGGTATGTATTCCTGCAGCATGATGCGGTTCATGAGCTGTGGCTTCTTGAGGCGGAACTCGATGTCGGCGGTCGTCACCCCGTCGGGCGTAGCCCAGTAGGAGTCCCATGAGTCGTCGGTGATGGCCTTTGCCGCGAACGCCTTGCCGCGTGTGCTGGTGACCTTTGGCGTGATGCCAGCCACGAGATTGTTGCCCAGCTCACGCTCTATTATCTTGTGGAACGCCACGGCGTTGGCAGAGTCGATGGGGTGGATCAAGCCGTCGCGGTCTACGGGGAAGTTGAGCAGGAAGGTGGCGTTGTGGCCCACGCTGCGATAGTAGAGGTCGACGAGTTGCTCGGGCGACTTCACCTTGTCGTCCTCCTCCGGGTGGTAGAACCATCCCGGGCGTATCGACACGTCGCACTCCGCCGCCGTCCATTGGTTGCCGTCGGCATGGCCATATTGCAGCTCGGGGTATTTGGGATAGCCAGGGTAGACCTCGCCCTTGCGCAGGAACGCCCAGTTGGTTTCTCCAGCGAATCCTTTTTCGTTGCCCACCCATCGGCATCCTGGGCCTCCATCGCCGAAGACCACGGCTTGCGGTTGCAGGCTGTCGAGCATCTCGAAGATGCGCGGGTAGTTGTAGTAGTTCTTGCGGTCAATGGTGCGCCTGTCTTTCGCTCCGCCATAGTAGCCGTCGCCACCGTTGGCGCCGTCGAACCACACTTCAAACACCTCGCCGTAGTTGGTAAGGAGGTCGCGCAGTTGAGCGTAGAAGTAAGGCAGATATTGTGGCGTGGCGTACTCGGCGCGTGAGCGGTCCCAGGGCGAGAGGTAGACGGCGAACTTCAGTCCGTATTTTTTGCATGCGTCGGCGAGTTCGCGCACCACGTTGCCCTTGCCGCCGCGCCAAGGCGATTGGCTCACGTTGTAGTCGTTGCCGGCGAACGGCCACAGGCAGAAGCCGTCGTGGTGCTTGGCGGTGAGTATGACGCCCTTCATGCCAGCCGCCACGAGGGTGCGCGCCCACTGCTCGCAGTCGAGACGCTTGGGGTTGAAGGTCTTGGGGTCTGAGTCGCCATAGCCCCACTCGCGGTCGTTGAACGTGTTGAGGCCGAAGTGTATGAAGGCGTAGGTCTCCATCTTCTGCCAGTCCACCTGCTTCTGCTCGGGCAGTGGCAGTACGGGCGCAGGCGCCTTGGTGTCGTCGCTCGCCGCGGCGGTGAATGTAGACAGGGCTGCGAAAGCCAGTGTGGCTATCGACTTGTTGATTAGCTGCTTGTTCATGTTTCTTGTCGGAAAATAAGGTTTTTGCAAATTTACGCTATTTATTTGTCATCATGGTTTATCGGCTCGTATTTTTTTAGTAACTTAGCGACAAAATAAGGAAAAGCCATGGAAGAGGAGATAAGGAGATACCCGGTAGGGATTCAGACGTTCCAGAACATCATAGAGGGCAACTATGTTTACGTTGACAAGACGAGGTATATTGTTGACTTTGTGAGGAGAGGCATGAAGTTTATATTTCTGAGCCGCCCGAGGCGGTTCGGCAAGTCGCTCTTCGCCTCAACGCTCCATGCTTACTATGATGGGCGCAAGGAGCTTTTCGAGGGCCTTGCCATTGCCGACTACGAGAATGATTGGGTGAAGCACCCCGTGCTGCACTTCGACATGAGCGGCGCAAAGCATTTCGACAAGGATGCGCTCAAGAGTTATCTCGACCTGCAACTGTTGCCATATGAAAACCTATATGATAGCAACGAGAGGGAGGTTAATCTCAACGATCGTTTCACAGGCATAGTGCGCCGCGCCTACGAGAAGACTGGGCAGAAGGTGGTAATCATCATCGACGAGTATGACGCGCCGTTGCTCGACGTGGTGCACGAGGAGGACAACCTGCAAGACCTGAGGCTCATAATGCAAAACTTCTACAGCCCGCTGAAGATGCTCGACCCATGCCTTGAGTTCGTTTTCATCACCGGTATAACTAAGTTTTCGCAGCTCAGCATCTTCAGCGAGCTCAACAATCTCAACAACATATCCATGGACGACCAGTTCTCCGCCATCTGCGGCATAAGCAAGGCGGAGCTGACGACCACGATGCGGCGCGACGTGGAGTTGTTTGCCGAGAGTCAGGGCGTGAGCTACGACGAGATGCTCTCACGCCTCAAGGAATATTACGACGGCTACCATTTCAGTGAAGATTCTGAAGATATATTCAACCCGTTTAGCCTGATTTTGGCCATGTCGAAGCAAAAACTCGGTAGCTATTGGTTCGGGTCTGGCACGCCAACGTATATAATAAAGGTGATGAGGAAGTTCCACGTCGGCATCCGCGACATAGAGCGCAAGGCTGCTTCTGTAGATGACTTTGACGTGTCACCAGAGCAGATGACAAACGCACTGCCGTTGCTCTATCAGAGCGGTTACCTCACCATAAGGAAATACAACCACATGACCAACAGGTTTGTCCTCGACTATCCCAACCGCGAGGTGCGCTTGGGCATGTTTCGAAGCCTTGCGCCAAACTACCTTTCTCCTGTGATGATGGACAACAGCTCCTTCTTGGGCGACTTCATCGACATGCTCTTCGAGGGCGACGCCAACGGTGCTCTTGAGCGCATGCGCGCTTATCTGGCGAGCATCAGCAACCGGCTTTCAAACAAGTCGGAGCGTGACGTGCAGACCGTGTTCTATCTCATCTTCAGCCTCATGGGCGCCAACGTGCGCGTGGAGGAATGCAGTGCCGTGGGCCGTGCCGACGTGGTGATATACATGCCCGACACAATCTACGTGATGGAGCTGAAATACGACGGCTCAGCCGAGGCTGCCCTCAAGCAGATTGACGACAAGGGCTATCTCGTGCCTTACTCAGCTTCGGGCAAGCGTCTCGTGAAGATAGGAGTCAACTACGACAGCGCGAAGCGCACGCTCGGCGACTGGATAATAGAG
>CAVHEN010000093.1:0-4823 GCA_963635115.1 Oscillospiraceae bacterium | reverse complement strand
ATCATACATGTGCGCCACGGTCTGTGCAAAGTCCTTTTCAGGGATTTGCGAGGCATGGCGCACTTTCAGTCTGTAGTTGTACACCGTCTGCACGGAGTAGTGGAGGAACTGGGCGATGCTCACGCTGTCGGTCACGCCGATGCTCACGAGGGCGTAGATCCTCAGCTCTGGAGTGAGGCTTTCGTCCTCTTGAGGCACGATGCGCATGTCGGGCTTGAGCAACTGGTTGAACCGCCCTATGAAGTCGGGATGCGATAGGAGGAACGCCTTGTCGAAATGCTCGAAGAAATTCTTCAGATACTTGTCGGTGATGGTGTTGGAGTTCAGTTCCCTGCGCGCCGAGTCTGCCTTGCCCGCCGTGATGAGGTTGTACATCTTCTTCTTGAATTCCTTCATGTCGGCGATATACTTGCTGACGAGCTGGTACACGTTGAAGAAGTTCTCGTTGCGGTAACCGATCTCCTTTTGCAGCAGGATGTTGCTCTTTTGCAGTTGCTCTTGCGCCTCCCTTCTCTTGGCAATCATATCCTCCAGCTTGTTGTTGCTTTCTTCCAGCCTTCGCAGCAACTGCGCTTGCAGCTTGCCCTTCTTGCTTATCCTGCTCATCAGGAAGATGATGACGACGATGGCAATGGCAAGCAAGGCTATGATGGCAACGAGGGAGTGGGTCCGTTGTAGCCATTCGTTCTTATACGACTTCGCGATCTTCGTATAAGCCCTTACCACGTTGAGGCTCCGCCCCTTGTCGTTGAAAAACTTCACGTTGTCGGCACACACCATGGCGTAGTTGAAGGCACGGTTGGGATCGAGGTGTATGTATGGCGAGTTGATGAGGTGCAATAGCGACTGCGCCTCGTTGTTGGCACACTCGATGTCGTTGATGGACGACACGATGAGATAATGGTGGAAGGAGTCGTAGTCGTTGCGGCAGATAAACAGGCGCGCCACGGTAGCGGCGATCGACGCAGCCTCATAGGATGGCTGCTTGCACTTGTCCAGCATGCCGACGACGGTCTTGATGTTGCCCTTCTGCGTCAGCATGACCTTGTAGAACTGGTAGCGCCAGTTGTCCTTTGGCAGGTAGACGCTGTATTTGTCCCAACATTGCAGTACCTCGTTGCCGACCTTGGTGTTGACGCCTCCCATATTGGTGCGGAGCGAGAGCTCCAGCATCAGGATCGCCATTTGCGTTTGGTTCTCCTTGTCGAGCTGCTCTATAGGCTCGATGTTTCGGATGAGCCGCGTGGCATCCAGCAGCTCACCGCACAACACTTTCGTATAGGCTTCGTTGATAAGCGCCTTGGTGTAGAGGCCTGACAGCCCGTTGGCGGCGGCAATCTCCTGGCATTTCCTTGCATGGGCTACGGCAGAGTCGGGGTTCCATTTGAGGTACTTCTGATAGAGCGACTCATGGAAATGGTATTTGTCTGTGGCGGTGACGCAGTTGCCTTCGTCCATCTTGAAGCGGGCAATGTCCTTTAGCTTCGCCTGTTCATATGTCTGGCGTTGCTCCACGGCGACGTCAAGCCTCCGCAGGTCTTCCTCTAAGGAGACATCGCAGTGGCCAGGCACCGGCAAGAGCATGGCAACAAAGACGAGTATGCTTTTGGCAAATGGTTTCATCCGTATCTTCATCATAGTGTTTTGGGCTTTATAGTGTCAGCTTTTGGGTGCTGAAGCATTCATATGTAGCAAAATTAGCATAAATACTTCAGATAGTGGCAAGACAGGATGAAAAATGCCTTGAAGAAATTGGCGTGATGGTCAAAAGTCATAGACCAAATATCAAAACAAAAGGGTGGCAGACGGCATTTCTCACTAATTTTGCAACAGAAAAGAAAAAGAGACATAGACACAAACTAAAAACATTTTTATGATGAACAGCATTTTGAATGGTCCTCCAGCCTTGAAGAAGGAGGTCGACAAGATAGCGGAAGTGGCTGGTTATCTCTGGCAGAACGGTTGGGCAGAGCGCAACGGTGGCAACATCACCGTGAACGTGACCGACCTTGTGGACGACGAGATCAAGGCATTGCCCGCCATCAGCGAGGTGAAGCAGATTGGCGCCACGTTGCCAACCCTGAAGGGTTGCTACTTCTTCTGCAAGGGCACGGGCAAGCGCATGCGCGACTTGGCTCGCTGGCCCATGGACAACGGCTCCATCATACGCATCCTCGACGACTGCGCCAGCTATGTGATCATAGCCGACAACCCCGTGATGCCGACGTCGGAACTGCCCAGCCACCTCAGCGTCCACGCCCGCTTGATAGAGAAGGGCAGCAACTACAAGGCCACCGTGCACACGCACCCCATAGAGCTCATAGCCATGAGCCACAACAAGAAGTTCATGGGCAAGGACGTGCTGAGCAACCTGCTCTGGAGCATGATTCCGGAGACCAAGGCGTTCTGTCCGCTGGGCCTTGGCATCGTGCCCTACCAGTTGCCAGGCAGCCTGGAGCTCGCCGAGGGAACCTTGAGGGAGCTTGAGGACTACGACGTGGTGATGTGGGAGAAGCACGGCGTCTTTGCCAAGGGGCTGGACGTGATGGATGCCTTCGACCAGATAGACGTGCTCTCGAAGAGCGCAAAGATTTACATCGACTCCAAATCAATGGGCTTCGAGCCCGAAGGCATGAGCCAAGAAGATATGGCAGAGATGACGAAGGTGTTCAATCTGCCAAAATAAATAGTCGCAAAAGAGTTACGCTGATTGCCAAAATAGATTGAAGATTGCTTTTAAGGGGTATAAGATTGTTTCAGGATAACATTTATTCTTGTGTGTTAAGGCTTGGCGAAGCTGGTTTCACCGAGATGCGATTGCGGCGCGAGGGCATCGCGATCGCGGCGTAAAGGCAATGCGATTACGGCGCGGAGGCAACGCGATTGCGGCGCGAAGGCAAACAAGGGAAGCAAGCACGATGACTTTCTCCTGCAAGTGTCGACATAAAGTGTTTGTTTTCAGGTAAATATAAACCCTGGGCGCGATGTGGCGTCCGGGGTTGTTTTTCGCCCGCTTAGAGTACAGGCAGGAAGCATGACACTATCAAGACGATGATGCCAATCACCAAGGTGACGATGGTCTTTCCCTTGAACCCTATCCAGTAGCCTTTCCAGCCCTTGGTCTGCGAAGGATAATAGGTGTGCCATTCGCCCGGGAAGAGCAGGTATATATCGCCGGCCTTGATGGTTGTCTCCTTGCAATGCGCCGACTGGAACGTGCCTTCACCTTCCGAAAGGTAAAGAAGCTGGTACTCGTCGAGGACTCGTCCCTTGTGTTTGTCGAAAAAGTAGCCATCGGCATGTCCCTTGGCGGGATAGTCTTCCTCAGGCTTTATGTCATCGAAGCCAACGGTGCTGATGGTGAGGCCCCATTCGGCATCTCTTTCTGTCGCTAATAGATATTTACCTGTTTGCATGTCGTTGTTATGTCTAAGGCAAGTGTTATGGATGCAAAATTAAGCAAAACAAGGAAATAACACAATTATTGAATGATAAAGATACGCAATCGCGCGTGATTTAATGCCACGCTCCATCTAATCGCCGTCTCTGGCAGCAACATATTGCGTGAGAAAAACAAATAAATGTGCCGAAAGATTAAAGGTTCTGAAAAGAATGTTGTACTTTTGCCGTGATGACATTGGAATGATTATCACAAAACAAAAACTTATAATCACGTAACTGTATGAATATCAAAACGTTTACCCCCCCCATCCGCTCAGTAAAGGGAGCTTAGTCTCATTTAAGGGCCTTTTTTTGTTGATGGCAGTGCTGCTATTTGCCACAAGTAACTCTTTCGCCCAGGCAAGCTTCGAGACCATCGACGGAATACGCTACCTGCTTGATTCCGATGCGAAGACGGCAACTGTCATGGCAAGTAGCGACGAGAAATATTCAGGCGAGGTCGTTGTCCCAGAGAAGGTGACGGCGAGCGATGGCACGGAATTTCCTGTGACCGCAATTGGCGACAACGCTTTCAAGGAATGTAGCGGCTTGACCAGCATCACGATACCTTCTTCCGTTACATCCTTGGGAAGTTCTTGCTTTTATAAATGCTCAAGTTTGACTAGCATCACCATCCCCTCTTCTGTTACATCCTTGGGAAGTTCTTGCTTTGCGTCTTGTACAGGTTTGACCAGCATCCCGATACCTTCTTCGGTCACATCGCTGGGAAATTATTGCTTTTATGGTTGCTCAGGTTTGACCGGCATCACCATCCCTTCTTCCGTCACTTACCTGGGAGATGCTTGCTTTGAATATTGCTCCAGCTTGACCAGCGTTATCATACCTTCTTCCATCACGTCCTTGGAAACTGGTTGTTTTTCCTATTGCTCCGGCTTGACCAGCGTTATCATACCTTCTTCTGTCACGTCCTTGGGACTTTGGTGCTTTAGGGGTTGTACAAGCTTGACCAGCATCACCATTCCTTCTTCCGTCACTTCCTTGGGAATTGCTTGCTTCCAATATTGCACCGGCTTGACCAGCATTACAATTCCTTCATCTGTCACGTCGTTGGGAAATTATTGCTTTCAATATTGCTCCGGCTTGACCAGCATCACTATCCCCTCTTCCGTAACGTCTATGGGTGAGCTTTGCTTTAATGAATGCTCAAGCTTGACCGACGTTATAATTCCTTCTTCAGTCACGTCTTTGGAGGAAGGTTGCTTCAATAAATGCTCAAGCCTGGCCAGTGTCACTATACCATCTTCTGTCACTTCTTTGGGAGGAGACTGCTTTTGTGAATGCTCAAGCTTGACCAGCATTACCATCCCTTCTTCAGTCACGTCCTTGGGATATGGTTGCTTTAAGGATTGCACAAAACTTGA
>CAVHEN010000092.1:0-4977 GCA_963635115.1 Oscillospiraceae bacterium | reverse complement strand
ACGGGTCCCAAACCAACAGCGCACGGAAACGTGGCGCCTTGGCATAGTTGGCAGGGTAAGAGTTTTGGGCAGAAGTCACGGTCAAGACAAGCAATGCCAAGACCAACAAAATAAACAAACGTCTTGTCTTCATAAATACGAATATTACCGCACAAAGTTAATCAAATTCCCTAAACCAGCTATTTTGTCCATCCTGAATTTTGCGTAAGGTTTCCATGCGAACGGTCTATCTCGCTTTGGTCTATTGGGAAATACCTGTATTTCTCCGACCATCCTTTACTGCCAAGTATTTCCGATCCCTTGTCAAACCTGAGGATGTCGAACCATCGCTGCATCTCATCGATAAACTCAAAGCCCCGTTCTTCGAAGATCATGTCGAGTGCCTCTTGCTTGCCAAGTACCGATAGGTCTATCCTGTGGTTCCTGTCTTGAAAGGCACGGTCGCGAATTTGGTCAAACCATCCTTGGGCTTCCGCGTTGACCGTGCCGTTGACGCGTTCATACAGCTCCGTCGCAAGCAAAAGCACATCGGCATACCTATAAAAACGGAAGGAGGCGGAGTAGTTGTACAAGGGGTTCACGTCAGATGCGCTTTCCTTGCGCGGTTGGTACTTATAATGCCCCATTCCTTCCCACGCCTCTTGCGCGCTACTGATTTGGAACTTACTGTCGGCATCGAGTTTCCCGTCTTTCGCAAGAGCCTCCACCTTCTTGGCCTCGTCATCCCATAATATGACAGTGCCTTCCCTTCTGGTGTCACCATCCGTAAAAAGGTTATACACATGGCTGTTCATTGTGTTTTGGCCATAGCCCTCGCACAAGCCACCTTCATCGGCGCTTCTCGGGTCAACTATGTTTCTCCCGCCAACAGACCTGCAAATCGGGTTTCCCTCGCCAGTGTTGTTTCCGGCAAAGGCCACCTCATAAATAGACTCCGAACCCCACTCTCCGACCTTCCACCACAGGTCTTTGTAGTTTGGCATAAGACTGTAGCGACCACTTTCTATTATGGCTTTCATATCGGCTAAAGCCTGAGGATAACGAGCCTCGTCCCTCTGAAAGAGAATTATCTTGGTGCGCAAGACCAACGCCGCATCTTTGCACACCCTGCCTTGCGGTGTAGCTGCGCGTTCTGGCAAGCAATTAATAACATCATCAGAGAGATCGTCCAGCATGAAGTCATACACCTCTTGCCGCGTACCCTTATGCACATTGTACATCTCATCAGGTGTCATAGTCTTGGTAATCAAGGGCACTTCCTCATACCCCATCCAAAGATAATCGTAAAACAGGGCACGATAGAAGCGAGCCTCAGCTAATGTCTCGTTGGCGTAATTCTTGTCCACCCTTGCGCCTTCCATATGGTCAATGAGCTGGTTGGCGGCAATAACGCCATTGTAAAGCCCAAAGTCCCACTCGTTCCACCAAGAGCCATAACCCCACGCACCAAAGCATGTCGATGGCGTGTATGAGAAATGATCCCATTTCGTCTTGTAGGATCCCTCTCCAATGCCACCACCTGTCTCCGACTCATCGGAGAGCAAAGAAGAGTACGACCAAACTTCCATAAGGCGCGTTTGTACTTCATCCATCACGGCATACAAAGCCTTGTTCATGTCGTCTTCCGTCTTATAAAACTCAGACTCCGAGATTTGCGTCCTTGGTTCTGTCTCAAGGAAGTCGCCGCATGAAACTGTCAAACTCGCCAGTGTGAGAGATGACATAACCGTAAACACTATCTTTATCTTGTTCATGATATTCAGAATGTTAATTAGTTACAATGATATTGAAGCTCCAAAGGTGAAAGTGCGACTTTGTGGGTACGTACCAGAGTCAAGGCCATTACGTGTGCCGACCTCTGGATCATAACCGTCATATCCAGTCACGGTAAACAAGTTCTCGCCCTGAATGAAAAGCCTCAGCCTCTGAATGCCCCACTTTGAGGTCAATGACCTTGGCAACGTGTAACCCAGCTGCACAACCTTTAACCTCAGGTACGATCCTTTTTGGACAAAGAAGTCGGATATTTGATAGTTGTTGTTGTCTCCCTCGACAATGCGAGGCACCGTGTTGCTCGTTCCCTCACCATGCCAACGGTCAAGCCAGAAGCTCTCGAAATTTCCCAACGCAACGTTGGAACGGCGATACAATTTATAGATGTCGTTTCCTATCGTGCCCTGGAAGAAGGCTGTAAAGTCTATTCCACGCCATTCGCTATTAATATTAAAGCCGTAAGTCCAATCAGGTATGGGGCTTCCAATCTGGCAACGGTCGTTTGCCGTTATGACATTATCACCGTCAAGGTCCTGGAATTTAAGGTCGCCAGGTTTCACACCGTCTTGCTTGGCGTGGTTTGCAATGTCTTGTTCATTTTGGAATACGCCTTCCGTTTTGTATCCATAGAAGAATCCATAAGGATGGCCGTTCTCGCTATAAGTGACTTGTCCGCCCATGCCGCCCGTGATGCCGTCTATTCCCATACGGTCATCGCCTTGGTCAGTCACCTCATTCCTAAGATAAGAGGCGTTGGCTGTAAAGCCAAGGCTTATATCGTTGATCTTTTTCCGATACGACAGTTCCATCTCAACTCCCGAATTCTTGACAGAGCCAGCGTTAACTGTCATTGTAGAATAACTTGTGTACAGCGGTATTGGCATCGACAAGAGCATGTTCTTCGTCTTTTTGACGTAATAATCGGCAGAAAACGTTAGCGCTCCACTCAAGAAACGCAAGTCTAGTCCTAGGTCGGTTTGCTCGGAAGTCTCCCATTTCAAGTCCTTGTTGGAATAACCGCCAGGCAACATACCTGTGTAAACCTTTCCGCCAAAGACGGCGTTCTTGCCTTGTGCCATCGTCGTCGTATATTGGAATGCCCCGATGTTCTCATTGCCATTTTGTCCCCAACTGAGCCGGACTTTTCCATAGTCGAACCATTTCGGCAAGTTCCCCAAGAGCTTTTCACGCGTGAACACCCATCCAAAAGATACCGACGGGAATATAGCATATTGGTGTTCCCTACTGAAATTGGAGCTGCCATCCCTTCTCACGATAGCCTCCAACAAGTATCGCTCATCGTAATTATAGTTCAGCCTCGCAAAGACACTCGCGAGTTTATGGTCGCTCGCGCCACCCCATATTTGCGATTGCTCTTCCGGAGCCGTTGCCGTGCCAATATAAGCCTTGTTGATATCTGTTGACAGAAGGTCAAAGTCTGCTCCTCCAAGATACTCAGAATGACGTGAGGAAAGGCTCGTGCCAACCAGCGCGCCAATGTTGTGCTTGCCAAACGAGTTGTTATACGACAACACGTTCTCTTGCTGCCAGAATTCCGCGTCCGACTTGTCGTTTTGCACTTTTGACGTGGCGTTCTTGCTCGTGGCATTCAATTCATACACAGGGACGCCCCCGCGTGTCGTAGTGTTATAATAGTCCAAGCCGAAAGTGCCGCGATACTTTAGCCCCTTCAACAACTCGACTTCAAGACTGAAATTGTATGTGTGGTTAATTGGAATGGTTCGCTGATTGTGGTTGACCTGCAGGTCAGCCAGGGGGTTCACGATTTCCCGCATTTCTATTATGTTGTACACGCGTCCGTCTGGAGCCAACACATGGTTCGGGTACGTGTTAGCGTATTGCCTCAACACGTCCGTATCAGTTTGATAAACAGGCTCTGTTGGTGGAAGCATATCGATGGATGCCATCAGTCCACCGACCTCGCTATTTCCTATGCTCGTGCCTTTTGTCGTAGCCCTTGAGAAAGAGACGATAGCCCCGAAGCTCACTTTATTGAGCCAGTTTCTCGTCTTCACGTCAAGCAATGTCGTGTTATAATTGAGCCTGAAGTTCAAGCGTGAGTAGTCGCTGTAGCCTTTACCAAAAATGCCTTGCTGGCTAAGATAGCCTGCCGACACATAAAAGCTGGACTTGTCTGTTCCGCCACTGACATTGAACTTGTGGTTCACAATAGGCGCATTGCTGTTCCTTACAACTTCTTGCCAATCGGTATCCACATTCGACTTCGTGGAGAAATATGGCGACTTGCCCGAATTTGTAGCCATCTCATTTATAAGCATCTGATAGTCGTCGCTTTTAAGCAAATCCAGCTTCTTGTCTGGATTCTGAATGCCAAACGTGAATTCGTAGTTGACTTGGACCTTGCCCTTGCTTCCTTTCTTCGTGGTTACCAACACTACGCCATTGGCTCCGCGAGCGCCATAAATGGCAGCACTCGCCGCGTCTTTCAGCACTTCCACGCTCTCAATGTCGGAAGGGTTAAGGTTGTCTATCCCATTCTCAGAGGGCAATCCATCCACAATATACAACGGTTCTGAGTTGTTCACCGTGCCGACACCTCGAATGCGTATCTTGGAGCCAGCCCCTGGCTGACCCGAATTTGAGGTAATCATCACTCCTGTGACCTTTCCTTTCAATGCGTTAGACATGCTCGTGGGGTTTCCCAAGTCAAGAAGGTCGGCAGTCACCTTGCTGACAGCCGAGGACATCACGCTCTTTTTCTGCACTCCATAGCCAACGACTACCACTTGGTCAAGCGACTTAGCTTTGTCCGTCAACATGATTCTCAACGACTTGCTGTTTGACGTCACTTTCACTTCACGAGAATCATAGCCAACAAAAGTGACCACAAGTACATCGCCCACTTTAGCATTTAACGTGAAGCCACCATTCAGATCAGTGACCGTACCGTTCTTAGTTTTTCCTTTCAATATTACCGTCGCGCCTGGCAACGTTTCCCCACTTTCATCGGAGACTATTCCATGCACTTGGGTCTGTTGCCCCTGTGCATGCACGCCTACAAAAGGTGCAAGCATCATGCAACAAGTTATCCCCCATTTATAAAATAGATTCTTTCTCATAACTAAGTTTTTAGATTAACTATTCGTGCCGCAAATTTATGGAAGAAGGCACGAAACGACGTTGGATAATTGACTTGAAAAGGGTAAATGGCTGTTTGCGCCA
>CAVHEN010000091.1:0-6603 GCA_963635115.1 Oscillospiraceae bacterium | reverse complement strand
GGAAGGACAAGTTGACCGACGTGCTCATCAATAGCGTGAAGGCGGACGATGGAGTCCTGCTTCATCTCTCCACCTCAGAATACGAGCATCTGTTCGACTGGAAGCGAGTCTGCAAGGAGGTGAAGGTTATCCAACCGCTCTTCTACGTCCGCCAGAAAGACGGCAGTCTGAAGATGCAGGCAGTATGGGCGAAGTCTTGCCGTGGGGCAATGGTGAGGTTTATTCTGGCCAACCAGATTGCCAATCCCGAAGAACTGACGAACTTCAGCTATGAGGGCTTCGAGTATGCCCCACAATTAGGTGAACCGACTTTTCCTCATTTTGTGAGAGAACGATAATGGCTACATGATGATTCTTGTGGGTTAAGGTTTGACAAAGAAGATTTCACTGTAGCGCGATTACTGCGCGAAGGCATTGCGATTGCGGCGCGAAGGCAACGCGGTTGCGGCATAACGGCAACGCCTTTGCGGCGTGAAGGCGAACGCAGGAAACAAGCACGATGACTTTCACCCACATGAATCGAGATAGAGACACAACAACATAAATATATACATCTATGACTATCGGAGACAGAATACCAGAGGTTCTTGGCATTGACCAGGACGGACGTGAGATCAAGGCGAGCGACTATCGCGGTCGCAAGATTGTGCTTTACAGTTATCCCAAGGCAAACACGAGCGGATGCACCGCCGAGGCTTGTTCGCTTCAGGCGCATAAGGAGGAGTTGGCAGCCGCCGGATATGACATTATCGGCATCAGCAAGGACAAACAGGCTCTCCAAAAGAAGTTTGCCGAAACCAAGGGACTGGAGTTTCCGCTCATCGCCGACACAGAGACCACACTCTTGCAGGAGCTTGGTTGTTGGGGAGAGAAGGTGACTTGCGGTCGCAAAACCATCGGCATCCTCCGCACCACCTATCTCGTCAACGAGGAGGGCATCATCGAGAAAATCTTCACTCCCAAGGAAATCAAGACCAAGATCCATGCGGAGCAGATATTGGAGTACATCAACAAGTAGATCATAGTAAACTCAATAATTATGAAGATAGAACACGTAGCATTGTATTGTAGAGACTTGGATGGTATGAAAGGCTTCTTTGAGAAATACTTTCAAGGTGTTCCCAACAACATGTACCACAACCCCCGCACCAATCTCCGCACTTATATCCTAACCTTCCCCGACGGCCCTGCCCGCCTGGAAATCATGACACGACCGGAAGTGGAGGCCGACAACGAAAGCCAATTCCGCGCCGGCTTCATCCACCTCTCTTTCTCTGTGGGTAGCATGGAAGCTGTTGATAATCTGACCGCTATGCTCAGCGCCGATGGTTATGAGACGCTCAGCGGTCCACGAACCACGGGCGACGGCTATTACGAAAGCTGCGTGAAAGGCCCGGAGGGAATATTGCTGGAAATCACAGTGTAATAATGGTAGAAAACCAAATAGAAATAGGTTCATCCGACATTTCGAGTGATACGCCAGTCATGCAGTGCATATAGTCGACAGCTATATACTGCATAGGTCAATCACAAATGATAGCCTACGCTGGGCAGGGCACGCCATTGTGATGGGTGACTATCTCGAATAGAACCCTAAAATAGGAACCGCCGTATGCGGAACCGCACGTACGGCGGTATGAGAGGTCGGAAAACTAAAGTAGGAGAAAACTGCTTCGTTTTCCTCCTATTCGATTGCCGCCTCACACATAGTGGCTTAAACGCTCAAACATCTTAAAGGTTTTCTCCGTTACGGTGCCGCCTGGGATGTTTCTGATGTACGAAGGGTCGCAAACCACAATCAGTTTATGCTTGGCCCTGCTGACTGCCACATTTATGAGCCGCTCACCGGCCTCGCCGGCGTAGAGCCGACCTATTCGGGACGGTTTCCCACCGTCAAGCTTTGCGCAGTCAACCATGTCGAATATCACCACATCGCACTCAGACCCTTGAAAGGTATGTACCGTGCCGATTTTTATTCTTTCATTGAAGCGTTCAGGATAATCCCTTTCGTATTTTAACGCTTTTAGCAGTGCCACTTGCCCTTTGTAGGGAGTGATAATCCCTATTGAGAACTTCGCTTTCTTTTCTTCGCAAAACTCATCGAGCAGATCCATTACGGCCATCGCAAACGCCTTGTTTTGCCTTGTCCCTCCCTTGGTGAAGCGGACAGCCCCGTCCTTCACTTGCTTCAGGGAGATCACCCTTCCACTGAAAGGGCGCGCTTTAATGATGTCGTTTGTGGTGTTGTGCATAGGTATGAGCTTTCCATTGTAGAAAGGGGCGTTTATGAGATTGACTATTATCTCGTGGGAGCGCCTTTGGTGAAGCAACTGGTGCAACGCCGGATGGGAGGTGTTGTTGATGTTGATGCCGCTCATCTCAAACACGCTGTCTGTCAGGATCTCATCCTTAACGAGAGCAATAGGTGACAACTGCTGGAAGTCACCGACCATGATCAGTCTTTTGGTTATTTTGCTTCCCAAGGCCATCAGGCTTGGCATGGACAGCATACTGGCCTCGTCGACAATCAAATTGTCGAACGGACTGTCACTGAGATTGGAACTAAGGACGAAATTGGATATCGTGGAGAAGACTATTCGCGAGCTCTTTACGAGATTGTCTGTTTCTTCCTTCAAGCTTTTACGTTTGTCCTTGTTATCCGCTTTCAGCGAGATGGCAGTATCGGACATGTCCTGCTTTTGATTCTTTAGCCGCCTCAATTTTTCATTGTTGGCGCTGATTCTTGCTCGTAGGTCATCGGTCAGCTTGTTTTTGGGAAACAAATAGTCTGTGTCGATGATGCGCTTTTCCATCGTCGCACCCGCACGGTATATGTTGCCCGGCTCTATGGAGTCGCCATTGCGTTCTATGATGTCCAGCACTTTACAAAGCAACTGGTCCACCGCAACGTTAGAAAGGCAGCAGACTACTGTCCGCTCTTCTCCCAGTTTGTATAAAGCGTAGATGATGGCCGCAAGTGTGAACGACTTTCCTGTTCCAGGAGGTCCCCAAATGAAAGTGATGTCCTTGTCAATTGCTGCGTCGAACGCTTCTCCTTGCGTTTCATCCAAACCCTCTTTGAGACTCATGGGAACATCCTTGTGCGCTACGTTTTTGAGATCTTCTGTCTCATCGGAGAAGAAGAACTTCGTGTAAGGCAACTTGTCGTTGACACCTTTCTTTTCAATGTCCGCCAACCTCACCCTCAGGCTGTCCAGGATGAACGTGGAGTCCATCCTGATTGTACAATAGGATGCGGACTGCAAATAGTGTTTTGAAGTGAAGAAGAGAGTACCGCCCACATAATCGAATTCGACGGCCTCACAGTTCACCTTCTTTCCATATACCCTCAGCTCAAAAGGGATACCATCATGAAAATGGGGCTCCTGACCATCAGAGAGGACAAGCCTAACCGTATAGATGTACGATTTGCCTTGTTTCTTGAGAAGCGCCAAGTCTGCGCCCTTGAAGGATTCGATGTTGTCGGGGTTTTTCTGTTCTTTGATTTCATTGTTGAGCGCCTTGATTGTCTCATGGACCACATCTTCGCATGTCGATCCTTCTGCAGGCTCATCCTCTTCCTCGACACCGAGCAAACTGGGGAAGTCCCTTTCGATCTTTTCTGCTTCAAAAGTGTATGCGCTTCTGCCCACGCGAGCGAAATAAATACTGTATTCTCGCTTCACAACACTCATATACTCGCTTCTCATATTGCTCATTTCATGGGGAAATAGCAGGTTAGCCCATTGCGAATGGGTATATGAGGAATTTAGCAAGTTCTTCTCCTTTGCTTTCCGGACGCAATGGGAGAATAAGGTCAAGGGCTTGGTGTCTGTCAGTTTGTCTTCTTGTATGTATATTTGGTGCGCCATTGGTGTATTGACTGTTTTTCGATGTTTACTTGTCGTTTGTGATGATTGCTGCAGGCCGTTTCCTCCCAATTACACCTGGGTGCTGCCAGAGCCAGCTTCACCTTTAAAGACGAACGTGCCAATTTCCGTTGCGGTGTTGGTGCGTATGCCTGTCACGTATTTAAGTCATTTATACATGGCTACTATCTTCTCCATCATTTCTTTCATTTTCATCCTCATTGTCTCTGGTTTGACTATCTCAATGCCGTCGCCAAAGGAGCGGATGAGAGAGAAGAACTCATAGTTGGGTTGCACTTTGAGCGTTATCTTCCATTTGCCGTTGTCCAGCCGTTCGGAGCGTGTGGATTGTGACTCGTGCAAAGGCTTGGTGATGATATATCCCAGTGCTTTGTCCGTCACGTGCAGCTCTACATCCTCAACTGGCTCGCTCGTTACCGACACGCCAATCACGTCGCTGAAATACTCGTCAAAATCAAAGTCTTCTGGCAATGGCTGGTACTCATCCGTTCTTTCCGTGACGTTTTCTATGCGGTCGATGGCATAGTTGGAGAAATAGGGACAGTCATCGTGCTTGGCTATCAGGAACCAACGGTTGTTGTATTGTTTCAGATAATACGGACTGACGCGAATTGTTCGAGCCTCTTTGCCAAAGGGATGGTACTCAATGTCAATGACACGCTTGTTTACGATCATGTCGAAGATAATCCTATACCACTTCATGCCACGCAGATAAGGATTATGCTGGAAACTCACCACAGACTCATTGTTCTCTCCCAATCGGCTTGTGGCGTAAAGAGCAGACTCAATATCCGAAATCCACTCAAACTGAGGTACACCGTCAAAACGCTTCAATAGGATGAGCGCGTCATGCAGCATGTCCACCTCTTCCTGCTTGATAGGTTGGTCTTTCAGCGTCTTCGATCCTGGCGCATAGCGATAGTAGGTACTCCTGCCATCCTTCACACGCTCTATCTCCACTCCAAAGCCGAGAGGGTCTTCCATAAAGTTGAGGTCGTTGAATATCTGACGGCGTTGCACGCCCTCAGCCCCCTTGCTTCCGCGAACACCGTTCACTTCAGCAAGGGCACGGTTACAGGCATCAATCAAGTCATTGATGTAAAACCTCTTTTGTCTATTTTGCAGGCATCTGTCGAGTGCCTGGTATCTTATCATTGCATTCTTATTGATGGGCATAATACTATTCTTTACTAATAATATAACGGAAAAAATCTGATTTTATTTTACTTTTTGTGCAAAAAGAATGCACAGATGTAATCTACCTTTGCATTTGGGTAATTACAGGTCGTCCCAAGAGGGATTTTATGTTGTATAACATAGAATTTGCATAAAACGCAATGTTTGAGCATAAATAATTCCATTTTCTTTCGTTATTTTCAGACAAAAAGGTTATCTTTGCGAACTAAATGACACATAAAGATATGGCAAACAAGGACCTGAACCAAATCAAGCTGATGCTTGTTGCGAAGAAACGGACGGCGAAATGGCTCGCCAGCGAACTGGGTAAAGACCCTGCTACGGTGTCCAAGTGGTGTACCAACACCGCCCAACCAAGTCTTGAAACGCTGTTTGAAATAGCAAAGGCTCTGGAGGTGGATGTTAAAGAATTGATTAATGAAGACGGAAAAGAACAACTATAGGATTTTTGAAGACATCGGCAATGTCGATATTTCCGAACAGGACATCTACGACTACGACCCCGTGGTCTTGGACAAACTGCTCATCGACCATACCATGTCTGCCAAGGCACGCACGGAGGCTGGCGACCCCACCAAGGTGGTCAACATCTTCTGGGCTACCAACGACTATACCCGAGAGATTCCCGGCTTCTGCTACAACGACCAGATTCTGCCGGAGAACATCACAGGCAAGAACAGTCGTCTCGTCATGCCCCGAGTGCTCAAGGACAAACAGGCGCAGCTCGACCGCACCAAGGATAAGGCCGAGGTCTTTACTCCCTCATGGGTGTGCAATGCCCAGAACAACCTCATCGACGAGGCGTGGTTTGGCCGCAAGGATGTGTTCAACCGTGAGGTCATCCTCGAAGACGGTTCGCATTCCTGGATTCCTACCGAGGGAAAGATAGAGTTTCCTGAAGGCGACAAGCAGAAGACATGGAAGAAGTATGTGGTGGACAACCGCATGGAGATTACCTGTGGCGAGGCTCCTTACCTCGTGAGCCGTTACGACACCACCACTGGCGAACCCATCCCCGTGAGCCGTCGCATCGGACTGCTCGACCGCAAGATGCGGGTCATCAACGAGAACGTGGAGACGGAAAAGGACTGGTATGCCATGGCAGAGAAAGCCTTGAAGCACACCTATGGCTATGAGTGGCAGGGCGACAACCTGCTTCTTGCCCGTGAGGCAGTACTCTATACCTATATAGAGTATTTCATGGACAAGTTCAACGCCAAGGATGCCGATGGCAAATACATCAAGGATGCAGATGGAAACCTGCGCGTGCCGGCACACGGCAAGATCATCAATGCCGCACGCTGGATTTCCTGGAACCTTTGGCAGATGGACGGCATCAAGATGGTGGTGCCAGACTCATGTCACGCCACCGTCATCAAGCAGACTGCCATCCAGCAAGACATGTTTGCCGATACGCCACCAGAACCGAAGAAGCCAATTGTCAAGCCTTGCGAAGGATGCGCCACGGGCAATGTCTATCGGCACAATGGAGAGTATTGCATCATCCGCGACTGGA
>CAVHEN010000090.1:0-6681 GCA_963635115.1 Oscillospiraceae bacterium | reverse complement strand
AAAACTGAAAGGCCAGTGGCGTCAATCATTATTGTCGACGCCACTGGCCTTTATAAATGATGTCAATCATCATTATCGTCGCCGTCACTGGACTTTATAAATGATGTCAATCATCATTATCGTTGCCGTAACTGGACTTTATAAGTGGCGTCAATTGTCATCGTCGTCGTCACTGGCCTTATAAATAAGGAACGCTGAACGGCGCAAGGGAGGATAAACTGCCAAATCGCCCTTTATGCCATGCCATAGCACCTTGTTGAACTCCACGTCGGGCACATTGTCCTCAACAGAGAAGTCGTAAGTCTCGCTCATGGCTTGCCACTTGCTTTTCTCTTGGTTTACGTCGTCAAGGGATACGTTCTCCGGTTGGCAATCATAAGGCGTGGCGTCGGGTTCCGACGTGAAACAACGCCACATGCTCGCGGCAGAGGCATCATATTGGCTCATTGGCGGCAAGCCAAGTATCAGCTCCATGGTGCGAAGCATAGACGTGGTGGTATAAGGCGTGTGGTCCACATATCCACGCTTAACGAACCCGCCTGCCAAGTAGGCCGTGCTGCGATGCGCGTCCACATGGTCCGAACCGTTTTGGGCGTCATCCTCTATGATAAACACCACCGACTCCTTCCATATCGGCGAATGGCTGAGATGGTCGAGAAACATGCCCACTGCCAAATCGTTGTCTGCCATGTAAGCATAAGGAGTGGGGCATTTGAGTTTCATGCCCTTGGTATGGTCGTTGCCAAGACGCACGGTGCAAAACTGCGGCACATTGCCATGGACCACTAATGTGTCGAAATCTGCCTCCCATTGCCTATATCGCAAAGTGTCGCGAAATGAGAGGTTAAACGGCTCGTAACTTTCGCAACAATGACCTTCCAGCGACTTTATCGTCGCATGCACTGGGTTGGGTCGCTTGCCCTTTTCCGGAGGCATGGTTGTCCCGTCGCAAAACTCGCCATAGGTGCGATAGCTCACTCCAAAACGCTGGCACATGTCCCAAAGGAATCCACCCTTGTTGTTACCCATCTTGTGTTTGCCCTCACCGGAATATTCGTCGCCACGGTTGCTGTAGTAGGTAGGCCACGTTTTCTCCAGGTAGTCGGTGGCATAGCCGCCCATTGTCCAGTTGTGTCCGTCGCAGCTAACCTCCGCGTTGACATAAAAATTGTCGAGCAACACAAAGTCGCCGGCTATCTTATGCAGGTTTGGCGTGTAACGGGCTCCAAACAACGTAAGAGTGGAGTCGCCATTGCCTTGCGGCATGTCGCCGAGTACTTGGTCGTAGGTCCGGTTCTCCTTGATGACATAAAAGACGTGCTTTATGGGACTCTTGTCGCCGACCCTCGCCGGAATGGGATTGCCCGGCTCGCTCCTTGCAACAAGTTCATTTTCCTTGTTATAAGGCGTGTTGTCAAACACCTGGTGCGAATAGACCGAGAGTTGTTTTTCCTTAGGAACGTCTATTATTGACAATGCCCCGAGAAATAAGCCTCCTATATATTCCACTTTGGCGTGATTGGCATCACCCTTGTGGTGGTCAAACTTCTCCTTCCTGTCTATTGGCACAGGCCCATTAGGGTTAGCCATTGAGCGCAAGCCTTTGCCGTTGGTCACCCACAGCTTATTGCCTATGCATTTGACATTGGTAGGGTACCATCCCACCGGTATGAATCCCACTGAGCGGCTCCGTCCAGGCCTTGACACGTCGAACAAGGTGAGGCAATTGTTGTCGGCATTGGCTATGGCAAGCTGCTTGCCGCCACGCATCAGGCACAGGCCGTTGGTGGTGCTGCCTTGCAGTGAACCGGCGAAGAGTGCGGCATTCAGGGTCTCTTCCACATTGCAATCGGTCAAGTCGACCACCGAGACGCTGTTGTCGTTGGCATTTGCCACAAAGAGCCGGTTGTGCTTGGCGTCGAGACACATCTCGTTGGGGTGGCTACCAAGGGGGATGCGGCGTTTCCACCTCATCTGCCCCACATCCCACACGGCAAGCTCGTCGCTGCCCCATACCGACACGTAAGCCTCATCACCCTTGGGCGAGAACACTATCTGGTAAGCCTCGCCACCTATTGGTGCCTTACATACAAGATGCTTGGAAGGCCAGTCGTAAACATAAAGAGAATTGTCCCAACGCGTAACCACGAACAACTGGTTGCGCCCGGGGCACATGGCAATGCCCGAAGGCGAGATGCGTTGCCCTTCCCATGGCTTGCCCATCACGATGCTGTCGGAAAGCGAGAGCTTGCCTTTGCCGCTCACGTCATACACCTTCACTTGGTTGTCGTTTCCAGCCGAGGCAAACAGCTTGCCGCCATCATGGCTGAAACACAACCCGTACCAGCTCTTGGCTATCGTCTTGTCGTCGACCTCGCATTGGGCCTTCGTGTCGAACACCTTGATGCACTGCCGGCCATAGCCGTTGTTGGTCACCGCGAGCCACCTGCCGTTTGGCGACACCGCCATGTTGAGCGGCAAATCACCCAGCGGCAACTGCTTGCCGGCGGGCGTCAGCTTCCATCCGTTTGGAAGCAAAACAGGTTCTGCCACCTGCGCCCACGCCATTGCGAGGTTGGATAGCAGAACCAGTAGGATAATGAGTTTCTTGTTCATTTGAAAACCGTTGTTCTCTTTTCAGGCCGTTTCTTAGAAACCATACCTCAAGCCAATCTGGAATTGGTATGGATTGCCGTTGCAGGCCGGTATGCCCGCATTGGTGTTGACAGAATACACAAACTGCTTTTTCGCCGCGTCAAAGCCCTTGACATTGTAGAGATAAGTCTTGCTAAGGTTCTTGCCTACGCCCCACTTCTTGTTGAGCAGGTTTGCCACGTTGAAGATGTCTACCGAGACGCTGATCTTTTGTTTCTTGTAAATCTTAAACTCCTTTCCCATGTGCAAGTCGAACACTCCATAGAATCCGTTTACACCGCCATTGCGCTCCGCCACCTTGCCGAAGCTCTTGCGCAGGTAACTCTTCAGGCTGCCCGACACCTCTGGGTTGTCGAGTATGGCGTTGATGCCTTCCCTCAAATATTCCGGCGTGCTGGGATCATTGGGGTCGTAGACATAAGCCAGGTCGTTGGTCGACACGAAGTCGCCGTTGACGTTACCGTTGACGCAGAGCGAGTAGCGAGTGCCGCCGAATCCGGAGAAGCGCAAGCCCACGTTGATGCCCCAGAATGTGGGCAGGGTGCCGTAGACCACCACCTTGTGGCGGAACTGGTTGTCGGAATATGTCATGTGGCTCAAGTCGCGTGGATCGCCAGGCACATAATAGTATAATGTTGACGAATTTGCCACGTTGCCATTATACGACACGTTGTCCTTGGTGTCGTTCCACGTATAGCTGACGGATATTTCACCATCCTTATAGTAGCGGTATGCTGCGTCCACCACGAAAGCGTACTGGTTGTTCTTGCCTTCGCTGACAAGCTCAAGCACGCGTCCCACCTTGTCGCTCTTGCGGCCCTTGGTCCAGTCGGTGGCACCGTTGGCCGTGTTTATGCTCTCTGCCGGCACATAAACAGGGCGGTTGGCTTCAGCTGTCAAGCGGAAGTAAGGCTCGTCCACCATATTGCGGTCGGCATAGAAATAGTTGTGGCGTGCCCAGTTGGCATACAGTGCCACGCCAGCCTTCAACCTGTCGGAGAAGAAATGCGTGTAGGAAGCGTTCACCTTATAGACCACGGGCACACGTGCGTCCTTGCCGTTGGTGTTGATGGTGCTCAGTTTCGATATGTTTGGATTGTTGAAGAGGTCCTTGCCAGGCGCCGTAGACGGGTCCTTGCGGTATGAGGCAAAATCGGGTGTCGGCACAAGGTCGCCCTGCACATCAACCGATGCCACCTTCGTGCCGTCGAAAAGCATGTTGTTGATCATCAAGTAGTTGTTGATGTCCGAACCGAATATTCCGGCACCCAGGCGCAACACGTCGGTGTGGCGGTCGTTTATGTCCCACGTGAGCTGTATGCGTGGAGACGGCTGGAAGGTGGATATGACGTTGTCGGTGCGAAGCCCCAGCTCGTCGTAGACGGTCTGGTTGAAGTTGGCGCGGTTGAAATAGCGCGTGTAGTCGAGGCGCAAGCCTGCCATCACGTCAAGCCCCTTGGCAAGGCGTGTCTGCGCCTGGGCATAAATGGCGGAGTTGAGCGTGTTCATGTTCACGTAAGGGTCATCAGAGAGCATCACCTCGCGTGCATAGCGGTATGGCTTCATGTTCTCGAAGTTGTCAAGTCCGGTGAAATAGAAGCGCCCGTTCATCTCGCTGCCATACTTGGAGTGCATGTGGGTGTACATCCAGTCGGTGCCGAAGGTGAAGTTCCATTTGCCAGTGTTGTAGTACATGTTGTCCACCACCTGGAACACTTGGTCGGTAAACCTCTCCGGCACGTATCGCTGTCCGCCGAGCTGTATAGAGGTTGTCATGGTCTTGCCCGTTGTGGAGTTGACCGACTCCACGTTCTCCACGATGGCGCGCGGTATGCTCTCCGACGGCAATTCGGCGTTAGGCTTCGTGCCCTCGAACACAAGGAAGTGCTGCGCCTTCAGCTCGTTGGTGATCTTAGGTCCCAGCACCGAGCGCAGCGACGCCATCAGCGAGTTGTTGTGCGACATGCGGTCGGGCCACACCTCAAAGATGTTGATCGACGTGTTGTCCGACTCGCTCTTGCGGTTATACTCCGATATGAAGTTGTCTTGCACGGAGAGCAGGTTGGTTGGGTTCAGCTGCCAGTCTATCTTCGCGAAGACGGCATCGGTGTTCTTCGTCTTGTCGAATTCGCCAAACTGCTTGTTGGCAGACACACCGTATTTCGCACGCGCTATCTCAAGGTACCTGTCCTCCGTGGCTTGCGTTATGTTGTAGAGGTTTTCATCGGCGGCTGTCTGTATGTTGGCTATGGTGATAGGGCGCGCGTCGCGCTGATGGTCCCACGTCACGAAGAAGTGGAGGCGGTCCTTGATGATTGGGCCTCCCAGCGAGAAGCCATACTGATAGGTGGAGTAATTGGAGCTCGACTTGTTGCCGCGAATGTTGTAAGGGCTCGACAGCCAGTTGGTGCGGCCGTAAACAAAGGCTGAACCCGTGAAGGTGTTTGTGCCCGACTTGGTGACGGCACTCACCGTGCCGCCTCCCGAGCGTCCCAAGGTCACGTCATACTGGTTGGTCTGCACCTTGAACTCGCGCAACGCCTCCATGGAGATGGTGTAAGCTCCCGATGTGGTGCCGCTTGCCACGGTACCCTTGGCTGTCATGCCGTCGATGGTGTAGTTGGTGGACGATGCCAACTGTCCGCCAATGCTGCCGCCGTTGCTCAGTGGCGAGAGGTCCATGAGCGACGTGAAGTTGCGGCCGTTCACCGGCAGACGCTTTATGTCGGAAGCCGATACTGACGTGCCTGAGCCTTCCGACTGTATGCCTTTCTTCAGCGAGTTTGCCACCACGTCCACGGCCTTTATCTCTATCACCTGGTCGGTCATCTTGAAGTCTATGCGCAGCGCATCGCCCTGGTTGAGCGAGTAGCCTGTCTTCTTCTGGTTGCCGTAGCCTATGTATTGCGCCGTTACGGTGTAAGGTGCGCCCAGTGGCAACTCGCGCAAGTTGTAGAAGCCGTCGGTGCCAGTGGGCGTGCTCACCGTGAATCCGGTCGACTCGTTTTTCACGGTGACAACAGCTCCTATGACAGGCTCGCCCTGCTCGTCGGTCACCAATCCTGAAATGGCAGCACGAACGTTTTGCGCCGCGACATTGAGCATGCCGCACACGAAAAAGACGAGAGCCAAAAACAATCTTTCTTTTTTCATCTTGTGTTTAATTATTGTCTACATTGATGATCTTGGATATCTCCGCTATCATCTTCTTGCTACTCTTCAGGCTCGACTTGCTCATGTCCTTCGCGCTTTGCGGCTCAAACGACGTGAAGTAGCTCCTGCCCTGCCCGAGCTTGCGCTCATTGGCATCGTAGAGCGTGTAGTTCACGAAGTGGAACATCGTGCGGAACGGCAACTCCTGGTATTTAAGGTAATGCTGGTCGAGCACCAACAGGAAGGAAGCCCCCGACTCTCGCATCTCGTCGCTGAACTTCTGCTTGTCGACCCCCGAGATGTCTGCCACGGCATTCTCGCCCTCGCCAGACAACTTTATACCATTCAGAAGGGTGGTGCCGCAGCCGTTGAGCACCACAAGGTTCTCCTTGGACGCCACTTGCTGCAACACGTTTGCTATGACATTATTATATGTGTAGCACACGCTGTCTTTATTGATGCCGGTGCCCTCGGTCAGCATCTCCTTGACATAGTAATCTGATTTCACATTCTCTGATGGTGCCACCACCAGCACCTTGGGCATCGACGCCGCCTTGGGAGCAGAGTTGCTCCTTTCCCTTGCCACAATGCCATTGGCGAAAGCAACCCACGTCATCAGTACGCAAAAAACAATCTTTTTCATTTCCTCAAATTTTGTTGTGTCTCGTTTTCGCTTGCGAAATTACAACTTGCATGATACAAACCCAATACAGCAAAATTAAGATTATCGTACAATAAATAATCAAGCTCCGTGTTGATACCGTGCGGGTCATGGCTTGCCGGCAACCGCAATGTGTTTCAGCCTATTGCGACCGCGCCGCAAAGCCATCGCGACCGCGGCGTAAAGCCATTGCCTTTGCGCCGCAATGCTAA
>CAVHEN010000089.1:0-7279 GCA_963635115.1 Oscillospiraceae bacterium | reverse complement strand
AATGACAGTAACAAAATAAAACATACAGTAAGATGGGGAAAGGCTCCAACCGGAAAGGACAAAAATGACGGCGACGCAATATTTACTGAAGAAATTGCAACCTGCGTCAACAATATCCGTATTTTCACAAATGAGGATTCTCACACCAACGAAGACGATCCTTGGTATATCGATGAAGAACGCAAGGATATATTCTTTGGCTATGTGTTGCAGATGTGCCACGTGATTAGTTGGTATGGCAAATACATTAAGAGTCATAGTGATCGTTCGGAAAACTTAAATATGATAAGGCTTGTAAAGTAAGCAGAAAGAGTAATATATATGACAGACAACAACATACATAGCATTCCCGTGCGTGACATCATGCACTATGAGAGTGACATTTGGGAGGTGGCCGACCTGCTGCTTGCCGCCGGTATCAAGCAGAGCGATTTCCCGGCATACATGATGCCGTTCTTCGCCCTTGTCATGGTGGAGGGCAGGATGATCAACACCATCAAGCGGATAGAACGGGAGCACAACGTGACGGCTTCCGGCAACGAGGCGAAGTTCCGGGCGTTGTATGACGCCGAGGAGTGTGGCTACAACGAGTATATCGTGGTGCAGGGCAAGACGCTGGCGTCTATTTGCAAGAACGACAATACCTTTGAGCAGGATTTTGCTGAATATCTCAAAGCCTTTGACGATGTGCTGAAGCAGCTTCTTGGCATCGAGCGCGACAAGACCGACCAGAAGTTCCTCAACATGGACGGCATAGCGGCGGAACTGCGCAAGAAGGGCATCCTCCTGGAGGTGGCTTCGGCTTGGTCGAAGATAGACCTCGCGCCCTACGACAACTCGGCCATCACCACGCTTGAGGAGCACATCAAGCGCCGCTGGGCCGACATCTCGGCAAGCACGGCCGGCGAGCAGTACACCCCTGAGGACATCATCGAGCTGATAGCCCGTATCGTGGCGCTGAAGATAAACAAGCCCAAGAACAAGCTGTTGCACGGCTACGACCCCACTTGCGGTGGCGCCAACTTGCTATTTGGCGTTTCCGACCGCTTGCAGACGTTGGGTTACAAATATATAAAGACCTACGGCAGCGAACTCAACGACGCGCTTTATGCCTTGGCGGCCATAGAGTCGCGCTTCCGCCCCATGTCCACCATCAAGTGCGGCAACACGCTCACCATGGTTCCGTTTGCCGACATGGAGGAAGGCTTCGATTTCATCGTGGCCAATCCGCCCTACGGCACCAAGTGGAAGGGCTATGAGCAGGAGGTGAAGAGAGACCGCCTGGGGCAGTTTCCCGCCGGTCTACCGTCCATCAGCGACGGCCAGCTCCTCTTCATGCAGCACATCCTGTGGCAACTTGCCGACGACGGCATAGCCGTGGAGGTACACAACGGTTCCACGCTCTTCTCGGGCGACGCAGGCAGTGGCGAGAGCAACATCCGTAAATACATCTTCGACCACGACTGGGTGGAAGCCATCATACAGATGCCGCAGCAGGAGTTCTTCAACACGGGCATCTATACCTACCTGTGGATTATGAACAAGAACAAGTCTGCCGAACGCCGCAACAAGGTGGCGCTCATCGACGGCAAGAACCTGTGGCAGGCCCTGAAGAAGTCGAAGGGCGACAAACGGCGCGAGATGAGCGAGACTAATCAACTGCGCATTGTGGAGGCGTTGGCAAACTTTGAACCGTCGGACATCTGCAAAATCTTCGACCGAGAGCATTTCTACTACAACAAGCAGCAGGTCACGCTCACCGAGGTATCGGACACCAGTAAGTATGTGGAGCAGACCGTTTGTGAGGATGGCGAGCCGTTCATTCTCAAGCATCCCGAGGCGCTGACCATTGGCGACACGCACTATGACGACTTGCAGAAACTTTCGGCTGAGGAGCTGAAGACGATAGCCAAGCGCGTAGTGGAAGAAAAGCTCAACCTCTCCCTTTCTGTCGAGACGGAGAAAGACGGTACGTATGCTTTCTGTCCCGAACAGTGTACTATCCTCCATACCAAGGCTGACGGCATGGAGGAAGACCTTGGTTGCGGAGCGTTCTGTTTCAAGGCTTCCAAGGGAAGGAAGAACTCCATTCACAAAATATCCATTGAGCCTTACACCACTGGCGACTACGAGATTATTCCCCATCACAGTGACGAGGCGGCAAACCAGCATGAGATTGATGCCTTTATGCAGAAGTATGTCTTCAAGCCTTACAGGCTGGGAAACAATACCGTTGGAGTGGAAATCAACTTCAACAAGGAGTTTTATGTGCCTGAAAAGGTGGAGAAGGCGGAGGACATATTGAAGGAGATTGAAATGCTGGATTCGGAATTAAAGGTGTTGGAGTTATGAGATTGCGGATAAAAGATATAACAACGAAGGTTGGCAGTGGCGTTACTCCCAGAGGTGGAGCTTCTGTTTATCAAGATAGCGGTATTCCATTGTTTCGCAGTCAAAATGTGACAAATAACGGGTTCTTGTTGGATGACATTGTGTACATTTCAGAAGAAATGCATAAATCAATGGCAGGTTCTCGTTTACAACCTGATGACGTGCTTTTAAATATTACAGGAGCATCTATCGGACGATGCTTTTATCTGCCACATGATTTTAAGGAAGGCAATGTTAATCAGCATGTTTGCATCATAAGATTGAAAAAGAATGTCAATTCTGCATTCTTATATTATAATCTTATATCTGATATTGGCCAAAACCAAATAGACAGTTGTCAGACCGGGGCAAATAGAGAGGGGCTGACAAAAGAAGACTTATGCAATTTTGAATTTGATATACCTTCTATGGAATGTCAAGAGAGAGTTGTAAGGTATCTTAATGCAAAAACATCCGAGATAGCCCGCCAGGTCTCTCTCCTTACCTCCAAGCGTGACGCTTATCTTCGTCTGAAGAAGAGCATCATCAATAATGCCGTCACTCGCGGACTCGACCCGAACGTGAAGATGAAAGATTCGGAGGTTGAGTGGATTGGGGATGTGCCGGAGCATTGGGAGGTGAAGAGGATGAAAGATATTTGTATTTTATCTCCCACTATTAACATTAGTGGGCACTACGAATATTGCTCGTTTTTGCCAATGGAGGGATTACGCTTAAATAGTATTGACACTTCGGATGAATTAGTTTCTGCATTAAAAGGGAAATACACTCCATTTGAGAATAATGACTTGCTGATAGCAAAGGTAACACCGTGTTTTGAAAATGGCAACATAGCTATTGCAGAAGGACTGACTAACGGGTTGGGGTTCGGGTCATCAGAAATCTTCGTGGTAAGGGCAAACAAGAATAGCTATATTCGTTTCTTGTTTTATGTGACCTTGTCTACAAAATTTCAAGATAAAGCATGTGCAACAATGTGTGGAGTTGGAGGTTTAAAAAGAATTTCTCCATTATTTATGAAATCCAATATAATAGCAATACCCCCTCTCCCCGAGCAACGCGCCATCGCCACCTACCTCGACGACCAATGCTCCAAGATAGACACCATTGTCGCCAACTTGGACAAACAAATCAGCAAGTACGCCGACTTGAAACGCGCCTTGATAAACGAAGTGATTACAGGCCAGCGGGCAGTATAGGAACACAAACTAACAAGAAAGAAGAGCCATGGACGAAAGAAAGATACAGAAAGACTATGTGATGAACTTCATCTGCCGGCGTGAGGACGAGGGCGGACTGGGCTACCGCTCTGTTGCGCCCAACGTGGTGCAGAACGGAATGTTCATCCCCTCGGTGTTGGCAGAGTTTGTCAGCGACACCCAACCGGAGGCGTGGAGCCGGCTGCTGCGACAGTTCGACAACGACGAGCGCGCCTTGCAAGATGCCCTCGTAGAGAACATCCGTGAGAAGGTTATCGACAAGCAGAACGTGGCCATCTTCTTCAACACCTACCGCTCCATCACCTTCAAAGGCGAACAGATCACCATGTTCTTCGTGCCCGGTACGGAGCTGCGCGGCGACGAGGACTTCCGGCGAAACATCTTTTGCGCCGTGGAGGAGGCACCGCACAAGCAGAAATACAAGGGCAGCGTGATAACCAACGTCCGCCCCGACGTGACTTTCTATCTCAACGGCATCTTCCTGGCCTACATGGAGCTGAAGAGCGTGAGCATGGGGCAGAACGCCAAGGATCAGGGACGCGGAAAGGTGGCAAAGGACTATCTCTCTGCCGTGCGTGCCATGGTACAGGTGGAGCAGACCGACAGCAAGGCGGCGAAAGAGAAGAAACCGCTGCTCGCCATCTACGAGAAAGGCATACACATCGCCGCATCCGACATCAACGAGACCTACGTGATGCGCAACATGGCGCAGATGTACGACATGGCTCATGCCGAGTTCACCACGAAGCCAGCCACCGCCACCATCGACCGCCTTGTGCCTGACGTGTGCAAGGTGTTCAAGGCTTATCCCGTCAGTTCGCCGCTGCTCACCGAGAAGCAGAAGTTTGAGGAGGTGGCGCGCGCCCTGTACTCGAAGAACGCCATCAAGAACGAGATACTCTACTACAACTTCATAGAATACAAATACGAGAAGAAAGACGGCAAGCGCGTGCGCACCTCCAACAGCGGCCGCCTCATAGCTCCGCGTCCCAAGCAGAAGTTCGGCTGCGACAAGATAATGGGCCGCATCAGGGAGATGCTCGACAACGAGGGCAACCCCGACTACTACACAGACAAGCTGCGCCGCGAGCTATACGCGCTTGGCATACCGCAACAGAAGACTGAGGAAATCATCGCCAAGCGTGAGCGGTTTTGCAACAACAAGTTCGTCTACTCCCTGCTCATGCAGTATGCCGCCGGCTTCGGCAAGAGCAACATCATAGGGTGGACAGCACTGCAACTGAAAGACTACCGCTACAAGGGCGAGTATGCCTACGACAAGATCATGCTCGTGGTGGACCGTCTGCAGCTGCGCGACCAGCTGGACGAGCGCATGTGCAACATGAACATAGACAAGTCGATGTTTGTGGAGGCTACCGACAAGCAGACGTTTGTGAATGCCCTCGACGACCATCGGCGCATCATCGTGGTGAACATACAGAAATTTCTCGACTTGCAGCGCGCCATCGACGAAGCCGGAAAGAAACTGAAGACCATGCGCGTGGCTTTCCTTATCGACGAGATACACCGTTCCAACTCCGGCGAGAACAACAAGGAGATGATCAACCTCTTTGAACGCTTGCAGGACTCGTTCAACAACGGGGAGCAGAAAATCTACAAGAAGAACCTGCTCATAGGTTTTACCGCCACCCCGAGCGACGAGACGCTGAGCCGCTTCGGCGAGTTCCGCAGCGCCACCACCGTGCCGTTGTGGGTGCCATTCGACACCTATTCAATGAAAGAGGCCATTGCCGACGGCTATATCCTTGACCCCACGAAGCACATCATACCCTACAACGTGCCGGTAGGCTTCGAATTGCCACAAGGCGTTGATTTCAGCGATGAAGACAACATCCCCGATGTGAGGCAAAACAAGCAGAAGGTGTACGAGTATGAGCCACGGATGCGCAAGATAGCCGAGTTTGTGGTTGACCGCCTCGTGTCGCTCGTATTTGGCAAGATACGCGGTGAAGGCAAGGCGATGCTTGCCGTCACCTCCATACCCATTGCCATACGCTACACGAGGATAATCCGCGAACTGTATGCCAAGAAATGTGCCCAGCCACAATATGCAAAGTATGCCAACGCCCCGATAGTGGTGGTGTATAGCGACAATCAGAGCAACGAACCGTGTGCGTCGCTCAACGGCAATGTGACGGAGTCGCAAGCCATCGAAAACTTCAAGAAAGGCAAAAACGGACTTATCATCGTTGTAGACAAACTGCAGACCGGTTTTGACGAGCCGAAACTGCACACGCTATTTCTCGACAAGGAGATAAAGGACATCAACGCCATACAGACCATCAGCCGTGTGAACCGCACCTGCAAGTACAAGACCGAATGTCATGTCATCGACTGCTCTTGGCAGAATGTGAACACCAAGAACATCAACCAGGCGTTCAAGAAGTATTGCGACATGGTAATATCGCAGTTCGACCCCGAAGAGGAGGCGAGGCTCATAGCCAGTTATTACAAAGAGATGTGTGCCAGCAAACCGTATCTCCAATGGTTCAAGGATTATGCGCAGAAGAAAGACGACGCCGACTTTATCCTCGACATGGAGAGCGGCATGCGCGAGTGGATAAACATTAGTGTGGCACGAGAAACCGCCATACGCAAGCAAAACGATGAACTTGGATTGAAACCCGGTGACGCCGACCATGTGTTGCCCGAAAATGAAGCCAAGTCGCTGCGCTTCGTGGTGGGACAGTACGCATCGGCCCTCATGTCGCTAAAAAATGTCTACGACATCGCCGCAAAGTACACCGATGAAACGTTGCTCGGCTTCTGGCAGATGTTCTGCAAGGTGTATTGCGACGCGACAAGGAAAGCGGACGATGACAGCTATAGTTTTGACGTGGTTGACAGCGACGAGATTGCGGGCATTACAGATGTGGACGACGGGGACGAGGAAACGGCGAAGGGTAACAAGAAAAGAAAGACGGAACCCAAGGAACTGAAGCCCAAGGAAGTGTCGTTGCGGAGAATACTGGAAATATTGAAACGCCTGAACGAGCAGGAACTCATCAACGCGCGTGAGGCGCAGAAATGGCTTGCGGAGATCGGGGTGATGTTTGACAACCTCAGACAAAAGGAGAAACTGTGTGTCATCCTGCGTGACGACAAGACGCAGGAGGAAGAAAAGCTGAGGGAATACACCAAGTATCAGAACATTTACAAGTTGGTGGATTTGGACGACCGTCCTGACTTTGCCAAAGTGGACACGTTCAAGAAAATGCTCGACGACAATGTGGAGCAGTTCTACTCCATATTCATGGGGCAACTAAAGGATGTGGACACTGGCGAATCTGACTTTGATTTTGACACCACTTTTGGTAATGAGCCAGCTTCAGAGCCAGTGTCAATGGTCGACTTGATGGAGATTGTGCGCAAGAAGATGCACCCCGACTATGACGAACAGGCATTGAAGGAATGTATGTGTCGTGTCTACGCTCCACATTTCGAGAGGATCACGGGCAAGATACGGCCTATCGATGAGGCAGTTGACAATCTTTTCATGATACTCGACACCGAGTCGCTTGACAACCTCGACGGCATTGGCGGCGTTGTCAAGGATTCGCTAAATATGCTGTGCATGGCAGAGGGATTGTCGGCCAACGAGAAGCGTATGTATTTCAACCAACTGCTGATGAAGTATGAGGCTTTCC
>CAVHEN010000088.1:0-7336 GCA_963635115.1 Oscillospiraceae bacterium | reverse complement strand
TTATTTGTGTTTGCTTATTTCACTATGCCTTTCTCAAGATATTCCTCAAGGTTTACCCTGACACGTGCCGCGGCATCGTCTGCCGCCACCTTCTTCATGTCGGAGTCTACCATGAGCTTCACGAGCTCCTCGAATGATGTCTGGGTGGGGTTCCATCCTAATTCTGCCTTAGCCTTGGTTGGGTCGCCCCAAAGGTTAACCACATCGGTGGGTCGATAGAAGTCTGGCGACACCTCAACCAGCGTCTTTCCCGTGGCCTTGTCAATGCCTTTCTCGTCAGAACCTTCACCTTGCCATTCGAGTTCTATGCCTACATGATGGAATGCAAGCGTCGCAAACTCTCTGACGGTGTGCTGCTTGCCAGTGGCAATGACGAAATCCTCAGGCTTGTCGTTTTGCAGTATAAGCCACATGCATTGCACATAGTCCTTGGCGTATCCCCAGTCGCGTCGGCTGGAGAGGTTGCCGAGGAACAGCTTGTCTTGCTTGCCCTGCTTAATGCGAGCCGCTGCGAGCGTGATCTTGCGCGTCACGAATGTCTCGCCGCGTCGTTCGCTCTCGTGGTTGAAGAGTATGCCGTTGCATGCGAACATGTTGTAGGCGTCACGATATTCCCTCACAATCCAATAGCCGTATTGTTTTGCCACCGCATATGGAGAGTAAGGGTGGAAAGGCGTGTTCTCGTTTTGAGGCACTTCCTCTACCTTGCCGTAAAGCTCCGACGTTGAGGCTTGATAGACACGGCAAGAGTCGGTTAGCCCGAGTTGTCTCACCGCCTCAAGAATGCGCAACACTCCCACGGCATCCACGTCAGCCGTGTATTCAGGAGAGTCGAAGCTAACCTGTACGTGGCTTTGAGCCGCGAGGTTGTAGATCTCCGTAGGGCGCACCAGGCCAATCACACCCAAGACGCTCATGGAGTCGCTCAGGTCAGCGTAGTGAAGGTGGAAATGCGGCTTACCCTCCAAGTGGGCGATACGTGGCCTGAAGTCAACGGAAGAACGGCGGATGACACCGTGGACGTCATATCCTTTTTCAAGCAAGAACTCTGAGAGGTACGAACCGTCCTGTCCTGTTATGCCCGTGATAAGGGCTACTTTCCTTGTTGTCATAATGAAGTTAGTTTGTTTTGCAAATTTCGCTAAATTTTATGACAGTAGCAAGCCTTTGCGATGGAAATAGCTCTTTTCTACATAAAAAAGGCAAGCTCTTATAGGTAATAGAGCTTGCCTTTGTGAATTGTGCGGCGTGAGTGATGTTTACTTCACCAGAACCTTCTTTACGGTACCATTGCTCATCTTGACGATGTTGATGCCCTTTGTCAGCTGTGACTTACGTGCGCCGTTAGCGCTATAAATCTCTGTGGCTTTGGCTTCGGACGCGCTATTGATAGCATTGATGCCCGTAGTGGTCTTGATGAAGTCCTCGGCGGCCTTGATTGCATCTTCGAGTTTCGTCCTACCCTCCTCCTCGAAAGAGTTGTAGTCGTAGCTATCCAAGGCGTCCTTGATTTGGTCGATTACTTCGTCTCTCTTCGCTACATCTTCTGATTTGAAGAGCTCGCTGCTTGAGTCAAGGTAGCTTGCTGCCTTGTCGAAGAGAGTGACATACTCCATGTAGGCGTGTTTCTGTGTTGTAGAGATGAAGAGCCAGTCGTTCAACGAACTTTGGGTCTTTGCCGCGGTGTACTTAAACTCCTCGTCTGTGTCAATGTTGAAGTAGCGTGGGTTGTAAAGTCCCCACTTCTTCGAAAACTTGTAGACATTGCCCTTGTCTGTTGTTGTGCCAGTAGCCAAGGTGAAAGACGTTGCCGTGCCTTCTTGAGCGATATTAGTGGTCCAGTCTAAGCCCGTGATACTCTTCATTATTATGACACCATCCGTGCATGTGAATTCGTAAGTGCCGTCGTCGCTTGATGCGGCATTCCAAAGTGTCGCATTGTTGATGTCGGTCTCCGATGGAGTGTTGTCGGTAGCGAAGATCTGCGCGCCAACATTGTAGAGATAAAATTCTCCAGCTGTGGCTTCCTCGCCCATCCAGAATTCAGCTTGCGTGGCAGGCTTAAGATCTTCTGTGGTTGTGTCCTGTGCGCTTGCCGTTGACACGCCTAAAGTCATGACGGCAGAAAGCATCAATCCTTTTACCAAGTTCTTCATTGTGTAAATGTTCTTCATGTAAATAAAATTATGTTTGTGTATCCTATATTTGTCTCAATGGATCTGTTATCCTCTCAATTCCTTTGCAAAATTACCCCAAAAATATAAAAGAGGAAAGAACTGTAAGACTTTTTTAACGAAATAAAAGACATTCTCCCTGCCTTGCCGTTGGCAGAAAGAATGTCTTCGGATGTGACGCTTATGTCTTAATTAAGTTTTGATACTGTGTTAATTAAGTTATCGTTGCGTCTTACTGATATCTCTTGGTGTCCCACCAAACGCGAACGTTCATGCCGTCGCCTTGGTTTTGGTTGAGGGTCTTGTCGGAAGCGTTTGGATTTTCCCTAAGCTCATCATCGGTGTAGCGTAACTTCTTGATGAACGTGCCTGAGGGAAGGGTCGACTCCAAGGTCGTGGCCACGGGTGTCAACTCTGGCAGACCGGTGCGCCTGAACTCCGTCCACGCCTCAGCTCCGTCGGGATAGAGAGCTATCCATTTCTGAGTGATGATTTGTTTTAGGTGTACTTCTGTAGAAGCGTTCGTCTCCCATGCGACCTCACCTGTCGTCTTATACGTCTCATCATCTTTAGTCGTGTAGTACTTGGCGTCAACTTGTGACCGTTCGGCATCGAACGAAGCCTGAATGCCAGCCAAGTAGTTGGCTTTGGCGTCGCCGGCACCGCTCCAGCCTCTCAACGCTGCTTCTGCCTTGAGGAAGCACACCTCGGAATAATCCATCACCTTCTGACGTTTGCCTATGTCGAAAGAGCTCTCACTGTTGTCGGCGCTGTTCCACAATGGCATGGCTTGATAACCCCAAACATAAGACCGCTGGTCGGAAGGATATTTGGCCAAACCTTCGGCAGACAAACCGTTGGGCACGCCAATGAATTCTGGTGTCTCGGCAGTGGAACCCGTCGTATGGCCGAACCACAACGTAGTGCGCGGGTCGAGCACCGTGCTTTGCGTCTTTAGAGTTTTTTCCATTGTCTCGCTCATTGCGAACTCGCCCCATCCGGAGATTTGGAAGAGAGGCCATCCGTTAGAGCCCGTGCCGGAGATGTAGACGCCGGCATTGTCGTCGATGCTTGAGAGCAGTCCGCCTTCAGCCTTCAGTGCTGCCTCGCCCTCTTGCTTTGCCGTTGTCGGGTCGATGTAGGCAATTCTCAACGCATAGCGCAAGCGCAGGGAGTTGGCAAGCTTGACCCACTTAGACAAGTCGCCGTTGTAGATGAGGTCCTGATTGTCCTTGAAGGTAATCATGGACGCGTCGTTCTTGTGCTTTGACAAGTATTCGGAAGCTTCTGTGAGCTCCTTGAACACATCCTTGTAGATGCTTTCCTGGCTGTCGTATTTCGCGTTGCTGTTGCCCTTGGCAGCCTCGGTGTAAGGAATGTCACCGAAGATGTCCGTGGTCAGTGCCGTGCAACGAGCCGTGAAGATTCTGCCCACTTGATAGATGTTGCCGTAACCCTCGTTGGTTTTCACGATGTCTTCGATGGCTCGCATCTGCTTGAGCACGCCCACATAGTAGGAGTTCCAGAAGCCATCCGTGACCCACGCGCTGTTGTAGCTGTAGCTGTCGGAACTGAAGTAGGAGGCAGTGTTGGCAAAATACTGCGCGTAGAGGTTCGTGTGCAAGTTGTCGCCAACCTGATACTCCCACGAGCTGATGTGCGTGCCCCATTCCTCCATGTAAGGGATGATATACCCTGGATTGCCGTCGGTGATGCCTGTGGGGTCAGTGTTCATGCTGTCGAACTTGTCTGTACATCCGGCAGCAAGCATTCCTACCAAACACGCAATGCCTATATGATTGAATCTGATTTTCATACTGTTGTGATTTAGAATTTGACATTAAGTGAGAAACCGAAGCTGCGTGTCGGCGGCATGGAGGCAAGCTCGAATGCCTGGGCGTAGTCGCTGCGAGAGAAGGCACCTTCCGGGTTTACAGGCGCATTCTTGTGGAAATAGAACAGGTCGCGGCCGACAAGTGAGAACTTCACATACTTGATAGGAGTGTTTGCGAACCACTTCGCGGGAAGGATATAGCCAAGTGACATCTCGCGCATCTTGACGTAGCTGCCACTATAGAGGAATGCCTCTGAGATGCCATCGGAACCGGCGATGCTTGTCCAATAAGTCTCGGCGCTCACGCCTTTCGTGTTCTTCTGCCCGTCCTCAGTAACGCCGTCAACCACAATCAGCTCGCCATCCTTGCGGCCATAGAGAGTCTTGGCAGACGTGCCTTGCTGGCAAGCGTAGTTGTCGGTGTTTGAGATGAACTGGCCGCCATGGCGAATGTCCACAAGCGCGCTGAAGGTGAGGTCGCGCCAGCGGAGTTGTGTGCCCACCGATCCTGTCCACTTGGGAAGCATGTTGCCAATCACTTTGTCGCTCTCCGACTCGGGCAAACCGTTGCCGTCCACGATGATGCGTCCTTGGGCATCACGCTTGTAAGCCTTGCCCACGATGTCGCCATAGCCACCGCCAGCGTTCACCACCACCTTGCCGATGCGGATCTCGCCTAAGGTGTAGCGTGAGATGTCTGTGTCGAGATAGTCGCAAGAAGTGCGGTTGAGACCCCAGTTGATGTTCACGTCCCACTGCCAGTCCTTGGTCTTTACAGGCGTGCCGTTGAGCATCAGCTCAACGCCGTGGCTCTTGATCTTTCCGGCGTTGATGCTCTTCGACTTGTAGCCCGATGAGCCAGGCAAGCCAATGGCGAGAATCTGGTTCGTGGTCTGCGTGTTGTAATAGGTGAAGTCGAGGCTTAAGCGGTTGTTGAAGAAATGGGCTTCAGTTCCCACCTCCCAAGAGTTGGTCTTCTCTGGCTTCAGATCGGCGAGCGCCTTTATATTGCTCATATACTCCTTGATGATGCTTGGGTTCACCTTGTCGCCATCGGCGTCGAGCTTGTCGCCCGATGTCCAGAGATAATAGAGCGTTGCCAACTGGTATGGGTCGGTGTCGTTACCCACCTGTGCCCATGAGCCGCGCACCTTCCAGAAGTCGACGCACTTGGGGAGATTCAAGACCTCAGACAGAATGGCGCTAAGGCTTACTGAAGGATAGAAATATGAGCGATTGCTGCTTGGCAACGTTGAAGACCAGTCGTTTCGTCCTGTCACGTCGAGGTAGGCCCAGTTCTTATATCCGAACGAGGCTGAGAAGAATGCCGACTGTATCTCCTTCTTTGAGAAAGCCTCGCTGACGGTCTGGCTTAAGCCGTTGGCCAGGGTGATGACTTTTGGTGTGGCGAAGAGGCCAGAGTATCCTGCCAGTCCGTCGTTCCTCTGGTTCATTAACGATGTGCCCAAGTTGGCATTCACGGATATATCGCCAAAGGTCTTGTCGAAATAAAGTATAAGGTCGGCGTTGAACTCCTTGTTGGTCAAGTCGTTGATGGAGTATTGCGAAGCCGTGCTCGTTGGGTCGGGCAGGGTGTTGTAGTTCTTGATCTTGTCGTTGTACCAGTCCAATCCCACACGGCCAGTCAACTTGAGATAGTCGGTGAACTTCACGGTGGCGTTGACCTGTCCCATCAGCTTGTTGCGATCCATGAGGTTGCCGTTGGCAGGGTCGGTGAGGGCATAGGGGTTAGCGTAGTTGTCGCTTGGTCCAGACCAGTTGACGGCATTGTAGTAGTATTTTCCTGTTCCTTGTGGGTTCTGCAGGTCGCTCAACCTTATTCCGCGAGGCATTTTCACGAGCTGAGTCATCACGCCATACTCGCCTTGACCTGGGCGGTTGCTCGTCTTCTCGTGCATATAGTTGATCTTGACGCCCACGGTGAGGTGTTTGCTGGTGAACTCTGTGTTGAGGTCGAAGTACTGGCGGTTCTGCGAATAGTTTGGCACCACGTCCTTTGCCCGTGAGTCGGTGAACGAGAACCTGCCGCGCATGTTCTCACTGCCGGCTGTTGCCGTCACGGTGTTGGTGTAGTTCACGCCCGTCCTGTAGAAGTTGGTGATGTAGTCTTTCTGAGGCGTGAGGGCATACTTGCCGTAGTTTGTGTCGCCGTAGAGGACGTTGCGCCAGTTGTCCACCATGGTGCCGTCGAGCTTCTGTCCCCAGCTCATCTTCGAGCTCATGTCATACTTGCCTGCCGTGCCTTGGCCATACTCATTCTGGTATTCGTAGGGCGAATAGACCTGCGTGATGTCGAGCGTGCCGTTGTATTCGAGCCTGAGCGGTTGGTTGTTCTTGCCCTTCTTCGTGGTTATGACGATGGCGCCGTTTTGTGCCCGCGAACCGTAGAGCGCTGCGGCGTTGGCACCTTTCAGCACGGAGATGCTTTCGATATCCTCGGGGTTAATCTCTGATGCTGCGCCCGAGTAGTCGAATCCGCCCCATTGGTCGGCTTGCTCCACGCTGTTGTCGCTGATGGGCAGACCGTCCACGACCCACAGAGGTTGGTTGTTGCCCGACAACGAGTTGAGACCGCGCATGACGATTCTGGTTGAACCGCCAAGACCTGTTCCCGACTGGGAGATCTGCACGCCTGCCACCTTGCCTTGTAGCATGTTTGCCACGCTGAAGTTCTTGTTTTCCGTGAGACCGTCGGGTTTCACTTCCTGCATGGCATAGCCCAATGCCTTTTTCTCTCGCTTAATGCCCAATGCCGTGACCACAACCTCGTTGAGCTCGTGATCCGACGGTTGCAACACGACGCGGATGCCGCTGCCGTTGGCCGTAACGGTTGTCGTGGCGTAGCCCAGGTAAGAGATCTTGAGCGTCGCGCCTTTCTGTACTTCCAGGGAGAAGTTACCATTAGTGTTGGTGATAGTTCCGTTCTTGGTGTCGCCCTCAAAGACGCTGGCTCCTATCACGGGGTCGCCGTTTTCGTCGAGAACGATGCCTTTCACGGTCAATTTAGCCTGTTCAATGGCCTTTGTCGTCTCTGTCGCGTTGGTAGCGTTGGTCGCCATAGACGACAAGGATAGTAGACCGATTGCAAGAACTGCAGAAGTTCTTCTGGTGCTTCTTAGCGGCTTTAAATTTGGTCTCATATTCATTTAATTTAAGTTAGGATAATACTGGTCGAAGTCATGTCGGTTAATCATCGTTTGATGTTATCCGTCTTTTCTACATCACCATATACTTTGAGTTTAGTTAATAATAATTGTTTACAACGCAAAATTATGTTCATTTTTCAAAACGAACAAATATTTTGTAA
>CAVHEN010000087.1:0-7402 GCA_963635115.1 Oscillospiraceae bacterium | reverse complement strand
ATTACATGCGCAATTACTGATGCTTGGCCAGTATGCCTCTCACGGCATCTACCGACCTGTCGTAAAGTGCCTGTTCCTCCTGGGCGGTGACGGGCCGCACGTCCTTCAGCCTCTCTTGCAGTTTGATGGCCGACGGGGCGACGCGCTGGTTGAGCCGCCGCTTTATGTCCATGTACCTTGCGAGCTCGAAGGCGGCGCGCCGTGGCAGGGTGGCGTGCATGAGCCATGCCAGGTCGAGATGGTACTTGGCGGCATACTCGTCGCGCCGCTGGTTGACGACGGCCTGGCAAAGGAGCGCTATTTTCTGGGTGTTGTCTGTGAGGAGCTTGGCAAGTTCGGCATAGAGATAACTGTCGTGATGGCGCATGAGCAACTTCTTGTAGGTGTCCACGGCCTTGTCGGTATGTCCCACAAGACTATGCATTTGCGCCAGGTGGCGCAAGTTCTCCTTATAATAAGGCGACTTCTGAAAGGCCAGCCTGAAGATGTCTGCCACTTGGTTGATATAGGCGGCATCGCGCTTGGCCAGGTCCTTGAGCAGGTGGTTCACTACTTGCTGGCCCAGCGATGGCACCTTGTGGCCGTTGACCACGTAGGGTTGCCAATCGGCTTCGGTCATGCGGTTGTAGTAGGGCATGAAATAGAGCAGGTTGAAACCCTCGGTAAGCTTGTCCATGCAGAGCGCGGCGTTGATGATGGCACGGTTGCCCTGTCCCATACGGTCCTTGGTCTGCGGATAGAGTTTCACAAGCTGGAAGAGCAGGCGTCTCGCTTCCTCTGTGCGTTTCTGCTTGGCGCGCAGCTTGAACATGTCGTTGGTACACCAAAACATGCACAGGTTGGTATGAGGCCCTTGGTGCATGGCGTACAACTGCAATATGGCGCCATAAGCCTCCTCGTGCCTGCCTTCCTTGCGCATCTCAAACACGTCTCTCACTTCCATGGTATATATGTTTTTTTCAGTTATTGTGGTCCTTTTGCAAACTTACATAAAAAACGCAAATAAAAGGCGTTTTTTTGTGAGAAACATAAAACTTTTCATGCAGTGTCGTTGTTTATGTATCTGAAGGCCTTCGGCGTTACGCTGAAAAGGCATCGCGATTCCAGCGTAGAGGCATCGGCGTTTCAGCGCAAAGGCGATGCCCTTGCGGCGCAAAGCCGAACGCCCCACGAAATGCTACTTTTGTGATAGGAGTTTGAAAAAAAATTAATGATTCTGCACATCTCAATATTTTTTCGTAACTTTACAGAAAAATACGAAGAACAATGGAAGTAGACGAATACCGCAGCAAGATACTTGACCTCCTGCTCAGCGCAAAGGACGCTGAGGGCACGCCACGACTCACGGAAAAAGAGGCGAAAGACCTCTCTGAAGAATTTTCCGACCAGGAGCTCATCGACGGCATGCCATTCAACAGTCCCGAGGAGGTGGCTGAGATGTTGCTGGAATCAGGATTGTAATAAACCGAAAAAGATTTTTTGCCATGGAAAACGATAGCAAGACTATAGAGAAACTCATCAGCTCCAATCAGGGGTTCGTGGTAAGTATGGCCTCACAGTATAAGCACCGTGGGCTTGAGATGGACGACCTCATCAGCGAGGGCAACATCGGCATGCTGTCGGCGGCTCGCTCTTTCGACGCGTCTCTCGGCAAGAGCTTTGTCACCTATGCCGCACCATTCGTGCGTGCCGCCATAGGCAAGGCGATAGAGCAACAGGCGGGCATCTACAGGGTGCCGCGCGACGTGAAAGACGCGACCTTGGAGAAGAGACGATCACGCGCATTGTCGATCGACGCGCCTGTGGGCGGCAGCGCGGAGAGAAGTCTCGCGAGGTCCATTCCCGACCTCGACGCGCCAGACCCAGACAAGGAACTGCGGAAAGACTTGCTGACCAAAGAGTTGAGCACCATCCTCGCCGTCCTTCAAGAAAGGGAGCGCCATGTGGTGCAACGCTTCTTTGGACTGGGCGTGGAGTCGAGGACAATGGCGGAGATTGCCGCCGAGATGGGGCTCAAGCGCGAAAGGGTAAGGCAGATTCGCGACCATGCCGTCAGGAAGATAATGAAGCAGACGCGCGACGCCAGCCTGAAGGATTACTTCAAGAGCTGAAGAAACACAACAAGGATTGAGAAACAAAAACATGATGATATGAAATATTTCCTGCTCTCCGATATTCATGGCTCGTTGCCAAGATTGCGGACGGTGCTCGACATCTACCGCAAGGAACGGTGCGACATGCTGTTGCTGCTTGGCGACATCATGAACTATGGGCCGAGAAACTCGCTACCCGAGGGTCTCGACGCCCGTGGCGTGGCAGACGAGCTGAACAAGATGAAAGACGAGATAGTGGCGGTGAGGGGCAACTGCGATTCTGAGGTGGACCAGATGCTGCTCCAGTTTCCCATCATGGGCACCTACGCCGTGGTGGTAGACGAGGGGCGAAAGATTCTGCTCACCCATGGCCACGTGTACAACAAGCAGACGCTTCCGCCAGGCCATTTCGATGCCGTGGTCTATGGCCATACCCACCTGTGGGAGTTGACCGACATGGAAAACGCTGAGGATGGTGGGCATACCGTCGTATGCAACACGGGTTCAATAACCTTCCCCAAAGGTGGCAACGTGCCCACGTTCGGAATAATGGACAATGGCGTGTTCTCCATTCGCGACCTGGATAACAACATCCTCGCTGAAAAGAAACTGACAAAAACCAAGAACTAAGACAATGAATAAAATCCTTAAGAAGGCCCAATTCTCTGAGAAGGTCTATTATTTAGAATTGGAGGCACCGCTTATCGCAAAGAGCTGTAAGCCTGGCAACTTCATTATTATTCGTGTTGACAACCATTCAGAGAGGGTGCCTTACACAATAGCCAAGAGCGATCCCGAGAAGGGAACACTCTCTCTCGTGATACAAGAGGTGGGCCTCTCGTCCACAAAACTGTGCGAGCTGCCCGAGGGCGCATACGTTCAAGACGTGGTGGGTCCGCTCGGAACCCCCTCGAAGATAGAGAAGTATGGCACCGTGGTGTGCGCCGGTGGTGGCATCGGCATAGCCGCCATCCTGCCAATCCTCACCGCCTTGCACGATGCCGGCAACAAGGTGGTGTCGGTGCTCGCCGGAAGGACCAAGGAGCTCATAATCCTCGAAGACGAGGTGAGGGCAAACAGCGACGAGGTGATCATAATGACCGACGACGGCTCTTACGGGCAGAAAGGCGTGGTGACGGTCGGTGTCGAGGAAGTGATAAAGCGCGAGAAGGTAGACAAGGTGCTCGCCATTGGCCCACCAATGATGATGAAGTTCACGTCGTTGATGGCAAAGAAATACAACATTCCTAACGACGTGTCGCTCAACACCATCATGGTGGATGGCACGGGCATGTGTGGCGCCTGCCGTCTCACCATTGGCGGCAAGACGCGTTTCGTCTGCATCGATGGCCCTGAGTTTAACGGCGATGAGGTGGACTGGGACGAGATGCTGAGCCGAATGGCCACCTTCAAGAAGGTAGAGCAGGATGACCTTCAGCGCTGGCACGATGAGGGCGAGCCAGATACAGGCGCGCAACCAGAGGATTCCACGCCGGAAGAGCAGGCTTCGCCTTGCCAGGCGGCATCTTCAGAGAAAGGCGAGGATGACCTCACCGACAGGTCGGCACCATGGCGCGCCGAGCTGCGCAAGGCTATGAAGCCCAAGGAGCGCATGGCCATTGAGCGAGTCAAGATGCCGGAGCTGGATCCCGAATACAGGGCCACGACCCGCTTGGAGGAAGTGAACAAGGGCTTGACAAAGGAAATGGCAATGCAGGAGGCACACCGTTGCCTCGATTGCGCCAAGCCGTCGTGTGTGGAAGGCTGCCCCGTGCACATCAATATACCTGACTTCATCAAGAACATTGAGCGTGGCAACATCCTTGGCGCGGCTTCCGTGCTCAGGCAGACATCTGCCTTGCCTGCCGTGTGTGGCAGGGTGTGCCCACAGGAGAAACAGTGCGAGAGCAAGTGCCTCCACCTGAAGATGAACGAGCCTGCTGTGGCGATAGGCTACTTGGAGCGCTTCGCCGCCGACTATGAGCGTGAGCATGGCGACGGCAAGTTGCCAGAGGTGGCGCCAAGCAATGGCATAAAGGTGGCAGTGGTCGGAAGTGGTCCCTCGGGATTGAGCTTCGCAGGCGACATGGTGAAGCAAGGCTTCGAGGTCTATGTCTTCGAGGCATTGCACGAGATTGGCGGAGTGCTGAAATACGGCATACCGGAGTTCAGGTTGCCCAACCGCATCGTGGACGCCGAGATAGAGACTTTGCGCCGTGAGGGCGTTCATTTCCAGACCGACACCATCATTGGCAAGACCATAACCATAGACGAGTTGCAGGCGAAGGGTTTCAAGGGAATCTTTGTCGGCTCGGGAGCCGGTTTGCCAAACTTCATGGGCATTCAGGGTGAGAACCTCATCAACGTGATGTCTTCCAACGAGTATCTGACCCGCGTCAACCTCATGGATGCTGCCAACCCCGATACTGACACGCCAATCAACATTGGCAAGAAGGTTGTGGTGGTTGGAGGCGGCAACACCGCCATGGACTCTTGCCGCACGGCAAAGCGCCTTGGAGCCGACGTCACGCTCGTGTATCGAAGGTCGGAAGTTGAGATGCCGGCACGTCTGGAAGAAGTGAAGCACGCCAAGGAAGAGGGCATCCACTTCCTCACGCTCCATAACCCCAAAGAGTATCTTGCCGATGAGCAGGGACGCGTGCGCGCTGTTGTGCTCGATGTGATGAAGCTTGGCGAGCCCGACGCCTCAGGCCGTCGTCGCCCAGAATCTACGGGCGAGACTCAGACGCTTGAGTGCGACCAGGTGATCGTGGCAATAGGCGTGTCGCCGAATCCGCTTGTACCGAAGTCGGTCCCAGGCCTTGAGCTTGGTCGCAAGGATACCATCGTCGTGGGCGAGGACATGCAGTCGTCAAGGCAGAACATATATGCCGGAGGCGACATAGTGCGTGGAGGCGCTACCGTGATTCTTGCCATGGGCGACGGAAGGCGTGCCGCGGCAAACATGGCGAGCCAGTTGCTCGCTTAAGTTGTGGGGGCGGCACGATGGTGCCGCTCCTAAAAAACATGAACCATGAAAAAAACATTTCTCTTACTATTATTATCTTTCGTGATTATCGGGGCAGTCGCCCAGCGCAAGAAGCAACCCGTGGTTAAGAAGTCTGCTGCCGTGCAGAAGGCTAACGATGCCTCGCAGCAGCTTGCCTCGCAGGGAATGAAGCTTTTCAAGAGCTTGTTGCCAGCCACGGCAAAGGTCATGTTCATTGACAGCGTAGTGGTGGACAAGAACGACTTCCTCAGGTTCGTCCCATTGGGTAAGGAGACAGGAAAGTTGACGACGCGAAACCCTAAGGCCGACATCGTCAACCAGATGGGAAGCTATGAGAACGAGTTGGGCTTGCGCAGGATCTATGCCGATGGCGACTCGACAAACTCTGAGCTTTACACGCAAACCAAGCTGGGCGACGAATGGGACAAAGGTGCGCGGGTATCTGATTTCAACAGTCAGATGTATACGAACCAGAACTTCCCGTTCCTTGCGTCGGATGGCGTAACGCTCTATTTCTCTGCCGAGGGGAGTGAGAGTATGGGCGGACGCGACATCTTCATGAGCACGTTCGATTCGGACAACTCATCGTGGTATAAGCCGCAAAACGTGGGATTGCCGTTCAACTCCACTGCCAACGACTATCTTCTTGTCATCGACGACCTTGACTCGTTGGGGTGGTTGGTCACCGACCGCCGGCAACCTGCCGACAAGGTGTGTATCTATACGTTCGTGCCAACGGAAAAGCGACAGAACTTCAACGATGATGACCTTGACGACGAGGAGCTCACGCGTTTCGCCAACTTGCATGACATTAAGTCGACATGGCATTTCGGCAACCGCAATGCCGCGATGAAGCGACTTAAAGACTTGATACAGAGAAACACGGCCAAGAAAGGCAATGGCAACGCCAACGCCATGGCTTTCGTGGTGGATGATAACACGGTGATAACGAGCCCGACACAGTTCAAGAACGACAAGAGCCGGCAACTCTACAAGCAACTTGTGGAGCTTCACGCCATGTACGCGTCGGGTAAAGCGAAGTTGGAGACAATGCGAGATGGTTATCATCGGGGCAACAAGTCTTTGTCGCAAGACATCTTGAAGGCAGAAAAACAGTTGGAGAGCACCAAGCAAGACATCTCAAGCACGGAGAAACAAATCCGCAAGATAGAGAAGCAAGACTAAGCTGCTCACCAACACATCCCACCCCCTAAGACTAAACTAAAACAACCAAACTAAACAACTGAATCTATATGAGCAAATTCTTTCCAGAGTCAGAGCTCGTCATTAACAGTGACGGCTCTATTTTTCATCTTCATATCAAGCCTGAGCAACTTGCCGACAAGGTCGTCCTCGTGGGCGACCAAGGCAGGGTAGGGCTTGTCGCCTCACATTTCGACAGCAAGGAGTGCGAGGTGTCCAACCGTGAGTTCCACTCAATAACTGGTAGCTATAAAGGCAAGCGTATAACTGTGCTCAGCACGGGCATTGGATGCGACAATATAGACATCGTGCTCAATGAGCTTGACGCCTTGGCTAACATCGACTTCGCCTCACGCACGGAGAAGTCGACGCATCGCGCGCTCACCCTCGTCAGGGTAGGCACTTGCGGAGGCCTTCAGCCAAACACACCTTGTGGCACGTATGTAGCGAGCGTAAAGAGCATTGGCTTCGATGGCTTGCTCAATTTCTATGCCGGCCGTGATGAGGCGTGCGACCTGAAGCTGGAAGACGCTTTCAAGCGCCATGTGGGGTGGAACGATAAGATGGGCAATCCTTATGTGGCAACGGCTGATAGGGAATTGCTTGACCGCATTGCCGGCAACGACATGGTGCGTGGCATAACCGTGGCTTGCGGTGGCTTCTTTGGTCCACAAGGCCGTCAGCTTCGCCTGCCATTGATGGCTCCAGGACTTAATGAGAAGATAGAGAGCTTTGAATATGAGGGGTTGCGGGTTGATAACTTCGAGATGGAGTCGTCAGCCTTGGCTGGCCTTTCCACGCTTATGGGACATCACGCCATGACTTGCTGCATGGTAATAGCCAATCGCCGCGCGAAGAAGATGGAAACCAACTATAAGGGAGACATCGACGGGTTGATTGTTCGCGTGCTTGACAGGATTTGACGCATTCTGAAGAAACAAGGGGGCAGTCTGAAAGCGTATGCAATCTGCTTTTCGGACTGCCCCGAAATAAGATACGTATGAATACAAAAAAGCCATTCATCAAAAGATGAATGGCTTTTTTGCGGTGCGTACGAGATTCGAACTCGTGACCTCCTGCGTGACAGGCAGGCATT
>CAVHEN010000086.1:6320-7661 GCA_963635115.1 Oscillospiraceae bacterium | reverse complement strand
ACCAGGCAGAACATCTTGGACTGGATGTAGAAAACATTCAAGCATATAATGCAAAGATGCCGACATCAAGATGGGCTTATATTACAAGCATCCGTGAATACTTTGCGAGAGTGAAAATGTTTTGGGATTTATTGACAATGACAATATTCTAGTTTTTCTATTGTGCTCATTTTTGTAGGATGCTCATATCCCTATCTTTCTGTATCAATGGATGGAGATTATGTCATCGTCAACGATGGCTTTTGAGGAAGTCTCGAATTGCTCAATGCGCAAAACAAAGAACTAGATTTAGTCGAACTCAAAATAGAAAAAGATATGTTATTCGGAAACAAAATCAAACAACTCCGTGACGAGAACGAAGTATTGCAGCGGCAGTTGGCAGCCTGGAGATAGACACACCCATGTTCAGCAAGATAGAGCGTGGTGATAGGTTTGCCAAGAGGAGTCATGTGCTTCTGCTTTTTCAAACATTTATCCTTCAAGGACTACGACACGGTTAATGGCAAAGACATGAAGAATATTCCATATACCCTATGTTTTCGTGGGAAAGAATAAAAGTGATAAAAAAATGCGACAAAAGGTGCTCTGAGAATCGCTTATTTGAAACAAGACGTCCTCTTGCCAAATTCGAGGCCATTCTCGCTAGAGTTGTTTAAGGTACTGATTAATTGATAGTTATATCCTGTTACGCCTTATGATGGCACGAAAACCTAAGTCGTTGAGCTGCCTTTACGTAAGAATCGTGGCGCTTTTACGGTGAAATGGCGTTGGCGTTTGGGCGTAAGGGCAGTGGCTTTGCGGTGAAATGACATTGCCGTTACGCCGTAAATATGCGGCAAAGGCATAAGTCATGGAAGATTTGTGTGGTTGTAAAGGGGTGCCATACCACCACAACTCCATTTTGATCTCTAGAATATGCCTCTGTCAAGTGTTAAATTTCGGCAATAATTCTTTACATTCACATGGTATGATTCGCAGGGTGCGGCCCTTGTAGCCGTCCGCGCTGATTAGTCGCAAAACTTCTTGAGCACATGGGCCACGCCGTCTTCCTCGTTGGAGAGGGTCACGAAGTCGGCCTTAGCCTTTACCTCGCTTGCAGCGTTTGCCATTGCTACGCCCAAACCGGCGTATTCTATCATGGATAAGTCGTTGTAGCCATCACCCACCGCGATCACCTCCTCGCGCTCCAGTCCCAATGTCTTGATGAGGCGCGAGAGCGACGCAGCCTTGTCTATGCCGCAAGGCACACACTCAAGGAAGAAGTCGGCAGAGCGGTAAACGCTGCACTTGCCTTGCAACGCCTCTGCCAGCTCCTTCTCCAACTGTGCGAGCGGAGCGGGG
>CAVHEN010000086.1:0-6098 GCA_963635115.1 Oscillospiraceae bacterium | reverse complement strand
TGGTTGAAGACGATGGTCTTGTCCGCCCACTTGGTCACGCTTCCGCCGTTATATGCCATGACGTAGCCATCGTAAGAGCCAATGCCCAGTTCGTCGGCGACAGGACGAATGCCGTAAGTGGGTCTGCCTGAGGCGAGTATGACGCGCATGCCTTTGCGTTGCGCACTCATCAAGGCTTCCTTGGTCAGGGGTGTTATCTCTTTCTTGTTGTTGGTCAATGTCCCGTCGAGATCGAGAACGATAGCTTTGTATGTCATGTGCTTGATACCTAATTTTGGGCAAAGTTAGCCATAATTATTGAGACGCGTCCTTCATTGCCTGATAAAATTTTCTTGACTTTCGTGCTATGGACAGTATTTTGCAACGAGGTTGCATTATGATCTTCGTAACTTTGCCTGCGAATTGAAACAGCAGTATCTTTAAATATGGGTAAAGTAGACATCATAAAACGAGCGTTTTTCATTGCCGGCTCAGCCGTTGTCGCCTTGGCGGCCTTCAGCCTTTGGCACGGCCAATCGGCAGTTGACGACCACGATCATGAAGCCGAGTCGGCTCACGTTGAGGATGAGGAACATCAAAACATATCGCTCACGCAGCAGCAAGTGAACGCCGTGGACTTGCGCATGGACATTGCCAAGACGAGGGAACTCGACGCCACGCTCAAGGTGACGGGCGCGCTGGTGCTTCGTCCGCAGAGCCAAGGTGAGGTGGCGAGCCTGATGGGCGGAATAGTGAAAAGCCTGCTGGTAAAAGATGGTCAGAAGGTGAGCCGCGGACAAGTGGTGGCTACGATAGAGAACACCGACGTGGTGTCGTTGCAGCGAGAGTATTACTCAGCCTACAAGGAGAGCGAGATGGCACGGCTGGAGCTTGAGCGCCAACGCCAACTGTCATCCAAGGGCGCCGGCGTGGGCAAGAGCCTTCAGCAGGCGGAAAAGAACTATCAGATAGCTCGTGCCAGCATGGTGGGCATAGCGCGCCAACTCTCGCAACTTGGTATAGGCACAGCCAACGCGGCACAAGGACGCTTCACCACGGTTTTTCCCTTGCGCGCCCCGATATCCGGCACCGTAAGCCAAGTGACGGCAAGCCTTGGCAGCTATGCCGACATGCAGACGCCGCTCATGAAGATACGCGACAACAATGCCGTGGAGTGCGACCTGAACGTGTTTGAGAAAGACATAAACAAGGTGAAGAATGGCGACCGCGTGCGCCTTGAGCTTGCCAACCAGCCCAACGTTACGCTCACGGGAAAGGTCTACGGCATGAATCAATATTTCAACGACGGCACCAAGTCGGTGGCGGTCCACGTGAGGCTCGACAATGCCAAGGGCGCGAGGCTCTTCGACGGCATGTACGTCTCGGGCTTGATTGCCACTGGAAGGCAAGAGTGCAAGACCCTGCCCACGGATGCCATCGTCAACTCAGACGGCAAGACCTATGTCTTCGCCCTCAACAAGACGCCAAAGAATGGCAAGTTTGAGTTCTCGCGCCACGAGGTGACCACCGGCGTGAGCCAAGACGGATATACCGAGGTGGCGCTCTGCGAGCACATACAGAAAGACCAGAAGATAGTCACCGAGAGCGCGTCTTATCTCGCCTCCATGACGGGCGAGCACGGGGAACACAATCATTGAACGCCAAGCCATGTTTCAGAAACTCATTGACTATTCGATAGGCCACAAGCTCGTCGTCGGCGTGCTCTCCTTGGCGCTCGTTGCCTGGGGCGTGTGGTCGCTCGTGAACCTTCCTTTCGACTCCACGCCCGACATCACCGACAATCAAGTGCAGGTGATAACCCAAGCACCATCGCTTGGCGCGCAAGAGGTGGAGCAGTATATCACCACACCTATAGAGATGGCGCTGGCCAACATCCCGCGCCTTGAGCAGCGACGCAGCATATCGCGTAGCGGCCTGTCGGTCATTACCCTCGTCTTCGACGACAATGCCGACATATATTGGGCACGCTCGCAAGTGAGCCAGATGCTCAGCGAGGCCGTGAAGGACCTGCCCAAGAACACCGACACGGAGATGGGCCCGATAGCCACGGGCCTTGGCGAGATTTACCACTACACCGTGAGGGCGAAGAAAGGCTATGAGGACAAATACAACCTCACCGACCTGAGAACCATACAAGACTGGATCGTGAGGAAGCAACTCTCCGGTACGCCTGGCGTGGCTGAGGTGAGCGGCTGGGGAGGCTATGTGAAGCAATATGAGGTGGCGCTGAGCACCGACCGCCTCAACGCCAATGGCATAAGCATTGCCGAGGTGTTCGATGCCATAGAGAAGAACAATGCCAACACGGGAGGCAGCTACATAGAGGAGAACGCCAACCAATATTACATACGTGGCATCGGTGTGGCAAAGTCGCTCGACGACATTGCCGACATCACCGTGAGAAACGTGTCGGGCACGCCTGTCAGGGTGGGCGACGTCGCCGACGTGAGGTATGGCCACGCCACTCGCTTTGGAGCCGTGACGCGCAACGGCGAGGGCGAAGTGGTGGCTGGTATAGCCATCATGTTGAAGGGCGAGAACTTCCAGGAGGTGATACGCAACGTGAAGCATCGCATGGCGCAGATACAGAAGAGCCTGCCCGAGGGTGTGGTGATAGAGCCTTTTATCGACCGCACGAACCTCGTGGACCGCGTGGAAGGCACCATAGCCCGAAACCTTATAGAGGGCGGACTGATTGTGATCTTCGTGCTCATACTGTTTCTGGGCAATGCCCGCGCCGGACTTGTCGTGGCGAGCGTCATTCCGCTGAGCATGCTCTTTGCCTTCGGCATGATGAAACTCTTTGGCATCGACGGCAACCTGATGAGCCTTGGGGCGATAGACTTTGGCATGATTGTGGACTCGGCTGTGATAATCGTTGAGGCGGTGGTGAGCCACATCAATGGCAGTAGGGAGAAATACCCGAAGTTGAGGCTCACGCAGAAGGAGATAAACCAAGAGGTGAGTTTCTCTGCCTCGCGCATTCGCCAGAGCGCGGCGTTTGGCGAGATCATCATCATGATAGTCTATGTGCCTTTGATGACCCTTGTCGGCATCGAGGGCAAGATGTTCCGCCCCATGGCGCTCACCGTGTTCTTCGCCATACTCGGAGCCTTCATCTTGTCGCTTACCTACGTGCCCATGGCGAGCAGTCTCTTCCTTAGCAAGAAGATACGCGTGGGCGAGAGCCTGTCCGACCGGATGATGCGCAAGCTCAGGAATGTGTATGTCAAGGCGCTCGATTGGGCGTTGGCACGCTATAAGGACGTGATAACAGGTGCCGTGGCGTTGTTCGCCGTAAGTCTCGTTGCGTTCAAGTTTCTCGGTGGCGAGTTCATTCCCACACTCGACGAGGGCGACTTCGCCGTGGAGATGAGCATGGCTCAAGGCACGTCGCTATCGCAGATGGTAGAGACGTGTTCCAAGGCTGAGGCGTTGTTGAAGCGGAGGTTCCCTGAGATTAAGCAGGTGGTGAGCCGCATTGGTAGCGCCGAGATTCCCACGGACCCAATGCCCGTGGAGCGTGCCGACATCATGGTGGCGTTGAAGCCCAAGGCAGAGTGGACTTCTGCCAAGACAACGCCAGAGCTTATGGAAATGATGGAGGAAACCTTGAAGACCATACCAGGGCTTGAGGCGGAGATATCGCAACCCATCCAGATGCGCAACAATGAATTGCTTACGGGCATAAAGCAAGACGTGGCGATAAAGATTTACGGCGACGACCTTGACGAGCTGTCGCGCCAGGCCAACAGGGTGAAAGGCATCATCAGCGGCGTGAAAGGCGTTAGCGGAGTCAACGTGGAGGAAGTCTCCGGTCTGCCACAGGTCAACGTCAAGTACAACCACGAGCGCATGGCTCGATATGGCATTAACGTGGACGACGTGAACAACGTGGTGGAGTCGAGCTTCGCCGGTGCCACTGCGGGCAGCGTCTACGAAGGCGAGCGCAAGTTCGACATCGTGCTTCGCATAGACAACGCCGAGCGCAACGCCAAGCAGCTTGCCGACCTTGCCGTGCCATTGCCAGGCGGTGGCTTCGTGCCATTGTCGCAAATAGCCGACATCGTGTACGAGCCTGCGCCGGCGCAGGTGTCGCACGAGAACGGGGCGCGGCGCATCTACGTGGGATTCAATGTCAAGGGACGCGACGTGCAAGGCACGGTGAAAGACATTCAGGCTTTGCTCGACAAGAAGTTGCGACTGCCCGAAGGCTACTATTATGATTATGGCGGCGAGTTCCAGAACCTGAAGAGCGCCACAGAGAGACTCATGGTGGTGGTGCCCGTGGCGCTCATGGTCATCCTTCTCCTGCTCTATGCCACGGTGAAGAACCTGCGCGAGTCGCTCTTCGTGTTCTCTGCCATTCCGCTTGCCGCCATAGGCGGAGTGTGGGCGTTGTGGCTTCGCGGGATGCCGTTCTCCATATCTGCCGGCGTGGGCTTCATCGCCTTGTTTGGCGTTGCCGTGCTCAATGGCATCGTGCTCATAGGACAGATGAACCAGTTGCAACGCGATGGGGTGGCAGACATTCACGAACGGATAATGGAGAGCTGCAAGACCAGGTTGCGCCCCGTGCTCATGACCGCCCTCGTGGCTTCTATGGGCTTCTTGCCAATGGCGCTCTCGCATGGCGATGGGGCAGAGGTGCAGCGGCCGCTTGCCACGGTGGTGATAGGCGGACTCGTGACGTCGACCCTTCTCACCTTGTTCGTGTTGCCGGCCATATATAAGATGTTTACCAAAAAATAAATAGCATTAAAGATGACAAGGTGTTTTATTGTTGCATCGTTGGCCTTGTTCTCGCTCACCGCATTGGCGCAGCAGGGCAAGAACATGACTTTAAAACAGTGTATTGACATAGGCTTGACCAACAACTATGGCATTAAGGCCGCGGAGAAAAGCGTGGAGCGCGCCAAGGCTATGCAAGGCTCGGCGTGGGACTTGGACAAGACGGAGATTTCGCTTGCGCAGGATCCTACATCGGGGGGAGGTCCCGACAATGCTCTCTCGCTGACACAACAGATGGACTTCCCCACGGTCTACGTGGCAAAGGGAAAACTCTTGAAGGCTGAGACGCAGGCGGAGCGAAGCAAGGCCGAGATAGCCAAGCAGCAGCTTAGGGCCGACATCGCCTCCGTATATTATCAGCTTGTGTACAAGCAGGCGCTGATAGGCATATTGCAAACGCAAGACAGCGTGATAGCGAGGTTCTGTTCCATTGCCGCAAAACGACATGCAGCTGGCGAGGCGCGGAAGTTGGAAAGGCTGACGATGGACCGTAAGTTGATGGACAACCGTTATGAATTGCTTCAGGCGCGGAACGACTTTGCCACGCTTCAAAAGCAGATGATGTCGTTGATGAACGTCGCTGAGCCAATGTTGCCCGCTGAGTCAAGGTTGGAGGCATTAAAGTTGGACGTGAGTGAGTTCAATTTCTCCAACACGGTAGAGGGACAGTATGCTCAAGACAAGATAGCGGTTGCCGACAGGGCGGTGACGTTGGCAAAGAACGGTTTTGCGCCGTCGCTGTCGTTATCGTTGCGCGACCAACTCGTGATATCATCGTGGAACCCGTACCACCAAGATCGCTCAAGGTTCAGCGGAGGAAACTTCATGGGCTTCGAGGTGGGCATAGGCGTGCCATTGTTCTTTGGTGCCACTAAGGCCAAGGTGAGGGCGGCGAAACGTGATCGCGAGATGGCAGACCTGGCGATGAGGCAGGATGAGGCACAACGACGCCAAGAATATTACGTCTTGCTCAACAAGTTGTCAGTGGCGCGCGAGAAGATGGATTATTACAATGGTGATGGCTACAGCCAAGTGAATGAAATGGCACGCCTTGCCGAGACGGAATATGAGAATGGCGAGATAACCTATTTAGAATTTGCCAACGTCTTGGACGAGAGTGTATCACATGCCATGAAGCGTGCCGCGGCAATAAGCGATTACAACAATGTGGTAATCTCCTTGCTTCAGGCAAATGGAGAGATCAAGAGACTTTGACGCCCATGCTGCCTGGTTCCTCTCTATAAGCGGCTTGTTGTATACAAATGGCTTGTTCTCTATAAATACAATAGTGCTGTCCGCTAAAGCTC
>CAVHEN010000085.1:0-7671 GCA_963635115.1 Oscillospiraceae bacterium | reverse complement strand
GAAGGCGGTGCCCGTGTATGCAAGAGAGTAGGGTAAGGGGGGGCGAAGGGCTTTGGGCAAGCCCTATTGTCAAATAGAAGATAACGTCAGCGGTCGGGAATGATATTCGTAGGATTCGTCGTATTCGTGGTTCGAAAAGTAAGATGCCAATGGTTCGCTTTTGTTTAACCACGAATAAGACGAATCTCGCGAATAGAGCAGGTGGTCGTAGTTCAATTATCTGGTTGGAAATGTGCGGTTTTGAAAACATTTTGCTACTTTTGCATCGTGTTGGCGTGGCGTCCGTGCGGAACAACGGTTGTTGCGTAACAGTTTTTTAGTAACATAGAGCTTTTATGATCAATTTGCAACCTACCCCCCCACATCGGCTTACAGTTCTTAGCTGGATAGGCTTTTTTCTCTTCTCTTTCTTCTTGCTGGCTCTTCTCTCGCCAGATTCTTTCTTGACCCACTTGTGTGCTCATCGTGCAGACTCAGCCTGGTTCTTCACTTGCGGTAAGGCTTGGATGGAGGGTATGACACCTTACGTTGACTTTGCCGACTCCAAGGGTCCGCTGCTTTGGCTCATCTATGGCATAGGCTATCTTCTTTCGCCCACATCTTATATAGGCGTGTTTTGGCTTAGCGTGCTGGCCTATACCGTGACTTTCGCCATAGTGTGGCGCACGGCGCGATTGTTTGTTGGCAGGCGTGAGTCGCTGCTGGTGCTTGCCGTGATGCCGGCATTGATGTTCTACCGTGGAATTCATGAAGAAGTGGTGGGCGAGGACTTTTGCATGCCGTGGATATGCATTGGCATCTATTGCACCTGCCGTGCGCTGATGTCCCCGCAGGGAGCAACGGTCAGGAAGTATGCCCTTTGGCTGGGCGTGGGCATGGCATGGTGCCTGCTCATCAAGTGGAACCTGTTTGTGCTGATGGGCGGCATGGCGCTTGTCTTGCTTGGCGTGTCGCTTAGCAGAAAGCGTGCCGACGGCTTGCTCTTCGGTCTGCTCGGCATAGCCTCGCTGACGCTACCATTTGTCGTGTACTTCCTGTGGAAAGGCAACCTTACGGCGATGGTGCAGGAGTATTTTGTAAACACGTTTCTCATCACAGGACGAGGCGATGACCCAGGGGTTGATCGTACAGTGCTCTATACCTTATTTACTAATCCTAAGTCGGTCAGTTTTACCGTGATGCTGGTCGGCATCTTTGCGGGAGCCGTTCTTTTCTGTCGTTGTTTCCGCGTCGCCTACTGGTTATTGCTTGCTTATGTTCCGTTCTTTCTCTTTCTGGAGTTGGAGCCGTCGATAAACCATTATTTCACTATCGTCACACCGTTTTGCATCTTTGTTCTATTGCTGATTGTGCACTGTTGCGTCCGGTGGATCAACCGGTGTCCGCAAATTGTGTTTGCTGCCATCGTGGCGTGTATCTTCCTGTGCGGCACTGCATACAACACGCGTTGGAGCCGTTTTGTGTTCTTCCCTTCAGAAGACCAAGAACGATGGGATGAAGTGCAAATGGTGTTGCGACAGAAGCAATACCCACGAATACTTGTTGGAGCAAGAGACCATGGCTACGGCATTCTTGCCCGTGCCCTGCCTGCTTGCAAGTATTGGGCGCTGCAACTCAATGCGAGTGCGGAAATGAAAGAGGAACGGCACCAAGCAATAAGGGCGCGGAAACCAGACTTCGTTTTGCTTGTCAGCAAAGGCAATGCCATGAAAGAAGTAGAGCATGAAGACCCGGAGTTCTTCACCGTCCTCCGCGAGAGCGGCTACCGCCAGTGCCATGTCACGGTCGTGGAGAACGGCAAAACCGTAAAGAAGGCGGTGCCCGTGTACGAGAGGGAGTAGGGGACTCTTTTGAAAGCAATAAGAAATCCTTAAAAAACTTAACCGGCTTCTTCATCTTTATAGTTTTGCGTAACTTTGAAAGCTGAATATGACGAAGTCCGAACTCCAATCCTATTATAGTAGCCGCGCCGAGACGCTGCGTGGCCGCATTGTCTTGTTGCACCGTCGCAACCGAGCGTTTGTGGCTGGCGAGATAGTGTCGTTCCTGTCTGGCATCGCCGCCTTGGTGGCATATACCACCACCGCTTGGGGATGGCCGCTGCTGGTGGCGTCGGCGTTGGCGTTTGCCGCTTATGTGGTGATACGTCGGGCAGATGTGGCAAACTCGGAGTGCGTCAGTAGGGCGGAAGACTTGTTGGCTGTGCATCTCCGTGAGCAGGCTGGGTTGAAGGGTGACTTCTCCGGTTTCGACGGTGGCGCTCAATATGTCGATGCCAGTCATCCCTATACATTCGACATGGATGTGTTCGGCGAGGGCTCGCTCTTCCAGCGCATCAACCGGACGGTAACCACGGGCGGACGCGACTACCTCGCACTGTGTCTTTCCGGCAACAATGGTTATCCAGGACTCGCCGATGTGTCGGCCATTGGACAACGCGAGAAGGCTGTCGGCGCATTGGCAAACCATATCGACTGGTGCATGACGTTCCTTGCTTCTGGCGTGCGCGAAAAGGTCGATACGCGGACCGTCACGCAGTCGCTTGCCGCTGCCGCCGCGGTGCCTATTGCCGGTTGGGTGGGCAGTGGTGCGGCGCTTGTCGTGGCTTGTTGTCTGCTGGTCGCGCTCTATGCGCTGGTTGGCTTGTCGGTCTTCACCTCCGTTCCGTCCAGTGTGCCTGTGCTCTTTGCCATTCTTCTGCTTGGGGCGGCGTTGGGTGTTTGCCATGGCACGCTCTTGGCTGTTGGCCGCGCCGTCGACCGCCTGCATAAATCATTCTCAGCCTGCTCGCGGCTGGTGCGCCAAATCGGCGACCTGGCTTCCGATGAGCAACTGATGGCGTCGTCGGACGAACTGCGAACGCTCGTCACCGACGTGCAGGGCATGCGGGAGGCCTTTCATGAGAGCGACGGCATACTCGATGCCATCGACAGGCGTGGCAATATCCTCGGACTGTTGTTCTTCGACATCTTTTTCCTGAGCGACTTCTTCCTTCTGCGTCGCGTGCTCCGTTGGCAACGCTCGTTTCCAGCGGACGTTGACACGTGGATGGATACGCTGTCGCGGATGGATGCCTTGGTGTCGATGGCGGTGTTCCGCCACAACGCTCTTGGCACGTCCACTGCAGAAGTGGTGGACGACCGTAGCGCGGTGGTCTATGAGGCTCACGGGCTCTGCCACCCGTTCCTTGGCGAAAAGGCCGTGCCAAACGACTTCTCCCTTGCCGACCGCCACTACTATATCGTAACCGGTGCGAATATGGCTGGCAAGAGCACCTTTCTACGCACGCTCGGCGTGAACTATATCCTGGCGATGAACGGTCTGCCCGTGTTTGCCGACCGGCTGCGTGTCTCCGTCTTTTCCCTGTTCACCAGCATGCGCACGACCGATGACCTTACGCATGGCATCAGTTATTTCAACGCCGAGCTGCTCCGCCTCAAACAACTGCTCCGCCACACGTCGCAAGTGGAGACGACGCTCATCATCCTCGACGAGATACTCCGCGGCACCAATTCCGCCGACAAACTAAACGGCTCGCGTCTCTTCCTTGAGCATATCTCGCGTTGCGCCGTCACAGGTGTCATTGCCACCCACGACCTCGAACTCTCGCGCATGGCCGACCAGCGCCCCGACCGTTTCCACAACTATTGTTTCGAGATAGCGCTGGGCGCAGATGTTACCTATTCTTATCGCATCACTACGGGCGTTGCCCGCAACCAGAATGCCACCTTCCTTCTCGGCCGTCTCTTGCAGGAACAATAGGGCAGGCCGTTTGGGTTGTCCGTATCATGCCTGCCTTGCAAGTTCTTCGTAATAGGTTCAAGGAATCGCCTTATATCAAGGAATTGCCTTGCGAAAATATCATGCGGCTATGGCTTTTAACATTTGCTACCTAAAAGTTAGTATCGTGCCAATACAAATAATGTGGAATTTTTGCCGTTTTGACTTGTTAAATTCCTGAAATTATAGTATTTTTGCACCGGAATGGCGCAATCGGTACCGAAGGTGAGGTGTGCGCATGCCCCAAATTGATTATAATACAAAAACATAACATTAATATTATCTTTAAACTCAATCATTTATGTGGTTAATCAATTCTCCGATTGGTAGAAAGGTGGTGATGTCTGTCACTGGCATCTGCCTCATTCTCTTCCTGACCTTCCACTGCTGCATGAACGTTGCCGCATTCTTCTCTGGGAATGCCTACAACATGGTTTGTGAGTTTTTGGGAAGCAACTGGTACGCAGTAGCGGGAACGCTTGGCCTTGCCTTCTTGGCAGTGTGCCACATCGTTTACGCGTTCATCCTCACGGCTCAGAACCGTAGGGCTCGTGGCCCACAGCGCTATGAGGTGACAAGCCGTCGCCCTGAGGTGTCTTGGGCTTCTCAGAACATGTTGGTGCTTGGTCTTATCATCGTGGTAGGCCTTCTGCTCCACCTCTACAACTTCTGGGCGCACATGATGCTCGCCGAGCTCGCTGGCTGCGCCACTACACCGGCTCCCGCTGATGGCTTTGGCTGGATTCAGCAGACATTCGCCAACCCCGTCTACTCAGTGCTCTATCTCGTGTGGATCGTTGCCTTGTGGTTCCACCTCTCACACGGTTTCTGGTCAGCAATGCAGACCTTAGGTTGGAGCGGCAAGATTTGGCTGAAGCGTTGGCAGTGCATCGGTATCGCCTACGTCACCGTCCTCATGGCTGTTTTCGCTTTCTTGGTACTCTCATTCTGGTTCGGTTTCGCCCCCAGCTTCTAATAGTTGATAGCAAATATAGTTTTTAGTTTTTAGTTGATGAAACCGATAGCCAACCGCTATTCAAGACTATAAAACGAAAAACTCACAAACTATAGACTATAATCCCAACAACTATAAACTCATAATACAATGACTCAGATAGATTCAAGAATTCCAGAAGGCTCTCTGGCCGAGAAATGGACTAACTATAAAGCTCATCAAAAACTGGTGAACCCAACCAACAAGCGTAAGCTCGACATCATCGTCGTGGGTACGGGTCTGGCTGGAGCAAGCGCCGCAGCCTCTCTTGGCGAGATGGGCTTCCATGTGATCAACTTCTGCATTCAGGACTCTCCTCGCCGCGCTCACTCTATCGCCGCGCAGGGTGGTATCAATGCAGCCAAGAACTACCAGAACGACGGTGACGCCGTTTACCGCTTGTTCTACGACACCATCAAGGGTGGCGACTACCGTGCTCGTGAGGCCAACGTCTACCGTTTGGCAGAGGTGAGCGCCAACATCATCGACCAGTGCGTTGCCCAGGGCGTGCCTTTCGCACGTGAGTATGGTGGCATGCTCGCCAACCGTTCGTTCGGTGGCGTTCAGGTGAGCCGTACGTTCTACGCCAAGGGTCAGACCGGCCAGCAGCTTTTGCTCGGCGCTTACTCTTCATTGATGAAAGAGGTGAACAACGGCACCGTGGAGCTTCACACTCGCACGGAGATTGAGGACGTGGTCATCATCGACGGCCGTTGCCGTGGTGTCATCGCCAAGAACCTCGTCACAGGCAAGTTGGAGCGCTATTCAGCTCACGCCGTTTGCCTTGCCACTGGTGGTTATGGCAACACATACTTCCTCTCTACCAACGCCATGGGCTGCAACTGCACCGCCGCCATCCAGGCTTACCGCAAGGGCGCTTGGTTCGCAAATCCTTGCTTCGTGCAGATTCATCCGACATGTATCCCCGTGCACGGCGACAAGCAGTCGAAGCTGACATTGATGTCAGAGTCGCTTCGTAACGACGGTCGCATCTGGGTGCCCAAGAAGCTTGAGGACGCCAAGAAACTGCAGAAGGGCGAGCTCAAGGGCCGTGACATTCCTGAGGAAGACCGCGACTACTACCTCGAGCGCCGCTATCCCGCATTCGGTAACCTCGTGCCTCGTGACGTTGCTTCACGTGCTGCAAAGGAGCGTACCGACAAGGGCTATGGCGTGAACAACACTGGCTTGGCCGTGTTCCTCGACTTCTCAGAGGCTTTCAACCGCCTTGGCCGCGACGTGGTAGACCAGCGCTATGGCAACCTCTTCGACATGTACGAGGAGATCACCGACGTGGATCCTCACGACAACCCGATGATGATCTTCCCTGCTATCCACTACACCATGGGTGGCCTTTGGGTAGACTATGAGCTGCAGACCAACGTGAAGGGTCTCTTCGCCCTCGGCGAGTGCAACTTCTCTGACCACGGCGCAAACCGCCTCGGCGCTTCCGCCTTGATGCAGGGTCTGTCAGATGGCTACTTCGTTATTCCTTACACCATGCAGAACTATCTCTCAGACCAGATCCAGGTGAAGAAGCCAAGCGTTGACGCTCCTGAGTTTGTCGAGGCTGAGAAGAACGTGCAGGCCGAGATCGACCGCATTATGGACATCCAGAACAAGCAGGCCGACAAGTCTAAGTTGAAGAGCGTAGACTCCATCCACAAGGAGCTCTACAACATCATGTGGAACTACGTTGGCATGGCCCGCAACGCAGAAGGCCTGAAGGAGGCCCTCGCCAAGCTGAAGGACGTGCGCGAGCAGTTCAACACCTGCGTGCGTGTGCCAGGATCCAAGGAAGGACTCAACGTCGAGCTCGACAAGGCCCTCCACCTTCGCGACTTCATCCTCATGGGCGAGCTCATCGCTTACGACGCACTTGAGCGCAACGAGAGCTGCGGTGGCCACTTCCGCGAGGAGAGCCAGACCGAGGAAGGCGAGGCAAAGCGTGATGACGAAAACTACATGTACGTGGCTTGCTGGGAGTACAAGGGTGAGAACGAAGCCCCTGTGCTCTACAAGGAAGACCTCAACTACCAGTACATCAAGGTTCAGACGCGTAACTATAAATCATAGTTTTTAAGTTCATTAACTCAAGAAAAACAATGGATCAGAATATATCATTCACACTGAAGGTTTGGCGTCAGAACGGCCCTAAAGCAGAAGGCCACTTCGACACCTTTGAGATGAAAGACATCCCTGGAGACACCTCTTTCCTGGAGATGCTTGACATCCTTAACGAGCAACTCATTGAGGGTGGCAACGAGCCTTTCGTCTTCGACCACGATTGCCGCGAGGGTATCTGCGGTATGTGCTCACTCTATATCAACGGTCATCCCCACGGACCAGCGCAGGGCGCTACCACTTGCCAGCTCTACATGCGTCGTTTCCACGATGGCGATGTCATCACCGTTGAGCCTTGGCGCTCGGCTGCCTTCCCCATCATCAAGGACTGCATGGTAGACCGCTCGGCTTTCGACAAGATCATCGCAGCAGGTGGTTACACCAGCGTGCGCACTGGCCAGGCCCAGGACGCCAACGCCATCCTTATCTCCAAGGAGGCTGCCGATGAGGCCATGGATTGCGCTACTTGCATCGGCTGCGGCGCTTGCGTTTCAGCTTGTAAGAACGGTTCCGCAATGCTCTTCGTCTCATCTAAGGTCAGCCAGTTCGCGCTCCTGCCACAAGGTCGCGTAGAGGCCGCACGTCGTGCCAAGAACATGGTTGCCAAGATGGAGGAGCTCGGTTTCGGTAACTGCACCAACACCCGCGCTTGCGAGGCTGAGTGCCCGAAGAACGAGTCAATCGCCAACATCGCTCGCCTCAACCGCGAGTTCATCAAGGCTAAGCTTGCCGACTAATACGCATCAGACGGCTTCTAAGGCCTATTTTCGGGC
>CAVHEN010000084.1:0-7772 GCA_963635115.1 Oscillospiraceae bacterium | reverse complement strand
TAGCCCGTCTCTATCTTCGGTCCCCAGCTGACCATTGGTGCGCCTTCGGAGGGCGAGATGTATTTATAGTGCTGCGTGCGGAGCGTCAGACTGCGGTTGCTGGCCATGCTCACGGCACACGTTCGCGGACGGTTATCTCGCCCCAGCCAAGTGTTCAGGTGGTTCTCGCTGTCGGGAGCGTCGCCCTCGTTGAGTTGTGTCCCTGTAAGAGCGGCCAACGAGGCGGACAGGTCGATGAGCGAGGCAAGGGCGTTCACCTGTTTGCCGCTCTCTGCCCCGTCTGGCCAGTACACGATGAACGGCACGGCGGATCCTGCCTCGAAGGCACTGTATTTGCCACCGCGGAACGGGCCGCCTGGACGATGGTCGCCGCAGAGTTCCTCGGCTTGGTCTTGATAGCCGTCGTCGAGTACGGGGCCGTTGTCGCTCGTAATGAGCAGGAGCGTATTCTTGTCGAGTCCACGTTGGCGCAGGGCGTCGGTGAGCTGGCGCACCGTCCAGTCAAACTGCATGATGGCTTCGCCGCGCAGTCCCATCACGCTCTTACCGCGGAAGCGTTCGTGGGGCATCCGCGGCACGTGCACATCGTTTGTGCAAAGGTACATAAAGAACGGAGCTGCCCGGTGGGAGTCGATGAAACCAATGGCATGCGCCACAATGCTGTCGGCGATGGTCTCGTCCTGCCAAAGGGCTTTTCCGCCGCCTTTCATATAGCCTATGCGCGATATGCCGTTCACGATGCTCATGTCGTGGCCGTGGCTTGGGCGCAACTTGGTGAGCAGTTCGGGATTGTCGCGTCCGGTGGGCTCGCCGGGGAAGTTTTCTCGGTAGCTCACGCTGATAGGGGCTGTGGCGTCGTGGTTGGCTACTCGTCCGTCCTCTATGTACACGCAAGGCACACGGTCTGCCGTGGCAGCCATAATATAATGGTAGTCAAAGCCAAGGTCGCGCGGCGTAAGGTCGAGCTGCCCGTTCCAGTCCTGCTGTCCGCTGCGACTGCCCAGTCCCAGGTGCCACTTGCCAATAGCCGCCGTGGCGTAGCCCGCACGGTGCATAAGGTCGGCCACGGTGGTCTGCGACGGGTCGATAATCATTGCCGCATTGCCAGCTGCCACGTCGGTGCCACGGCGGCGGAAGGGGTACTCACCCGTAAGCAGTGCGTAGCGCGAGGGGGTGGAAGTGGAGGCACAGGCGTGCATATTGGTGAGCCTCACTCCCCGTTCTGCCAGACTGTCCACGGTCGGGGTCTGCACCCGTTGTGCGCCGTAGCACGAGAGGTCACCGTAGCCCAAATCGTCGGCCACGAGCACGATGATGTTGGGCTTGGAGGTCTGCGCCGTGGCACAAAGGGGAAGCAACGGGAGGAGGGAGAGAATGCGTTTTGTCATGTCGGGGGTGGAAAGGGCTTAGGCTTTCCTGTGTCCAAAAGTACGAAGAATGTGTGGCGGCACGTTGCAAGCCGCTGTGAAAAAGTTGTAACTTTGCCCAGAATAACACTACATTGCTACTAATAATCAAAACAAAGAATATGCTGGAAAAGATTTTTGCAGAGAAACTGCTCAACGTAAAAGCCATCAAGTTGCAGCCCGAACAGCCCTTCACGTGGGCAAGCGGCTGGAAGTCGCCCTTCTATTGCGACAACCGCAAGACGTTGGCCTTCCCCTCGCTGCGCAGTTTCGTTAAGTTGGAACTGAGCCGCATTGTGGCTGAGAAATATCCCGAGGCAGAGGCCGTAGCTGGCGTGGCTACTGGTGCCATCGCTCAGGGCGCACTCGTGGCAGATGCACTGGGTCTTCCCTTTGCCTACGTTCGTTCGAAACCCAAGGATCACGGCATGACGAACCTCATTGAGGGCGACTTGCAAAAGGGCATGAAGGTGGTGGTCATTGAGGATCTCATCTCAACGGGCGGCAGCAGTCTGAAAGCTGTGGAGGCGCTGCGCCAGCACGGCTGCGAAGTAATCGGCATGGTGGCAAGCTACACTTACGGCTTCCCCGTGGCTGAGGAGGCATTCAAGGCTGCCAACGTGGAACTCACAACGCTGACAAACTACGAGGCAGTGGTTGAAACAGCCCTGCAAACTGGCTACATCAAACAGGAACACGTGGAACTCCTCCACCAGTGGCGTGCCAACCCAAGCGAATGGGGCAAATAAGCACTCCCATGCCTGTGTAGTCCTATACATCTTGAGAAACAAGGAAATAAGGCGAAGGTAGGACATACGACCTTCGCCTTACGTCTTTTGGCAGGTTAGCAACTACCTCATTATATTTAAGACGACACGGATCTACTATAAACACTATAAACAACAAATATTATGAACAACTTGTGTACTTCTGCTTTGAGGGTCGCGCAGCTGAAAGTTGTTGCTGTTCTGGCAATGATGCTTTCGCTGTTTGTGACGGCGGCTCATGCCGACACGGCGACCCCTACGCTCAACGACACCAGCTATTACGAGATTACCTCTGCCGAGCAACTCAAATGGTTTGCCGACAAGGTAAACTCGGGTGACAACGCCATCAACGGTGTACTCACGGCTGACATCGACGTGTCGACGCTCGGCGATGCCTACTGGACGCCGATTGGCCTGGTGAACGAACAGAGCGTGAATTTTGTCTATTACAAAGGTAAGTTCAATGGTCAGAACCACACCGTCGCGGGCATTGTGCTGCGCAAGGCAATAGCCAGCGGCCTCTTCGGTGTGACGCAAGGCGCCACCATCCGCAACGTGATTGTGAAAGGCGCCAAGATGAAGGCCACACGCGACGACGTGATGTCCTCTATACAGTATGGCGTTGCTCCTGTCTGTGGTTTAGCTACGTCAGGAACGGTGATAGAGAACTGCCATTCTACGATGACCGACATCATCTACGCCATCAGTCAGTATGACGACTGCAAGGACATCAACTGCGTGGGCGGTATCGTAGGTGAACTGCGTGAGTCCACGGCAAAAGATTGTACTGCCAACGGTTTCGTCCGCACAGACGGCACCTCGGTCGGCGGTATCGTCGGCCTCCTCAATAGCGGTTTGGTATCCAACTGCCACTTCAAGAACTACGACGGCGGCTCATCTGCCGTAGTGGGAAAGGACTATATCGGCGGTATTGTAGGCTATCTGCGAGGTCGCACACCAGCCAACGCCATCGTTGACTGTACGGTGGCAGATTCCATTATCCTCAACGCCACCGTAGGGTCTTGCGACACGATTTGCGGCACTGACTCCCTGTTTGAAGAGCCAGGCTTGTTCGACGGTTACTACGAGATATACACTCCCAAGCAACTGCAATGGTTTGCCACGAAGGTAAACGGCGGTAGCACGAGCATCAATGGTAAGTTGATGAACGACATCAACATGGGCAATCAGGGCTATCTGCACCCGATAGGTTCAAGCGACCATCCCTTTGCCGGCGTGTTCGACGGACAGGAATTCACCATTGACAGCGTTGCGATATGGAGCCAGAAATACGCCGGAATGTTCGGCTACGTGAAGGACGGCGCCATTAAGAACATCAACCTCAACCACCCTTGGGTCAATGCGCTCGACAATGATTACCAGGGACTGATTGCGGGTTTCCTTACGCAAAATCCCGACGATAAAAGCAAGAACGGTTACATAGAGAACTGCAATGTGACCAACGGAGAAATTGCACGCGACCAATCCACAGGTACGCCCGACTATGTGGGCGGCATCGTGGGCAAGGTAGACATGAGTGCCGAGGTGCGCGACTGTTCGTTCCAAGGCATTATAAAAGCTCACGAGCAACGCATCGGCGGTATTGCCGGCTATATGGACTCAGGTGCGAAGTTGTATCGATGCACCACCATTGGCCCCTCCACCGTGTGGGGCAACAACTATGTAGGTGGCGTTGTGGGCTATATGACCGACAACAGCACGACAATAGACAACTGCGACATTGACCAAAGCACAGGAACTATCACCATACACGCTGAGAGCGGCAACTACTCTGGACTTATCCGTGGCTACGACAAGAGTGGCGGCGTGACCAAGTCGAAGTACAACGAGGGCAACCTGCAATATGAGGTGACTGGCAAAAAGGTAAGCGTGAACGGCAAGTCGGTGACTGAGACCCACATCACCGGAGTGTCCACCTCGGGCAAAGGCACTTACTATGCTTGCGTGGACATTGGTAGCTCGGGCAACGACTATTTCAACACCGTGATAGAAAGCGTCAATGGCGCAGAGGAGCTGTACTTCTGGGACAACGTGAGCAACCTGGCAGGAACAAAGGCTTGCGGATGGATCAACATGACCATCAACGACTACGCCTTTGGCAGCAACTTCAAGGCGTTGAAGATGTACTACCGCATGTTTGCAGGCGATGACCACGACGTGATGCTCCGCCCCAGCGACGTGCGCCCGGCAGGCGACAAGATGTTTGCCAACTGCCCCGATGCCAAGGTGTATGTAGATGCTGAATACTACGATGAGTTCTGCAACGACTCTATCTGGAGCAAGTACAAGAGCCACCTTGTGCCTACAACCTCCATGCGTACGGAGGATGTCAATGCCGAGTACGGCGCTCGCTATGCTTACGACCGCAACCGCGACAAGACGGGTTCGGTGGTCAAGAATGGCAACGTACATCAGGTGCACGTGATTGGTGCGGACGATAGCTACATCAACGGCGATGGCAAGAACACTCTTTGGATTTATCAGGACATCGGTCAGACCTACGACTACAACACCACCAAGATATGGACAAGCTCATTCAAAGGCAAGGACAATATCCACACCGTCAAGTTCCAGGAAATCACCAAGTCGGCCAGACGTGCCAGCCAAGCCTTCAAGATTGAGATTGGCGACTCTGCGTTTGCCAACTGCGCGAACCTCACGGCGTTCAACATTGCCCTTTATTCTGATGAAGGCAATGACCACGTGGAATACCTGCGTCCAGAGAATTTGCCCATCGGCAAGAATGTGTTTGCCGGTTGCGAGAACGTGAAGATCTATGTGCCTCGCGACTTGGTGAGTGCGTTCCTGAATGATGACACCTACGGTTGGTCACAATATAAGTCTCTGATACAAGAGGGCGACTTCGGCGCAACGGACTACACCGAGGATGGCGTCATCTATTCTTATTACACCTCGGCTGATGGCCAGACGCGTTATAGGAGCAACAACAACACGGAGATGGAGGCGATACTCTCTCCGTTTAAGGCCAATTTCCGCAACTTCTCTCCGTCCCAAGTATTGGTTTACAACCAAAGCGACAAGGTGAAGTACATGTTTGCCAGCGGTGTTAACGTCGACAAGATCAACAGCAAGAACGGCGTGATGAATCTCTACAGCGACATCGGCGAGACTTATCCTAACCACTACAAGACATTGGCGCTCTCTGCCAGTGGCTTCCAGAACCAGACGTGCATCAAGGAGATCAAGTTTGAGGACATCGTAGCAAACAACTACAACACCATCACCGACTTTTCGCTGATTATCCCGAACGAAACGTTCAAAGGATGTTCCAACCTGAAGGTGCTCAACATGTTCATGCTCAACACCAAGGGCACCAACCACTATGTGGCCATCAAGCCTTCGCAGGTGTTTATTGGTGAGCATGTCTTTGATGGCGTGGATGAAGATTTCCGCATCCGCGTGCTTCCTGCTCTCTACAACGACTACATCACTGACCCCAACTGGAGTCAGTACAAGGACCTCATCGTGGCCTCCGACTACTTGCCGACCGATGCAACGGCAGTCACCGTCAACGGCATCACATACGATTACGCCACTAAGGTAATGAACGGCATGACCTCCAAACAGGTTTCATCCTTGAAGACTTCTTGGTGGACGCTTCTCGTTATCGGCGTGGAGGTGGCTATCACGGTAGCTACTGCTGGTAATACAGTAGCAGCTACTACGGCAGCACCAGGAGCGCTCCGTTATGCAAATGCTGTAACGTTCTATATTACGCAAAATATTGGTGGAATGATATTACAACCTTCGGAATTGGAGGCGATAGAGGCCTTTTTTAATGCAGGCGTTTCGAAGGTTTCCGAAGCTTTGTTCTTTAAGCTTACAAGAGAACAGATAGGGATGTTGGCAGCCAAGCAAGGATTACGGGTAATCGGTGATGAATTTATTACACGCTCAGCTTGGATTAGCGGCATGGTAGCAGGCGCACTTGCCTCCTTAGACGCCGCAGCATATGTCAGCGCCAAAATGGTTGGTACTATCCACGACTACAACACAGCCTTCAACTACATCTCCAACCGTATTAAGAAGAACTATCACCGTCCCGCCACCTGGTCGATGACGGGTGGCGGCTATGTGGTGAACACGGAACAGATCTCTAACGTGCCCCACATGTACGTCAAGTCTATGGAGGATCGCGACGTGGCCATCATCTACAACGACTGCGGCTCTGGAAATGACGACTACCAGACCGTGGCAGTGGCCTACGATGCCTTCCACAACAAGAAAAAACTTGAGGAAGTGAAGTTTCAGGAACGCTATGGCGACGGTTCTCGCTCGATTGCTGGAGGTCTCACCATAGCCCTCCCCGACTCCATGTTTAGCGGTTGTACAGCACTTAAAACGCTAAACCTCGTGAACCGCAGCACTGGTGCTGAGAGTGCCAACCACTGCTACAAGGCACTCACGCCTGACAACTTCATCCCCATGGGCGACATCTTCGCCGGCATGGACAGCACGGTGCTCGCTAATGTGAAGATTAAGGTGGGCAAAGAAGTGCTCCAGGAATTCCTCGACGACGAATACTGGTCGAGATACAAGGACAAATTCGAAGCCGTAGACGTGCCCATCGTGCGCAAGCAACTGGAATGGAGCTGCAACTATGCCTTGGCTTACGACAAGAACACCCTTCCGCTGCGCACCACCTCTGGGACGCACAACATCGACCACGTGTATGTGTATGCGGGCGACGACGATGAGCTTAAGAAGAACGAAGGTCTCGCCGCGCTCATCAACGACTTCGGCAACTGGAACAACTACAAGCTCGACTATGTGAAGAACGACGCCTTCAAGGGCAACAAACTCTTGAAGACTCTCGACATGACGGACTCCCACACCAATGTGGCCGACGTCTACGACAAGAGCTTCTACATTGCCTTGCAAGACTCCGCCTTTGCTCACTGCCCCGAGTTTGAGAACCTCAACCTCATCTATCAGGTGACCGACGGAACCAACCACTGCGAGCAGATGAAGCCGGAACAGTTAACCCTTGGCAACGGTGTGTTCGACGACACCCCGAAGTTGAAGATTAAGTTCTGCCTCGACCAGGAGGATGCCTTCCTTGCTGACACGGCTTGGGTGAAGTACAAGGACAAGTTTGCCCCCTGCTTCTTCGAACCGCTCGACTCTAAGGTGGGCGACATCCTGCTCCATCCGTACCGCTTCATGACAAAGCTCAACGACGGCACGAACTTCAGCTACGTGGATGCCACCCGTCCCAAGCCCCAAGACCTGAAGACGCTCTTCAAGGGTAAGGAAATAGAGTCGTTCGACGAGTTCCGCGCCTTCGGCTCTTGCGGACTGGACACTATCTATAATGGCATGTTCTCTGGCTGCACCTCGTTGCAGCACATCATGCTGCCCGACAGCACGCAGACCATCGAGACCAACGCTTTCCAGAACTGCTCGCTGCTTCGCCAGCTGACCATCCCCGAGAAGGTAACGTCCATCCAGGAGAACGCCTTTACGGGTAGCGGCATCCAGGAGTTCCAAGTGAAGAGCTCTGTGCCTGCCGACATTGATGCCGCGAAGGCTTTTGCCGGTCTCACCAACGCTGACT
>CAVHEN010000083.1:0-9067 GCA_963635115.1 Oscillospiraceae bacterium | reverse complement strand
ACCATCCGCGGGTCTGGTCCACGCCCTCGTTGATGAAGTCGGCGGGATAGAACTTCGGCGGGATGGCGTATCCCTCGTAGGTGCTGTGGATCAGAGCCTCGCGGTCAGCCTCCGTGCCGCTGGCCATCTCTCCCTCGAACGGATAGTGGAGCTGGGCGTAAGGCATGGAACCGGAGTCGAACCACACATCAATCAAGTCGCTCTCGCGGTGCATAGGCTTGCCCTCATCGTTTACCAACACGATGTTGTCCACGTAGGGGCGGTGGAGGTCTATCTTATCATAGTTCTCCTGGCTATAGTCTCCAGGCACGAAGCCGTTATCCTTCAAGGGGTTGCTCTGCATGATGCCTGCGGCAACCGACTTCTCTATCTCTGCATAAAGCTCCTCCAAACTGCCGATACACTTCTCGCCACGGTTCTCGTCGCGCCAGATAGGCAGTGGGGTTCCCCAGAAACGAGAGCGAGAGAGGTTCCAGTCGTTCAGGTTCTCCAGCCAGTTGCCGAAGCGGCCTGTACCTGTGCTTTCGGGCTGCCAGTTGATGGTCTTGTTGAGCTCCACCATGCGCTCCTTGCGGGCAGTGTCCTTGATAAACCAACTGTCCAAGGGATAGTAGAGGATGGGCTTGTCGGTGCGCCAGCAGTGGGGATAGTTGTGCACGTGCTTCTCACTCTTGAAGGCCTTGCCCTCCTGCTTCAGCTCATAGCAGAGCACGATGTTAAGGTCCTCTGCCTTCTCCGAAGCCTTCTTGTCCCACACGCCGTCCACGTTGAACTGTGGGTCGTAGGCGTTCTTCACATAGTCGCCGGCGTGGTGGCTGTAAGCCTCCTTGTCTACGCAAGTAGCGATGAAGTTGTCGTCGAGGTCTTCCAAGACATAGAACTTGCCCTGAAGATCCACCATCGGACGGGTCTCGCCCTTCTTATTAATAAGGTATAAGGCAGGAATGTTGGCATCCTTTGCCACCTTTGCATCGTCGGCACCGAAGGTAGGCGCGATATGCACTATACCGGTACCATCGTCGGTTGTCACATAGTCGCCGAGGATCACGCGGAAAGCCTCGCTCTCCATCTCCACAAACTTGTCGCGACCGTCCTCCGAAGCAAAGACTTTCTCGGGATGGGCGGCAGCATACTCGGTAACAAACTTAGGAGCGAAGGCATCCACCTTCTCGCAAGGCTTCACCCAAGGCATGAGTTGCTCGTAGTGCAATCCCTCCAAGTCAGTGCCTTTCATGTGGTCGATGACGCGCCAAGGGCACTGCTTCTTTTCCTTGTCGAACGGCAGCAAGTCGCCGTCGCCCTCTTTGCACTCCTGGTCGGCCTTGAGATAAGAGCCCACCAAAGCCTCGGCCATGATGAGCGTCATAGGCTCGCCATTGTAGAGGTTGTAGGTCTCGATGGCCACGTAGTCGATCTTGGGGCCTACGCAGAGCGCCACGTTTGAAGGCAAGGTCCAAGGGGTTGTGGTCCAAGCGATGAAGTAAGGCTTGCCCCACTTGGTCCACTCTGCCTTCGGATCCTTGATAAGGAACTGGGCGGTGGTGGTGAGGTCCTTCACGTCGCGGTAGCAACCGGGCTGGTTCAGCTCGTGGGAGCTAAGACCCGTACCGGCACCTGGCGAATAGGGCTGGATGGTATAGCCCTTATAGAGCAAACCCTTGTTGTAGAGCTGCTTGAGGAGCCACCAGAGGGTCTCGATATACTTGTTGTCGTAGGTGATATAAGGATGGTCGAGGTCAACGAAGTAACCCATCTTCTCAGTCAGCTCACGCCACTCGGCTGTGAACATCATCACATTCTCGCGGCACTTGTGGTTGTAGTCCTCGGTGGAGATGTACTTCTCCGACGCCTTGTTGTCGATGTCCTTCTTGGTGATGCCGAGCTCTTTCTCCACGCCCAGCTCCACCGGAAGTCCGTGGGTGTCCCATCCCGCCTTGCGGTGAACCTGGAACCCCTTCATGGTCTTATAGCGGTTGAATGTGTCCTTTATAGAGCGAGCCAAAACGTGGTGAATGCCGGGATGGCCGTTTGCAGAAGGAGGTCCTTCAAAGAAGATGAACTCAGGGCAACCCTCACGTTCATCAATGCTCTTGTGGAAGATGTCGCTTTTCTCCCATTCTGCTAAAACCTTTTCATTTGTCTTGGTAAGGTCAAGACGGTCGTGCTCGGCAAATCTCTTAGCCATAATGATATTTCTTTTTACCTTATTATTTTTATTATTTAGGCGCAAAGTTAGCAAAAAAATAATAGATAATCATTATCTTTGCACTAAAAACATAAAAGTATGGTAATTAAGACAGCAGAATACACTATTTCGTCTCCTACTGTGACTATGTGCCCCAAGGACCAACGCCCCGAGTTTGCTTTCATCGGTCGAAGCAATGTGGGCAAGTCGAGCTTGATAAACATGATATGCAACCACAAGGGTTTGGCAAAGACATCGTCCACGCCAGGAAAGACGTTGCTCATCAACCACTTCATAATCAACCGCGATTGGTATCTCGTCGACCTGCCAGGCTACGGTTATGCCAAGCGTTCCAAGACTGAGCGCGACAAGCTCGACCGCATGATCCGCTCATATATCCTCCAGCGCGAGGAGCTTGTCAACGTCTTTGTGCTCATTGACATCCGCCACGAGCAGCAGAAGATCGACAGGGAGTTTATCGATTGGCTCGGCGCGAGCAACATACCGTTCTCCATTGTCTTCACCAAGGCCGACAAGCTATCCGTTGGCAAGGCACGTGCCAACGCCAAGGCGTGGATGGACGCGCTTCTCGACACATGGGAAGCATTGCCGCCATACTTCATTACCAGTGCCGACGCCAAGACGGGCAAGGAAGAGGTGCTCGACTATATTGGTCAGATTCTCAAGGACATAGGCCATACTGAAAAATAACGCAGGATGACACCATATTTAGACATTCAAGGGCTGACGAAGACCTTTGGGGCGCAAGTGCTCTTCGACAACATCAACATGTCGGTTTCCGAAGGGCAGAAAGTCGGGCTCATTGCCAAGAACGGCACGGGCAAGTCCACGCTCTTGGAGATTATAGCCGACAAGGAAGGTCACGACAGTGGCTCGATAATATTCCACAACGACATACGTGTAGGCTATCTTGAGCAAACTCCCGATTTTGACCCCGAGGAGTCGGTGCTGGATGCTTGTTTCAACCACGACGGCGACCCTGAGAAAGTATTGAAGGCCAAGCAGATACTTACGAAGCTCCATATCGATGACCTCTCGCAGCCCATGAAGGAGCTAAGCGGAGGCCAACGCAAGCGCGTGGCGCTTGCCAACGTGCTCATCACCGAGCCCGACTTCCTCATACTCGACGAGCCCACCAACCATCTCGACCTTGAGATGATAGTGTGGCTTGAGAATTACCTCTCGCGCTCCACGCTGACCTTGCTCATGGTCACCCACGACCGTTACTTCCTCGACAACGTTTGCAATGTCATTTTCGAGCTTGACGACGAGACTATTTACACCTACCGTGGCAATTACAGTTACTATCTGGAGAAACGGCAAGAGCGCATCGACAACCGACGCGCTGAGATAGCCCGCGCCAACAACCTCTATCGCAAGGAACTGGAATGGATGCGATCCACGCCTCAGGCGAGAAGCCACAAGGCACGTTACCGCGAGGACGCTTTCTACGAGCTTGAGCAGCGTGCCCACAGGCGCATTGAGGAGCGGCAGGTGAGGCTGAAAGCCAGCAACGTGTACATTGGCTCGAAAATCTTTGAGTGCCAATACGTTTCGAAGAAGTTTACCGACTCGCAAGGCAACGAGAAGACAATCCTCGACAATTTCTATTACAACTTCGCGCGCTTTGAGAAGATGGGCATCGTCGGCAACAACGGCACGGGGAAGTCGACGTTCATAAAGATGCTCCTTGGCCTCGTGCCACCCGATGGCGGCAAGTTCGACGTCGGCGAGACCGTGAGGTTCGGCTATTTCTCACAAGACGGGCTGAAGTTTGACGAGAGCCAGAAGGTCATCGACATCATTACGGACATCGCCGATTACGTGGATTTGGGTGGCGGGCGCAAGATGACGGCATCGCAGTTTCTCAACTATTTCCTCTTCACGCCCGAGCAGCAGCAAAACTTTGTCTACAAGCTCAGTGGAGGAGAGCGGCGCAAGCTCTACCTCTGCTCCGTGTTGATGAAGAATCCCAACTTCCTCGTGCTCGACGAGCCTACCAACGACCTCGACATCCAGACCCTTCAGGTGCTTGAGGAATATTTGCAGGACTTCCCTGGATGTGTCATCGTGGTCAGTCACGACCGTTATTTCATGGACAAAGTGGTCGACCACCTGCTGGTCTTTGAGGGCAGTGGGGTGATAAAGGACTTCCCCGGCAACTACACCCAGTACAGGGAATGGAAGTCGTTGAAGTCGGAAAAGGATGATGACGCTCCTGCCAAGAAAGCCAAAGCGGCGAAGAAAGACTATCACCATGACACCCGTCGCCGACTGTCGTTCAAGGAGAAGCGCGAGTTTGAGCAGTTGTCCAAGGAGATAGAGGCCCTTGAGGCAGAGCAAAAACAAATCGAGGAGATGCTTTGCAGCGGGACGCTATCCGTGGATGAGCTGACGGAGAAAAGCAAGCGCCTGCCACAGATCAAGGACGAGCTGGACGAAAAAGAGTTGAGATGGCTGGAACTCAGCGAGTTGGAATAGCGTGGCTATTGTTGCTGTGTGTCCTCTTGTCGCTATCGATAAACGCGGACGCAAAGAGGGTTAAGAAACTCTCTTTGCTCCGTCGTGTCCACACCTATGCCACGACTATCGACACCACTAACCTCTCGAATGAGTCTTATTCCTACTCACGCGCTTTCATCAAGGTAGACAAGCGCAACCCCATACTCATGCTTGTGCCCACGGCTTACATCATTGCGCGAGGCAGCAAGCGGGAGTTTCTCACGGAGAGCTTCTCGAAGATCCGGATGAGAAAATACAACGACTTCGACACGAAGGTCTTGTTGAGGAACAGCAACGTCCCTGGCTATCGGGATGTCATGAGCAGCTTCAACAGGTACATGACGCCGACCATCTACGATGAGACCATCGTGGGCAAAACCATTCTTTCCCCTTTCCACCCAAACAACTTCAGGTTTTATAAGTATAAAGTGGACGCCATCACGGGCGACGTGGTGAAGCTGAGCTTCTACGGTCGGCGCAAGAACACCCAACTCGTTCATGGCAACGCCGTTATCGACAACCTGACAGGACGCATCATCAGCTGCAACCTCTGGAGCGAATACGACATGGTCAACGCGCTGCTCTCCATGACGATGGGCGATAGGGGCGCAGTCTCGCTATTCCCGAAAGACTGTGAGGGGCTGTTGCGCTTCAAGTTTCTTGGCAACGACGTGTCGGCTCACTACACGTCAAACTATGGCTTGGGTAATGCGCTTCACAACGACAATTATAATAATGTGGACGACCCCGCCCTTATGGATAGCGTGCGCCCCGGACCACTCTCGGCCCGGGAGAGGAAGCTCATGGACGACATGGTGGCAGCGAAAGCCGCAAAGGACACTGTGGACACCGTGGCTACGCAGCAGAAGCGTGGGAGTTGGGTGAAAAGGGTGTTCTGGGATGCCGTAGGCAACAACGTCTTCAACCGCATAAGGATGACTTTCGGGCAGAACAGCCAAGGCTACCTGCGCATAAACCCTGTGCTGAACCCGCTCTACATGAGCTATAGCGACCGAAGGGGATTCACGTATAAGTTTGCCATGCACGCCAACTATCAAACGGGCAACGACGCCGAGCTGCTTGGCAACTTGCGCTTTGGTTATTCCTTCAAGCTCAAGCAGTATTATTTTCGTTTGCCTATATTTTATTATATGAGCCGGCGAAAAAACAGGTATGTGAAGTTTGAGATCGGCAATGGCAACCGCATACGCAACAACCTCATCTACAACGACATGGAACAGATCTTGAACAACGTTGGCGACCATGTCTTGATGAAGACCCCAGACCTTTTCAATGAGTTTACCCAGACGGACGGGCGCTTGGTGCTCAACTTCGACGTCAACAGTTTTATAGGATTTCAGGTAGGCGCGCTTTACCAAAGTTACAAGGCGTTTACCCCTGCCTTCTTTACCGCTATGGGCAAGCCAACCCATTACAGTGCTTTCGCTCCGGTGTTCGAGGTCCAATATCGTCCGCTTGGCTGGTCGGGACCTATCCTGACATTTGATTATGACCGTGGCATAACCAACGTGCTGAACTCAAACACCAGATATGAGCGATATGAGTTCAACGCCGAATACATCCATCACCTCAACCGCCTGCAGGCGTTGCAGATGAGGCTTGGCGCAGGATTCTATTCGCATAAGGGGCGCAATACCTACTTCCTTAACTATGAGAACTTTAGGGAAAACAACATACCAGGAGGATGGAACGACGACTGGAGCGGCGAGTTTGAGTTGTTGAGGAGCGACAACTACAATTCATCGCCGTATTACCTTCGTGGTAACCTGACCTACGAGTCGCCGCTCTTGCTGTTGAGTTGGCTCCCAATTGTAGGTCATTATATGGAGATGGAGCGCATCTACGTATCGTGGTTGGACGCGAGCAAGATGCACCCATACCTTGAGTTTGGCTATGGTTTCACCACGCGGTTTTTCTCAGTTGGCTTGTTTGTCAGCAACGGCAAGGGCAACCGCACGTTTGGATGCAAGTTTGGCTTGGAACTTTTCAGGCGTTGGCGTTAAGGCGCGAGGGCATTGCGATCGCGGCGTAAAGCCAATGCGTTTGCGGCGCAAAGGCAATGCGATTACGCCGCGAAGCCGATGCGATTGCGGCACGAAGGCAAACCAATAAAATTGGCATGCTTATCTTATAGTCCGAAATACCGGGCAATGGGGTACCGTCGCAGTGCCCACACAAAAGCCCAACTGAAGAGCAGGACAAGGACAAACTGTATCGTCGGATAGGCATTGTAGTGGGTTTGCAGAACCGGATGAAGCAAATCGGTGCGGTTAACCGTCTGTATGACAATGTGGTGCACGATATAGATGCCCATGCTGCACGCGTCGAGACTCTTTAACCATCGTGGCACATCACCGATGCGCAACGTGCGAAAGACGAGGAGCGAGGAGAAAACAAGCGCGACGCTGCATGGGTGCGAGAGCAACCGCCGGTCACACAACATGGCTTCGAGCACCATTGCGACAAGCGACATCACGGCCACCGCCGCAAAGAGCATCCGCCATTTTCGCAGCCGATCGAGATCGACCGTGGCAATGAGCATGCCACCAAAATAGAAGAAAAAGTAGTGGGGAAACCTGCCACCCAACACAAAGGCAACAAAATAAGACAGCCCATAGCAGATTGTGGCTATCAAAAACGCTGCAGCCTGCGTCTTCCTTCTTTCCCACAACACGAAATCGATGAGTTTGCCCACAGCGTAGCACTCGAAGATGGTCACGAGAAACCATAGGTGGCCACAATATCCGGCGACCAGTCCGCCAGGATTCGCTTGCCGTAGCGCTATCAATACCAGACCTACTGTGAAATACGGTACCAACACGCGCAGCGTCTTATCGAGAAGGAATTGTCGCTGGTCGGCGTACCCCCCCCTAAGTCGCTTATAACCAAACAGATAGCCTGCAACGATAAAGAATATCGGCAAGTGGACCATGTTCAGTCCCAAAGAAAGTTTAGTGTACAATGGTACCGTCACTCCGGCACTGTCTACTCCCGGCCAAATATAATAAGGGCAGATGCAATGGTAGTAGACCACCATGAGCATGGCCAATACCCGCAGAATGCTGATGCCGTATAGTCGTTTCTCTTTCATCGCTTTACTTCTCAAAATGTTGATAATGTGGCATTGTCATCGTCGCTGCACGACACCATAAGGGCGGAGCTGAAGCAATGGGCACAACTCGCCGTGCGTGCAACCTTTTTACAAAATTCGTCATAATAGTTGAGATATGCAAGCAATTACTTGAAAATCTCCTCAAAGAAGTTTCGTTCCATGTAGATAGTTCCGTCTCTTCCCCGTTGTTATTTTTGGTGCGCGCAGTCCTAAAATTATACCAAAACGGCAAGTTTTAGGAATCCGCGTCCTAAAACTTTTATAATTCAACCCCTTTTAGGATGCCATGTCCAAAAAAAACAGTAACAAGAATTTGATTTATTGCTGTCTGCAATGCTTATTTGCGCTCAATACTATTATGCATAATGAAAAATGCAGCCAAGCATCCCGCGAATTAGGATGATTGGCTGTATTCATTATTATAATAATGTTTGGCTGCAAGCCTTTTATAATATATGTGTAAGCGAACCGCGATATTTAAAAGAGAGCGTCGGCAAGCGAACGGCGATGCTACTTCACGGCAATCTTGATGGGCTGTCCACCTATCTTGGCGATGACAAGAGAAGCGGAGGAGACGGCTTGCGATGCAATGCCATTTATCGCCTTGGCCGCGCCAATCTGTTTGCCATCAGCGGAATAGAAGCGGACCGTCTCGCCATTGTCGAGGCCGGAGAGCGTGATGATGCCGTCATGGGCAGTGGCTACTATGCCACGTGTCTTGGCTTGGTTGATGTTGGTGGATGAGCCATCCTCCAGTGTTGCGTTCGACTTCAGCCAATAGAGCACGGCTGTGGCTTTCTCCGATTGCTTGTAACCATCGGCTGTGGCATAGGCGGAGATGTGGTACGCAGCCGACAGATCCAACACGCCGTCCTCTATATATTTATCATTCGTCATGTCGGTATCAGTGATCGTGGCGTGATACTCCGCATTAGGAATTGAGCTATTGAAAAGGAGCTTGCCATCGCTATATGTGATAGTTGGCGTGGCGCAAGCCGCTGAAGGCTTTTCCTCCTCGCCATCCTCTTTTGAGGCGTAGATATAAGGATATATGCTGCCTAAGGCGTCCTTGTAGTCTTGAAAATACGCCTTAGGTACATAGAGAATACAGGTACTTGGCAATTTACAACCCGAAGCGTTAGCAGGACGTTTGCCCTTGAATGTAGCTTGTTCAAGTTTTGTGCAATCCTTAAAGCAACCATATCCCAAGGACGTGACTGAAGAAG
>CAVHEN010000082.1:0-9277 GCA_963635115.1 Oscillospiraceae bacterium | reverse complement strand
ACGGGTCCCAAACCAACAGCGCACGGAAACGTGGCGCCTTGGCATAGTTGGCAGGATAAGAGTCCTGCGCGGAAATCGTGATTGGCATAAGCAGCAAGAAGAGCACAAGCAGTGTCACTTGACTAATAGTCTTTCTCATATCTTTCAGTAAATAAACTTAGTTATTGATTAACGAAATCATTGATTGTCAACGACGAAACAGTTGTGACGCGCAGTGATAAACAGTTTATCGCGATTCTCGCCTGTCCACGTCAATGTCGATGGTCTCTCTGGCACGCTTATGGTCTTCAAGAGTTGTCCCTGCGGATTGAACTTGTAGACATTTCCAAACGTAGCGAGAACATTTCCATCCTTGTCAACGCAAGAGCCAAACTCGCCCGCCTCGGCGAAATACTTGAGGTTGGAAAGCGTGCCATTGGCATTGACATCCATCTTTACCATTCGGGCGTCGTACTCGTTGGTAGCGTAGAACGGCTTTCCAGGAACGGCCTCAGACAGGGCGGCTGTACGTGCCAAGTCATAGACGTGCGGAACTATTGTCACGCCGTCGGGAGCCACGAAGCATTTCCTTGGCTGGTAGACAGCCACATCGTTGAAATCGTGGAAATCGCGCCAACGGTTAGACGGGTACAAGGCTTTAGCCACGGTTCCCACGGAAGCCATGTCACGCTGTGGAAGAATGGCAATGGTCTCCTCAGGATTTTGCGGGTCAATGGTGTAGACCATCATGTCGTAGCCACTGTTTCCCCATCCGCTAAAGGATGTTCCGTGAGAGTCTGGCAACGTCTCAGACTCCTGTTGCTTGCCGTTTACCAACAGTCCCGGTTGTGGCGTGTATTGGAACAAGACGAGCAGGTGATTCCCTGAATCGAAAGCTATGCAGCTTGGTTTCCATGGGAAATCGGCTATGAGCCTCAAGCCATTGGATGGCGACCACCTGTATATTCTCCTCATGCGTTGATCCGTGAAATACACATTGCCCTGATTGTCGGAAGCGGCACCACGGGCAAAGTCCAAGTCGGAAGCGACCTGTCGCACGTTGCCGTCAAACTTCTGGTTGCATGAAGCCTCAACGCCTGATACCTTCAAGAGCGCGAGCTCCCAAGGTCTAACCTCAATGTTCTTGTCTTGATCGTAAACCGCTATGTCGTTGGGGTAAAGGGTTTGCGCGTAGTTGTGCAAGTTGAGAAAGGTGATATCCTTGCATCCACGAATCCTGACACCACTATGATATGGAGTGTTGACCGCGATGACACGGAACATATACAGGTTAGCGAACGTGATGTCGTGGCAGTCGTCCATCTCTATTGGCTGACATTCAGAGCTTTCCACGGTTTCCTCTTCAGTCTGCATACAGTAGACCCTCCAATTGGCGACATCGTTAAACCTCACCTCGTTTCTTACATGATGCTCAATGGATATGGCATAGACGCGGCTTGGTGTCGAGGTATGCTCAACATAGATGCCGTTAGTGGCGTATGTGTTTGCCGTCCAGATGTCCTTAAACGTTCCGCCACCTCCGTCGGTCACCCAAAGGCTCCAGTGCTGGTTGTCCCATGCCAAGTCCTTGCCATGAGTCCTAACAGGGTTCTCCGGCGTGCTGATTCTCGGCTTGCCGCCCCACCACTCAGGCTCCTTCTCTCCAGGCTTCGGGCGCCACAGGCTTCCATGCCCACCAACAAACTTCACGTCGTTGATTAGCGATTTCTCGCCAGCCATCCATTTCACGCCCACGGCACGATAGTTGTAGGCACCAGTGTTGATGCCGATAGCGTTGATGATGTTGTCTCCGCCTTTCGACGACACCACCACGGCCTGAGGCTTGCCAAAGCCACTGAAAAGCGGAGTGCTCTCGCCAATAAAGATTTGAGAGCCATAAGGATGCAAGCCTATCAGCTTGGTGGAGTTTCGCATGACGAGAGGAGCCGTCACACGATACATTCCCTGTGGGAAATAGAGCGCCTCATACTTGTCGATGGCAGCCTGCAACGCCTTGGTGTCGTCAGTCGTACCATCGCCCTTGACGCCAAGGTCGCGCACGTTGTGCCAAGCGCCCATGTCGGGCAACTCCCTGACATCCCTGTCGGCAAGTTTAGGAAGAGACTTCAAGCCGTCGATTTTGCAAACAGTGCGGTAGGTAGGCACCGACAGCATGTCGTCCATCTGCAATCCATGGACAAACTCATTGATGACATAAACGCCATGATTGGATGTCGTGACCTTGCCGCTCCTCGTGAACTTTATCAAAGTCGGCACGTTGCGGCAATATACCTTACGCAGGTTTATCTGGTTGTTGCTGTTGTTCTCGTCGCCATTGACGATGGCAGGGCCTGACACGTTCTCAAACACGCAGTTCTCTATCAAGACCTTTTCCCAGAAATTGTCGTCAGACATGAAGACCGTAGGAACGTTTTTAGCGCGCATGTTCACTATCGCGAGTCCTGACTCCTGACTACGGATGGCGGCCCGGCGTTGTCCCTCGAAGCTACAATCCGTCATCATGACCTGCCAACCCGGAGAGGCTTTTGTCGTGATGATGCCATATTGCCCACCGTCAAACGTCACGTTTTCTATCTCGTTTCCCAAGTCAAAGATTCCGGCTTTGCCCTCGCCTATGTTGATAGAGACGTTGCTTATGAAGCAGTGCTGGGCAAAGTGGGTGCGCAGCGCTATCGCGGCGGGATTGCCTTTGGAAATGGTCAAGTCTACATTTGACAACGCACTGTAAAACGTTCCGGCATTGGCATCGTTGACATGATTGTCGTCTTTCACTATGGAACCCGTAAACCAGAACATGTACTTCGCCTTGCCCTTGTCGGCCTGTGGCTCCTGGTCAAACCCCTTGGAGCGAGGTGCCAACACAATCTCCGGACGGCGCTTGCCATATCCTATCAACCTTATAGCGGAAGGGATATAGATGGTGCGCGAGATGAGATACTTTCCTTCGGGAATAAAGAGAATGCCAAAGTTCTTGGTCCGCTTGACATCATTGATTGCCTTCTGCAAATCCTCTGACACGTCTGTGCGTCCATCGGCCTTGACACCGTAACTCTTGGCATCGAAATAGAATGCCTCCGCGTCGCTTGGACACTGAGTGTAAACGGAACGTCGCGAAGAAGCCGCGCTTTCCATTATACCCAGCATCCAGACGATGCATAAACTTAATACCAACCTTAAATTCAACCTGCTCATATAAGAAGTATTAGAAAGCTATTTGCACTAATGGCCCATAGTTGAACCTAACAGTACCTACACCACTGATGTCAGCCAAGGCACCTATGCGGAAATAATAATTCTTTCCCGTGTATTTGAAAGAACCCTTGTCCTTACCGAGATCTATCTCCAGCATGTATTGCTTGGAAGAGTCAATGTCTACCGACGGGTTAAACGACTGATGGTCGGTGCCGCTCGTGATGTTGAACCTTACGCTGTGCCCCACCCACATGTCGGAGAAAGCAAACAGTTGCAACTCTGAGAGCTTTACCCCAGCCTTGCCTGCCTCCACGGAGAACTTAGCGACAATCTTGCCACCTTGACGGGTGACAGAAGGATTAACAATCCTAATGAAAGGAGTGACCTTAAAGTCCTTCGTGTTTCCGCCACGCTTCAGCACCACGTTGTCCTCGGAGAAAGGAAAACAGTTGCCGTTCTCGTATCTGATGTTGTATGTCGCGGCAAAAATCATGTCGTTCTCATACTCGCCAGTGTTCTTAATCTTCCAACCTTGGTTCTCAGGGTTCGCGAATCCTTGCTCCACGACGGTCAGTCCACATTCTTGTATGTCCTGACCAACCAGCTCGCCTGTCTTCTCATCTACCAAGGTGCCTTTGACTTGCGCATCAGGAGCGTCATAGTTGTCTATGCTGCAAGATGCCAACGACAGCACAAGGAGCAGCAGTGTCAAGATATATGTATTCTTTTTCATTTTCTTGTTTTTAAAGTAACGAAGGAAACAATGTTATATTGCCCGATTAAGCCTTTCCTTTAATATCCAGGATTCTGCACAAGTCCATTTGTTGACGTGCCTGGAATGCTATGGTAATAGCTCTGTGGCGCGAAGGTGCGACCGTTCTGTATCTCGTCGCCCTGAATGTTCGTGCGGACGAAGATGTACTTAGGATTGCTCTGCCTGAGGTCAATCATGGGCACTAGGGCCGAGCGCATGCCAGCGTCAAAGATGGTGTGATTCTCGCGGCGGCGAATCATGTCCCAAAAGCGCTTGCCCTCAAAGGCCAGCTCGACACGACGCTCTTTCTGCACGTTGTCAAGGGTCAAAGGAATGTTGTCCTTGTGGGCGGCGCGGTGACGCAGCGCGTTGAGCAACTTCTCGGCCTTAGCCTTGTCTCCCATTCCGCTTTCAGCGACAGCCTCAGCATAGTTGAGGTAAATCTCTGCCAGGCGAATGTCAATATATGGTGTCGTGCATGAGTTGTTGTTGCTTGAAACGGTCTTAAACTCCTCCATGTATTTGCGCACCGAGAATCCACTTGTAGTGTAGTTGCCGTTTTCGCTGTTTCCTATGTTGCCGAAACCAGAATATGAAGAGGAGCCCTCTGCGCCAAAAGTATAATAGGTGTTTCCGTCCTTACCCTTGGCAGGAGTGTTATTGTAGACGAAGACGTTGCCTTGCTGGTCTATCAGTCCGCCTTGCATGATAATCTTGGTCCCGTCATATTCCGCTCCTGGCACGATTACGCTTGCCTGAAGACGCGCGTCCTTATCCTTAAATGGTTCTGACAAGTCATTATACTCTATGTACGAGTCTGACGGATTAACGCTTCCGGTCGTCTGGATATTGGAGACGTTGACCTCCTTGCCATCGGCGCGAGTCTTGATTGGAGCGCTCTTACCCATACCATCATCAGTATAATCCTCATACAGGTCAACGAGGTTGAGCGTTGGGCTGAAACGGCCATAACGCAAAGCACCTGGATTGAACTGGGCAAGGCAATAGAACAAACTATAACTGTGGCCCTGATTGGTGTTTACGGAGCCGTCAACATAGCCTCTCGACAGAATCACCTCATCGTCGGGAGTATCAAGGAATATGTGCTGATAGTTGCTTATGGCCTCGCTGACGCTTGACGGATTGGCACCATGCAACGACTTGCCTGATTTTTCCACAATCTCATCACAAGCGTCGATGCACTGCTTGTAAAAGCCATTGGCCTCCGACTGGTCCATGCCCACGAGCTTCTGGTTTACAGCCTCGCCTGCCAAAGGCGCGCGATTCCAGTATTTGGCTATCGACGCGGCAAAAAGAGCACATCTCGATTCCATGCCCAACGCCGCCCATTTAGTGAAACGGTAGCCGTCTTCCTTCGTAGGCAAATCATTAGCCGCCTCAGCAAACTCCGAGACGATGAACTTCCAAGTGTCAAGTTCCGTGCTGCGAGGCACTTTCAACTGTGAAAGGTCAGACGGATCGTACTGGTTGTCTTGTGGCGCCGTGATTATTGGCACGCCTCCATAGCGTTTGGCCAAACCAAAATAGATATAGGCACGCGCGAACCTCGCCTCGGCAATCAATCGCTTCACGTCGGATGCTTCTATCTTGCCATCATCCATTGCTTCCTGGATAGTCTGGATAAAGAGGTTCACTTGGCGAATGTCGCTATAAGGCCAATAAGTAAAACCTTCGGTCACATCCAAGCCTCCATCCGAGCGGACTGCCTCATCGCTAAGAAATGCTATGTTTGAGGTGCCGTTTACGCCATCATAACCTCGCTGATTGAATCCAGCGTTAGGACGAAACGTAAAGTCTTCCATGGGCACCGTTGTATATACCTTGGCAAGAAGGGCTTGTATTCCGCCATCTGTTTCAGTGAGCACGCCACCAGACACTTTGTCCGTCGGGCTCAAGGAAAGGAAGTCGTCGCATGAGGAAAAACCTATCCCCACGCATGACAACATAACAGCTATAATATATTTTTTCATTTCAATAATCTATTATCGACGATTGTTTTATCTAATCAGAAGTTTACGTTCAGTCCTACATTGTAGGACTTCATCAAAGGATAAGCCAGGCTTGCGCCCCAGTCTCTCTCCTCTCGCTCAGGGTCGGCATTCTTCAACTGCGAGTTGCAGAACGTGAGAAGGTTGAAACCGTTTACATATACCCTGCAACTGCTGATGCCAATCTTGGATGTCAAGCTCTTTGGCAGAGTGTAACCAATCTCCAAGCTCTTCAAGCGAAGATATGTGGCATTTGGATTCCAGAAGTCAATGGCGCCATCGCCCCAAGAGTTACCGTTGTCCTTTGTGCCAGAGAAATCGCGCCTCAAGGCAGGATATTTTCCAGAAACCCACTTGGTGCTTGGGTCATAGGGGTCATCGGAGACATTGGCCGTGTGCCATCTGTCCATGTATTTCGCCATCAGGGTCGGGTTTGTCTTTGAGCCATATCCGAAGACATCATCGTTGGCATAGCCTATGACAAAGCCGCCCGCGCCCTGCAACAGTATGTTCATGTCGAAATCCTTGTATGTCAAGGCTATGTTCATGCCATATTGGAATGGCGGATTTGAACCCGTGGCCCTTGAAGTAGGAGTCATGTCATACATGTCTATGACTCCATCACCATTGCGGTCAACGATGCGGAAAGAGCCAGGCAGCATCATGGAGTTTCCGTTGCTTCCACCATAAAGCGGCGCTGTCTCAAGCTCGGCAAGAGATTGGAACCTTCCGTTCGTCTTCTGAATCCACATGCCATTGGAGTGATCCCAAAACCCGCCTATCGTGCGATGGTCTGTGCCATAAAGCCAGCGACTCATGGAACTGCTGTAGGCGGCGTGTTCCACATAGAGGTTCTTCGGGCGAACATAAGTAAAGTTGCCGGAGACGTTGTATGTGAAGTTCTTGCCCATCTTGCCTCGCGTGCCGACTTGTATCTCGATGCCCCTTGTCTCATTTGAGTTGATGTTCTCCTGAGGGAAGCTCGCTCCAAACGTGTTTGGTATGTCCATCAAGCGGTTGGCAAGCAAGCCAGTGTTCTTGCGGAGGAAAAGCTCCAACGTGCCATAGAACTTGCCATTCCACAACTCCATGTCAAGACCCAAGTTAGCTGTCTTCGACACTACCCACGAAAGGTTGTCGAGTACGACACCCGGTGCTTCCATGCCCATTGTTTGCGAGTTACCGCCAAGCAGATAGCCGAGGCTGGACTTCGTGTATCCTGCCACATACTGGAACGCGCTGCCTGCGTCGTATCCGCTCTTGCCATAAGAGAAGCGGAGCTTGAGGTTGTTGATCCAAGGCAAGTTGTCCTTAATGAATTTTTCCTCGGAGACTCTCCAACCCAAGCTCATCGAAGGGAAGAATGTCCATCGGTGGGCAGGGGCATAACGATAAGAACCGTCGTATCTACCCACCAACTCCAAGAGATACTTACCGGCGTAGTCGTAGTTGACTCGTCCGAGGAAAGCGGCAAGCCTGAACTCGTTGCGGTATCCGCTGTTGGTCGCCGTGCTCGCGTCAGCCTGGTTCAGTATGTCGTTGCTGAAGAATCCGGCATAATCGCGCGCGCCTTGCAACTCATCGTATTGTCCTGTCGACGCTTCCATTACGGCTGTGGCCGCCAAGCGATGCTGTCCGAAGGTATGGTCATAGTTTGCCTGAAGCCTTCCGTAAGCTTTCTCGTAGATGCCCATCTGACTGGAATAATGATCCGTGCCATAGGTCTTGGTAGGCGTGTCGGTAAAGTAGTCGTACAGTTGATATGCCTTTTGCAGTTGGGTGCCATTGTAATGGTGTCCCTGGTATGAGCCTAAGGCCGTCAACGACAAGCCATCGACATACGGGACTTTCCACGTCAAATCGACATCGACCTTATAGTCCAGCTCCCTGTTCCTGCGATAGCCGTCAATGTCTGGATTTACCAGGGCTGCGGCATTCTTGCTTTCAGTCTGAATGTCAGAGAAGTGATTTGTCGAGCCAATGGCATAAGGCCCCACGCCACGGTCGTTGACCAGCAACGTCTTGTAGGTCCATTGGAAGTCCTCGCGTGGGCGCTGCGTCCTGTCCCAACGGCCTCCGAACTTGACGTTCATGGTAAGGTTCTTCGACAAGTTGGCGGTGATATTGCTTCGTAAGGTCACTCTCTCATAATATTGTACGCCGCTCTTCAGCAAGCCCTCGTCACGGTTGTAGCCAAGGCTCGTGAAATACTTCACGCGTTCAGAGCCACCTCTTACCGAGACATCATGAGACGTTTGAAACGCGGTCTTGTTCATGTACATGTCAAGCCAATCCCAATCTTGATAGCCAGGCTCGCCTGTGCGATACTTCTCCAAGACATCATCGGTGTAGACAAGCGCTTTCTTTCCGTTGCGTGCCATCTCGTTTTCCATAAGGCGGAAAGTATAAGCGTCAACGGTCTTTTCCATGCCCGTGGCCTGTTTTAGTCCAAACATTCCAGTATATGAGACACGAGCTTTCTCGGCCTTGCCTTGCTTGGTAGTGACGATTATAACGCCATTTGCGGAGTTCATGCCGTAGATAGCCGCGGAAGCGTCTTTCAGTATGGAGATGTTCTCAATGTCATTGGAGTTTATTTGCGCCAGTTCGCTCATTTCCGCCGTCACACCATCTATGACCAGCAGCGGCTCGCCATATCCGCGTATGCTTATCATGTTGTCGAACGTGCCAGGCTCGCCTGTCTTTTGTCTGATGAGCAATCCCGGCATCTTGCCTTCGAGGTTGGTGATTAGGTTCTCGGTCTTCGTGGAAACAATGTCTTGAGCTCCTATTGATGTTACGGCACCGGTAAGGGTCGATTTCTTTTGAGTGCCATAGCCCACCACGACGACTTCGTTGAGGGCCTTGCTGTCAATCTGCATCGACATCTTTATATTGCGTGAGCTTCCAACCTTGACTTGCTTGGTCTGGTAACCCACATAACTGATGAGCAACGTCGCTGAAGATGGGACATTGGGAATGTTGAAGTGGCCATCAATGTCGGTAACTGCCCCACGGCTCGTGCCTTTTACCAACACGCTGGCACCAACTATAGGCTGGCCTGTCTCATCAAGGATTGTGCCTTTAACCGCCGCGTCATTTTGCGATACCGCCTGCCGCCCCACATCGGGTAAAGGAAAGGCCTTTGCAGAACTTGGACTCTGCAATCCGAAAACAATTAAGCCAGAGACAAATAATAGGTTCTTTCTCATAGCATTGACTTTAAAATGAAGTTTTTAGATTCGTGCCGCAAATTTATGGAAGAAAGCACGAAACGACGTTGGATAATTGACTTGAAAAGGGTAAATGGCTGTTTGCGCCA
>CAVHEN010000081.1:0-9609 GCA_963635115.1 Oscillospiraceae bacterium | reverse complement strand
GCGGAGCCGCTATCGCCATCTACAAGAACAATGGCGACGGAACCTTCGACGAGCTTGACCTCTCCGGGCAGCCTTTCCGCGGCATATACGAGAGCGACCTTGTGCTCGCAGACGTCAACGGCGATGGATGGCTCGACATCCTGGCGTTCGGCACCGCCAACAACATGGATGGCAAGATAGGCGACATCTACTATAACAATGGCGCCACGACACCGTTCGACTTCACGCTCTCAAGCGTGGATAGCGGCAACGGCCTTTACGGCTTGTCTGCTGCCAACGTGGCTGTGTTCGACATCAATCACGACGGACTGCCCGACGTGGTGGGGCACGGATGGACCAATGTCGACGGCAAAGGCTGGGGGACATACGTGTTCCTGCAGAACAATGACCAGACATTCACGCTCGATAGCCAAATGCTCGACTGCACCGATTCAGGTGGATGGAACTTCGGCGACCTGACAGGCAACAACCAGATGGACATCGTCATGACCGGTTATCTGAACAACAACGACAACTGGAATTGCTACACCATTCTCTACACCAACACCAACAGCGGCAACACACCTCCTACCGCTCCACAGAACGTGCAGGCGAAATGTGAGGACGGCAAGCTCACCGTGACATGGGATCCGGCGTCAGACGACCAGACTTCCGAATCGTCACTGGCATACAATGTGTTTGTGAGGAACAACGACACTGGCTACATCTCGATGATAGTACCGGCAGACACCGAGACCGGCAAGCTGAAAGCATATAGCCAGATAGCCGACGCGATACACAGCGACAACGAATACTCCTACACGGTGAAGGTTCCCGCCAGTGGCAACTACACCGTAGGCGTCCAGGCAATAGACCCATCGCTGGTTGGCGGCAAGTTTGCCACCACAGACCTGACCGTGACCACAGGCATCCGCAATGCAGTAAACGCTGACAACTCAATGCAAGCGGAGATTCTGGAAAGCGGCATCCGCGTGAAGGCCAACGACACCCAGGCGGTGAACATCTACAACGTAGCCGGCACGCTCATAGCCACGGGCACCACCAACAGCGTGATACCAGTCAGCGCCTCTGGCGTGTTCCTGGTCAAGGCAAACGGCAAGACCTGGAAGGTCGTAAAGTAAGAATCCAACAACTCCAAATCTTCAATACCATCTAAGTACTTGATATAATCTCATAGAAGAAAGGCGCGTCAGGCAGCACTTTGCCATAACCTCGACGCGCCCATTCTTGTTAGAGCAAACCTCCACACAGCAAATATTAAAGTCATGAAAAAGTTTTTAGTCTCTCTGGCATTGTCCATCGGCATCATCAATCCGACGCAAGCCCGCCAGTCTATCACGATATCAACCAACACCATCCAACTGACCTTGCAGGTTGGCGACGACGGACGTCTTTATCAAGCATACTTCGGCGAACGGCTCTCGGGGACGGTGAATGCCGACATGTTGTCTATGCCTCGCGCCAACACGTCGTCGGGATCGCACGACGGCAACGAGGCATATCCCGTGATGGGAACGGAAGACTACTACGAGCCTGCGATGGAGATAACCCACGCCGACGGCAATCCCACCACGGTGCTGAGATACAAGAAACACCAGACGCGCAACGTGAGCGGCGGCGTGGAGACCGTGGTGACCCTTCAAGACGACGTTTACCCCGTGACGGTAAACCTCCACTATCTTGCCTACGCCGACAACGACATAATAAAACAGTGGACGGAAATCTCGCACCAGGAGAAAGGCGACGTCTACCTCTCACGCTACGCCTCTGCCATGCTCTACATGGAAGCCCCGCAATATTACCTCACTGAGTTCGCTAACGACTGGGGAAAGGAAATGCAGATGTCGAGCCAGCAGTTGCAATACGGCAAGAAAATCATCGACACCCGCTTGGGCGCACGCGCGTCGATGCTCACGCCCGCCTTCTTCGAGCTCGGCATTGGCTCACCAGTAGCCGAAAGGCAAGGCACCGTGCTTATGGGCACCATAGGCTGGACTGGCAACTTCAACTTCACATTCGAAGTGGACCACAACAATGAGCTGCGAGTGCTTGCCGGCATCAATCCCGACGCCTCGCGCTATAAGCTGAAGCGCGGCGAGGTGTTCACCACGCCAGAGTTCATCTACACCCTGAGCCAGGCAGGAACAGGCGTGGGCAGCCGCAACTTCCAGCGGTGGGCGCTCGACCACCAGCTCTACAAGGGTCACGACAGCCGATACACGTTGCTCAACAACTGGGAGAACACCGCGTTCGACTTCAACCAAGACAAGCTCGTCGGCCTCTTCGGCGAGGCAAAAGACCTTGGTGTGGACATCTTCCTGCTCGACGACGGTTGGTTTGGCAACAAATATCCACGCAACAGCGACACGCAGGGACTTGGCGACTGGGATGTCACGCACGGCAAACTGCCCGACGGCATACCTTTCCTCGTGAAGAAAGCTGAGGAAGCCGGAGTGGGATTCGGCATCTGGGCCGAGCCCGAGATGGTTAACCCCAAGAGCGAGCTGGCGGAGAAGCATCCCGATTGGATCATAAGCCTGCCCGACCGCAAGCAATATTATTTCCGCAACCAAATGGTGCTCGACTTGCCCAACCCTAAGGTACAAGACTACGTGTTTGGCGTGATAGACAAACTGATGACAGAGAATCCGGGCATCAAATTCATAAAATGGGACTGCAACTCGCCCATCACCAACATATACTCTCCCTACGAGGGCAAGAACCAAGGCAACCTCTACGTCGACTACGTGCGCGGACTCTACAACGTCTGCCAGCGCATACAGCGAAAATATCCCGACCTAGACATGATGCTCTGCAGCGGTGGCGGCGGGCGCTGCGACTTTGAGGCGTTCAAGTATTTCACCGAGTTCTGGTGCTCCGATGATACCGACCCCGTGGAGCGCCTGTTCATACAGTGGGGCTTCTCGCAGTTTATTCCGGCAAAGGCAATGTGCGCACATGTCACCAATTGGAACCAGCGCGCCTCTGTGAAATTCCGTGTCGATGTGGCGTTCCCTTACAAGTTGGGCTTCGACATCAACCTCCAAACTCTCTCAGATGAGGACAAGGAATATTGCAGGCTGGCATTGAAGGAATACGGCAGGCTGAAAGACGTGATATGGAGCCCCAACCTCTACCGCCTGGTGTCGCCTTACGAGACCTCGCACTGCGTCTTGCAGCGTGTCAGCGACGACAAGAGCCACGCCCTCGTTTATGCCTACGACATGCACCCGCGCTTCGACGAGCCGCTGCTCCCCACAAAGCTTGAAGGGCTGGATGCTGACGCCAATTATCGCGTCAAGGAGATTTGCCTCATGCCCGGAAAGCAGTCATGGCTCAACTGCAACGACAAAGTGTACCCGGGCGACTACCTGATGAAGGTTGGCTTAAAGGTTCTCTCGTCAAACGACATGACCAGCCACATCATTGAGATAACCAAGGAATAGCCCATCGCCAAAAGGCTTCTAAGGACTATTGGGGGGAACTATTTTGGGAAAAGGAAACATGATGAAGATTAACAAGACATTGTTGGCGGCCGCGCTTTCGGTCGCCACCCTCATTGTTGACGCGCAACAGCCCACGGCCTTCGTTAGGGTTGGCTCACAAGACGAGGCCGTGCAAGATCTCTTTCCAGGCGAGATAAGGGCACGCGCGGTGATGGCCGACTACGCCGGGACAGGCAAGATGGGAGTATTCTGCGGCGGACAAGATTTGGGCAGCGCAACCAATTGGTACGATGACACCACATGGGGTGATCAGGGAGACAACACGTATGCCAACCCCATCTTGTGCGGCGATTATTCCGACCCCGACGTTATACGCGTGGGAGAAAAGTACTATATGGTATGCTCAGAATTCCACTTCATGGGAATGCCCGTGCTGGAATCTGACGATATGGTCAACTGGAAAATCATCGCGCAGGTTTACCGCAGCCTCGACTACGACGGATATTCGTCGATGGCAAAGTATGGAGAAGGATCATGGGCACCAGCCATACGCTACCATGACGGGCGGTTTTACATCTATTTCTGCAGTCCTAACGAGGGCTTGTTCCTCTGCACGGCCAAAAGTGCCGCCGGTCCTTGGAGCAAGCCCACCCTAATCAAACAGGTACAGGGGTGGGAAGACCCGTGCCCACTTTGGGACGATGACACCAACACGGCATGGCTCGGACACAGCAAACTTGGCGGCGGTCCTATCATCATACACAAAATGAGTCTCGACGGGACACAACTCCTTGACGATGGCACCACCGTCTACAACGGCGACGTAGCGGAAGGGACTAAGCTCTACAAGCACAACGGACTGTTCTGCATCTGCATTTCTGAAGGCGGAGTCTCAACAGGATGGCAGAGTATCATGTTCTCAAAGAAGATAACAGGACCATACGCCAAGGCTCACAAGATTCTGGAGCAAGGCTGCACAAAGGTGAACGGTCCTCATCAAGGCGCATTGGTTGACACTCCAAACGGGCAGTGGTGGTTTTTCCATTTCCAAAGCCATGACCCGCAAGGGCGCGTTGTCCACCTGCAGCCTGTCGACTGGAGCGGTACTTATCCAGTAATAGGAGTGGACTACGACAAGAACGGCATTGGCGAGCCGGTGAAGACTTGGAAGAAGCCCGACACAGGAGTTCAGACTGAGCCGTTTGCTCCTCAAGCCACCGACGACTTCTCTTCAACCGAGCTCGGCCTGCAATGGGAGTTCAATCATAACCCCGACTCCACTCATTTCTCACTTACGGAGAAGCCGGGATGGCTCGTCGTGAAGCCCATGCACGCCGACAGCTTGAGAGGAAGCCGCAACCAGACCGTGCAGAAAGTGATGGGATACAGTGGCGTTGCAACTACGAAACTTGATTTCTCCGCTCTTGCCGAGGGCACTCGCGCCGGACTGCTGCTTACGGGCGCGAAATATTGTGCCATTGGCATTATGAAGAAGGACGGCAAGAATTTACTCTATACTGAGAACGAAGGCACTTTGAGCACAGACGTTTCTGTTGCTAACGGTAATGGAAATGAAGTGTGGCTTCAAGTGAAAATGGATGCCACAGCAGGGACAAACCAGTTCTACTATAGTCTCGACGGCACAACATTCCAGTCGTTAGGCGATGCCTTCACCGAAGGCTCGCGCGACTGGAAAGGTCCTCACGTCGGCGTCTTCGCTTACACAACCGGGGAAGAAGGCGGTCAGGCAGCTTTCGACAATTTCGTCTACGACTTCGACGGTCCAGGGAATTTGAACAAATAATATAACGGAAAATGAAGAAGACTATCGTTTCCTTATGTATGGTCATACTATCCACAGGGGCAACACAAGCAGGTTGGGACGAGCAGGCCATGTTGAGCCGCAGGCTGGCCGACGGTTCCTTCTCGCTTGAAAAATATGCCATGCTTCAGCCAACCACTTACACCAATGCCGTGTTTTTCGACTATAACAACGATGGCTATCTCGACCTGCTTATTATGGGTAAAGGCGGTGACTGGAACATCAAGAGCAACAAACAGTTTGTGCAGCTCTACCAGAATCTTGGCCCTGACGCAGACTTCGCCTTTAGCCGAGTAATCGACACCGGCTTTGCCCAGCAATGCGACGAAGGCTTTTACAATCCCATTTCGGTAGGCGACTACAATCACGATGGCTACACCGACGTAATAATAATGTCAAGCCAGAACGGGCGGCATGTCGACCTCTATCTTAACGACAGCGGTACAGGCAAGTTCGCCAAGCAAAGCCTTGCCTTTGATGCGGCCACAAACGGCTCGGTGATGCTGGGAGACCTTAATTGCGACGGATGGCTTGATGTGGAGTTTTCAGGTTACAGCGATTCTACATCCACAGCGTTGAAACTGTATCTTAACAATAGGGATGGCACCTTCACCGATGCCACGCCAAAAGGAATAACCGGCGCTTTCCAAGGACAATCCACGCTTGCCGACCTGGACGGCGACGGATGCCTGGACATCATAAGTACAGGCAACGGAGACAATTGGACTTGCCTTGCCTCTGTCTACCACAACACCATTGCCGAAGGCTGTTTTGGCTTCTCAACCGTCAGTAATACAGGCTTGGCGGGCGTATCAAGGGCAAACGTACTTTGTGCCGATTTCAACGCTGACGGCCGCCCTGACCTCATCATCAATGGTGAGCCTGCCGACGGCTCTGGCTTCCGCACGAGAATCTATTACCAGAATGCGGAAGGCAAGTTCAAGTTGGACGGCAGCTACCCTCTCGTACCTGTCAACCTAGATGGCGGCATCAACATGGGCGACACAGATGGCGATGGCAACATGGATATAATCGTTGGCGGATACGTTGGCACATACGTGAGTACGCCTTCCGCCTACTACTCATCGCCACTAAGAATCTATGAGAACCATCCCGAAAACGCGAACATCAAGGCAAACAACTTTCCGGAACCGCCAAAGACAGTGAAGGCTGAAGTTTACGGCGACAGCATCCGCATCGCCTGGACTTCTGGCAGTGACGCGGAAAGCAAGGAAGAAGCCTTGCGATACAACCTGTTCGTGAGGAATGACAACACGGGAGAGATATTCTGCCTTATCCCGGCCGACCTGCAAACGGGACACCTGAAAGTGGGTACCGATTTACAGACATCACTTTCGTCAAGGGTCACCAACTATAGCATGAAGTTGCTCGGCGAGGGCAACTACACCGTGGGCGTGCAGACTTTAGACCAAGCATTTGCCGGAAGCAAGTTCCGCACCGCCTCCATTACCACCGGCGTTCGCACGCTGGACAAACCTCAACGGCAAATAAAGGCGTTCAGAGTGGACGGCGGCATAGTGGTAAAGGCTGATAAAGATACAAATGTAAAGGTATACAACATCTGCGGCCAACTGATTGCCACAGGTAAGGCAAACCATTTGATACAAGTCAGTAACTTTGAGTCACTAATAGTGAAGGCAGACAACACTACGTTCAAAATGTAATAACAAACGATATGTACACAAGGAAATTCTTTCTCTTACTTTCAGCCGTATTGATGTCAACGCTGGCAGACGCCAAGGTCAAGTTGCAGCCGTTGTTCACAGACAACATGGTGCTGCAGCAAAACAGCGAGGCACCCGTTTGGGGCCATGCCAAGGCAGGCAAGCGAGTCACGGTCACAACATCATGGGACAGCCGCCGATACACTGCACAAGCTGATGCCGACGGCAAGTTCATGGTGAGGCTGACAACGCCAAAGGCAGGCGGTCCCTACTCCATTACCTTCGATGACGGCAGCCGCCTGACGCTCAATAATGTGCTGATAGGCGAGGTGTGGCTTTGCTCAGGGCAAAGCAACATGGAGATGCCCATGCAAGGATGGAGCGTGAAACAAAACCAGGCGGAAATAGAGCAAAGCGGTAAGTACCAAAACATACGCATGTTACAGCTCGACGAGGTGACAAGCCCTGTCGAGGAGACTGCTTTCACGGCAAGGAACGGCGGTTGGATGACAAGCACACCCGACAACGTAAGGGACTTCTCAGCCACCGCCTGGTTCTTCGGCAAGAACATCACCCTCTCGCAAGACGTGCCCGTAGGACTGATCATGACTTGCTGGGGCGGCACGCCGATAGAGGCATGGATGAGCGCAAAGGTACTCGGAGAGTTTCCTGAGTACCGCGAGTTGCTCGAAAACATGAAGTCGTTGCCTTCCGATCGCGAAGCAAGAAAGGCGGATTATGCCAACAAGTACGAGCAGTGGATAAAGAGCGCGCGTATCAAGGAAGGCAGCCTTGACACAAAAGGCAACGATATTTTCGCAATGGTCAATTACAACGACAGCCAGTGGCGGACGATGTCGCTGCCGGCGCAGATAGAGACGGTGCCCGGGTTGGAGAATTTCGACGGCATCCTGTGGTTCCGCAAGACTGTGAACATTCCTGCCTCATGGGCTGGGAAGGACCTGGAGCTGAACCTGGCTTGCATTGACGACAACGACGTGACCTTCTTTGGAGGCACGATGATAGGCAACACGCGAGGCTTCGACGTGCATCGCCGATACACGGTGCCCGGGCGATTGGTAAACGCTGGTAAGGTGACCATTACCGTGGGCGATCTCGACACTGGCGGCGGTGGCGGCATATATGGCGACGCTAAGGACATGTCGCTTGGCCCAGTAGGCAGCACAGAGCGTATCAGCCTCTCTGGAACTTGGCGCGTAAACCCGTCAACAGATCTTGCCAAGTCGGAGGCGATGCCTAAGGACTTTGATTCTAATTCAAGCATACCGACGGTCTTGTTCAACAGGATGATTAAACCGCTTATTCCATTTGCCATTCGCGGCGCGATGTGGTATCAGGGCGAGGCTAACGAGAACCACGCTTATCAGTATCGTGAACTATTGCCAGCCATGATTGGTGATTGGCGTGACAGGTGGGGCTACGACTTCCCGTTCTATATCATGCAGCTTGCCAACTATGGCATACGTCACGAACAGCCATCCGAGAGCAACTGGGCTGAGCTTCGCGAGGCTCAAATAATGACGGCCGAGCACGTGCCTCATTGCGCCACGGCGGTAAACACAGACATTGGCAACCACGACGACATCCATCCCACCACAAAAGACGAGGTGGGACGAAGGTTAGCCTTGTTGGCAAGAGCGATGACCTACGGCGAGAGGATTGAATACACTGGGCCTATGTACAACAGCTTTGTCTATAAAGGCAACAGCGTAAAGATCAACTTTACCCACGCGGACGGATTAAAGACGAAAGACGGCGGAGCGGTAAGGGGTGTCGCCATTGCGGGCCCCGATCGCAAGTTCCATTGGGCTGATGCCGTAATCGAAGGCTCAAGCATCGTTGTGTCATCGCCTGCCGTACAGATTCCCATAGCCGTCCGTTACGCATGGGACAACGACCCCGACTGTAATCTCGTCAATAGCATTGGCCTGCCAGCATCACCATTCCGAACCGACGATTGGCCCGGAATAACCATCGAGCATAAAAATTAGGCAACTCCGGCAACATTCTTGTATCGTCTTCTAAAGGTAACTAATCGAGTAAGTTGACTATGCAAAGCAAAGCCGATCTAACTATTTTACACAAACGATTTCGCAGATGTTCAGACTCAGAATATCGATTCTGTCAAGAGAAAGTCATCGTGTACATCTCCTTCCTGTGCGTTTGCGGCGCAACTGTGTTGCCATTGTGCCGTAAACGCATTGCCTTCATGCCGCTATCGCAATGCCATTGCGCCACAATCTCATAACCTTTACTCCAACTATATTAATGCCATACTCAGCCATCGCATTACGGTGAAATCTACCTCGATAAAACATAACACACACAAGTCAATATAGCCCAAACGAGAAGACCAATAATAGACAATCCATGATGCAATCCATACAGATTGCTGAGGTACATCAACAACAACGATATAAAACGATATAGGAACAAACAACGTGCAGGGGCGGGCCCTGTGCCCGTCCGGAATCCGCATGGCAGAATTCTGCATTTCTATATGTTGGTTGCGGACTGGCACAGGGCCCGACCATTCAAGCCATCCGGTGGAATATCACAATACGCATGAACAACGAACGCTGGGCGTGCGCACAAAAAACAAAAAGAGCCCCGACTACCTAAGTAATCGAGGCTC
>CAVHEN010000080.1:0-9883 GCA_963635115.1 Oscillospiraceae bacterium | reverse complement strand
CTTGCCGATATGCGGAAGCTCTCCACGGCCCACTTCAAGTAGTTGTCCCAGCCAGCCTTGCGCAGTGGCAGGCCCTCGCGTATGGCAGGCTCGTCGATCTGTATCACCTTTATGCCGTTGCGCTCAAGGTCGCACACCTCGTCGCGTATGGCGAGGGCAATCTGCTTGCAAGTGGCTGAGCGCGGCTGGTCGTTGCGCACGAACGACCATTCCAGTATGGTGACGGGGCCGGTCAGCATGCCCTTCATCGGCAACTTGGTGCACGACTGCGCGAAGGTGGTCCAGTCCACGGTCATGGCGTGCTTGCGGTCCACGTCGCCGAAGATCACTGGCGGCTTCACGCAGCGTGAGCCATAGCTCTGCACCCAACCGTTTTGGGTGAAGGCGAAGCCTGCCAACTGCTCGCCGAAATACTCTACCATGTCGTTGCGCTCGAACTCGCCATGCACGAGCACGTCCAATCCAATCTCCTCTTGCCATTCTATGCAGCGGCGGCACTCGTCCTTCAGCAGCTTGTCGTATTCCTCAGCCGTTATCTCGCCCTTCTTGAACTTGGAGCGCCACGAGCGCACCTCCTTGGTCTGGGGGAACGAGCCGATGGTCGTGGTGGGGTAGAGCGGCAGGTTGAGCTCGGCGTGTTGCAACGCCTTGCGCACGCCGAATGGCGACTTGCGGTGGGCGTCGGCATCGGTCAGGGCAGCCACGCGAGCCTTGACCTGCGGGTTGTGGATGAGGGCTGACACGTGGCGGTCGGCGATGTCCTTCTGGTTCTCGGCATAGAAAGCCGCAAACCTGGCATCGCTCTCGTCGATGCTGAGAGCCTTTATGGCAGCAAGCTCCTTCACCTTCTGTGCGGCGAAAGCCATCCAGCGCTTGATGTCGGCAGGCAGGCTCTGCTCCTTCGTCTCAAGCGCGAGGTCGTAGGGCACGTGCAGAAACGAGCTTGACCCTGCCACCAGCACGCGGTCGGCACCAAGCCTCTCCACGGCCTTGCGCACCGTGGCCAACGACTGCTTGAGGTCGTTTTTCCAGATGTTGCGGCCGTCTACCACGCCGAGCGACAGTTGCTTGTCGGCTGGGAGCTGGTCGAGCACGCCGTCGAGCTGGTCGGGGCAGCGTACAAGGTCAACATGCAATGCCGCGACGGGCAGCGCGGCAGCCAACGCCGTGTTATCCTTCAGTCCGTCGAAATAGGTCGCCACGAGGATCTTCAGGCTGGTGTTGCGGCTGATGTAGTCGTAAGCCTTCTTTATCGCGTCGCGCTGGGCATCATCGAGGTCGAGGGCGAGGAAAGGCTCGTCTATCTGAACCCACTCGGCACCCTTTGCCTCAAGCGCCTTCAGCAGCTCCACATACACGGGGAGCAAGCGGTCAAGAAGGTCGAGGCGGCAGAAGCCTTCCTCCTTCTCCTTGCCCAGGAGCAGGAACGACACAGGGCTTAGGAGCACGGGCTTCGTCTTGATGCCGAGCGCGAGCGCCTCGCCAAACTCGTCGACGACCTTTGTGTCGAACACCTCAAACTGCTGGTCCTTAACAAACTCCGGCACGATGTAGTGGTAGTTGGTGTCAAACCACTTTGTCATCTCCATGGCAATCACGTCGTCCTGCTGGTTCTGCTCGCCATGCGCCATGGCGAAATAGAGACGCAGCTTGTCGTCCTTCAGGCTCTCGTAGCGTGCAGGTATGGCACCGAGTGACAGGGCTAGGTCGAGAGTGGTGTCGTAATAGGAGAAATCGTTGGACGGTATGAGGTCGATGCCGGCATCCTGGAGCAAGGTCCAGTTCTCTTTGCGCAGGTTGGCGGCGGTAGCCTCCAGTTCGTCGCGGCCTATCTTGCCGGTCCAATAAGCCTCGCAGGCCTTCTTCAACTCACGTTTCTTGCCGATGCGTGGATAGCCCAGCACATTCGTCCTGATGGTTTGGTTTTTACTCATATCTTCTTGTCTTTTCGTGTTTCTTACTGACGGTGCAAAGTTACGGAGCTAAATCCTTGCAGCCAAATATTCTGCTCAATTCGGGAATATATCCCGTAAATCGTGGCGTGGGCGTTGGTTTTGTAGAATATTATTCTGCAAGTTTATTAGCGAGCGGCGTGGGTATTCTTGCATGATTACGCATTTTGCGCCCGAATGGGCACGTTGGGCGGTCGTGACGGGAAATGCTGGCTGTTATTCTGTGTGCCAATCTTCGTTTCTGCTATTAATTAGCTATTATATTCAAATAATTAGTAATAATTCATAATATTTTGTTAACTTTGCATCATTGATAGGTATTTATAATTATTATTCACTTTTTATGAAGATGCGACATCTACATTTTGCGAGGAATGCCCAGTTGGGCAAGTCCATTGTCAACAGAATGCTGATGCTATGTTTGTTGGGCGCAGTGGTGCCCCAGACTACGTTTGCAGCCAGCAATTCTGTTCAACAGAGAGAAACAGTTTCAGGAGTAGTCACTGATGCCAAAACCGGTGAGACCATTGTTGGCGCAAGCGTCGTGGTAAACGGCAGTAGCCAAGGCGTTGTGACCGATGTCGATGGCAAGTTCTCGCTGTCGGTCGATGCCCTGCCCGTCACGGTGACGGTCACTTATGTGGGTTATCAGAAGAAAGAGGTCAAGATAACGAGCAAGGGCGCGGGCCACAACATCGCCCTTACCGAGGACACCCAGATGATGGAAGAGGTCATCGTGACCGGTTATGGCACGTTCAAGAAGTCGGCCTATGCGGGTTCGGCTGCCAACGTGAAGGCCGACAAGATGGCCGACGTGCCAACCGTCTCGTTCCAGGATATGCTTCAAGGCAACGCCACGGGCGTGCAGTTCACTTCAACGTCGGGTCAGCCAGGTGCCTCGTCCAGCGTCAATATCCGAGGCATGGGTTCCATCAACGCCGGCAACACGCCGCTCTATGTCATTGATGGCGTGCCGGTGATCAGTGGTAACATCAGTTCAACCGACTCCGATTCGGGCCTTGACATCATGTCGACCATCAACACCAACGACATCCAAAGCATCACCGTGATCAAGGATGCCGCGGCGGCTTCGCTCTACGGTTCGCGTGCGGCAAATGGCGTCATCATTATCACAACCAAGCAAGGTCAGAAGGGCAAGCCGAAGGTGTCGCTTAAAGCCGACTGGGGCTTCTCCGATTTCGCCATGGAATATCGCCCCGTGATGAGTGGTCAGCAGCGTCGCGACTATATCTACAATGGCCTTTATGCTGGCCAGATTCGCGATGGAAAGACCGACGCGGAGGCTAAGGAATATGCCGACGAGTACATCGACGACTATGCGCCAGTGCCATGGTGTGGCTTCATCAATTGGGACGACGTGCTCTTCAAGAAAGGCAGTCATCAGCAATACGAGGCGTCCATTTCGGGTGGCAGCGACAAGTTCAAGTACTATTCTTCCATATCCTATTTGAAGCAGAACGGCATCACGACTCGCTCTGGCCTTGAGCGCCTCACGGGTCGCTTGAACGTCGACTACAACGCCACCGACAGGCTCACGCTTGGCGCCAACGTGCTTTTCTCAAACGTCAACCAGGACGTCTACAGCGAGGGCTTCACATACACGTCGCCCTTCTATTCATCGAGAAGTGCCGTGACGCCTTCCGATCCCGTGTACAACGAGGATGGCACATGGAACCGCAGCTTCATCCGCATCGGCGACCGCAACCCCGCTCTTGCCAATACGTATGACACGCAGAGGGAGTATGTCACCCGCACGTTCAACACCGTGTATGGACAGTATGAGTTCCTGAAAGACCTGAAGTTCAAGACCACCTTCAGCTACGACTATATCATAACCAAGGGCAAGGACTGGGCTGACCCACGCACCTCAAACGGTGACGACATCAACGGCGGCATGAGCAAGAAGTTCTACGAGCGTCGCAAGATGGTGTGGAGCAATCAGCTCACCTACGCCAAGACCTTCGCCGACGTGCACCATCTCGATGGCTTGGTGGGCTATGAGATAGACGACCAGTATCGCGACTACCTGTCAGGCTATGCCACAAACTTCGCCACACCAGAGAAGAACGACATTTCCAACGGTAAGAAGACAGAGTCGGTAAGCGGATCAAACACCCGCACGCGCATGGTGTCGTACATCGGCCGCGTCAACTACGACTACGACAACAAGTACTTCCTTGGCGGCAGCTACCGCGTCGATGGCAGCTCACGCCTCCAGCGCGCACACCGTTGGGGTAACTTCTGGTCGGTCTCTGGCGCGTGGCGCATTATCGAGGAAGGCTTCATGAAGCCTGCGTCCAATTGGCTCACCGACTTGAAGCTTCGCGCATCATACGGCGTTAACGGTACGCTGCCTTCCGACTACTATGGCTACATGGCGCTGAGTAGCCTGAGCAGTGGCTACAACGAGCAGCCTGCGATCATCATTTCGCAGCTTGCCAACGACAACCTGAAATGGGAGACCAACTACAACCTCAACCTTGGCCTCGACTTCGCGCTCTTCAACCGTGTGAACGTCACGTTGGAATATTACCTGCGCAACACCAAGAACCTCTTGATGGACAGTCCTGTTTCAATGACAACAGGCTTCAGCTCGTACCTGATGAACGTGGGACAACTCAGAAACCAAGGCGTGGAACTGGAAATCAACTCCACGAACATCAAGAGCAAGGACTTCGAGTGGAAGACCACGTTCAACCTCTCTCACAACACCAATAAGGTGGTGAAGCTCGACGGTGACCAGACGGAGATAGTCAGCGGCACGCAGATCCACAAGATCGGCCATTCGTTCCGCACGTTCTACATGATAGAATTCGCGGGCATCAACCCCGAGAACGGCAACCCGCAGTTCTACAAGAACGACTTGCTGGAAGACGGCTCTTACAGCAAGGAGATAACGGAGAATGCGGCTGAGGCGAAGTCGATAATGCTCGATAAGCACGCCGAGCCAACGGTGACAGGCGGACTCTACAACAGCTTGCGCTTCAAGTGGTTCGACCTAAGCTTCCTCTTCAACTATCAGTTCGGTGGCTGGTCATACGACAGCTGGGCACAGAAGACCGAGCACGGCGGCTATGACATGGAGGCGAACATACCGACCTACTATGCCGACAGCTGGAAGAAGGCGGGCGATGTGACCAAGTATGAGCAGTTCTACGAGAAGAGCTCCAGCGTCGCCATGCACAAGATCACCAACAGTCGTCGCTTGCACAGCACCGACTACCTGCGCCTGAAGACGCTCACCTTTGGCTTCACCTTCCCCAAGCAGTGGATTGCGCCGGCAGGCTTGAGCAACGCACGCCTCTACGTGTCGGCAAACAACCTGTGGACCTGGGCAGCATGGGATTACTACGATCCGGAGTCGGTGGTCAGTGGCAGCGCCACACAGTCTACGCCACCACTCAAGACGGTGACATTCGGTCTTAATGTTAACTTCTAATAGATGACGCACAATGAAAACAATACTTAGACAAATATTGATAGGTGCCCTTGCCGTGGTGGGAACGAGTTCCTGCGGCAACGACTGGCTCGACCTTGAGCCATCCACCTCTATTCAAACCAAGGTGGGGACCGTCTCCGACGTGGAGTTTACCCTCAATGGCATTTACAGCACCATGCAGAGCTCGGACGCTTATTCCGGTCGCATGGTTTATTATGGCGACGTGACGGGCGACGACATGCAGGCCGTCAGCTCTTCGAAGCGTGTGGCAAACGCATATCTCTATGGCTTCACCAAGAGCAACGCTCCGGCTACCTACTGGCGCATTCCCTACGAGATCATCCAGAACTGCAATGTCATCCTTGCCAACGTCGACAACATCAGCGTTACCGACAGCGAGAAGGCTACGCTGAACGACTATAAGGGCCAGGCCCTCGCCATCCGCGGCATGTCGCTCTTCGACCTGACCAAGCTCTATGGCTATCCTTACACCAAGGACAACGGGGCTTCGATGGGCGTGCCAATCGTGACCACCGTGCTTGGCAAGGACGCCATGCCGCAGCGCAGCACCGTGGCAGAGTGTTACACGCAGATCCTGAAAGACCTTGAGGCGAGTGTCGAGCTTTTGGGCGAGGACTTCAACAAGGGCAAGATCAACAAGTGGGCTGCGCTCACTTTGCTCAGCCGTGTCTATCTCTATCATGGCGACAACGCGAAGGCTCTCGCCACAGCTGAGAAAGCCATCAATGGCGCTGAGAAGAACGGATACCGCCTGTGGACAAACGCGGAGTACCCCACGGCGTGGGCCAACGATGCCAATGCGCAGAACCAAGGCGAGGTGCTTTTCGAGATAATCAACCTCACCACCGACTCTCCGGGCAAGGAGAGCCTGGGCTATCTCTATTCGCCAAGCGGCTATTCCGACGGTTGCGTGACGGCTTCTTTCTACAACTTCCTGAGCAAGGACCAGAACGACGTGCGCCTGAAGGTCATCAACGTGGCTACCAAGGCTAACTATTCCTCATCGTCGATCTATGGCCGTGGCTACGTCAACAAGTTCCAGCCCCAGCAAGGGGAGAGCGTGGAGGATGCCAACATCCCACTCATACGTCTCTCGGAGGCTTATCTCAACGCGGCTGAGGCTGCGGCTAAGCTCACTGCTGCGGGCGAGGCCCACAATGCCGAGGCAGCCAAATATCTTGGCGCAATCGTGAACCGTGCCAACCCCGCAAAGACGGTGGATGCCGCCACAACGGTCACCGTGGACGAGGTGCTCGATGAGCGTCGCAGGGAGCTCGTGGGAGAGGGACACCGCATGTTCGACCTGCTGAGAAACGGCAAGCCGGTGGAGAGAAAGAGCGAGACCAACAAGACTCTGAGCAAGACAAAGCACATTTGCTCAAGCGAGTACATGACAATCGGCCTCGACAACTACAAGATCGTGCTGCCCATACCATTGGCTGAGCGCAACGTGAGCCATCTGCCCAACAACCCCGGATATGGCGACTAACGTGTAGAACCTCATCTGAACAATATGAAGAAACAAGACAATAAGGTCTTGACTCTGATAATGGTGATGCTGGCTTTGTTCAGCGTCACCATTTCAGCAAGAGAGGCCGACGGTGACGACCACCGCCTGTCGTGCGACGGGCCTTACGTCATCTATCAACCCGAGGGAGGCGTGAGGGTGGTCAGCGTGACGCCTAAAGGAGAGCTGAGAGACACCACCTTTGCTTCTTTGCCCGATGGTTTCACCCTCCATGTGTCCGACCATGAGGGCAACTATCCGTTCGACGTGCGCCTGCACCCCGTGGCTCGCCAGCCATGGAAACAACCGCAAGCGAGCAAGACGTTCGTCATGTCTGACCCGCACGGCAGACTCAACCTTGTGGTGAGTCTGCTTCAGGCCAATGGAGTCATCGACAGTCAGCTGCAGTGGGCGTTTGGCGACAACCAGCTTGTTGTCATAGGCGACGTCTTCGATCGTGGCTACGACGTTCCGCAAATCTTCTGGCTGCTTTATAAGCTTGAGGCTGAGGCCGAGGCGTGTGGAGGCAGGGTGTCGGTGCTGTTGGGCAACCATGAGCCCATGGAGCTTGCAGGAGACATGCGCTATGCCAAGCCTAAATACAAGATGCTTGCCGACACTCTCGGCACGACCTATCGCCACCTCTTTGGGACCGACACCGAGCTGGGACGGTGGCTTGCCACACGCAACGCCATTCAAGTGGTGGGGCGCAACCTCTTCGTGCACGCCGGCCTGAGCAAGGAGTTCTACGACCGCGACCTCTCCATACCCGTGGTCAACGACACCATCAGTAGCGTGCTTTTCATGAAGAGCAAGCAGCGCAAGGCCCATTCGGAGTTTTGCAAGTTCCTTTATGGCAACCGTGGGCCGATATGGTATCGCGGGCTGGTGCTCAAGACGAAGAAGTGGTCGCCGCTACCGAGCGACTCGCTCGACATGATCCTTCGCCGTTACGATGTCGACCGTATTTACGTTGGGCACACAATATTCAAGGACATCAAGCGTTTTTATAATGGCAGGGTGATAGCTGTCAATGTTGACAACCAGAAGAACCATGACCGCCAGCGAGGCAGGGCGGTGTTGATTGCCGACGACAAGGTCTTCGTGGTTGGCGACAAGGGCATCAAGAAGAGAATCAAGGATTGAGGCCTCAGAGGCTTCAAGTAACGAAAAAACATAGCTATTGGTATGAAGATTGTTGTTTCAAAGGAGATTGAGTCCGTGTGCCCGTCGTTTGTGGGCGCATGCGTAGAGGCTCAGGTGGTAAACAGTGAGTATTGTCAACCGTTGTGGGACGAGATAAACGCCTTGGGCGAGCGCTACCGCCAGGCGCTCACCACGGAGACGCTGAAACAGTTGTCGGGCATTGCCGCCACGCGCAAGGTGTATCGGGCTTGCGGCAAGGACCCCTCGCGCTACCGTCCTGCTTCTGAGGCGCTTATCCGTCGTCAGCTCACGGGCAAGAGCCTCTACCAGATAGACACGCTTGTAGATTTGATCAACCTCGCGAGCATAGCCTATGGCTATAGCATTGGCGGATTCGATGCCGACAAGTTTGAGGGCGACACCCTGACGTTGGGCATTGGCAGCGAGGGCGAGCCTTACGAGGGTATCGGAAGAGGCATGATAAACATCGCCGGCCTTCCTGTCTACCGCGACAGCAAGGGTGGGGTGGGCACGCCCACGTCGGACAACGAGCGCACGAAGATAACCTTGGCGACAACTCACCTTGTGGTGCTCATCAATGGCTATGACGGCAACGAACAGCAGGTAAGGGCGAACGCCGAGTATATACAAGAGCTGCTGAAGAAGTACTGTGGCAGCGACGGTGGCAGTTTTTTCATGTATTAATTGCCCGTTGTCGCCATTGTGTCAAACGGATTTAGTAAATTTGCACCCAACAATGAGTCGGTCAAGTAATTGGGCGACGACAAAACTGCATCAACAATAACACTATACAATGATAATAGGAATAGACGTTGGCATAAGCACGACAAAGATAGTGGGCATAACCAATGACGAGGGCGTTGTGGCACCCATACGCATACGCGCCACAGATCCCGTCACATCTCTTTATGGAGCGTTTGGTAAGTATCTGTACGACAACCAAATAGCCTTGTCGGACATTGAGCGCGTGATGATCACGGGCGTTGGCTCCGCTTATGTCAACTCGCCTATCTATGGCTTGCCGACCGAGAAAGCCGAGGAGTTCATCGCAGACGGCTTGGGTGCGCGCTACGAGACGGGCCTCGACCGAATGTTGGTGGTGTCGATGGGCACCGGCACGAGCCTTGTGCAGTGCGACCATCATGGCATCCGCCATATAGGCGGCATCGGACTTGGTGGCGGCACGCTGGCAGGTCTGAGCCGTGTCATCCTCAAGACCGACGACATGAAGCAGATAATCTCGCTTGCCATGCAAGGCGAACTGTCCAACATCGACCTGCAGATCGGCGACATCTCGCCCAACCCTCTGCCAGGCTTGCCAAAGCATGCCACGGCGTCGCTGTTTGGCAAGGCTAAGAGCAATGCCTCGCGCGAGGATATTGCCACGGGCATCATCACCACGGTGCTTCAGACCATCGGGTCAAGCTGCATCCTCGCCTCGCTCAACTCCGGCATCAGGGAGTATGTGCTTATAGGCAACTTGACGTTGCTGCCACAGTGCAAACAAGTGTTCCCAGGGCTTGAAAAGCTCTACAAGGTTCGATTCATCATTCCGAAGCATTCGGAATTCTGCACCGCAATAGGAGCCGCGCTGAGCTATAGGCACTCAGAATAATATTGCCCGCGCAGAAGCCAAGACTGCATAGGCATCTATTGCCGTCAGCCAAAACTTATAGCCGCATAAACATCATGTCCGCAATGTCCGTAAACAGGCATTGCGGACTGTTTGTTTATGCTGATTCGTGTTAAGCTTGCCCATAGCCTCTGTGGATTGCG
>CAVHEN010000079.1:0-11049 GCA_963635115.1 Oscillospiraceae bacterium | reverse complement strand
CGTAATGGCATTGCGATCGTGGCGCGAAGGCAATGCGATTACGCCGCGAAGGCAACGCGATTGCGGCGCGAGGGCAAACGCGTTTTTGTGCAAGCCTGACTTGTGCAGGCAGCGTCTTGCTATTGTAAAAGACACTGATGCTCCCCCAGCATGATTTTTCAGATAAATTGTTTGCCTTTGCACCTACATTTTGACCACCACTTTTCACCTAAACTCAAAACAATATTTTTATTATGAAACAACTATTGTCCATCGTCTTGCTCACGCTTGCGCTCCTGCCAGTCGGCGCACGTAAAATCACGGTGCTGCAATGGAACGCGTTGGACACAATCAATGGAAGATGAGAAAGCTGAATGATAATGAAGATGTCCAAAGTTTTTTATCTCAGTTGAAGAGTGGGGAGGAGCAGGCTTGGAGAAAACTTTTTGACGAACATTACACAGCACTTTGTCATGTTGCTTTAGAATATGTGGGCGATGTCTTTACGGCGGAAAGTATCGTGAGCGATGTCATGTTCAGGCTTTGGGAGAGTCGTCAACGTGTCATGATACGTCAGACATTAAGATCTTACCTTGTTAGCGCGGTCCGTAACACGACCTTAAACCTATTGAATTCCCAGCATGTCCGAAAAGAAAATGTTGGGTCGAAAGATGATATTGTATTGACTCCTGTTGCATCTTCCGTCCTTTCCGACGACGCGCCAATCGACAGGCTTATTGAAGAAGAGTTGGAGGGAAAAGTGATGGCAGCAATTGACGAGATGCCCAAGGAATGCCAACGCGTGTTTAAGATGAGCAGATACGAGAACATGACTAATGAGGATATAGCCAAGGAACTTGGCATATCAATCGTCACGGTAAGGTATCACATGAGAAATGCCGTCAAGATATTACGTGAAGCTATTACACCTTATTTGAAAATAGCAATCGCGATGGCAATCTCGACTTTTTTGCAGAACAACTAAAAAAACGTTGGATTTTCACTAACGTTTTATTCTAATATTTTGTCTTTAGTATAGAAACACATGAATACAGACAAATCATACATAGACGACCTCATTATCTCTCTTTGTAAGGGAACGATAAGCCTCTCAGAGAAAGAAGAGTTGCGGCGATGGGCAGACATCTCCGCAGAGAACAAGAAGTATCTGCAAGAGCAACAACAGATATGGTTTTCCGTCATAAGCAAAAACGAGCGGAAGATCTTCAATTCTGATGTTGCATTTGCTAAGTTTTGGGGTCAAGTAAACGCTCGCGCGACGAGGAAGTACAATATGCAGAGCTATCTGAAGTATGCTGCGGTGTTTATCCTTATTATAGGTTCAATAGTTTCGGCATTCCTCTATGGCCAAAGCATGCGAGACACTCGTGAATATAAGCTCACGTATGTCAGGGTTCCGGAAGGCTCGCAGTGCAGCACGGTCCTGCCCGATGGTTCTACCGTCTTGCTCAGGAGTGGTTCACAGTTGGCTTATCGTAGCGACTATGGCAAGGAAAATCGAGAGGTGGAATTGGAAGGTGAGGGCACGTTTACCGTGCGCCACGATTCTCTTTGTCCTTTCTCCGTCAACGCCAAAAAGATCCGTGTGAACGATATTGGCACGGAATTCACCGTGGCAGCTTATGATAAATCATCGACAATTTCCGTTCAGCTTTCCAAGGGAAAGGTTTCGATAGACAATCTTATGAGAAAGATGTCTCCGACAGTGCTCATCCCCGGGCAAACGGCAGTGATGGATATCGCGAATGGGAAGATCAGGGTCGCGACGACTGATGATTTGGACAAGCGCAGGCTTGAGAATGGATCTCTGCTGTTCTGCAACGTAAGATTAAAGGAGATAGCGGATGACATGGAAAGGGAATATGGCATTCGTGTGAGATTTGGCTCAACGAGAGTGGCGAATACAAGGTACTATTGCACCTTCGATTCTCGACGACAGACGTTTACGGAAGTATTGTCGCTCCTTTCCACGGCTAAACCGTTTAAATACAAGGTCAGAGGGCGAGAGGTTGCGATATATTGACAATACCGCTCCAAACCTAACCAACAACTGTAAGACTGAGGACCTCATAACTATAAAAACCAATCGTATGAAAAAGAGAAAACTATTATTGACTGCTACACTGCTGTTTGCGGTTGTATTAAGCATTCAGGCAGCGGATTTCCCGATTCGCTTGAAAAACGTGACAGTGAGGAAGGCAATGGAGCAGCTGAGGCAAGAGACAGGCTACAGCTTCATCTTTGCGGCCTCTGAAATGAACGTCAACAAGAAAGTAAGCGTTAATGCTTCCTCTCTCAATGAGGCTGTTGACCAAATACTTGACGGACAGAATGTAACGTATGAAGTCAAGGGGAAGAATATTATTGTAACCCGTAAGAAAAGTGCCACTCGGAATGATCTAAACTCGCAAAGCTCTCAATCACAAGGACGCCATGTGAGCGGAACAGTCACGGACGGCAACGGTGAAGCTATCATCGGAGCGACGGTCAAAGAGAAAGGTAAGAATAATGGTACGGTGACAGATGCCAATGGCAATTTCTCATTGGACGTTAGCAATAATGCCGTGCTTGACATTTCGTATATTGGCTTTGTTCCACAATCTCTTCCGGCTAAGGGAAAGATGAAGGTCACGATGCAGGAAGACACCGAGTCGTTGAATGAGGTCGTTGTCGTGGGTTATGGCACCATGAAGAAGAAAGATCTCACGGGCGCCATTGGTACGATTGGTGAGCAAGCTATAGCGGAGAGGCATTCGACCAACTTGTCCACGGCCTTGCAAGGCGCCGTCTCGGGATTAAGCGTAACAAGACAAGGCGCTGCTCCTGGCTCGACTGGTACTTTGCGTCTTCGTGGCGTTACGACTATCAGTACCTCAGATCCTCTTGTTATAATAGACGGGGTGCCAGGTGACATGTCGATGGTAAATCCCGACGATGTAGAACAGATCTCGGTCTTGAAAGATGCGGCATCCGCTGCCATTTATGGATCGAGGGCGGCGGCAGGTGTGATCCTTATACAAACGAAACGTGCCAAGAAAGGAGACCTGAAGCTGAGCTATAACTTTGAGTATGCAAGCCAAAGCCCAACAGCCAAACCTGAATTTGTGGATGCTGTGCAATTCATGAAGATGGCCAATGAAGTGCGCTACAACGACAATCAGTCTGGTGGGAAATATCAAGCTTATTCTCAAGACTTGATAGAGAACTATAAGAGTCTGCGCGCTCAGACCCCAGACGAATATGGAGACACCAACTGGTATGATGAGATCTTTAAGTCGAGTGCGCCACGTCAGACTCACTCTGTTAATCTTCTTGCTGGCAACGACAAATTGTCAACAAAGGTCTCTTTACGCTATGACAAGGAACAAGGGCTATATGGAAACTTGGGCCGTGAATACTATACGGCAAGGATGAATAACGATTTTCGTTTCAACAAGTTTATAGAAGCTCATGTAGATATTAATTTTAAGAAGTCAAAGTCATCAAGTCCCAACTTCAGTCCGTATGGCTATAATCTTTCGGCAGCCCTACCTCCTGTTTATCCGGCACGGTGGAGTGATGGGCGTTTGGCTGATGTGAAAGATGGAAATAATCCTTTGGCATGGTTGTCCTACGATTCGGGAAGAAATAGAACCGACAATAATCACATAGGCTTTAAGGGAGAAATCGACATTATGCCTATAGACGGTCTGAGACTTTCTATTATTGCCGCTCCTAATTTTGAGTGGAACCATACAAAAACGTTTAACAAGAAATTAGGATATACCCATTTGGAATCTCCTAATGCCATTGCCGGCTATTATAACGCGACGACGAGCCTTACGGAGAACCGTAATAAGAATAGTGATTTCACAACCCAAATCCTGGCTAATTATACCAAGTCTTTTGGGAAGCATGACATAAATTTGCTTGCGGGTTATGAGAATTATCACTATAAGTATGATAACATGTCGGGTTCAGGAGATCGTTTTGAGTTGACGTCCTTCCCTTATCTTGACCTGGCTCCATCAGATTATCAGAGCGTCACGGGTAATGCCCAAGAGTATGCGTACCGTTCGCTTTTTGGACGTGTCAATTATGCTTACGCCAATAAATATTTGCTTGAAGCCAATATTCGCCGTGATGGCAGTTCGCGATTCTCTAAAGACAACCGTTGGGCATCCTTTCCATCAGTGTCTGCAGGATGGGTCCTTTCTGAAGAAGGATTCATGCAGAGTACACGTTCATGGCTCGACCAGCTGAAGCTCCGAGCTTCTTGGGGAAAGTTGGGCAATGAGAGGATAGGCAGTTATTATCCCTACCAAGCCTCTATTGATTTTTCACAAATCGCCCTTGTAAACAATGGACAAACGGCATCTGCTACGAGCGCAAGCCAGGTTACCTATGCCGTGCGCGACATTACCTGGGAGACAACATCCTCATGGGATGCTGGTGTTGACATCGTTGTCTTAAACAGTCGGTTGAACTTCGTCTTTGACCTATATCATAAGAAGACCAGCGACATGTTGCTTCCCGTACAGATCCCTATGTTCCTCGGCTATAATAATCCCGATGTGAATGCTGGTGATATGCATACTAACGGTTGGGATTTGGAAATAGGATGGCGAGATCATGTTGGCGAATTCCAATACAGTGCCAAGTTCAACCTTTCCAATGCTGTGTCCAAGATGGGAAACCTCAATGGAACCGTCACTTATACAGCTGATGGCAATCGTATTACCAGGGAAGGGACTGAATACCAGCAATTCTACGGCTATCACTGTTTGGGTATTTACCAGACGCAAGATCAAGTGGACAATAGTGCAAAGCTGAACAACAATATCAAGGTTGGCGACCTGTGGTATGAGGATATCTCTGGACCAGATGGTGTGCCAGATGGCAAAATTTCCGCAGAATACGACCGTATTCCCTTGAAGAGTTCTTTGCCACATTTTATTTATGGCTTGACACTCAACGCAAGTTGGAAAGGCTTTGATGCTTCATCAGTCATACAAGGAGTTGGAAGTCAATGGGCACGTATTACTGAAAACATGGCAACTGGATATAAAGACCAGTGGTATAGTTTCCCAAAAAACATTGTAGGAAAATATTGGAGTGCTGACAACACAAACGGACAGAACGCAGAGGCAATCTATCCTCGGTTGACGAATTCTAATGTTAGTTCTAATTTCACGATGTCTGATTTTTGGCTTTTCAACAACCATTATTTGAGGGTGAAAAACATAACCATTGGTTATACATTGCCGTCAGCTATCACCAAGAAGTTTTTTGTTGACCGCTTAAGAGTCTATGTGTCAGCCAATGATCTTTTCAGTATCAACAACTGTCCATCTGGATGGGACCCTGAATCCCTAGACACCTATTATCCAATCATGAGGTCTCTCATGTTTGGTGTAAATGTAAACTTTTAGAATATAGAAGACATGAAAACTAAAAACATATTCAAGTTTGTCAACTTGGCAACAATAGGGCTCTTGATTTGCGGTTGTACAGATCTTGACATGAATCCTCCATCGAGTGGTTCTACAGAGTCGTGGTATTCTACCACAGACGAAATACGTATGGCGGTGAACGCTGGTTATCAAAAAGAGTTTCTGCTAACGGATGGCGACCAGATAGATGAGGCCGACTACCGTAACAATACAGATTGGAGTGACGATACGCATTATCGTCAGTTGCTTTTGCCATTCCAAAACGCGACAGTGACATCACAAGAAATGCGCGTTCGTCTGCGCTGGCAAAACAACTATAAAGTAGTGACACGCATGAACGAGGTTATAAACAACTATCAACGTGCCATTAATGCAGGTTATTCAGAGAACGTGATAATGCCTTATGTAGGCGAGGCCTATTTCTTCCGTGCCCGTGCTTACGGGGAGTTGGTGTTCCATTGGGGAGACGTGCCTTATTATACTGCGGATCTCTCTATTGCTGAAGCAGAGAAAACAGGACGGACACCGAAGGCTGAAGTCTTACAACATGTGTGTGAGGACTTTGACAAGGCGATAGAGCTGTTGCCTGTGAGTTACAGTGGCGACCAGCGCGTTACCAAAGGTGCCGCTTATGCTTACAAGGCTCGCTATGCCCTCTATATGGGTGATTATGAGACGGCAGCCGCCGCGGCGAAGGCTTGTATGGACTTGGGTGTCTATTCTCTGGAATCAGATTACGGCAAATTGTTCCTTCCGGAAACAAAGACTTCTCCGGAATACGTCTTCATCCTGCCACGTTCTATAGAGTCTAAGCTCAACGTGATCAGCAATGCCTATTGTTATAACCGGCTTATTCGCAATGCAGGCGGTTGGGGCACTTATGCTCCTTCTTGGGATCTGTTGGCGGCATATACTTGCACGGATGGAAAGCCAATCGATGAATCGCCTTTATTCGACAGTCACAATCCATTCAAGAACCGGGATCCAAGATGCGCGCAGACCATAGTTGCCTTCAACAGTTATTTCCTCGGTTATGAGTATGACCCTTCTCCTGTCGCTCTTACTTGTGGTCATATAGAAGGGTCTGATACAGTGCAAGTCTATAACAATGACACAAGGGCCAATAAGTTCTATGCCTCATTTAATGGACTGATTTGGCGAAAGGGAGTGTCGCAAAGTTGGATTGATAACGGGTACAAAGGTGACAACCCCAAGATACTGATGAGATACGCAGATGTCTTACTGATGTACGCCGAGGCGAAGATCGAACTCAACCAAATTGACCAAAGTGTTATCGATGCCATGAATCAAGTGCGTGCAAGGGCATACGGGGTGGACAAGAGCCAATTGGATAAATATCCGGCATTCACCATCAAGAGTCAGGCACAGATGCGTTATGATTTGCGCGTTGAACGAAGAATGGAGCTCGCTGGCGAGAACTTACGCTACCCGGACCTTATTCGTTGGAAATTAGCACAAGTCGTGTTTAAACGTAAAACGTATATGATGCTCCCTCCCGACCAGTTTGAAACGCAACTCTATGATAAGGGTAACTGGTTCTGGGGAATGACTCCTGATATTGACCAGTATGGAACGCCTGATTTCTCAAGACTTGAAGCAGAGGGGATGTGTTCGGTTGCTTCGGAGTATAATTGGGACGACAGGCAGTATCTTTGGCCGATACCAGAAGAGGATGTTGAAAACAACTCCAACATGAAGCAAAACGATGGTTATTGATCTCTCATGATATTTACTGTGTGAGGGTAGGCTTTTAGCTTATCCCCACACAATCAATTTATATAAAATATGAGCGTTAGATGGTTATTGACGGTCTTTTGTTGTTTGATTTCATGCCTTGCCAAGGCTGACAACATTTTGTTAGAAACAGAGGCTTTTGCTGATAAGGGAGGCTGGAAGGTAGACCAGCAATTTATGGAGCAGATGGGTTCACCTTATCTGATAGCCCATGGAATGGGACACCCTGTGGCGGATGCCACAACAACATTTCCAGTAAAGGAAGAAGGCTATTATAAAGTATATGTACGTACTTACAATTGGACAAGCCCTTGGTTTAACGGGAATGGCCCAGGACGATTCGCGGTAAAGATTAATGATAAGCCGGTAGGAATAACAGGAGATACCGGTGAAGCATGGAGTTGGATTTGCTTGGGAACAGTAAGACTTCGAAAAGGAACAAACATGGTGTCGTTGCACGATCTCACGGGATTTGATGGCAGGTGCGACGCAGTGTTCCTTTCCAATAGTGGAGCGTTGCCCGATAATGGAATAGATGGCTTATGGCGCCAACAACTTAATCCAAAGAAAAAGGAGGAGCAAACTTACGACTTTGTTGTAATAGGAGGTGGCATTGCGGGAATATGCGCTGCCACTTCAGCCGCAAGATTAGGATTAAGCGTAGCACTTGTCAACGACAGGCCCATTTGGGGTGGATGCAATAGCTCTGACATAAGGGTGCATTTGGGTGGAGACATAGAGGTCGAGCCATACCGTTCCCTTGGTCGATTGATTAATGAGTTCGGACCTTCGCGAGGAGGAAATGCCCAGCCTGCCAGTCAATATGAGGATTGCAAGAAGGACTCTTTCCTGAAGGCTCAACAGAGATTGTCCCTTTACCCTTCGTACAGGGCGGTTAGCATTATTAAAAACAGCGGCAAGATAGAATCCGTGAAGATAGAGCATATAGAAAACGGTAACTGTATAGAGCTGCATGCTCCTTTATTTGCCGATTGCACGGGCGATGGTACAATTGGATATCTTGCCGGTGCCGACTTTCGTATGGGAAGGGAATCAAGAAATGAATTTGGGGAAGAGCGAGCACCTGAGGTCGTGGACTCTATTACGATGGGTGCATCGGTGCAGTGGTATTCTGTTAAGGGAAAAGAAAAGTTCCCTGAGTTCGACTATGGCATGGGATTCAACGATGACAACTGTGATAACGTCACCATGGGAGAATGGACTTGGGAGACAGGAATGGATAAGAACCAGATTACGCAGGCTGAGCAGATTCGTGATTATGGCCTTATGGCTGTGTATGGAACATGGAGCTGGTTGAAAAACCATTCGGTCCATAAAGCTGATTTTCGTGACAGGAAGCTTGGATGGGTCGCCTATGTCTCTGGCAAGCGCGAGTCGAGGCGATTGTTGGGAGATTACATCCTAAAGTGGGACGACATCATGAAAAACGTGCACCATGAAGATGCCACCTTCTCAACGACTTGGTCTATAGACCTGCATTTCCCGGACTCTCTCAACAACGCTCATTTCCCGGGGAGACCATTCAAGGCTGATACGCGCCACACGCAACTGTCCGCCCCTTATCCTGTGCCTTATAGGTGTCTATATTCTCGAAATGTAGACAACCTGTTCATGGCAGGCCGCGATATAAGCGTTACGCACGTTGCATTGGGAACAACGAGGGTGATGCGCACATGTGGCATGGAAGGCGAGGTGGTAGGCATGGCAGCGTCGTTGTGCCATAAACATCAATCAACACCAAGGATGATATATTGGTATTACCTGAACGAGCTCAAGCAGCTCATGAATGAAGGTGCAGGCCAAAAGGACGTACCCTTCAATCAAGGGTACAACACCTGGAATGAGTGGAACAAGCATCGGTAACAAGTATCTATGTCAAGAAGATGAATAAACGAACTTTTCTTTTTCTGATTTGCGTTTGTGTGTTTTCCATATTGGTAGCTGGAAGTGTTGTCGGACAGGTCGTTCCTAACCCCGTTTCCTTGCATGAACTTCCGGGTCATCATCGTGTAAAGTCGCAGGTTTGGGTTTACACGAACCTGCAAGGCGATGAAAGAAGCCAGCTTGAGGAATATTTGGAAACAGCGCAACCCTCATTTAGACTTACCTCAAAGAGAGGAAAGGCAGAATTGCTTTTGCTTAAAAACGGGGAGCAAGACAACGTAGAGGCTTACGACTTGACAATAAGTCCGGCCCGTATCCTTGTGAGAGCTTCCGGCGACGCGGGCGTCTTCTATGGGCTACAGACGTTATTGCAACTTATGGAGTCAGCCAAAGGCAACCTTCGCTGTGTTGAGATTCAAGACGCTCCCAGGTTCGTTTATCGTGGGATGATGTTGGACGTTAGCCGTCATTTCTTTACGAAAGAATTTATTTACCGCCAGCTTGACATGCTGGCAAGGTATAAGTTGAATGTACTTCAACTGCATTTGCATGATACCGGAGGCTGGCGACTTCAACTTGATAGTCATCCAGAGCTAACCAAATATTCAGCGTTTAGGACAGTTTCTGATTGGGACAAGTGGGTGGAAGAGCGCTATCCTTTCTGTCTGCAAACGGACTCGGGCGCTTATGGCGGCTATTATACCCATGAGGATATAAGGGACATTTTGCATTATGCTGCAATCCGGCATATAGAGGTTGTGCCAGAGATTGACCTTCCTGGGCATAGTTGTGACGTGCTCCATGCTGACCCACAGCTGGCGTGCGATGGCGTCAACTGGAAGCAGAGCCATGAGCTTTGCATAGGAAAAGAGGAAACGTTTCAGTTCACTGCTGACGTTCTCGATGAAGTCATGAAGTTGTTTCCATCTAAATATATCCACATTGGAGGCGATGAATGCAGTACGAGGCATTGGGGCGAATGCCCCGCGTGTAGAAAAAGAATGCAGGCAGAGCACATAGACAGCGTCAGTCAACTTCAAGCCTATTACACGTCTCGTTTGCAAAAGTATGTCGAATCGCGTGGACGTAAAATCATAGGATGGGATGAAATCCTTGACGGGAATCTTTCTGAAAACGCGGTTGTCATGTCATGGAGACCACAATCGGGCAGTGCGCAAAAAGCCTTGCGGAAGGGTCTTGAGGTCATCATGGCGCCGTCTCATAATACTTATTTTGACTCATACCAAGCGCCACGCTCAACTCAGCCGAAAGCCATGGCACGTGACGTGCCGTTGAGTAAAGCCTACGATTGGAATCCGGCGCCGGACAGCTTGTCAAAGGCAGGCAATGTCTTAGGCGTGCAATGTTGTTTGTGGACTGAGTTTATAGAGTCGGAAGTTCATGCGGAGTACATGTTGTATCCACGGCTTATGGCATTGGCAGAGGTAGCGTGGACTCCTCAAGACAGGCGTCAGTATGAAGATTTTCTACAACGGGCAGCATGCCAAGAGCAGGTGCTAAAGACTTTGGGTTACCATTTCTTCGTTTTGGAACAATAAGGCTCTATGCCGGTTCATGTCGGAGTAAACCATCGTGCCAAGAATCCGTCGTTTGCCTTTGCGCCGCAAACGCATTGGCTTCGCGCCGTAATCGCGTTGCCATTACGCCGCAATGGTGATGCCTTCGCGCCACAATCGCAGCACGGTAAAATCCACGTTTACCCCACACAAATCAACATAGACACAATAATAACAATACTTGGGAAGTTATGAGACAGTTTCTTTTTATTATTATTTGCGGTATCCTTCTTCTGCCAGTCGACGCGCGTAAAATCACGGTGCTGCAGTGGAACATTTGGCAAGAGGGAACCATGGTGGACGGTGGCTATGAGGCTATAGTGACGGAGATAGCGAGGTTGCGTCCAGATTTTGTGACGCTGAGCGAAGTGAGAAACTAT
>CAVHEN010000078.1:2198-11487 GCA_963635115.1 Oscillospiraceae bacterium | reverse complement strand
CATCGTTCCTAACTCAACAGGTGCTGCCAAGGCTATCGGCCTCGTTATCCCTGAGCTGAACGGTAAGCTCATCGGTTCTGCACAGCGCGTTCCTACTCCTACAGGTTCTACAACAATCCTCGTCGCTGTCGTCAAGGGCAAGGACGTTACTGTTGAGGGCATCAACGCTGCAATGAAGGCTGCTTCTAACGAGAGCTTCGGTTACAACGAGGATCCTATCGTTTCTTCAGACATCATCGGCATGAAGTTCGGTTCTCTCTTCGACGCTACCCAGACAATGGTTAGCCAGATCGACGAGGACACATACCAGGTGCAGGTTGTCTCTTGGTACGACAATGAGAACTCTTACACTTCTCAGATGGTTCGCACCATCAAGTACTTCGCTGAGCTGAAGTAATACCGCAGACACACATCATCAACATAAAGATATGTGGAGCCGTCCAGTTGAGCACTGGACGGCTTTTTTTGTTTACCCTTGCCAGTGGGCGATGATACCCACAAATGATGATTACCTTGAGGCGGAGATTTACCTATTTTTGAGTATTGCCTACTTTTATACAAACTTTTACCTTTGCACTCGAAAATTAAGGAAATCACAAGCAATGAACAAATTAATTCTTTCACTCCTTTCCACTGCCATCTTATTGGGTGGTTCCCAGAGTGTTAAGGCACAGCAGAACGCTGCCGACTCAGTGATGAACCATGCCAAAGGCAACCGCCTTAGCGTAGGTGGATATGGCGAGGTGGCATATTCACGAAACTTCTTTTCTGACGCCGGCAAGCGTTATTCCAACGCATCAGCTTACAAGAACTCCCCACACCACGGCCGTTTTGATATTCCCCATGCCGTCATCTACTTAGGCTACGACTTCGGCAAGGGATGGACGATGGGCACCGAGATTGAGTTTGAGCACGGAGGCACAGGCCAATCTATCGAATACGAGGCAGAGGAGGCCATCGAGTACGAGCAGGAAACCGAGAAAGGTGGAGAAGTGGAGCTGGAACAGTTCTGGCTGCAGAAATCGTTCGGCAGATACGCCAACATAAAGGCTGGTCACATAGTGGTGCCCGTTGGCCTGACCAACGCATACCATGAGCCTTTGAACTTCTTCACGGTATACCGTCCTGAGGGAGAGAACACGATTCTGCCCTGCACATGGCACCAGACGGGTATAAGTTTCTGGGGCAAGAGTGGCGACTTCCGCTACGAGGCACAGTTTCTCGGAGGCCTCAACGCCTATCGCTTCAGCCGCAGCAACTGGATTCAGAACGGCGCACACAGTCCTTACGAGTTCGAGGTGGCGAACAAATATGCCGTCTCCGCCCGCGTCGACAACTACAGCGTGCCTGGCCTGCGCATTGGCTTGAGCGGCTACTACGGCAAGTCTGTGGGCAACACCACACCAAACGACGTCAACTACAAGGACATCAAAGGCAACGTCTATGTGGGTGCTTTCGACTTCACATACAATAACCACAACTGGAAAATCAGAGGCAACGTGGACTATGGCTACGTGAGCGACGCCGCAGCCATCACAAGCCTCGTATACCCAGGCACATCTAACGTGAAGCCAAACGAGTCGGGCAGCGGCAAGTATTTCGGCAGCCACGCTATAGCCACCATGTTCGAGGCCGGCTATGACGTGTTCTCGCAGATAGCATCACTCCGTGCGCATAAGCAGAAAATGTATGTGTTTGGCCACTTCGAATACTACGACTCTTCCATCCACAACTCCACAGCCAAGTGGACTGAGCGCAAGATCGTGGCAGCCGGCATCAACTATTTCCCCTTGCCACAGATCTGCGTAAAGGCAGAGTACAACAACCGCATATTGAAGTCGGGCTACAACAACGAGCCTGCCGTCAACATCGGCATAGCCTACCAAGGCTTCTTCCTCTAATAGACATCGGAGGAGCCACCCCAACGTTTCAGAATTAACAAAGTAACAACATCATTTTAACAAGACACAAATGAAAAAGATTTTCAGGAAGGCCATGCTTTTCTCTATGGCATTGGCAATGTCAGTGGGCTTTACGGCTTGCCACGAGGATGACAACAACAGCACAGATGTTACTGTACCGGCATCAGAATTGCAGGCTGTGGCCAACACTTACGTCAACGACGTCATCTATAAGACTTACGCCGACTTGCGCACATACGCTGGCGAGCTGAAGACAGCTTGCGAGACAGCTTACTCTCACGCCAAGGCTGGCACGCTGACAGATAATGACATGGAAAACTGCGCCACAGCGTTCAAGAACGCTCGTCGTGAGTGGGAGCGCAGCGAGGCTTTCCTTTATGGTGCCGCTACCAACAACGAGATTGACCCGCACATCGACTCATGGCCACTCGACAGGGACCAGCTTGTAAAGGCTCTCAACGACGCCACGCTTCTGGCTGGCATCCACAGCGAGAACCCAGCTCAGTTCATCTATAGCAAGAACGGTGACTTCCAGTCTGTGATCGGCTTCCACGGTTTGGAGTTCGTCATTTTCCGTAATGGCAAGACCCGCACCGCAGCTATGCTGAACGCCAATGACACCGACGAGGACATGAAGACCGTGAAGGGTATCGACGAGCTTGCCTTCGCAGCTGCCACAGCAGGCGACGTCTACAACATGACAACCTTGCTCCAGTATGGCTGGAACGCTGACGCTACACTCGGCACATGGTTGAGCACCAACTGCAGCTGGGTGAACAAGAGCCTCAAGGACAACGGTCTCGCCACTGCAACCCTCGGCTACGGCCAGTTCCTGCTAAACACAACAGGCGAGAACGCTTACTTCCCAACATGGCAGCAGGCCTTCCAGAACGCGCTCCAGGGTGGCTGCTCCGACATCTGCAGCGAGGTCTACAACCAAAAGCTCGGTCAGGCTTACCGTGTGGCAACAGGCCAGGGCGGCACGACAGAGGACGGCGAGAAGGAGTCTATCGACTACATCGAGTCTCCATACAGCAAGCGTTCATTCATCGATTACCAGGATAACATCTACTCTATCAAGAACACGCTCTACGGCACTCGCGACATCAGCGTCAAGGAGGCTTCGGCTAACTCTATGATGTACATCATGAAGAAGTACAACTACAGTGGCTATAGCGCTCTGAGCACAGCTCTCGACGAGGCAATCGCAGCCTTGGAGACCGCCAAGAACAGCGGCACAGCGTTCGTGGATGACCCCAAGCACGCACAGGTGAAGAACGCCATCGAAAAGATCACGACACTGGACGAGGAATTGAACAATGCAGGTACTTGGTTCAGCAAGCTGAAGGTTAGCAACAAGTAATCGAGCATTACCAACATACTATCATGTACGTAGCTTTGTTTTCCACGCGAGAACAGGGCTACGCATTTTGACATAAAGAACCATATACAAAATAAGGCTCTATGCCGGTTCATGTGGGTGAGGCGTCACCGCGAACATATTCATACGTTTGGCTTCGCGCCGCAAACGCGTTGCCCTCGCGCCGCAAACGCGATGCCTTTGCGCCGCAAACGCACGGTCGTTACGCCGCAAACGCAAAACGATGAAATCCACATCGACAAACCTTCGCCCAAGCAAACCAACATAACTCCATAAAAAACACATTATGATTAAGAATATAAAGAACTACGCCAGCCTGTCTTTTGCCGTCGCCCTGGCAATGACAATGGCAAGCTGTAAGGATGAACCAGACTCTGACAAGAGTGGCATCACAGAGACCGATGCCGCTTACATAGGCAAGGCCGTGGGCAACTTCACCGCCGACGAGTGGTATCCAGGCGGCGAGCTTGGCACCACGGAGAACACCGCTTCCAACTGCTACTCAGACGAGTCGCCTGCCATCACGGCAGACGCCGACCTCAAGAGCAACTTCTTCATCGGCGAGCAACTCTTCGAGCGTCAATACACATGGAACACCGGTGCCTTCAAGGGACTCGGTCCTGCCTCAGTGCGCAGTTCTTGCCTCGACTGTCACCCCAGCTACGGCCACGGCAAGCGCGTGTCACAGTATGAGACGCGCTATGGCAACGGCAACGGTTACCTGCTCGTGATCTACCACCCACAGACAGAGGGTTCCAACGACGGAAGCTACATCTCCGAGGTGACGGGCATGCCACAGACCCAGGCGCAGTCGCCCTTCCTTCCGCCTATCGACGAGACCCAGATCAACTTGAGCTGGCAATCCATCACCAAGATGGAGACCGAGGACATCCCGTCAATGCAATTCCCCGACGGCGAGAAGTTCGAGCTCATCTATCCTGAGATCTCCATCCCAAGCTCAGCATTCAACACCAACCCCGTGCCTACCAACTACGCCGTTCGCCTGGAGTCTACCATCGGCGTCATCGGCACAGGCTTGATCGACGCCATCCCAAGCGAGGACATCAGGGCGCAATATATCTCGGAGGCCAAATACTTCAAGAATGCCGGCCTGGACGTAACGGAGTATATCAACCCGTCGATGTTCGACTCTGGCACGATGGACATGACCGCTGGCGCCTACTACACCACCTTCGGTCGTGACGGTAAGTATACCACAGGCGGCGTTCATGCCGATGGCAGCACATTCGACCCGAACACCAGCGACGGCAACAAGAAGCTGCTGAAGCGTTACACCTACGCCCTGACCCGCGGCTCGCTGCAAGACGGTCCTGGCGCCAACGCCATCTGGAACATCACAAACGTGAGCCGCCAAGACCGTCCTTGCCTCTACACCACGAAAGCATGGGCAAAGGCTATGTCGGAGAACACGAGCGTGATAGCGTCTATCAAGAAAGACCCAACGTCGCCCTACTATGCCGACGGCACCGACAACGGCATCAGCAACGCCATTGCCACACTGCTCGACCCATCGACCAACCAGTTCGACAACGACATCTACAACTTCAAGCCCGAGCAGAGCATGGACGACTTCTATGCCTTCATGGTGTGGCATCGTGGCCTCGCCATCCCTCGTGCCCGCAACTTGAACGACGCGCAAGTGCAGCAGGGCAAGAAGCTCTTCATGGAATGGGGCTGCGCCAACTGTCACCGCGCCAAGTGGCAGACAGGCGACGACAACTACGTCACGTCTAAGTTCATAGCTGGCAAGAAGTTGCCACGCTATCAGAACCAGACCATATACCCCTACTCCGACTTCGTGCAGCACAAGCTCTACATGAAGAACGACATCCACGGCTCATGGTGCCGCACCACTCCTCTTTGGGGACGCGGACTGAGCTATGTGAACACCGGAGCTGAGGATCGCCTGCACGACTGCCGCGCCCGCAACGAGGTGGAAGCCATCATGTGGCACTGCTACAGCAAGAAGAGCCACGCCTACTCATCGGCTATCAACTTCTACAAGGCTTCTAAGGCAGACCGCGACGCTGTGGTCAAGTTCCTGCGCTCCATCTAAACCATTAGCATTATTCTACCTTCGGGAAATCCGGAGGTAGAATTGTGCGTTTTAAACAACCATATAAAAGACATTTTATGAGAATAGCTTACAAGACATCGTTCCTATTACTAAGCTCCATCCTCTTCCTCTCAGCCTGTCACGACAAGGACACAGAAAAAGCCGATATCGTGGAGACCGACGCTGCCTACGTGGGAAAAGCCGTGGGCAACTTCACCGCTGAAGAATGGTACCCTGGTGGAGAGCTCGGCACCACGGATAATGTGTCGTCCAACTGCTACGAGGATGAGACGCCCGCGGTGACGAAGCAAGGCTTCACCGACCGCTTCAACGAGGGCGACCTGTTGGCAAGCAAGCAGTTCACGCTGAGTACCAAGCCCTACAGAGGTTGGGGTCCATGTGCCTCTCGCCGTTCATGCGAGCAGTGCCACGCCGGTGGCTACGCCCACGGACACAGCCGAAACGACTTCAATCCCGTGATGGGCAACGGCTACATCGTGTCCGTCTATTACCCAGACGCACCAGGCAGCAACGACGGCGAACCCATCGATCAGCTCACCACCTTCACCATGACCATGGCGCAGTCGCCTTTCTTGCCACCGCTTGACCCCGACAAGGTGAACATAAGCTGGCACGAGGTGACAAGCATGCCAAGCGGATTGGCCATGAAGTTTGCCGACAATGGGGAGAGCTTCTCCCTGAGATACCCCGAGGTGACCATCCCACAAGATGCTTTCAACGTGGATCCACAGCCAAAGAACTATGCCGTTCGCCTCATTGCCTCGTGCAATTTCCAGGGACTTGGCCTCATCGACGCCATCTCAAACGAGGACCTGGAGGCACAATACAAGGCTGAGAGCCAGCACGCGGAGCTGAACCCTGAGTTCTGGGACAACTCGGCAAAGAAGCTGAAGGACGACGCTTATGCGGAGGATGCTTTCGGCAAGAAGTTCGTGAAGCGCTTCAACTACGACCTGCTCGAAGGATGTCTTGAGAACGACGTGGCGCTCTGGGACGAGCTGAACATCCTGCGTTCCGACATCAAGCACATCTGCTCCACAACCGCGTGGGCGAAGGCAATGTCGGAGAACGAGAGTGTAATCAACACAATCCTGAAAGACGGCAAGAGCGCAAGCCACTATCTCCACCCGTACTACTACGACGGCACCAAGGAGGGCGTGAAGGAGGCTTTGGCTTATCTGTTGTCGCCCAGCGACGACGTGAACCTCTACAACAACAAGTATTATAACTTCGAGCCGGAGATGACCGACGACCAGTATCATTCGTTCATCGTGTGGCACAGGGGAATCGCCGTGCCTCGCGCCCGTGACCTTAACAACTCACAGGTGCAACGCGGCAAGGAACTCTTCATAAGCATGGGCTGCGCCAACTGCCACAAGGCAAGCTGGACGACTGGTCCCGACAACTACGGACGCTCAAAGATAATCGAAGGCAAGAAGCTGCCGCAATACGCCGGCCAAAAGATTTATCCTTATTCCGACTTCATCCAGCACAAGCTTGACATGATAAACGACATCCATGGCTCATGGTGCCGCACCACTCCGCTTTGGGGACGTGGCCTGTCGCTGGTGAACAGTGGCGCCGAAGACCGTCTGCACGACGCTCGCGCCCGCAACGAGGTTGAAGCCATCATGTGGCACGCTTACAGCAAGAACAGCCAGGCATACGACTCCGCCCTCAAGTTCTACAACTTGAAAAAGGCAGACCGTGACGCTGTTGTCAAGTTCTTGCGCTCTATCTAATCATGATTAAGAAAATCCTGTTTACCCTTTACGTGCTTGTGCTCGTTAGCATGGCCGCAGCCACTATCGTGGAAAAGAGCCAGGGCACAAGCTATGCCCATGCCTACTTTTATGGGGCATGGTGGTTTACCCTCATTTGGGCGGCGCTTGCTGCCCTTGGGGTATTCCATATCATCAAGATGAAGGTAAGGCGCGCTTCTACCCTTGCCATTCACCTTGCCTTTGTTCTTATCCTCATTGGCGCATTCCTCACCCACGTCTCCGCCAAGAGGGGCATGATGCACTTGCGTGTCGGCGAACCATCAAATGCCTACATGGCGACCGACGAGCAGAATGGCATGAAAGAGGAAAAGCTGCCTTTCTCCCTGTGCCTGCAAAAGTTTGAGGCGAAGATGCACGACGGCACTGACGCCGTGGCGGACTATTCATCCAAGTTCACGGTGATAGACGGAAAGGACAAGCTTGCCGGCGAGGTGTCGATGAACAATATCTATACGCATCGTTCATACCGCTTCTATCAGTCTTCCTACGACGAGGATGGCAAGGGGACCGTACTCGCAATCAACGCTGATCCTTACGGCATACCCGTGACATACACCGGATATGCCTTGCTCTTCTTCTCCTTGATATGGATGCTTCTCGACCCAAAGGGCGGTTATCGAAAGCTATTGAGAAGTCCGTTGCTCAAGAAAGGCGCGTTAGTGATAGCCCTTATGCTATGCTTAGGCAATGCGCAGCCGACGCACGCAGAATCATTATCGCCAGACCTCCAAAGCGCTGTGCTGCCAAAAGAGACGGCTGATAAGTTCGGAAAACTATTAATTCTCTACAACGACCGCATTTGTCCCGTCCAGACCTTCGCGCTCGACTTTTGCAAGAAGATATACGGCTCTCGCAGCTATCACGGCCTGACCGCCGAACAAGTGCTTTCCGGCTGGTTGTTCTATGGGGAGGTTTGGGGCAACGAGCCTTTCATCAAGATCAAAGGCGGAGAGCTGAAGACAACGATGAGCCTACCCGACTATGCACCGCTCAACATCTTTTTCAACAATGAGATGGGTGGTTACACCATAGGGCAATACGTGCAGGAATACTACGAAGGCCAGCAAGACAAGTTCCACAAGCAGGTGGCAGACATTGATGGCAAGATCCAAATCATCATGGAGCTCCGCCATGGCATGTCGCTCAGGGTGTTGCCATACACATTCACGAAGAACGTGAAAGCCACCAAAGACCATCCTTTCATCAAGGCCGGTACGACCACTTGGTTTGCGCCTGTGGACAAGCTGCCTCGCGCCGTGGAGCATCAACACGCACTCTATATAAAGAATGTATTCCCGTTGCTCTACAATGACGTTAAGGCCGGAAAGTTTGAACGCGTGAACGAGTTCTTCGTCAAGATGAGGAAATATCAGCAGATAAGTGGCGGCACATCCCTACCCTCAAATGCGCAATACAAGGCAGAGCGTATTAACAATGCGTTTCCTTTTGCCACCATCCTCTTCATGGTGAACCTCTCCTTGGGTTTCATCGCCCTCTTCTACACCATCTATCGCATGACAAGGAAGAAGGTGGTCAAGGCCCTTGACTACGCTTTGCCTTCACTGTTGGTTGTTTCGTTTCTTGCCTTGACGTTTGGCTTGGCATTGAGGTGGGTCATAAGCGGCAATGTCCCAATGTCGAATGGTTATGAGAGCATGTTGACCGTAGCATGGTTTGTCATGCTCATCAGCATTGCCTTGCAGTTCCGCGTTCGCATGGTCATGGTTTTCGGCTTCCTCCTCTCCGGCTTCTTCCTCTTGGTGAGCCATATCAACCAGATGGATCCCGCGATTGGTCAGATGATGCCTGTGCTGAACAGCCCATTGCTCAGCCTTCACGTAAGCGTCATAATGATGAGCTACGCGCTTCTGTCTTTGACCTTCATTTGCGGAATCATGGGCATCACCATGCGCTCGCATAGCGAGGAACTGCAAGCGTTGAGCCGCGTGTTCCTCTACCCCGCCCTCACCGCCATGGGCATAGGCATTTTCATTGGCGCCATTTGGGCAAACGTGAGTTGGGGCAACTACTGGAGTTGGGACAGCAAGGAAACGTGGGCACTCATCACCTTCATGATCTATGCCGTGGTGGTACACACCCAGAC
>CAVHEN010000078.1:0-1511 GCA_963635115.1 Oscillospiraceae bacterium | reverse complement strand
TAGACACCTTGCCTGACTTTCTTATGACACAACTTTTAACATGACCTTTCAAGTCAAAGAATGTCGCGTCATCATATTTTTGTCTTACGGCATTATTCTTTTTGGTTGCCACTTGCCTATTTGTGCTCTTTCCCTTGCCACTTGTGGTCGTCCTTCTTTGTGCCACGGCATTGCTCTTACGAACATTCCTGCCCGTAATTTCATCCACAAGGTTATAGGCGCATCCTACTGGCGTAGTGATTTTCTTGGCACAAGCCTCCATTCTTGACAAAAAGTTATAGTAGGGGGCATATACTTTTTCTTGGTAGGCACGCAAGTTCTCCTTATCATTCATAAGATAAGGAATGATATACTTCTTCATGTTTTTCTTGAAGAAGTGATAGTAATGCTTGAACTTTTGCTCCGGGATAATGACCTTGCCAGCCATGTCGTATCCTATCGCCCGTTTCCTTTTCGCGTCAACCTTTGGGCAGAATATTTTAGTGCGCCAGCATTGTTCCAGTGTAGACGCTTGGCGAAGTTCCTTTACCTTGAAATCATCAAAACATTTATTCAAACCTTCCCCGTCTATATAAGTCGTGGCAATAGGAGGTATAATGACATCACCATTCCAGTTAATCAGCCCTCTCTTACCATTGGAACCAACAAATTCTATCAAAGGATCAATAAAATTGTTTTCGCCATTGCGATTGTCATCAACAAAACAAGTTAACAATAGGTTGTGTCGAAAAGTTTGTTTTACGATTTTCTTGAAATCCAATCCCAACAAGCTATATTCCTTGTCGCCTTTTTCCTTGGCAAAGAAAATATAATTCTGAAATGCATCTTTTTTGACAGAACCTGAGTGCATTGTCAGTTCCTCGTAAACAGGACTAATCCGCTCACCCTTAAAGTTTATGGCATAAGAGCCCTGGTCGCCATTGTTAAGAATGACACAATAAGGAGTGACTGTTGGAATATGAGCGCATGTCGCCGTTTTGGAAATCACATTAAGATTTCTGTCTACGATATAGTATTTGTTTTTATATTCGGCAACGCCTACAGGTTCTCCACCTCCAAACAAAAGGAAGTCGAAGAGGGGTTGCACCTTCCAGCCTCCCTTGCCATCAGGTATGCCATATTTACCATTGCTCGTTTTTTGGGTCGCTACATAAGGATATTTCTTTCTATCTCCTTTTTGTGCCATGCATACCACGCAGCATAGACACAGAAACATACATAGATAAAGTCTTTTCATGGTTCTTAATTATTAGTTTCCATTGCAAAGATAATACAAATCGGGAGAAGAACAAAATATATTTCATCGTTTTTTCCCGTGTATGGCCTATAATTCAAGATTTTTATCTACATTTGCAAGCAACTACAAAGAGGCGCAGACTATGGCAAGATTCATCAACCCCTTTACTGACATCGGCTTCAAGAGAATCTTCGGACAAGAGATTTCCAAGCCGTTGATAAATGGATATACGTGCTAAAGAATATGGAAACCTTAACAAGATTGCCGTGGGCAG
>CAVHEN010000077.1:0-11855 GCA_963635115.1 Oscillospiraceae bacterium | reverse complement strand
TTGCAGTTGCCATACTTCGCCTCTGCTGGGTGGATGCCGATGTCGTGCAGGATGGCTGCCGCCTCAAGGATGAATAGAGTCTCATCGTCCAGGTTCTCGGCAACGCCGATGGTGGCGGCGAAGTCGTGTACTTTCACAAAATGCTGGATGCGTGGCACGTCACCGCTGTCGTAATGGATCATTGCCTGCATCAGTTTGGCGAGTTGCTTGTTCATATGCTTGTAACAGTCTGATTAATTGAAAGTTTTATATCTCAAAGTTACTTGTTTTTATCTGAAACGCCACAAAAGTCGTCCTTAAAAATGTGGAAAACCACAAAAAGTCGTCCTTAAAAGTGTGGAAAACCACAAAAAGTTGAACTAAAAAGTGTGGGCCGAGGCGTGCGAATCGTGCCAATCTGCCTTCCCCTGCCCTTCCGCGTCTCAGCATTGTGAGAGCAGGACAAGCAAAAGCCACGCCTCACTTCCGGGCGACAGCTTGCCTTGCAGCTGCTGGCGCATCAGCTCAATGAACCGTGCCTTCTGCTTCTTCACGGCGCTCTCTGTCACGCCAAGCTCCACGGCTATCTCCGCATACTTCATCCGTTTCTCATAGCACAGGTGGAACAACGTGCGGTATTTAGCTGGCAAGTTGTCCAAAGCCTGGTAGAGCAACTGCAGGGTCTCCTGCTCGATCAAGCTGTTCATGAAGTCGACCGAGTCCTGCTCTTGCAGGCTTTCGCAGTAGTTGTTGTGGGCATATTGCTTGCGGAGTATGGACACCACCTCGTTGTGGATGCACGTATAGATGAAGGCTTTCAAGGCAATGCCCGACTGGAACTGCCCCCGTTGCTGGTAGGCTTTGAAGATGCTGTTCTGCACGCAGTCCTCAGCCAGGAAGGCGTAGTCGTTGCCCAAGCGCCTGAGCGCATAGGTCAACAGTTGCGGATAATGACACCGGTACAGAGTATCGATACGCCCCGCGATGAAATCTGAATACAATTGCTCTTGCGTCTCCATATCTTTAGATTCTGCTTACAAAAGTATGCAAAAAATAACGTAAAGTGAAAAAAATGTTGCGAAAAAAGCATTTTTGCCTGTCCCTTTTGTCAGCCTTTGCGTTTTTTTAATACACATCCGCGACAAGGCGAGCCTAAGCGAGGCTCAACGCGTGGCAAGGAAATCGCGGCTCAACGTCGACAAAAGCTGGCGGGCTCCATCGTGCGAGAATCACGCGTTTGCCTTCGCGCCACAATCGCGTCGGCTCTGCGGCGTAATCGCGTTGCCCTTGCGCCGCGTTCGCAACGCCTTCGCGCCGCAATCGCGCGCCGCCGGAATCTGCTTCGGCAAACCATATAATCAACACCGTCACAAAAAAAGGAAAAGAAAGATGAACCATAAGAAGGTAGAACACATTTCGCAACTCATCTATCGACAGATAGTTGGCATGCAACTCTCTGAGGCTGAGGAGCATGAACTGAACGAATGGCGCGGGCAAGACGCGCGCAACGAGGCCACATATCAGCGGCTGCTGGACGAGAAGTTTCATGAGCTGGAGCGCCGTCGGCAGCAACTTGTCGACGTGGAGCGGCCGCTCCGCGAGATGAAGGCGCGCATCGGCACAACGCGCCGTCGCGTGGCGTTGTATCGATGGACTACCTATGCCGCGGTGGCTTTGGCGCTGGTGGCGCTCAGCTTCACCGCGTGGAGCTACTACCACACCACCCATCGCCCCATGCGTTGGGACGAGGCCACCAGCCAGACGTGGTATGCCGACCAGATACGCCCGGGCCAGACGCGAGCCGTGCTCACCTTGGACGACGGCAGCACCCTGCCTGTGGCAGACGAGCAACAGGTGGCAGACGAGATAAGCAAGCACCAGGCTCAAGGGCAGGCGGCCGCGTCGCCGAGGCTGAACACCTTGAAGACCCCACGCGGCGGAGAGTTCAAGATAACCTTGGAAGACGGCACGGAAGTGTGGCTCAATGCCGACTCCAAGCTGACCTATCCCGAGTCGTTCGGCGGCAAGGAGCGCAAGGTTGCGCTGCAGGGCGAGGCCTATTTCAAGGTTGCCAAGGACAGTCTGAAACCCTTCCTCGTGGAGACAAAGGGCCCCATGGTGAAGGTCTATGGCACCGAGTTCAACGTCTGTGCCTACGAGGAAGACCGCCGCACCTACACCACCTTGGTCTCCGGCAGCATCTCCCTGCTGTCCGCCAATGGCAGCAACGCCGAGCTGAAGCTCTCTCCGGGCAGCCAGGCAACGTTCGACAAGCGTCGTGAGAAGACCTATGTCCACATGGTCAACGCCGATGTGGTGACCAGTTGGCGCAAGGGCGTCTTCGTGTTCGAGGAGTTCTCGTTCGAGCAGATCATGCAGACCCTGAGCCGCTGGTACGACTTCACCTATGAGTTCCGCACGCCGGAGCTGAAGGAGACGGTCTTCATGGGCACCATCTCCCGCTATGCCGACTTCAAGGACGTGCTGCAGATCCTGGAGAAGAGTGGCAAGCTCCGCATGAGGGTCAAGGGGCGCCACGTCGTCATCGAAGGCTCTTAGGTTGAGAATAAGGTTATATATTATATGTGAGAGTTATGAACAAAATTGGTAAATGTTTGTTGGCATGGACCTTCCTGACGGTCTGCGCTGTAGGACACGCTCAGCAGGTGTCGGTAGCCTATCATGGGCAGACCGTTGAGCATGTGATTACCGACTTGAAGGCGAAGACCGGCTACGACTTCGTCTATCAGAAGCAAGTCCTCAACGATGTGCCGCCCATCACCGTGCGGTATTCGGGCAAGAACCTCCCCGAGTTGTTCGGTCGCGTGTTTGCCTCCACCGGCTTGGAGTTTGAGATCGTGAAGAACACCGTCATCCTGCGCAAGGGCACCACGCCTAAGGCGCAAAGTGTCAAGCCGCTGGTTGTCAGCGGCACGGTGTATGATGCCACTGGCTTGCCATTGCCCGGCGCCAGCGTGCAGATCGAGGGCACGCGCCGCGGTTTCGTGACCGATGCCGACGGCAACTTCTCGTTTGAGACTCCGGCAGGCAAGCCGTTGTCGCTGCGCGTCTCGTTTGTCGGCATGAAGTCGGCCACTCGCGCGTTCAGGGCACGCGCCGACGAGCACTTCTCCATCACCTTGAAAGACGACCGCGCACAGATGCAAGAGGTGGTGGTCAACGGCATGTTCACGCGCCGCGCGCAGAGCTTCACCGGCTCGGCGGTGGCTTTCAAGAAGGACGACTTGCGCGCCGTGGGCAATACCAACGTGTTGCAGAGCCTGAAGAACCTCGACCCCTCGTTCCGCTTTGCCGACAACCTGTCGGTGGGCTCCGACCCTAACGCCTTGCCCGACATCTCCCTGCGCGGGCAGTCGGGCTTCCCCGACCTGAAAGGCGAATATTCCACCAACCCCAACCAGCCGCTCTTCATTGTCGACGGCTTCGAGACCACGCTCACCAAGGTGATGGACATGGACATGAACCGCATAGCCAGCGTTACCTTGCTGAAGGATGCAGCCGCCAAGGCCATCTATGGTTCCAAGGCTGCCAACGGCGTCGTGGTAATAGAGACCACCAAGCCTGAGCAGGGCGACCTTCGCGTGAGCTACACCGGATCGGTGAACTTCAACGTCGCCGACCTCAGCAGCTACGACCTCTGCAACGCCGCCGAGAAGCTGCAGGTGGAGAAGAACGCCGGGCTCTACGACTATAAAGGCTACAACGGCGTGGAGTACTGGGAGAGCGCAGTCGGGCAATACGACTATAACCAGAAGTACAACTCGACCCTGCGCAGCGTGCTCGAAGGCGTGAATACCGACTGGAAATATCAGCCCGTGCGAAATGCCGTGGGCCACAAGCACACATTATATATAGAGGGTGGCAGCCAGGCGTTCCAGTATGGCGTCGACCTGGCTTACAACGACGTGGAAGGCGTGATGAAGGGCTCAGGGCGCGAGACCATCACCGGCGGACTGACCTTCAGCTATCGCTACAAGAAGTTCCTCTTGCGCGACAACCTGGAGGTGAGCTACAACAACTCGAAGAACTCGCCCTACGGCAACTACAGCAGCTACACCCGCATGAACCCCTACTTCCGTCCATACGACGACAACGGAAACCTGATAAAGAGCTATACCCGCGAGGATGGCACCACCGTTGCCAACCCCATGTGGAACGCCTTCATCAAGACCAAGGACCTGTCTAAGTACACGCAGTTCACCAATAACTTCTACGCGGAGTATCGCTTGACGCAAGACTTGAAGTTTATTGGCCGCTTGGGCATCACGCGTCAGGAGAACAAGACCGAGGTCTTCCATCCGGCATCGCACACCGATTTCATCGGCTACGAGAAAGACGAAGACCTCATCAAGCGGCGCGGAACCTACGCCTACACCGACGGATCTTACTACACTCTGTCTGCCGACATTAGCGCGAGCTACTCGAAAAACTTCGCCGAGAAGCACCTCGTGTTTGCCAACCTGGCATGGAACGTGAGCGAGACTTCCGAGGAGTCCATGTCGATGAAGGCAGAAGGATTCCCCAACGACCAGCTCAGCAGCATCGGCTACGCCAGGGCGTACTACAAGGACAGCGCGCCCACAAGCGTGAAAAACACCACGCGCGACGCCGGTGCCGTGGCGGCAGCCAACTACTCCTACGACGAGCGTTACCTCCTCGACGCGTCGTTCCGCCTGAGCGGTTCGAGCCAGTTTGGCAGCAAGAACCGTTGGGGTAAGTTCTGGGCTCTGGGTGCCGGATGGAACATCCACAACGAGGCTTTCATGAAAAACGTCAAGTGGGTCAACCAACTCAAGCTGCGCGCATCGCTGGGATTCACCGGTAGCCAGAACTTCAACTCCTACCAGAGCCTTGCCACTTGGAGCTACTACACGTCCACATTCTACGACGGCGAGGCTGGCGCCTACCTGCTCGCCATGGCAAACGACAAGCTGAAGTGGCAACGCAAGATGGACGGCAACGTCGGGCTCGACCTCAATCTCTTCGACAACAGGCTGAACATGCGTCTCGACTACTACAACGCCACCACCGACGACCTGCTGACAGACGTCACCATTCCCTCCTCCACAGGCTTCACGACCTACAAGGAGAACCTCGGAAAGGTGCAGAACCTTGGCTACGAAATATACGCGAGCTACCGTGTCTACGAGAACAAGCAGCGGCACGACTACGTGAACCTTTATGCCAACGTGGTGCACAACTCCAACAAGATCAAGGAGATCTCCAACTCGCTGGAGTCGTACAACAAGCAGCAGTCGACCACCGTCTCCACCAAGCCCGTGACCCGCTACGAGGAGGGACAGTCGATGACTGCCATTTGGGCGGTGCCATCAATGGGCATCGATCCCGCCACCGGCAAGGAGGTCTACGTGAAGAAGGACGGCACCACCACCTTCACGTGGGACTCCGACGACCTCGCCATCTGTGGCGACACACAAGCCAAGATCTATGGCAACTGTGGCATAAATGCCTACTTCAGTGGCTTCACCCTCAACCTTGGCATGACATATAAGTTTGGCGGACAGCTCTACAACCAAACGTTGGTGGACAAGGTGGAGAACGCGGACCTCAACTATAACGTGGACCGCCGCGTCTTCTCCGACCGCTGGCAGAAGACGGGCGACGTGAGCCGCTTCAAGGACGTGGCCAACACCTCCACCACGCGCGCGACGCAACGCTTCGTGGAAGACAACAACGTGTGGACCTTCTCCTCGCTCAACATCGGCTACGATTTCGACAAGTTCAGGGCAGTAAAGAACCTTGGCTTCAGTCGCCTACGCCTGTCGTTCGACATGGCAGACATTGCCCAGGTCTCCTCAATCAAGATTGAGCGCGGCACGTCGTACCCGTTCTCGCGCAGCTTCTCCTTCTCATTACAAGCAATCTTCTAACATCTGAATCATTATGAAAAGAATATATGCACTCATCTTCTCCGCGGCATGCCTGCTCACGGCGTTCACTTCTTGCGGCGATTGGCTTGATGTGAAACCGGAGTCACAGATTGACGGTTCGGACCTTTTCGCCACCGAGAGCGGATACAAGGACGCGCTCACGGGCGTCTACATCCGCATGGGCGGCAGCTCCCTCTATGGCAGGGAGATGACCTTTGGCTTGGTTGATGTCATCGGCGACGCCTACTACAGCGCCGGCACCGCCGGTTCGGCATATGCCTATGCCAAGAACCACGACTATAAGGCAACCTCCGTGGAGACGCTTATCAATAACGTGTGGCAGAGGAGCTACACCGCCATCGCCAACCTCAACGAGCTGTTGGCGCAGATGGAGACGGCGGACAAGTCGATCTTCTCCACCGACAACTACAACGTCATCAAGGGCGAGGCCCTCGGCTTGCGCGCCTTCCTCCATTTCGACCTCTTGCGCCTGTTCGCCCCCTCGTGGAGCGTGGGCAAGGACGAGAAGGCGATCCCGTATGTGACGGCTTACGGCCACGAGGTCACAGCCTCGTCTACGGTGGCTGAGGCAATGGCGAAAATCCTCGCCGATCTCAACGATGCCGCCGCCCTGCTCAAGGCAAGCGACCCAATCGTCACGGGACGCACGATCACCACTGCCGACGACAACGGCTACCTGCTCAACCGCCAGTACCACTTCAACTACTTTGCAGTGAAGGCCACCATGGCGCGAGCGTACCTCTGGATGGGCGATACCGACAATGCCGCCAAGTGCGCCCAGGAGGTCATAGACAGCGGCAAGTTCACCTGGACCGACGTGAGCGCCATTGCCACGGGCACGGATGAGACCGTGGACCGCACGTTCACGTCCGAGCAAGTGTTCGCCTTGCAGATTGATGACCTTGACGACTACGTGCTAGGCAAGACCTACGGAACGGTGAAGCAATACGCGCGCCTCGTGTGGTATAGCTATGGATACAACGCCATCTTCCCCTCGGCGACCCACGCTACCGACTGGCGCAAGGTCTACCTCTTCGACAACACCAACACGGGCGGCTCCTACTACTACACCTCCAAGAAGCTGTGGCAGGAGGGAATGCAGGCAGACCTCGTGAAGCGCATGCCGCTGATCCGCCTGCCTGAGATGTATCTCATCCTCGCCCAGTGCAGGACGGACAAGGCCGCCAACTACCTGACGGAGGTGCGCCAGCACCGTGGCGTCAGCGCCCCAGTGACCCTGACCGCCGAGGCCGACTTGCTCGACGAGATAAACATGGAGTACATACGCGAGTACGTTGGCGAGGGACAGCTGTTTTATTTCTACAAGCGGCTGAACATGGACAAGCACCGCGCGTCGTACAACTTCGGCAAGACCGCGTTCAAGACCTCGCTCTACGTGTTGCCGATGCCGGAGGAAGAGATTGAATATGGAAGAAGAAATTAAACCAAACAAGCAAGCATGAAAACATATATAGCACTCTTGGCGGCATTCGTGGGGCTCGTCTCCCTCACCGCCTGCGAAAACGATCCGTACCTCTACAAGGACACGGCGAAGGTCTGGCTCTCTGGCGATGAGGACCAGAACGCGACGGCAGACTCCGTGTTTTATTCGTTCAAGATATATGGCTCCGACGTGACGGAGACCACCCTCAACGTGGTCGTGAACCTCACGGGCGAAGCCTCCGACAAGGACCGCACGTTCAAGCTGGAGGTCGTGGGCGAGGACAGCAACGTGCCAGCCGACGCATATCAGCTGGGCAACTTCGTGTTGCCCGCCAACGCCTACAAGGTGAAGGTGCCGGTGAAGGTGAAGCGCAATGTGAGCTCGCTCGACCTTACCAAACAGACGGCGCAGCTGACACTGAAGGTGGTGGCTACCGACGACTTGGGCGTCAGCGTGGGCGACGGCTCCACTTACAAGCTCGTGTGGTGCGACTATCTTATCCAACCCAAGTCGTGGAGCGTCATACAGTATTACATCGGCCCCTTCTCGCAGGCACGCTACAAGTTCATAATCGACTTCACTGGCTACACCGACTTCTCCGACTTCGCTGGCGACTACAACCGCCAGATATGGTTCCAGGGCTACCTCAAGGGCCTCTTGCGCCAGTATAACGAGGACCCTGCCAACGCGGGACGCGAGGAAGGGTGGCCCTACAAGAACGACAACGGCGACGCCCTGGAGTTTGGGAGTGGCTTGAAAGCGTAATGTTAATACACAAAAGCGAAAAGAAATGAAACTGAGAAACATACTATATGCGGCATTGGGTTTGGCAATGACGGGTGCCGTATCCTCTTGTCTGGAAGACGAGGGCAACTACGATTACAAGGAGCTGGCAGCCTTCTACGTGGACTCCACCAGCATACAGAAGTCGCTGCTGGTGACGCAGTTCAACACGCTGCAGGTGCAGTCGGCGCTCGTTTTCGAGGGCGACAAGTCGGACCTCACCTATGCCTGGTCCATCTATCAGACCACCGGACAACTGTATTCCACCGACAACAAGGCCGACACCATCTCCACGGAGCCTAACCTCTCGACCACCATCACGGTGAAGCCGGGCAGCTACTACCTGGAATACTGCGCCACACAGAAGAGCACAGGCTACCGGGCGTTCTACCGCTACAACCTCACCGTGGAGAGCGCCGTGGGCACGGGCCTGATGGTGCTCTACGGACGCGACGGCAAGGCTGACATCGACATGGTGAAGACCCCGCTCTTCATGGGTGGCGTGAAGGAGACATCGTATAGCCGCACCACCTACTCGCGCGCCAATCCCGACAAGGCGTTGAACGGCACGCCGGTGGGTTGCTGGCCCATCAACGACTACATCAACATCTTCACCGACCAGGACGGCGTGCGCGTCTCTGCCGACGACATGAGCGAGAAGCTCGGCTTCAACAAGCTGTTCTGGAAGGCTCCGTCGGTGTGCAAGCCGCAGGCATACACGAAGGGCAACGATGACCTGCTGATCAATGATGGCAAAGCCTACGCCACAATCTTGGCATGGGGTGACCCATATTTCGGCGCCGCCAAACTGTTGCCCGACGACGACTATGAGGCGGCTCCGTGCGCGCTCAACTGTTATGGCGCTGGCGTGTTTGTCTACGACGAGTCGAAAGGCCGCTTCCTGCAAGGTGGCGAATGGAGCAGCGAGCTCTCCGTGGTGCCGGCCGCGGACTTGCATGACCTCAACCTCAACTGCCTGTTCATGGATCAAGCCTACCAAGGCTCAGCCTCGTCGAAGCAAGTCTATGCCTTCATGCAAGAGAAGTCGAACCCCGCCCAGCGCTATATCTACTCCATCACGCAGGGTTATAGCGCCTCCAACTTCAAGCTGAACAAGAAGTACGACATTTCCGCGTGCCCGCGCATTGCCGACGCGCTCTACTTCTCGGTGAGCAACCTGTCGCCCATCTGTTTCTACGCCACCAAGAACGCGCTCTACCGCATCTCGTTCGACGAGAGCACGGGCAAGGCTACGGCAGAGGCTTCGGCATGGAGCTGCCCCGCGGATGAGGAGATCAGCTTCATGCGATTCTTCTCCGACAGCGGACTCGACATGACCGAAAGCCCGGCGTTCAAGTATCTGATGGTGGCAACCCACAAAGCCTCCGAGGGCAAGGTCTACGTGCTGAGCCTCGACCCCGTGTCGGGTGTCGTGAAGTCTAAGCCGGCAGCCGTGTTCGAAGGATTCGGCGTGGTGAAAGACATAAAATTCAAAACCAAATAAAATGTTACCATGAAAAAGATTCTATTGTTCTCATTGTTGGCGCTGTGCATGGGTGTCTATGCGCAGAATCCGAAGAAAGGCGTGGTGGTGAAGGGCACCGTGCCCGCCGACTACCAGATGGAAGGCAAGGTTGTGAAGCTGTCTTCGGCGGGTTTCCTCATCGGCGGCGAGAGTTTGTCGACAGACACCATTCGCAACGGCGCCTACTCTTTCACGCTGCCGGAGTTCAGCGAGGCGTGCATGCTTTGCGTTTCCGGCGGTCGCCTTTGGCTGACATTCGGTGCCGCGCCGGGCGACGAGGTGGTGCTCAGCGGCATGCAGGTCGTGTCGTGCGGTGAGGCTCAAAAGGCTTGCAAGGAGATGGTCGCCGGCTCTTGGGACAAATACAACGACGGGCGTGCCGAGGTCTTCAAGAAGCACAAGGACATCGTGGAAAAGGTGCACGCCGCATCCACGCCTGCCGAGGGCGCGCAGTTGCAGAAGACCGCTGAATATCAGGCCTACTTGGCAGACCTCTCCAGCTGGAACAAGCAGCAGGCCGACTATGTGCGGCAGTTGGTGAAAGACAACCCAAACTCCATTTGGCCAATCATCACCTTGCAGTATCATGGCGGCATCATGAAGTTGACCGAGGCGGAATACGCGCTCTTGTCCGACTTCCAAAAGCAGAGCGCTTACGGCAAGAGCTTCCGGGCTTATCTCGACGCTCAACTGTTGGGAAAGAAGGCGCCCGAGTTCACGCTTGCCGATGCCCAGGGCAAGGAGCACTCGCTTGCCTCGTTGCTGAAGGGTAACAAGTATCTGCTGATAGACTTCTGGGCGTCGTGGTGCAGGCCCTGCCGCAAGGGCATCCCCGTGATGCGCGACTTGGTGGCAAAGTATAAAAAGGAAGGCCTCGCCATCGTCAACATCTCCATCGACCAGCAAAAGGCACCGTGGCTGAAGGCCCTGGGCGAGGAGAAAATGGCATGGACCAACCTGTGGGACAACAAGAAGGTGAACCAGCTCTTCGGCGTGAAGGCCATCCCCTCGGTCTTCTTGGTAAAGGCCGACGGCACAGTCGTGTTCGAGAAACTCTATGGCGATGCCATCGCCAACCAGCTCAAGGACATCTTCGGCTATTGATCTCGCCCCACGCCTGACCTTTTGTGAGCCTGCGTCGGCATGATGGCAGCTTGGGCTCTGCTATAACAAGAAAACGCCCCGCAATCTGTGGGGCGTTTTCCATGTTGTCAAGCTGCGAATGGCTTAGCGTTGTGCTACGGATGGCTTACGCGCCGCGTCGAATAGCTTCGCGTCGCACCGTCGTCGCACCGTCGTCGCAATGCCGCTGCGATTGCCGTCGCAACGTTGCCGCGATTGTGGCGCAACGGCGTTGCCTTTGCGGCGTAACGCCGCCTCGATTTCGGCGTAATCGCATCGCCTTCACGCCGCAGACGCGATGGCGTTTTTGCCCACGCCTCGCCGCGCTATTGTTTCATCATGCACCGTTCCGATTTTCACATCATGACCTTTCAAATATTTATAAAGGTCAACTTGCGTGATTTTTAGCGTTTGTTCTCCCATAATAGTTGTCAGCTTTCCCTTGTCTCTTCCACAATAAACCCCTTTTTCGGTTATTTGTGGCCAATTCGTTCGGTTATTTATGACCATTTTGTTCGGTCATTTGTGGAGAGTTTATTCGGTCATTTGGTGACATAAACACTTACTTTGTTCTAACCAAAGAACATCTCCATGCACCATTTCCAATAGGGCAAGACTTGGATTTCTCCAAAATCATCCTTTATTGTCTGCTCTTCATCGTATGTGATGACGAGGCGTTTGTGGCAGGCGAGAACAGCGGGAAGCTTTTGCAATGCGGCGACTTCTCGCTCATAGGTGGAATCATTGGCGGAAATGCTGTAAGATACTTGGATGGCAGTTTCATCCTCGGGGATGTAAAAGTCAACTTCCACGTTGGAATTGTAGAAAAACACCCTTTCGTTGTCCTTGTCGTGTCCGTATTTCCTAAACAAAGTGATTGCCACCAAGTTTTCCAAGAGCGAGGTCTCGCCATCCATGAGGAAGAGGTTTAGCAAGCCATTGTCTATAAAATAATATTTTGAGATGGTCTCCTTTTCTGCGAAAGACGAGGCGATGTTGTGCAAGCGCAGCAATAGCCATGCGTCCTCGCAATATTGCATATAGTTGCTGACGGTGGGGACGCTGATTT
>CAVHEN010000076.1:0-12047 GCA_963635115.1 Oscillospiraceae bacterium | reverse complement strand
CATGCCCGGAGATGGTAAGCGTGAGCTTGTCGTTCTTGATTGTTTCCATTATTCTTTGTACTTATTGAGTTTGTCCAAACCAGAAGGAAAGAGTTATTCAACGACTTTCCATTCACCTCCATTACGTGAGCCTCCGATGCGAATTATCCGCCCACTTTGCTTCAATTTCTTGATATGGTAAGCAACACCATCTTTAGTTATGCCACATATGGTTGCCATCTCTTTTGCAGTCACCTTGGGATTCTTACTTATTATCTTGAAAATAGTTTCCGTAGTATCGGTAGGAGTTTCCGTAACAACCATAGCTGTTTCCGTAATTACAGGAGGATTTCCCGTGAAAGTTTCCGTAGTATCGGTAGGAGTTTCCGTAGTGGTATTTGCGTTGTTTCCCAGTTTAAGATATGTCTCGATTCTATCTAGGTTGCTCTTTTCCTCAACTGTAGGTGTACTCCAACCACTGTCCTTCCATCCTTTGGATATTGGCAAACAGTTCGCTTGAGGACAAAGAGCAATAATTAGCCCGTATGTCTTCAACCGTTGCGTTGTCGTATGTATTTCTCTCCATTCCCCGGAATACTTCCACCACACTGCGGATGGCTTTTTCCTGGTGTTTTGAATTCTCTAATCTGAATTGCATTTATCTTCCAATGTTATTGCCCAGAGGTTAGATTAAACCAATAGACTTTTCCTGATAGAAGTGCCAATTACTGATTACAAAGATAAATGGTCTTATTCAGACGAAAGAACAAATCATTGGAAATCTTTACTTTTGGCACCACATTTCTGAAATCTTTAATTGTTTTGCAACGGCAAATAATTGTGTATCTTTGCAAAAACAAGTATCTTTGCAGAAGATAAGCTGCACTCGGCAATTTGAAAGCAAGCTTTCATTGCGCTCGCTTGCATTATCTTTGCAAAAGATAAGACAACAAAATAATTATTATGATGAAACGTAAACTGACAGTAGTGTTGTGCCTGCTCGCCACTCTTGGCGTTTTTGGCCAAATCAACAGACCAAAGCTTGTCGTTGGCCTAGTGGTGGACCAGATGCGCTGGGACTACCTCTATTATTATTACGACCAGTATCGCAAGGACGGCTTGCGCACACTCGTGGACAAAGGCTTCAGCTTCGAGAACACGCTCATCAACTATCTCCCTGCCGTGACCGCCGTGGGACACTCCAGCATATACACTGGCAGCGTGCCAGCGCTGAATGGCATAGTGTCTAACAACTTCACCCTCCACGACAAGTGGATATACTGCTGCGATGACCCTGACGTGAAGAGCGTAGGCTCCGACAGCAAGGAGGGCATGATGTCGCCACGCAACCTCCTTGCCACGGGCATTGGCGACATGCTCAAGATTGCCACCGACTTCAATGGCAAGGTCATTGGCGTGGCGCTGAAAGACCGCGCCGCCATTCTTCCTGCCGGCCACGGCGCCAACGCCGCATACTGGTGGGATACGTCTGCCGGACACTTCGTCACGTCCACTTACTACATGGACCAACTGCCTGAGTGGGTGAAGGAAACCAACAAGAAGATCGGGACCAAGCCCAACACGAATGTCAAGACCTCGGTGATGGGCGTCACCAAGACCTTCCAAATGGCTGAGGCAGCGCTTGTGAACGAGAAGCTCGGACAAGACTCCATCACCGACCTGCTCACCGTCAGCGTGTCGTCGACCGACGCCATTGGCCACACCTATGGCACTCGCGGCAAGGAGAACCACGACGCATACATGGAGCTCGACAACCAGCTCGCGCAGTTCATCAAGACGCTCGATGAGAAAGTGGGCAAGGGACAATGGCTCATGTTCCTCTCTGCCGACCACGGTGGCTCACACAACCACAACTTCCTCAAGGCCCACCACATGCCGGCAGGTGGCTTGAACTTCCGCAAGACGCTGAAGCCCGCCGAGGCACAGCTGGAGCAGGAGCTCGGCTTCAACCCCGTGATAAACAAGGTGAGCGACGGTTGGGTTTACATCAATGAGGACGGTGCCGCCAAGGCTGGCAAGTCGATGGACGATGTCAAGGCTGCCGTTTGCGCCAAGCTGCAACAGAACGACAGCATACTCTATGTCGTCGACTGCGAGAAGGTGCTCACCACCACCGTGCCACAACCCATTCGCGAGATGATCGTCAACGGCTATCGTCGCGGAAGAAGCGGCCAAATGTTCATCGTGCCAAAGGCTGGCTGGGAAGACGTGAGCGGTTCCGACAAGTATATCGGCACCACCCACCAAGAGTGGAACCCATACGACACTCACATCCCATTCCTGCTCTATGGATGGAACGTGCCTCACGGACAGACATCGGCACAGGTGCACATAACCGACATTGCGCCAACCATTTGCGCCATGTTGCACATACAGATGCCAAACAGCTGCGTAGGTACGTCGAGAAGCGACTACCTGAAGAAATAAGCTTGCAATAATCAACAAGTGATGACCACAAACGTCTCACAAGAACTTGCCGACAATGCCATCGAGCGATGGTATGTCTTCGCGGTGAGCTACAAGAAGGAGATTGAGGCTCAAGACGAGCTTTCAGCGCATGGGTTCCAGACTTATATACCCATGCGCTACTGCTTGCGCGACAGGCTCGGCAAGAAGACGCGAACGCTGCAGCCCGCCATTGCCGGGCTCGTGTTCGTGAGAGGCGCGCGGAAAGACCTGCTCGACTTCAGGGACACGAGTCGCCTGAAAGACTACCTCTTCCTGAAACGCCACATCATGAGAGACGGGACCGTGAAATACGTGCAGATACGCGACAACGACATGCTCAACTTCCAGAAAGTGAACAACGTGGAAGGTGCGCAACCCACGTATTTCAAGCCCGAGGAGCTCAACATAGCCAAAGGCAGTGAGGTGAAAATCATGGACGGGCCTTTCGAGGGCGTCACGGGCATAGTGCAGCGCTTGCCCGGCAAGAAGGGACAGTATCTCGTGGTCAGCTTGCCTGGCGTGGCCATCGCCGCAGTAAGCATAAAACCGCAATACATAAAGCCAATAACCATCTGCGTGAAGAAATCGGTCAACGTGGACAAAGACACGCAGGCCCTCGCGAGGATGGCCATTGGCTTGCTCATAGGCAAGGACTATGGCAAGGTGGGAAGTCGCGACCTCATCGTTTGCGAGATAAGGCAAACGATGGAGTCGCTAAAGACCTGCAAGACATACCTGCCCAACGACAAAGCTCGTTTCCTTTTCGCGTTTTACGCCGCTCGGCTCGCATTGGAAGAGGATACGGGGCCACTCCGTTCTGAACTCATCAAGGTGCTGCCGAGGCTAAAGGCAAACAACCTACTCTTGCCAACGGCGCGGCTATTGTTCTACCTTGAGAACCATAACGAGGAAGAACTGGAGAAGGCCAATGAGATAATAGACAAATGGAAACGCGAAAGCTACACCGCTCCGCAGAAAAGCATCATTGAGCTGAGGAGGTTCGTGGTGGCGGCGATGAAAGACTCTTCCGTCGATAACAACTGAACAACAGAACAACTTGATAACACGTAAACCTAATCATGAAAAAGCTATTCTTATCTTCCGTGTCGCTGCTCTTCGCGTTGACGATGAGCGCGCAATCCATCTTCGTCGGCACTTACAACATCCGCAACCGCAACAGTGGCGACGAGAAGAAGGGCAACGTGTGGGCAACACGCTGCAAGGTGATTTGCGACATGATCAACTTTGAGGCTCCCGACGTGTTCGGCACCCAAGAGGTGCTCGTTGGCCAGCTGCGCGACCTTAGGGCTGGGCTCGACAACTACGACTTCATTGGCGTTGGGCGCGACGACGGCAAGGAGGCTGGAGAATACTCCGCCTTGTTCTACAAGAAAGACCACCTGACGCTGCTCAACCATGGCGACTTCTGGCTCAACGAGACTCCCGACAAGCCTAAATTGGGATGGGACGCAGCTTGCATCAGAATCTGTACGTGGGGCGAGTTCAAGCAGAAGGAAACGGGCTTCCGCTTCTTCCATTTCAACCTCCATATGGATCATGTGGGCATAGTGGCACGTCGCGAGGCAGCCAAGCTAATAGTGAAAAAGGTCCGCGAAATAGCCAAGGGCGTGCCGGTTGTCGTGACAGGCGACTTCAACGTGGATCAAAACAACGAGATATTCAAGACGTTCACCGACTCGGGCATCCTCAAAGACAGCTATACAGCCGCGCGCCTGCGCTTTGCCGAGAACGGCACGTTCAATTCGTTCAACACCAACTTCTGGTCGTCATCGCGCATAGACCACGTGTTCGTGTCGCCAGAGTTCGCCGTAGACCGCTATGGCATACTCACCAACGCCTATTGGACTTCAAAGGAGGCAGAGTCGCAAAACGGCAACGACGCGCCGTCTGAAATAAAATTCAAGGAGCGTGACCGCCGCGCACCGTCCGACCACTATCCCGTGTTGGTGCACATGCAATACAAGAAATGACAGCAAAGCGTGACCGCAAACATATTCTTGTCAACAGCGAACGCCGACTCTTGCTAACGACAAAACGTCAAACAAAGGCTCCATGTTGATTCATGTGGGTTAAGGTTTGTCCAAGAAGATTTCACCATAACACGATTACGGCGCGAAGGCATTGCGATTGCGGCGTGAAGGCAGTGCGATTACGGCACAAAGGCAATACCTTCGCGGCGTAAAGGCGAGTGAAGGAAACAAGCTCGATGACTTTCACCCACAAGAATCGACAAAGAGCCCAAATAAACAACAACGAGCTACTCTACTGTTAACAAGAGAACGTCACAACAACCATTTTCGACAACAACATCAGACTCTCATGGCGTTGCAACAAAAAAGGTGTGCCAACAATCATTGGCACACCTTTTTTATAGGTAACTGAATTCTTTACTTTTGATCTGCGGCAGGAGCTTTCTGTGCAGGAGCCTGTGAACCTTGTGCGGCAGGAGCCTGAGCGTCCTTGGCAGGAGCCTGAGCTGCACCGAAGCCCTGAGTGTTGGCAGCGTTGGTGCTCTGTTGCTGAGCGGCGGCATTCTCAAGCACGCTTTGCTCTGTAGCGGCCTTAGGAGCCGTGTAAGCACACACGATGCTGAAAACGACCATTGCGCCAGCGAGGCCCCACGTGGCTTTCTCCACAAAATTTGTGGTCTTGCGCACGCCCATGATGGAGTTGGTTGATGAGAAGTTGCTTGCCAAACCACCACCCTTAGACTCTTGAATGAGCACGATGAAAATCATTAGCAGTGATGCCAGCACGATGAGTACGATGAATAATGTGTACATTTTCTTACTTATTTTTTATTTATTTTTCTTTACTTATTTATTGTTTTTATTCTTGTCGTTGAGTATGAGTTTCTCCAGGAAACGCATTTGGTCTGCAAAGTAAGCATTTTTTTTCGGATAATTCAAATTTAATCGTTGAATAATTTCTAATGCCTTCTCATATCGCCCCTGTTTGATATAAATTTTAGCCAAAGTCTCCGTAAAATAGCTCTCATTGTCGCCTTTTTCGCCCTCAGGAGCATTGTCCTCGATGGTGGGTTTGTATTCCGGTTCCTCTTTGAGTTTTATTTTACCTTTGTCATTATTTATGAAGTCGTCGATAAGGCTTTGCCCCTTCATCTGTGGAGCCGTTTCCTCATCATTCGCATTCTGCCCGCTCTCCGTCTCAAGCAGATACGCCACATAGTCAACAGCGGGATCGGCAGGCGCCGGCTTGCGTTTCTTCTTCTTTTTGTCGGGGCGCTCATCCTCTGGGATGGAGCCAAGGAAGTCGTCGATGAGAGATATTGTCCTGTCTTCCTTGTTCTCATTTTGTCCAACTTGATCATTGTACGCCACCTGGTGTTTGGGCATCTGGTAATGCGCCGCCTCCACAAGGTCGAATATCACCTTCCGGTCTGTTATATAGAGCGCGGCTTGTCGCAATTCCTCATTAAACATGGGGTCGTGCAAAAGGAAGAGGTTTTGCAGCAACAACAGTCGTGCCGACTGATAGTAAGGATACAACGCCAACAATCCGCGAAGCTCGTAAAGAGTGTCGCGGTCCAGAAGCTCCGGATGTTGTATGAGGTTGGCTATATCCATTTCTTGTCGTTCAGGGAAATGATTACCAATTGGCAACCGTGGCATTGAAAATCTGGTCGGTGAGGTCTTTCACCATTTGGGTGACAAGTTCCTCTTGTACGCTCGACAAGCTCTGAGTGGTCTCATAGGTCTTTGACGACGTAAACTGTCTCTCAAAGTCTTCCTTGTGGTTCTTGTTGTTCGTGAAGCGAACATTCACGGTCATGGAGAGCTCCGTCTGCGCTGAGTAGCCTTCGCTCGACACCGACTTGTTGCGTTGTGTGTATTGCGTTATCTCGCCCTCTATCACGAGGTCGCCATTGCGCCTTACCTGCTGCAAACGGGTGTGATTGGCAAACACGTCTTTAAGCTCGTTGTTGAACATTGGTCCCATTGGTCCCCACACATAACTTGAGCGAATGGGGAAGTCGGCGATTTGGATTGTCTTGGTCTTGGTGTAGTCAATGCTCGCGCCATTGAACCCATAGTTCACGCTGCACGCCACCAACAGGAGCGACAACAGCATGAGGCACGACAATCTTGTCACGCCTTTACGCATGAAAGCACGCATGGTAAACACACGATGAAAACTATCCTTTACTTTCGAGACCATATTGCTTAATTCTTCTATACAGCGTGCGGTCGGAGATGCCAAGCTCTTGCGCAGCCTTTTTCCTGTTGCCTCCATTCTTCTCCAAGGCTTTCTCCAGCATTTGCCTTCCCAAGTCGTTAAGGTTCAGGCATTCTGGCTCTTCAGCCTTTATTTCCTCGGCGTCAGCGTCTTGTGGCGACGGTTGCCTGTAGGGGTGGCTCTCGCTGTAACTATTACCTTCCACGATGGCGGGCACATGCGTCCCCCCGTCTATCATGCCACGGCTTATGCCCGCCTGCCTCAGCTCGCGCTCCTCGTCAATTTGCTTGCGCATGCTCGTGAGGTCACGACGCAGGTCAGAGATGTTGCCACGAAGCTCATAAAGAATCTTATAGAGTATCTCGCGCTCGCTCTCATAGGAGTGCTGACCAGGCTTGCTGATGGTGGAAAGCTCAGTCGAGTCGGGGTCTTCGGGAATGAAACGCTTTAGGTCTTGGGCGTCAATTTCCCTCTTCTCCGAGAGCACCGACATCTGCTCGGTGATGTTTTTCAACTGGCGCACGTTTCCGGGCCACTTATAATGAAGCAACAACTGCTTGGCGTCATCGGTCAGCGTCACCTTCGGCAACCTGTACTTGTCCGCCATCTGCATGGCGAAGAAGCGGAACAGCAACTGTATGTCGTTGCCACGGTCGCGAAGAGGCGGCATGTTAATAGGAATGGTATTGAGCCTGTAATAAAGGTCCTCACGGAAACGGCCTTCCGATATGGCCTTGCGCATATTGACGTTAGTCGCCGCCACAATGCGCACGTCTGTCTTTCTTATCTCCTGGCCTCCCACGCGGATATACTCGCCCGTCTCAAGCACACGGAGCAACCTTGCCTGTGTGGCCATTGGCAACTCTCCTACCTCATCGAGGAAGATAGTGCCTTTGTTCGCCACGCCAAAATAGCCGTCGCCCTCGCCCACAGCACCCGTGTAGGCACCTTTCTCATGGCCGAAGAGCTCGCTGTCGATGGTTCCCTCGGGAATGGCACCGCAGTTGATGGCGAAATATTTCTCACGCCTGCGAGGTGAGTTGTCGTGGATGACGCGCGGGATTATCTCCTTGCCCACTCCGCTCTCACCTACAATAAGCACGCTGAGATCGGTCGGAGCCACTTGCAGCGCCACATCGAGCGCGTGGTTCAGATCGTCGCAGTTGCCCACGATATTATAGCGTTGCTTTATCCTTTGCAGTTCTGACGTATTCATTGGGTGACAAAATTACATATTTTTTTCGTAACCGCTGCAATTTTGGCAGATTATTTTACCTCAGTCGCATCAACGCTTCATCCCACTGATGTTGCTGGTGAATTGCAGGGCAAGCATAACCTTTACCTTGCCTTTTCACCCTCTATCCTCCTCCCGAGTCCTCACTTCGCCTGCAGCGTTGAGGTGTAGTGGTTGCCCCATGGGTCAGTGGCGTTGACGGTCAGCGACTTCCACGACTGAGAGCGCGGGGTGTAGAGGAACATGTGGTCGTTGTTGCCCTCCGGTTCTGCCGACGGGCGCTTCTCCCACGAGTTGTCGTATTGCAACAAGCGGACAGCGTCGGGGTCGTAGCATTTCACGTTTGGCAGCAGGCTCACGGGTGCCGCGCCGTCTTCCGATATGGTTACGGTCCAGTCGGTGTGCCAGTTGAAGACGTTGACGAGCACGGTCTTGTCGTCTTCCTTCAGCGGCTTTGCCATGCTTGGCGAGGAAATCGAGCCCGTCTTGCGTCCCCAGCGGAAGGTGGCGTCTTCGGGAGCGTAAATCTTTACCTGGTAGTCGAGCGGGTCTTCCACGCCCTTGTAATACTCGTTCACGAGCTCGTCGCCCTTGAACGTCAGCACCGCGAAGCCACGAGGCGAGCCATCGTTGCAGACACCCTTGCCATCGTAGGTGTTCCAGAAGGCACCCATCACGGCACCAAGGGTATACTCGCGGATGTTGGCGGCTATGTCGGTGGTGAAGTTGTTGTGGGTATGGCCGGAGAGGATGACAACGCGGTGGTAGTCCTTCACGAGATCGTAGAGGTCGTCGCGATTCGAGAGCTTCGTCCCCGAGTTGCGCCTCGACGTTGGAATGTGCAGCGCCACGATGACGCTCTTGTCGGTCGGCACGTGGCTCAGGTCCTTGCGCAACCACGCGAGCTGCCTGTCGGTTATCCTGCCCGTGTAGTCGTTGCGGCCGGTGGCTCCACTGTAGAGCACGTCGTCGAGCACCACGAGGTGCCACTTGCCTATGTTTGCGCTATAGAACGTGGGGCCCATGGCATCGCGGAACTCCTGGTCGGAGAGCGTGTCGCCCTTGGTCTTCTCGTTGTGGTCGTGGTTGCCTATCACCGAGAACACGGGCACGCCGAGCTTGCTCACCATGCGCTTGTATTCGTCGTAGATCGTGGGCTTGTTCCACGAGAGGTCACCGAGGCTGACGCCCACCACCGTGCCTCCGAGGGTCTTGGTGTAGTCGGCTATCTTGCCCACGAGGGGGTCGCAGAGCTTTACGTCGTTTGCCGTGCCCACTTGCAGGTCAGCCAACGCCACCAGCGAGAAGGCATTGTCTACCGCCTTCGACTTCAGCTCGAAGTCGCGCTGTATGGCGCCATCTTTTGTCAAATCAATCTTCTTGAAGAACTGCGGCACCGACTCCGTTTGGCCAATCTGGCAATCTTCCGGCATCGACACGAAGACATACTCGGTCTTCGCCGTCTTCATCTGGTAGACGCCGTCCTTGTCGGTGGTGGTCACGTTGTTGCCATCGCTCACCACCACGCCTTGCCGCGGGTTGCCGTCCACAGTGACGCGTCCCACGAGGTTCATGCCCTTGGCGGGCGTTATGGTGAACTTGCCGCCCGCCTGAGCGTTTTGCGCCACGGCTTTCTCCTCGCCGCACGACGTGCCAAGGAAGAGCAGCGTCAAGACGGCTGCCAGGTTGATGGTCTTGAATATATTGCTAATGTTTATTTGCCTTCTCATGCTTAACCTTGATTTATTGCTTTTGCAAAAGTATCATAAAAGGCACAAAACGACAACTGTAGCACGCTACAATATTGTTAAAAAAAACGAAGCGGCGGAAGCCGGAACGTGAAACGTATTATAAATCGGGCCATTTCTTCGCGTTTGTATGTCCGTTTTCAAGATAACTCACTACCTTTGTGTCAACAAAAGTGTAGCTCCGCCATCGCGGAGACAGACAAGCAACAGAAATCAAGGCTAAAATGCGAAAAGGGAATACTTTCACGGCGCGGACATTGTGGCTCGCGGTCGGCAACCTCGTGCTTGCCACGATAATCATGGTCATGGCGTCGTGTGGCACGCACAAGAACAACATAAGCGACAAGGGCGACAAGAAAACCGAGCACGCCCTCGCGACCGACTCCGCCTCCAAGGCGCCACGCTTCGTCATGCCCGGCAAAGAGACTCGCGCCGTGTGGGTCGCCACGATAGGTGGCATCGACTGGCCCCGTCGCCACTTCACCGAGGCGGCGCAGAAGGCATGGTACGTACAGATGCTCGACACGCTGCAGAGGCTCAACGTCAACACGGTGTTCTTCCAGGTGCGCCCCAAGGCCGACGCGTTCTACGACTCGCCCTATGAGCCTTGGAGCCAATACGTGACGGGCTATCGCGGCAAGGCACCCACCTACGACGTGCTGAGATGGGTCATCGATGAGACCCACCGCCGCGGCATGTCGTTCCATGCGTGGATCAACCCCTACCGCGTGGACCAGAAGCAGCGGCAGGGCGACAAGTTCGGCAAGCTCGACGCGCGGATACCGCAGAGCCTCGTGAAAGACTACCGCATGGTGAGGGTCTACAATCCCGCCATGCCCGAGACGCGACAGAGGGTCAGCTCCATCGTCGCCGACCTGATGCGACGCTACGACGTGGACGGCATACACCTCGACGACTATTTCTACCCTGCCTTGCAGAAGGGCGAGAAGATGAAAGACGACGACGAATACCGACGCTATGGCAAGGGATTCTCCTCGATAGCCGAGTTCCGACGCGCCATGGTCGACTCGCTCATCGTGGCGATGCACGACACCATAAAGGCCGTCAGGCCCAACGCCGTGTTCTCTATCTCGCCGCAAGGCAACTACGAGAACAACTACAACACGATGTATGCCGACATAGCCCTGTGGTCGGCGCGCGGCTGGTGCGACGTCGTCATACCGCAGCTCTACTGGAGCACCGAGCGGTGGTTCCTGCCTCGCCTGAAGTGGTTCTCCGAGAACGCCACGGCAAAGAGCAAGCTGCTCATAGGCTATGGGCTGTATCGCTTCGGCGAGAAGGCAAAGAGCAGTGTCTACCGCACGGCAGACGACTTGGCGCGCCAGATCGACGCGGCGCGTGCCGACGGCAACGTGTCGGGCGCGGCGCTATACAGTGCCAACTGGCTGATGAGCAACCCGGTGAACATCAATGGCGTGATAGCCTCGCGCTTCCCCACTCTCGCCCTCGCGCCATATCTCGGACAGGGCGGCGAGGACCGTCCGGAGGCTCCGCTCAAGCTCACCGCCTCGGGCAGACGACTGAGCTGGAGCACGGTGGCCGACTGCTATTATGCCGTGTACAAGGTCCATGGAGAGAAGGCGGAGCTGGAGGCCATAACCTACGACACCTGCGCCACGGCGAAAGCCGACGCCACATATTTTATAACGGCAGTGAAGAAGGGTTGCAACGCCGAGAGCCTGCCATCCACGACCGTCACCACGGGCAAATAAACCCGCCGCATTGGCATCAATATATTGCGCTTGCAGTGGCGGGCCCTGTGCCCGTCAGCAACCCGCATGGCCCGATGCCTCGTGATTTGCCGATGCGCCCACATTGCCTGCGGACGGGCACAGGGCCCGCCCCTGCATGGTGGTAGTTTTCGTCACCGTATCATCCAGCATGTTATTGTCTCCGTCCACCATCGCGTAGCCGCTTGCGGCGTAGCTATTTTTTAAATCTTTTTGATCCGTATGGGAAAGGATTTCGTTGCCTGCGGATTCCGTTGCCCGCGTTTTATTTCACACAGATTTAAAAGATTTCAAAGACGTCGGCTTCGCCGATTACGCCTACCGCAATGCTTTGCAGTGGCGGGCCCCGTGCCCGTCAGCAACCCGCATGGCCCGATGCCTCGTGATTTGCCGATGCGCCCACATTGCCTGCGGACGGGCACAGGGCCCGCCCCTGCATGGTGGTTGTTTTGCGTCACCGTATCATCCGGCATGTTGTTGTGTCCGTCCATCATCGCGTAGCCGCTTGCGGCGTAGCAATCTTTTAAATCTTTTTGATCCGTGTGGGAAAAGAAAACCCGTGTGAATAAAAAGGGTTGCGCTATCCCATCATCCCACCATCAATCCCACCAACTTGCAGTGGCGGGCCCTGTGCCCGTCAGCAACCCG
>CAVHEN010000075.1:0-12264 GCA_963635115.1 Oscillospiraceae bacterium | reverse complement strand
CTTTCTCCCACGCCGCACAGATGGTATTGCTCTGCACGGTATTGTAGGCAAAGCCGAAGGTTATGATCATGAGGACGGCGAAGAGAATGCCCATCCAGCCCTTTCCAAGCCCATATTTCATGTAGTAGGCGGGACCTCCGTAGAACGAGGCCTCGCCTCTTCGTTTGTAGAGCTGGGCAAGGGTCGACTCGATGAATGCCGACGACGAGCCGAGCAAGGCAAGCATCCACATCCAGAAGACGGCACCCGGACCGCCGACACTGATAGCGGTAGCCACGCCTGCCAAGTTGCCCGTGCCAATCCTGCTCGCCAACGCCACCACGAAAGCCTGAAAGGAAGAGATGTGCTTCATCTTTCCCTTCACCTTCACATCTGCCGAGAGCTCATCGGGGCCAATGTCGTCGGGCTGCACCTTGTCGGGCCGCAGCAACAAGCGAACCATCTCGCCAATGAGACGAAACTGCACGAAACGGGTGCGCCAAGTGAAGAAAATGGCACAACATACCAGCACCGTGATGATGATGTAAGTCCAGAGAAAGTCGCTGATCTCTATTGTTATGTTCTGTAGTGTATCCATGTCGTCATGTATGTTTGCAAGCAGTCTATCTCATGCAAAGGTAAGCACTTTGTTCGTCAGAACCAAACGACGATGCCGTTATCTTGCGCGCAAGCCCATTTTCCTTGCAAAATGCAATTATCCGCCCGCCGTTTTTGCCATATCGTCATTATTGTGTACTTTTGCACGCGAAAGGAATAGGTAGTGCTAATTATGTAAGACTGAGAATGCGATGATAAGGAAAGCAACGAGCAAAGACATCGATGGCATATGCGCCATATATAATAATGTGTTGGACCTGGAGGAAGCCGGACACGCCAGCATAGGATGGCAAAGAGGCGTTTATCCCACTCGCGACACGGCCCTGTTGGCATTGCAGCGCGGCGACCTCTTCGTATATGAACTGGACGGGAAAGTGGCGGCGACAGCCATCATCAACCACACGCAAATGGACTCTTACGCCAAAGGGAACTGGCAGGTTGCGGCGACCGACGGCGAGGCGATGGTGCTGCACACGCTTGTGGTGGACCCCAACAGCGCTGGCAAGGGCATTGGCAGAGAATTCGTGGCCTTCTATGAGGAGTATGCCAGGCAGGAAGGATGCAAAGACCTGCGCATGGACACACAGGCAAAGAACGCCGCCGCCCGGAGGCTCTACCGCCACTTAGGATATGAGGAGATAGGCATCGTGCCGTGCGACTTCAACGGCATCGAGGGAATATCCTTGGTCCTGCTGGAGAAGGCATTATAAAAGTTGTATAACAAGAAGGACGAGGGGGCGAACGATTGCTTCCGCCTCGCGCGTTTGATAGTTGTTTTTTCGCGCCTTGTCCTTCACTCTTCGCTTAGATCATGAAAAGAAGAATCGTAGTAAAAGTGGGCAGCAACGTGCTGACACGTCCCGACGGCAAGCTCGACGTAACGAGGATGTCGTCTATCGTCGACCAAATAGTGTGGCTTCGCCAGCACGACTATGAGGTGCTGCTGGTCTCCTCCGGTGCCGTAGCCGCCGGGCGTGCAGAGTATCACACGGGGCACCAACTCGACAATGTGGAGCAGCGACAGCTCTTCTCCGCCATCGGACAGGTGAAGCTCATCGGGCTCTACTACAGCCTCTTCCGCGAGTATAACGTCAAGATTGGCCAGGTGCTGACCATGAAAGAGAACTTCGGGTCCGAGGAGCAATACAAGAACCAGAAGGCTTGCATGCAAGTGATGCTGGAAAACGGCGTCTTGCCCATCATCAACGAGAACGACACCGTGTGCATCACCGAGCTGATGTTCACCGACAACGATGAGCTCTCCGGCCTCGTGGCACGGATGATGAATGCCGACACCCTTGTCTTGCTCTCCAACGTGGATGGCATCTACAACGGCGACCCGAAGACGTCTGCCGCACGCGTCATACCGTCGGTGTATTACGACAAGGACATCAGCGAGTATATCCTCCCAAACAAGAGCAGCTTCGGGCGTGGCGGCATGACATCAAAGGCAAAGACTGCCCACGACGTGGCAAACGCCGGCATCAAGGTCATCATCGCCAATGGCAACACGCCCAATATCCTCGTGAACCTGAAGGAGCACCCGATGGAAACCCTCCACACCGAGTTCGTGGCAAGGCCAAGGCAGGATTGACACGCCTAAACCGCGGCGTAAGACCCCTTCCGGCCTTACGCCGCAATCGCATGGGCTTCACGCCGCAATCGCATCGCCTCCCCGCCGCAACCGCGCCACGGTTGCGGCGGGAAGGCGACAGGGGCATTATTGTGGCCGGAGAGAAGTTCAATTAACACACACATGCCTAGCAAATCCGCTTTTCATTACTTTTTTTGCTGAAAAGTTTGCGGCACCAATTATTCTTTGTATCTTTGCAACACGAGAACCCGCCAAGCCTCTCAACGATGCTCAAATGTGCGGGTCGTTTTTGTTTTTATGGGTACATGACAACGAGAATCCCGTTTGTAAAAACTTATTCTACGCCCCAAGAGCTAGTACAACTACTCAAAACAAGAGGCATGGAGATAACCGATGAAGAAAAGGCTCTGCATTATCTTTCGCACATCGGTTACTATCGTTTGTCTGCCTATATGTACCCATTACTTTCTATTCCCAAGAAGCAACATTTGTTCAAGTCAGGCATAACTTTTAGCAAGGTTATGATGCTATATCGCTTTGACAAGAAACTTCGTCTGCTTCTATTCAATGAGATTGAGAAGATTGAGGTTGCAGTACGTTGCGCTATTGTGAACTTTGGAACAGAGATGACAGGCAATCCATTTTGGATGACTGATGCCAACAATTTCTCGAATCCTTCAAAATTCAATCGATCTATACATCTTATTAATGAAGAGCAGAACCATACGAAGGAGGATTTCATAAACCATTTCAAGGAGACGTATACCAATCAGTATCCCCCATCATGGATGCTGACAGAGATACTGCCGTTTGGCGTAATCACCAACATTTACTCCAATATCAAGAACAAAAAGATCAAAAAGCGCATCGCACAATCATTTGGTTTGCAAATAGCCCCTTTTGAATCTTGGCTCACAATTGTCACTGTAACTCGAAACTCGTGTTGTCATCATGCTCGTATATGGAACAGGGTGTTCTCTATTCGAGCCACGATGCCAATCAAAATGTCACGTCCTTGGATTACCTTGCCAACAGACCCATTGAAAGTATACTTTGACATGTGCATCATCAAATATTTCCTTGACATCATTTCTCCAAGCAACGACATGCTTGATAAGATGAACAAACTTTTTGCTACGTTTCCAGAGATAGATAAAGTTGCCCTCGGTTTTCCTGTAGGGTGGGAGAATGAACCACTATGGCAATAATAGACTTATTAGCTGACCGTTAATTACACCAGTAGATTATTGTTGTAAGCAAAAGTCAAATGCGTTCAAACTTCATCATTTTGCATCTAAACAGAATTATTGCTATCCTCTAAACTCAAGGATGTTTAGCGGACAGCAATAATTGATAGTCATTTGGTAATGAATTCTATTTGTAGAAGTTCTTCTTGTATGCCTCAAACTCCCCCTTGCCCTGCACGCATCGCTGCCACCATGCCTTGATGAAGCCGCAACCGTAGCCCATGAGCTGGGTGAAGGCGGCACGGACAGACAACAGACCTATGCGCACGCTATGGTTCTGAAGGCTGGAATCCATGAAAATGAGAACGGAATAAAGCACGAGTGGCGCCAATGCCACGATGCTGATTGTGCTGCCCAACGATTGGCAGCCTGCGCACAGACCGGCTTGACCGATGACGACGCCCGCCACAAAGAGGGCAAGGAGGAAGAACACGCCCACCGTGAACACCATTGGCAGGAGGTGGACAAGCTTCAAGCTCTCAGGGTATTTCTTGTAAAGGTTGATGCGCGCTATGCCGCTGTTGAACACTTGCCGCCAAAACTTGCGGAAGTCGGTGCGGCGCTTGTGGTAGACCCAAGCGCCAGGGAAGAGGCGGCAACGGCACCCCGCCTTGAAGATGCGAATGGAGAAATCGATGTCCTCGCCAAAGCGCATCTTCGAGAATCCGCCAAGCTCGGCATAGACGTCGCGGCGCACGCCCATGTTGAACGAGCGCGGATAAAACTTGTCGAGTTTCTTCTTGCCGCCACGAATGCCGCCTGTGGTGAAGAAGCTCGTCATCGAATAGGATATGGCCTTCTGCGTCGGGGTGAACGAGTCGGCGGCACGGTCGGGACCGCCAAAGGCCTCGCACGGCTCACGCTTCAGTTCGTCGTCCACGGCCTGAAGGTAACCATCGGGCACCACGACGTCTGAGTCGAGAATGAGCACGTAGTCGCCCGACGCACGCTCAACGCCGTAGTTGCGGCTCTGGCCCGGGCCGCTGTTCGGCTTCATGAAATACTTTATTGCCAAGCTGCCGGTGTACTTGTCGCACACTTGCTTGCAAGGAGTGGCGGAGCCATCCTCGACAATTATGACCTCAAAGTCGTCGTAGGTCTGTCGGGTGAGGCTATCGAGGAGCTCGTCAACCTCGTCGGGACGGTTGTAAACGGGAACGATAATGCTGTATTTCATTTGCCTTATAGTTTATCTTGGATGTTGTCGGCCACTGGGACCGCCCATGCCATCATGTATTAAAAAAACGTCCGCAAACACATGGTTACTGTGGTTGCGGACGTTTCCTATTTATATGTGACTTGTTTTTACTTCTTCTCGGTCACGCGACCAACATAGCTGCCATCCTCGGTGTTGACAGTGATGAGGTCACCCTCGTTGATGAAGAGAGGCACGCGAACCTCAGCGCCAGTCTCAAGTGTGGCAGGCTTTGTGGCGTTTGTAGCGGTGTTGCCCTTCACGCCAGGCTCAGAGTGAGCCACCATGAGGTTGGTCTTTGGAGGCATCTCGGCTGAGAGGATAGCACCATCGTCGGCTGAGAGCTGCACGTCTACGACATCGCCCTCCTTCATGAACTCACCGCCAGTGATGAGGTCGCGGTTGATGGGGAACTGCTCGAAGGTCTCCTGGTTCATGAAGATGCAGCCTGTGGGATCCTCATAGAGATACTGGTATGGACGATGCTCCACGCGAACGTCGTCGAGTTTGAAACCAACCTGGAACGTGCGATCCAGCACACGGCCGTCGGCAACATTCTTCAGCTTCGTGTTCATAACGGTATTGCCCTTGCCGGGCTTACGGTGCTCAAACCAGATGCATTTCCAAATGCCGCCATCCATGCGGATGCAGGTGCCTTTCTTGATTTCCTGTGAATTAATCATGGTAATTGTATGTTTACTATATTATTATGCGTTGTAAGCGGGTGCAAAGTTACTAAGAAATCAGAAAAAAACCACGAAAAATGATATAATTCTTTGTCAATTCGATTTTTATGAGTAATTTTGCACCCCGAAAGGGTTCAGTTTGCCCTTTTTGGCACCAACAGATAACAATTAAATTACGAATAAAAGATGAAAAGAACATTCCAGCCTCACAACCGCCGCCGTGTGAACAAGCATGGCTTCCGTGAGCGTATGGCCACCAAGAATGGTCGTCGCGTTTTGGCTTCTCGTCGCGCTCATGGCCGCAAGAAGCTCACTGTTTCTGATGAGAACCACGGAAAGTAAGCTTTCTCACAACGTCAGCACGCAACAAAAGGCAGGCAAGGGTATACCTTTGTCTGCCTTTTGCGTTCGTAATGGTTTCACGGGAGAGAAAAAGACACATTTTCTTTTGCTTTCCGTCCTTTTTACTTACCTTTGCATATTATAGGCCGAGCCGCGGCTTATACCGTGAAAAATAGTAACCGATGTCAATTAAAGAGTTTATAGGCAAATTCAAGAGCAAGATGCTCTGGGGCAACCTCGTGGCGATGGCGATGGTCATCGTGGCTCTTGCCATTGGGTTCAAGTTTGCCGTAGACCTCTACACACACCACGGCAAAGCCATCATCATCCCCAACCTTACCCACAAGACTTTTGAGAACTCACGGCAAGTGCTCACGCAGCTCGGCCTCAACATGGAGGTGAGCGACACTGGCTACATCAAGACGCTGCCGCCAGGATGTATACTCGAGCAATATCCCGCGCCCGGTGAGCGCGTGAAGCCAGGGCGCACGGTCTATGTCACTATCAACGCCACACATACGCCAACTCTCGCGTTGCCCGACGTCATAGACAACTGCTCGCTGCGCGAGGCAATGGCCAAGCTCACGGCAATGGGATTCAAGCTCAGCCCGCCAGAGTTCGTGGCAGGTGAGAAAGACTGGGTGTATGGCATCCTTGTCAACGGCAGGCACGTGGCTTACGGCGACCGCATACCTGTGGATGCCAGACTCGTGATACAGGCAGGCAACGGCATGCGAAACGAGAGCGACTCGGTGGACTATGTAGACCCAGAGCTCAACACGCCCGACAACGACGAGGGAAACGTGGACGAGTTTCAAGAGGTGGGCACGCCAGAGGAAGAGGAGCACGCCAAGAAGAAGGAAGAGACAGAGACAGACCCTTTCACGCCCGTGGAATAAACAATCAAGGACGAGAACAATGACCGACGATTTGATTATAGACGACATAGAGGAATTGCAAGACGACAGAACGCCGGAGGAGCCAGGGCAATATGAGCACTGGCGAATGACGGTGGACGCCGGACAGCAACCCGTGAGGATAGACAAGTTCCTCGCCGAGCACATGCAGCACTCATCGCGCAACCGCATACAGACGGCTGCCGACGCAGGGTGCATACAGGTGAACGGCAAGCCCGTGAAGAGCAACTACAAGGTGCGGCCCGAAGACGTCATCACACTCATGCTCGACCACCCAAAGCACGACTCTTCTATACAGGCGGAGGACATCCCGCTCGACATAACCTACGAAGACGACGACGTGCTCGTGGTGAACAAGCCTGCCGGAATGGTGGTTCACCCGGGGGCCGGCAACTTCAACGGCACACTCATCAACGCCGTGGCATGGCATCTGCGCGACCTGAAGACATTCAACGCCAACGACCCCGCCGTGGGACTTGTGCACCGCATAGACAAGGACACAAGCGGACTGCTCGTGGTGGCGAAGACCGCCGACGCGAAGACGTCGCTCGGCAAGCAGTTCTTCAACAAGACCACACACCGCGCCTACAACGCCCTTGTGTGGGGAAACCTCCAAGAAGACTCTGGACGCATAGAGGGCAACATTGCCCGCGATCCAAAAGACAGGCTGCGCATGAAAGTGTTCGCGCCCGACTCGGGCATTGGCAAGTCTGCCGTGACCCACTGGCGAGTGCTGGAACGCTTTGGCTACACCACGCTTGTGGAATGCGTGCTGGAGACCGGACGAACCCACCAGATACGCGCCCACATGAAAGAGATTGGGCATCCGTTGTTTGGCGACGAGAGATATGGGGGCATGGAGATTCTGTGGGGGCAACGCAGCTCAACGTACAAGGCATTCATACACAACTGTTTCGAGTTGTGCCCAAGACAGGCCCTGCACGCCAAGACCCTCGGGTTCAAGCATCCGCGCACGGGCGAGGAGATGGACTTCGACTCGCAATGGCCCGAGGATCTTGAGGCATTGATAGATAAATGGAGAAAGTATATTAACAGCAAATGGAAAATTTAAAAAGAAACATTGCCATCGTTTGCGGTGGCGATTCATCAGAGCACGATGTCTCATTGCGCTCGGCACAAGGACTTTACTCCTTTTTCGACAAGGAGCGTTACAATATCTACTTAGTTGACATCAAGGGTACCAACTGGCACGTAAGCCTCGACAACGGTGAAGTGGCCCCCATAGACAGGAGCGACTTCTCCTTCATAGGCGAAGACGGCAAGGCGGTGGTGTTCGACTACGCTTACATCACCATACATGGCCAGCCTGGAGAGAACGGCATGATGCAAGGCTACTTCGACCTTATCCACCTGCCCTACTCCACCTCGGGCGTGCTGGTAGAGGCAATGACATTCGACAAGTTCGTGCTTAACAACTACTTGCGCGGCTTTGGCGTGAATGTCGCCGACAGCATCCTGCTGCGCCGCGACGACGACTACGACCCTGCCGCCATTGAGAAGCGCTTGGGCATGCCTTGCTTCGTGAAGCCAGCTGCCGATGGCTCCAGCTTCGGCGTGAGCAAGGTAAAGAACGCCGACCAGCTCGCCCCTGCCCTCCGCGTGGCTTTCATGGAAAGCAACGAGGCAATGGTGGAGAGCTACCTTGAAGGTACGGAAATCTCACAGGGCGTGTACAAGACAAAGGACAAGAGCGTGGTGCTGCCCGCCACTGAGGTAGTGACGGAAGATGAGTTCTTCGACTACGACGCCAAGTACAACGGCAAGGTAAAGGAGATAACGCCCGCTCGCCTCTCACCTGAGACAGCGAAGGCCGTGGCAGCGGAGACAAGCCGCATATACGATATCTTGCACGCCAACGGCATTATCCGCATCGACTATATCATCACCAAGGACGCCGACGGCAACGACAAGATAAATATGCTTGAGATTAACACCACGCCTGGCATGACCGTGACGAGCTTCATTCCACAGCAGGTGCGCGCGGCGGGCCTTGACATCAAGGATGTGCTCACCGACATCGTTGAGAACCAGTTCGCGTAATCAGAGACACTTCTCACAATCAGAGAATACAAGGTTATGGATAGTCAGCAATTATACGCCATATACAAAAAGCACCCGCTGGTGACCACCGACAGCCGCGACTGCCCGGCAGGCAGCATTTTCATCGCGCTGAAAGGCGCGTCGTTCGACGGGAACAAGTTCGCAGCCATGGCTTTGGAAAAAGGCTGTGCCTACGCCGTGGTCGACGAGAAGGAATATTGTGTGGAGGGCGACGACCGGTACATTCTCGTGGATGATTGCCTCACCACCTTCAAGGAGTTGGCACGCGAACACCGCAGGCAGTTCGACATTCCCGTCGTAGGAATAACGGGCACCAACGGCAAGACCACGACAAAGGAGCTCGTCTCGGCAGTGCTCGCGGAGAAATACAACGTGATGCACACCGAGGGCAACTTCAACAACGACGTAGGCGTGCCGAAGACATTGCTGCGCCTCAATGAGGAGCACGAGATTGCCGTGGTGGAAATGGGCGCGTCGCATCCTGGCGACATCAAGAAGCTCGTTAAGTATGCGGAGCCTACCTGCGGACTGATAACCAACGTCGGCAGGGCGCACCTCCAAGGCTTCGGCTCTTTCGAGGGCGTGAAGAAGACCAAGGGAGAGCTCTACGATTTCTTGAAGGCCAACAACGCGCTCGTTTTCCTGAACACGGCAAACGAGCATCTCGTGGAGATGGCACGCGAGCGCGAGATAGACCGCATCGTCAGCTATGGCGCAGACGACCAGGCTGAAGTCCAGGGCAAGGTGACGGCTGCCGACCCGTTCATCACCATCGAGTGGCGATGTGGCGGCGACGGCGAATCATTCCCCGTGGCCTTGAACGAATGGCACGAGGTGAAGACCAAGCTCATTGGTTCCTACAACCTCGACAACGTGCTTGCGGCTATCACCATTGGCCTGCATTTCGGCGTGACCGCCGAGCAGGTTTGCCACGCCATAGAGAGCTACGAGCCGACCAACAACCGCTCTGAGCTCGTGAAGACCGACAGCAACACGCTTATCGTGGACGCATACAACGCCAACCCCACAAGCATGGCGGCAGCACTCGACAGCTTCGCGCAGATTGACACGCCATTGCCAAAGATGGCCATACTCGGCGACATGAGGGAACTCGGCGAGGTGAGCGAGGCTGAGCACCAGAAAGTGGTCGACAACTTGAAGGCTAAAGGCTTGAACGACGTATGGCTCGTTGGCGAGGAGTTCGGCAAGACGCAATGCGACTTCCATAAATATAATAATGTGGAGGAAGTGAAGCAGGCCTTCGCCGACAACAAGCCTTCCGGCAAATGCATACTCATAAAGGGCAGCAACGGCACCAAACTGTTTGAATTGCCAAAGTTGCTGTAACCTTTATCAGTATCGCCAAAACACATTTGCCAGACCTTTCACAATAACATCTGAAAAGAAACATGATATTGCAAAAGCTCCTTGGCTTTGATGCCAAGACGATGCGCAAACGTACGGAAGTGGTGGCTGGTGCCACCACTTTTCTTACTATGTGCTATATTCTCGCCGTGAACCCCACCATTCTCAGCACCACGGGAATGGATCGTGGCGCGCTGTTCACCGCCACGGCAGTGGCCTCAGCCATAGCCACGCTGCTGCTCGCGTTCATGGCAAAGCTTCCTTTCGCCCAAGCGCCAAGCATGGGCCTTAACGCCTTCTTCGCCTATACGCTCTGTCAGGCAATGGGCTACTCGTGGCAGCAATCACTCGCCATAATGGTCATGGAAGGCATTGTTTTCCTGCTCATCACCTTTATCAACGTGCGCGAGGCGATACTCAACGCCATTCCTGAGAACCTGCGCTATGCCATCTCCGTAGGCATTGGCATGTTCATCGCGTTTATCGGCTTGAAAAACGCTGGCATCATCGTGTCTTCGCCCGCCACGTTCGTTACGCTTGGCAAGTTTACGCCTGGCGCAATACTTGGCGTGATAGCCATATTGCTGAGTGGCATACTGATGGCAAGGAAGGTGAAAGGCGCGCTGTTCGTCAGCATCATTGCCACGACCATAATAGGAATACCGCTTGGCGTGACGCAGATTCCAAGCCATTGGGTTCCCGTGTCCATGCCGCAAAGCCTGTCGCCAATATTCTGCCAGTTCGACTTCTCGGGCATCATCAACCTCCGCACGCTGATGGTGGTCATCTCCCTGCTGCTGGTCAACATCTTCGACACCGTGGGCACGCTCGTGGGCCTTGCCTACAAGACAAACATCGTGCGACCCGACGGAACCATCCCCAAAATCAAGGAGGCGATGATGAGCGACGCCATCGGCACCACCTGCGGAGCGTTTCTGGGTTCCAGCACGCTGACCACATACGTGGAGAGCGCCTCTGGCATTGCCGAGGGCGGACGCAGCGGACTGACCTCGTTTGTCACCGGCATCCTCTTCATCTTCGCCCTCTTCCTCTCGCCCCTGTTCCTGCTCATTCCGAGCGCGGCAACCAGCGGCGCGTTGGTGCTTGTGGGCGTGCTGATGCTCGACTCGGTGAAGCGTCTCAACCTCGCGGACGTGAGCGAGGCCTTCCCCGCTTTCATCACGATGATTACGATGGTGCTCTGCTATTCCATCGCCGACGGCATCTGCCTTGGCATACTGAGCTACGTCATCTTGAAGCTATGCACGGGCAAATGGAAGCAAGTCAACGTGACATTGCTTATCCTTAGCCTCGTCTTCATAGCCAACTTCATCTTCGGATAATCCACACCTACCGGCCCTCAAGGCTCATTTCCACGAAAACGCCTTTATGGTCGGTAGGCCAAGTGCCCAAAGGCTTGATTATTGGCTCTCCCGGCAGGTCGGGCTGGGCTTTGCTTCGGCAAACGCAACTGTCGGGACCGAAGACCTTTGCCGATACCGCTTTCAAACCCTTGCCCTTATAGAAGATGAAGTCTATTCGGTCGCGCTCGTCGGCCTTGGGTGCCCACGTAATCTTCTCGCATGGCACGGCGGCATTGTATGACGGATAGGTGAATCCCGGGAAGCGCAACACGTCGGGGTAAAGCTCGCGATAAGCGTCCTTGAACCCAGAATCGGTAAGCAACTTCGAGACCGTCCAAGGCACCACAAAACCATGATGATCGTAGAGCCATGACGTGCTTGCCGTCCAATCTTGCCACGAGGGTTCATTGAAGTCGCCTCCAATAACCACGACCTCACCCGCGTCTATGTCGTGACGTGCCTCATTGAGAAACACGCGTATGGCATCGTCACGCCACGACAGGTCGCTGAGCGCAAGCAGCTCCTCCACCGTTGCCGGTGGGTCCACTTCTTTCCAAGTGCTTCCGTCGTAACCCCGCACATTATAATAAGCGTCATTTAGATAATCGAGATGAGCCGTATAGACGTTCACCTTCCTGCCCGCGACCGTGGCCGTCAACTTGTGTATGCTTCCATGGTCACAATTGAGAGGGAAAACGACGAGCGAATCCTCAATCGGATAGCGGCTTAGCACTCCCGTGTCATAGCTCTTGAACGAATAGTATCGTATTCCCTTTTGGCTCAACGACCTGCACAACCGTTCCGTGAAGTTCGTTCCATTATAGTTTCTCACTTCGCTCAGCGTCACAAAATCTGGACGCAACCTCGCTATCTCC
>CAVHEN010000074.1:0-13055 GCA_963635115.1 Oscillospiraceae bacterium | reverse complement strand
ACTCGTGACCTCCTGCGTGACAGGCAGGCATTCTAACCTACTGAACTAACGCACCTTGTTGGCTTTATTTCCTTTTTGCGAGTGCAAAGGTAGTAAGTTTTTTTTATTCCACAAAATTTCAGCACGTCTTTTTTACAAAAAAATGCATTAGATAGACATTTTGGTAGTTTTCGCCATCGAAAAGCCAGTCTTTTAGCTCCGCGTCACGCTCAAATCCGGTGTCCTCGAAGAGCTTTATGCAACTTGTGTTATCCACGCTCATGTACACATAGAGTTGATGGATGTGGATAATTTTTTTGGCGTAGCTGATGAGTTCCAATAAGGCGGCCTTTCCATAGCCTTGGTCACGGTATGCTTTTCTTATGACGATTCCTACCTCTGCCCGTTTGTGTTGTGGGTTGAAGTTGAACAAGTCTATCATGCCGATAAACACTTTCCACTTATCGGTGATAATGAGCCTCACTTGCTTGTCGGTGTAGATGTCGCCTGTGGCAGTGGCAATGAACTCGCGCAAGAGAAAGCGGGAATATGGCGTATTGATATCGGTGACATTCCATGTGTCGCGGTCGTTCTCTATGGCATACATCATGTCGAGATCCTCAGGCTCCATTGCCCTCAGGATGACAGAAGGCAGTTTCTCTTCTCTCATATTCTTCATTTAGTGTTTCTTGCGTCACATTCACGCTTCGCGTCTGATAGTCTCGTGTTCGGTAATAATCATGTCCTCATTGGGATGATATACGGCGAGGAGAGCCTTCCCCTCATAGTAATCATGCATGGCAGACAACATCTCGGTGTAAGAGAACGCGGAGGCATCAAAGGCGATGTAAGTCTTTTGGCTTTTTGGGTGTGGCAAGGGTGTGTTTAAGAATTTGGTGTTGGCATCATGAAACTCTGCCCACAAGCCTTTATCAGAAATGAGCTGTTGGCATCTTTTCATGTTATTGGGGCTTGCATGGACGATAAAGAAAGAGTCTTGGATGTCCTCGTCGATGAAGCCTAAGCTTTTGCGTGTCTTCTTGAACGCCACGACGCAAAGTGCCATCATAGCTTTGGCGTTGACCGCAACATTCAGGAATGGCAACAACAATCTGCCCATGCCTTTATAATGCTTCTCGCAGAAGATGAGCATGGCTTTATAGAACACGTGGACATAGCGGAAACTTGATTTTTGAGTGGACTCTCCCTTGTAATGAAGGATGCGGAAGGGTAAATACCAGTTTTCCCAACTGCCTTTCAACAAACGATAGCTTAGGTCTACGTCCTCGCCGTACATGAAGAAGCTCTCGTCGAGCAAGCCGATCTGTTCCAAGGCGCTGCGTCTGGCAAGAAAGAATGCTCCGCTGATGATTTCAATCTTTGCTTCTTTATCCCATGGAAGCCAGCCCATATAGTAGCGGCCAGTGTGCTTGCCTTTTGGGAAGCGTGAACAAAGTCCGGTGAACTTGAAAAGTGCCGTCAGTGGAGTGGGGATGCCGCGTCGTGATTCCTTAGCGTCAGTGCCGTCAGGGTTTGTCATTCTCGCGCCGGCGCCTCCTGCTTGTGGATGTCTTTCCATGAATGCTATGGCGCGGCGGATAGAGCCTTCGGCAACAATGGTGTCGGGATTGAGCAATAGCACGTATTTGCCTCTGCTTTGCCTTATGGCGTGGTTATTGGCTTTCGCGAAGCCTAAATTATGATTGCTGCTGATAAACTTCACGCCGTTAAACAGAGGCTGAAGGCATTTCACAGTGTCATCGTGGGAATGATTGTCAAACACTATCACCTCAGCGTCAATGTCCCTCAAGGATTCTCGTAGCGACGTGAGGCATTGCCATAGATAATCCTTTACGTTATAGCTTACTATGATAACGGATAGCAACATTTACTTTCCCGGATTGTTGGATGTGTTGTTCGCGGCGCCTTCTGTTGTTTCCTGCTTGGTGTTGTCAGAGGTTTCCAGCTGACATCTGTCTTTTGATGGATATACAAAGCATAGGCACAGTGCGCCTATTATGCCCATGTAGCCAAAGGCCACGTTCATGAACATATAATATAGCCAGCAATTGACCAGCATTGGCACGGTGAGCATGCAAAGGCGCAATGTTCCCCAAACGCCAAGGGCGTGGGTCGGGCTTGACAATAGTTGTCGTTTGACGAAGCTAAACTTAAACAATCTTAGGGATAGCGGGATCAAGACGATGGTGAGTAGCTCCATGACTATCGCCACGTAATACTCTTGCACCTTGTTTTCAAGCCATCCTCCTGAGAGCAACAGGTCGCCCTCGAATAAGATAATGATGCAAAAGCAGATGAAAAGAGGAATCCAAAACTCTACGAGGAGTAGTTTTCGGGAGTTGTTCATCAAGAAGGTGTGTGGTTTATTGGTTGTAAGATAATCATTCTATTGGCGTGCGGTTCACGATTGATCGACCGAGAGTCACCTCATCTGTGTATTCCAGCTCGTTGCCCACGCTTATGCCTCTTGCTATGACCGTTTGCTTGACATTGAAGGGCTTGAGTTGTCTCGTGATATAGAAGTTTGTGGTGTCTCCCTCCATTGTGGAACTTAGCGCGAGTATCACTTCATTGATGCCTCCTGCTGCCACTCTGCTTACTAAAGAGTCTATCTCTATGTCGCCAGGTCCAATGCCATCCATTGGAGATATTATGCCTCCCAAAACGTGGTATAGCCCATGATAAGCCTGCGTGTTCTCTATCGCCATGATGTCTTGCACGTTTTCCACGACACATATAGTGGAATGGTCGCGTCGCTCATCAGAACACATTGGGCATACATCCGTGTCGCTTATGTTGTGGCAGATACGGCAATACTTAATGTCATGTCTCAGTTTGCTGATGGCGTCTGCGAAAGAATCAACAGAAGCCACGGGTTGTTTCAGCAGATGCAGGGCCAGACGCAATGCGGTCTTTGGCCCTACCCCTGGTAGTTTCCCAAGCTCATCGGTGGCGCGGGCAAGCAACACTGATGGGTACTGTTCCATCATTTGCCAAGGTAGATGCCAAAGCCGAGGCGTAGGCCGATGGTGGAGTAGTCGGAGTGCTTCTTTATACTTTGCTGGTAGTAAATGCTTGGCTCAATGGTTATGGTGTGGCTGAGGAAGAAAGCATAGCCCACCTCAACGCCAGGCATGAAGTCGTTGTAGCTTTTTGAGTGAACGTATTTGACGTTTGCCCCGAGGAAAATGCCGTTTTGCGTGATGTAATAGCGGCCGCCTACGCCAATGTTAAAGGAGTTGCTTTGCTCCTTGCCCGGGTGGTCGAAGCCGATTTGAGCATATGTCAACAAGTTGTCGGCGGCGAAGAGACCTCCCTGTGCATTGATTCCGAATTTGGCTTCGTTCATACCGTTGTAGCTGAGGTCAAGTCCGGAGAGTGAGGCGCCGATATATGTCTTTCCCTGTTCAAACTGTGCGCTTGCCGAGATAGAGGCAAGCACTGCGATGATTAAAGTGAGAACCTTTTTCATAAAATCCAGTATTAAAATGTTAGTTTTCCAGTGAGGAATGTTCTTGTTGGTTGCTGCTTGACCGTATAAGATCAGAATCTTAGTTCCTTGAGAATGTCGGCCATCTTTTGTTTCGTTTCAATATTTGTCGGTACAAGTGGCAGGCGAAGCACGTTCTCGATGAACCCCATGTCGTTGAGCAATGCTTTCACGCCAGCAGGGTTGCCATCGATAAAGAGCAACTTGTAGAGCTCAGTAAACATGTGGTGAATCTTGCGTGCGGGCTCATATTCGCCATTGAACTCCAGGCGTATCATCCTTGAGAACTCCTTTGGCAAGGCGTTGCCAATGACGGAGATGACACCTATCGCTCCACTTGCTATCATTGAGAATGTCAGAGAGTCGTCACCGCTGATGACATCGAAGTGGCGTGGCTTGTTCTTTAATATCTCGTCGACCTGCTCCAAACTGCCAGACGCTTCCTTGATGCCGACGATGTTTGGGAACTCTGTGGCCAAGCGCACGGTAGTCGTGGGTTTCATGTTCACTCCCGTGCGTCCTGGCACGTTGTACATCACTATTGGCAATGGCGCGTTTTGCGCTATGGCCTTGAAGTGTTGGTATAAGCCTTCTTGCGAAGGCTTGTTGTAGAATGGGCAAATGCTCAATATTCCGTCAATTCCGTCCCAGTTTGTGGACTTCATCTCTTCGATGACGGCGGATGTGTTGTTCCCGCCACAATATTTGAGCAATGGGACACGCCCTTTGTTGACATCCTTGATGACTTCGGTTATCTTGTCTTTCTCCTCGCGAGTAAGGCATGGAGCCTCAGCCGTAGTGGCGAGTATGCATAGAAAGTCGGCGTTGTTGTTTATTTGGAAGTCCACGAGTTTCGCGAGGGCTTTGTAGTCTACCTCTCCCTCTTTTGTGAACGGTGTTATTAAAGCAATGCCTAATCCCTTGAAAATGTTCTGTGCCATTATGTAAGAAGCTATGTTATCTCATGGACGCTTTAGCGTCAGTCTTTTTGCAAAGTTAGTCTTTTTGTGTTTAATATCAAAGAAAAAAACTTATTTACTTCCAATAAATAGCAAAACCATGGACAAAAGTACCAATAACAAGTCTACGGCCTTGCCTTTAAGATTGCGCTCATGGAAGAAAACCGCTCCAAAGAGGAAACTTACGAGCACGCTGCTTCGCCTGATCATGGATATTATGGAAATCATGGCACTTGGCAAACTGAGGGCGTAAAAATAAAGGAAGTCGGCGCCAGAGAGGAATATGCTTATCCCGATTATTGACCAGCTCCAATGAAACTTGTCGCTCTTGCGTCGTGGGAACCAGATGATGGCAAGCATTATGAGCATCATCGCCGATTGGTAGATGTTGTACCACGACTGCACTGCCATTCTGTCGAGCCCTACGCCACCGTCAGAGGGCGAAGCCATGAGGTATTTGTCGTAGAGTCCACTGACGGCTCCAAGCACGGCCGCAAGCACGATGCATCCTATCCATTTGTTATGCGCGAAATTTATGCCTTCTTTCTTGCCGGACCTGCTGAGCAAGAGGAAGGATGTGGCTGCCACCGCCACACCTGCCCATTGCCATGCGTTGAGCCTTTCTCCGTAGACGAGCAACGCTCCAATGAGGACCATCACCGGGCGAGTGGCGTTGATAGGCCCCACGATGGTCAGCGGCAAATGCTTCATCCCGATGTATCCTGCCAACCAGGAGGAGAGCACGATGACACTCTTGAGAATGACGTAGCGGTGCATCTCCCAACCGCCGCCTCCGACATGGAAAGGGCTGCTTGATGGCAACGTGCCCGTGGCGGACAGCGCAATCAGGGGCAAGAAGATGAGCGAGCAAAGCACGGTGTTGATAAACAACACGGGAATGACGGCGTTGCCCTGAAGAGACTTTTTCTTGAAGGAATCGTAAAAGCCCAATAGGGTCGCCGACATGAAGGCCAATAATAACCACATAATTATCGTCTATATATAAACGACCCTACCAAGGTTGTGAGGTCTTGGTAGGGTCGGTTAATGTCTTGTCGTTAGGTTTAGAAAGGCAAATCCTCGCCAGTGGAACTGTCATCGCCGCTAAGGGGGTCTGCCGTTGGTTGCTGAGGAGCGCCTACTGGAGCCTGCGTGGGACCACCTAATTGGCTGCCTTGCATCTGTGGAATGCCAGTGTTCACCGCGTTAGGGTCTACATGGTCGCATTGATAGCAATTGATGTCGTTGAAATAGCGGTCTTGCCATGCGCGAGCATTTATGTCGAGCCACACGTGAACGGTGTCGCCTTGGTGGATGTTGAATTGCTGGATTCTGTCCGCGCCAAACACGCGGAAGAGGCAAGCGCGAGGATATTGGTCTTTTGTCTGGATGACGAACTCTTGCGATTTCCATGCGTTGCCAGAGCGCTGCGATACGCCTTCCTTAGCAGGATACTCTTTTATGATTACGCCTTCTACTTCTATTCCTTGTAAAGCCATAGTTGTATTAATTGGATTTATGATTTCTGAATATTATGCGAAATTAGAGAAAAAATCGCTTATGGCAAAGCGTTTGGTGATTAAAAAATGAAAAAAATGAAAAAGGCTCTCTGTTTTCAGACCATTTCAATAAATAATATGTATCTTTGTGCGATAAATGTAGTGAAATACCAAAACTAAACATACGATGAGATTCACACTTTCCAGCACGGTTCTCAACAGCCGTTTGCAGACCCTTGCGAAGGTCATCAACAGCAAAAACTCTCTTGCCATTCTTGAGAGCTTCCTCTTTCAGGTTCACGATGGGAAGATGGAAGTCACGGCCTCTGACAGTGAAAACCTTATGAGGACAACGATTCCTCTTGACGAATGTGATGCGGAAGGCGATTTCGCCATCCCCAACCGCACTGTCCTTGACGCGGTGAAGGAACTCCCCGAGCAACCTCTTACGTTTGAGGTCAACCCAGAGACCTACGAGGTGGCAATTGAGTACCAGAACGGACGATACAACTTCACGGCCCAGAACGCTGAGGAGTATCCGCAGAAGTCGCCTATCAGTAACGATGCCAAGACGTTGACCATTAATGCAAAGGTCTTGTGCGAGAACATCAACCGCACGCTCTTCGCTACCGATAACAACGACATCCGCCCGGTGATGAACGGTATCTACTTTGACCTTCTTCCCGATTGCCTCGCTTTCGTGGCATCGGATGGCCATAAGCTCGTGCGTTGTCGTTACATGGGCATCAAAAGCGAGAATCACGACTCGTTTATCCTCCCGAAGAAGCCAGCAATGCTCCTTCGTGCCGTTCTCGACAAGACAGAGGATGATGTCACCATCAAGTTCAATTCCAACTGCGCTGAGTTCTATTTCCAAGGCGGTATGCTTTCATGCACCCTCATTGAGGGCAATTTCCCCAACTACAATGCGGCTATACCTACCGACAACACCAATGAGCTTGTCATTGACCGTAAGGCCCTCCTTGGCGCCATCCGTCGCGTGTTGCCATTCGCGAGCATGAGTTCTCAGCTCATCAGGTTCCACCTTGATAATGGTTGCCTTGAGCTGTCGTCGGAAGACCTCGACTTCGCCACGAGCGCAAAGGAAAAGATTGTCTGCGAATACAATGGCGTGCCATTGCAGATAGGGTTCCGCGGCGACTTCTTCTCCGAGATACTTAACAGCATAACAACCGATGAGATCAAGATGCTTCTTGGCGACCCGAGCCGCGCAGGTGTCATCTATCCGACCGAGCAGCCCAACGAACAGGATGTGCTGATGTTGATTATGCCATTGCTTTTGGGTGAGTAGAACCATGCGTCTGAATCTTACTAAACCTTTGGTGGTCTTCGACTTGGAGACCACCGGCCTTGACTTGGTCAACGACAGGATTATCCAGATCTCCTACGTCAAGGTCTCGCCAGGCGACAAGGAAGGTGAGGAGGAGCGGAAAAGCATCTTCGTGAATCCTGGCAAGCCTATACCCGCCCTCGTCCAACAACTTACCGGCATAACCGATGATATGGTGAAGGACGCGCCAACGTTCAAGCAGGTGGCTAAGCAGCTTGCCGACTCTTTCATGGGATGCGACTTCGCCGGTTTCAACAGCGACCGCTTCGATGTTCCGATGCTTGCCGAGGAGTTTCTGAGGGCTGGCATCGATTTCGACTTCTCCAAATGTCGGCTCATCGACGCTCAAAACATCTTCCATAAGCGTGAGCCGCGTAATCTTGCGGCGGCTTACAGGTTCTACACTGGGCACAAGATGGAAGACGACTTCCGCGCCCACCGTGCCGACCAGGACGCTGAGGCCACTTATCGTGTGCTGATGGGTGAGCTCGACAAGTATGATCCGGCAAACGTTGAAGAACCTTCGCTGGCACTCGCTAACGACATGGATGTCCTGGCAAAGGAGTCGAGAATGAACAACAATGTTGACTTCGCGGGCCGTATGGTATGGGAAGACGTGAAAGACAAGAATGGCAATACGGTGACCGACAAGGATGGCAACCCCGTGCGCCATGAGGTCTTCAACTTCGGAAAATACAAAGGTCACGTGGTTACAGACGTGCTTCATCGGGACCCTGGCTATTACAGTTGGATGCTCAATGCCGACTTCACGCTCAACACCAAGCAGGTACTGACGCGCATAAGGCTTAGGGAAGCAAAATTGAACATGAATGCGTAGACTGTTGTTCGTATTCGTCGCTCTCGTGATGGTCTTGGCGGCTCAAGCTCAGGAGCTGAACGCCAAGATCACGATTAACCACAATCAGATAAGTGGCACGGATGCTTCTGTATTTGACAACCTGCAACAAACCTTGACGCAGTTTGTCAACGACAGGCAATGGACCAACTTGCAGTTTGCCAAGAGGGAACGCATCACCTGCAACTTCAACATCACGGTGACCAAATACGACCAGTCGAGCGGAATGTTCACGTGCAAGGCTATCATCCAGGCCAACAGGCCCGTGTACAACGCTTCCTACAACACCACATTATATAATAATACCGACAACGATTTCAATTTCGTTTTCAGGCAGTTTGACCAGTTGGAGTTCAACGAAGAGACAATAGACAACCAGCTCACGGCTCTCTTCGCTTATTATGCTTATCTGATTATCGGCATCAATCTCGACAGTTTCGCGCCCCTTGGCGGAAGCGATGTGCTGGAGCGTTGCATGAACCTCGTGAACAACGCGCAGAACCTCGACTTCACCGGATGGAAGTCGTTTGACAACGATCGCTGCCGTTTTGCCATAATCAACGACTATCTCAACGGTGGCATGCAACCATTCAGGCAATTGCAGTATGATTATTACCGCAAGGGCCTTGACGAGATGGCTGCAAACGCCGACAGGGGACGGTCGGAGATAACGGCGGCGATAGAAAACGACTTGAAGAAATGCCACGAGGATCGTCCGCAGAGCTTGCTGCCGCAAATATGGACAGACTATAAGCGTGATGAGCTTGCCAACATTTATAAGGGCAAGGGCACTTCGAAAGAAAAGGAAACGGTATATGATATTCTCTTCTCTATCAATGCCTCGCAAAACAACGCGTGGGAAAAGATAAAGCAATAAACAAAATGCTCAAACAACTTTACATAAAGGACTTCACGCTGATAGACGAGCTCAATATCCAGTTCAACCCCGGCTTCTCTGTCATCACGGGCGAGACGGGCGCGGGAAAGAGCATCGTCATAGGCGCGCTCCATCTCCTCTTGGGACAGCGTGCCGACTCCAAGCAAGTGAAGGTGGGAAGGAAGAAATGTGTCATCGAGGCGCATTTCGACTTGTCGCACTACGACATGGAGTCGTTTTTCGACGACAACGAGATAGACTACGACGCCACCGACTGCATATTGCGGCGTGAGGTCAGCGAGAAGGGTAAGAGTCGCGCTTTCATCAACGACACCCCCGTGTCGCTCACTGCTCTGCGCGACCTTGGCGACCAGCTCATCGACATCCATAGTCAACACCAGAACCTCCTGCTGCAGAAAGAAGACTTCCAGCTCAATGTCGTAGATATCATCGCCGGAGACTCAGCCCTGCTCGCCAGCTATAAGGAGAAATACTCCGCCTGGCTTCAGGCCAAGAAGGCATATGCCGACTATGAGGAGGCATGCAAGCGAAGCAAGGAGAACGAGGAGTTCCTGCGATTCCAGTTCTCCGAGCTTGACAGGGCAAAACTCATGAAGGGCGAGGAGCAAGAGCTTGAGCAACGCTCGCAGACCATGAGCCACACCGAGGACATAAAGACCGCGCTTTTCACGGCATCCGAGGCGTTGTCGAAAGAGGACGCGGGAGGAATGGCCATGACGCGCGACGCCGCTGACAGCATGCGCGACATTGCCGAGGTCTACCCAGAGGCAAAAGCCATTGCCGACAGGCTGGACTCCGCCTATATCGACCTCAAGGACATCTCGCGAGAGATAGAGGGGTATCTGGAGAACGTCGATTTCGACCCGCAAGAGTTGGGTGCTATCAATGAGCGACTGGACCTCATCTACTCGTTGGAACAGAAATTCCACGTCTCGTCGTCCGACGAGCTCATTGCAGAGCATCAGAAGCTCAAGGCCGAGCTCGACAGCATTGATGGCGGCTCTGAGCAACTTGAGGAACTCAAGGCCCAGAGCGAAAAGGCTTATGCCGATTGCCTCGCGGTAGCCAAAAAGCTCAGCGAGGTGAGGAGAAAGGCTGCCGTCAAGGTGGAGGAGGAGATGAGCCGAAGGCTCGTGCCGTTAGGCATTCCCAAGGTGCGTTTCGCCATCGACTTTAAGGACGGCGATTGCATGGCATCGGGGATAGACAGGGTGCGGTTCCTCTTCAGCGCCAACAGCAGCACGGCGTTGCAGCCTGTGGCGCAAGTGGCGTCGGGCGGTGAGATAGCACGTGTCATGCTCTCGCTGAAGGCCATGATAAGTGGGGCGGTGAAGTTGCCCACCATCATCTTCGACGAGATAGACACTGGCGTTAGTGGCCGTGTAGCCGAGAAGATGGCGCAGATAATGCGAGAGATGGGCGACCGCAACCGTCAGGTTATCTCCATCACCCACTTGCCGCAAATCGCTGCCATGGGAACTACCCACTACAAGGTGAGCAAGGAAGAGACACCCGAAGGAACTGTGAGCCACATGCGCTTGCTGTCGCAGGCCGAGAGGGTAGACGAGATTGCCCAGATGCTTAGCGGAAGCAGCATCTCACAAGCGGCAATAGACAACGCACGCACTTTGCTCGACAACGCGAGGTAAGATATTGAAACAATGATTAATCGAAACAAGAGAAAAATGAGAACAAAGATCATACGACTTCTGTTGGCCGTTGCCATCATGTTGCCAGCAATGGCAAAGGCACAGCCAGCCCCAGTGAAGAAGGCCGCGCAAAGCGTCTTCTCCCTGACGACATATAATGCCGATGGCACCATTCATTCTTCATCGCATGGCGTATTCGCCGGAACCGATGGCGAGGCTATCGCCATGTGGCATGCTTTCAAAGGCGCGGCGCGTGCGGTCATCATCGACAGCAAGGGCAAGCAATATGACGTGGACGCCATGCTCGGCGTGTCAGAGAACTACGACGTGTGCCGTTTCAGGATCAAGGGTTATTCCAACAGTAGCAACGCACTTCTCCCGACAGTCGACAACACGCCTGCCACGTCAATGTTCGTGGTGGGTTACGACATCAAGAAGCCTGAGATAAAAAGCTTATCGCCTGTTCGCACGGAGAAGTTCATGACAGACCTCAACTATTACGTCTTCAATGATGTGGACGTGTCGGGATCCATGCTTGGTTGCCCCGTGGTGAGCGCCGATGGCAAGCTGTTGGGCATAGTACAGAGGCCCGACGACGGTGGCGAGGCGTTCACCGCCGACGCGCGCATCACGACGACTTTCAAGCGTTCGGGTTTCTCCATCAACGACCAGACATTCCGTGCCACAGGCATCCGTGTCGCCTTGCCGCCAGAGCAAAAGGAGGCGTCGCTGATGCTCGTGCTTGCCGCGAGCGTGACGGACAGCCTCAGATATAATGAGTATATCGACGACTATATCCGCTATTTCCCGACGGCTACCGACGGCTATAACGCCAGGGCCACACTGCTTGTCAACCATGGCAAGCTCGCCGAGGCCGACGAGATGCTTCAGACCGAGACTAAGCGTGCCGCCAACAAGGACATGGCTTACAGCAACTACGCCGCTCTTGTTTATCGTGCTACCCTCTATCGTGTTGACACCACCTTCACTAAGTGGAACCTCGACAAGGCTTATGACCTTGCCGGCGAGGCTTACAAGGTCAATCCTCTGTCAGCCTATCAGCATCAGCAGGCGCAGGTGTTGTATGCAAAGGGTAAATACCAGGAGGCGCTCGACTTGCTCACGACCCTCCAGAAGACCGAGCTTGGCAAGACCGGTGAGGTGTTTTATGAGTCGGCTCAGTGCAAGGCGCGTCTCAACGCCCCGAAGCCTGAAATCATGGCGTTGCTCGACTCGGCGGTTAATGTTCAGCCAGGACTTTCTTCGGCATCTTATGTGCTCGCGCGAGGCAGGCAATATGATGAGGATGGCAATTACCGTCAGGCGTTCCTCGATTACTTGAAATACGACTCGTTGATGAACTTCAATGCCACCGCCGATTTCTATTACATGAAATTCAAGTGTGAGATGAAGATCAAGCAGTATCAGCCAGCGCTCAACGACATTGCCCATGCCATTGTGCTCACCCGCACCATACCGCTCTATTATGCGGAAATGGCAAGCCTGCAGCTTCGCGTCAACCGTCTCGACGATGCCGTGAAGACCTGCGACATGGCTCTCGCCATAGATGGAGCCGACAAGGTTTCCGACTTTTTCATCATCAAAGGCATCGCCCTCTGCGAGCTCAAGCAAAAGGAAGCCGGGCTGGAAGCGTTGAGAAAAGCTCAGGAACTGACCGACGAGCGTGCCGAAGACTTGATAAAGAAATACTCGAAGTGATAGTTTGCTAATATTATTATATAATATAATGTGTGCCCACGAAGCGTCAATGGATGTTTCGTGGGCTTTTTCATAAAAAATGAAAGAAAAACATGGCAAAACTTTGTCAGAACTAAAAAAGTTACTATCTTTGCACTCGCAATCGCCGATATGGCTCAGTTGGTAGAGCAACGCATTCGTAATGCGTGGGTCCCCGGTTCGAGTCCGGGTATCGGCTCAATGTGTGTTTCGCACATTGTGCGGGATTAGCATATCGGTAGTGTACGGGCTTCCCAAGCCTGTGAGGCGGGTTCGATTCCCGTATCCCGCTCCGATGAGTAAAGCGTTAGGAATCAGCAATGCCTGTTTTCTAACGCTTTATTTTTTGCCCCGCTCCATATTTCATCCCATTCTTTTTGAGAGAAAAGAACAGGGTTATGATTTCGTCTATTGACAATTATGATTTTCCTTACCCATCTCAGTTACTTCTTCCACTGGTACGGCTAACCATGATGCTATCTGTTCTGGAGAAATGCCGTCTTTTAGCATTTTACGAATGCTGCTTTCTTTTTCCATTCTGTATTTCTCCCTTTCTTCCTTTCTACCTTCCTTCCTGCCTTCCTTTTTAGCCGCGTCGATCCCGTTCTTGATGTCA
>CAVHEN010000073.1:0-13847 GCA_963635115.1 Oscillospiraceae bacterium | reverse complement strand
GGTAAGATCAACGGCGAGGACATTGCCGCGCTGATAGGCATCGTCAACGACTGATTGGCACTTCGTCGCCCAATTGTAAACGACGTACAGGGGCGGGCCCTGTGCTCGTCCGCAACCAATGTGGACGTATCGGCAAGTCCGATGCATTTGGCCATTCGGGTTGCGGACGGGCACAGGACCCGCCCCTGCTCATCATTTGTTAGTCACCGCGTAGCCGCTTGCGGCGTAGCAATCTTTAAAATCTTTTGAATCCGTGTGCCATGAAAGGTGTGAAAGAAAAACGTCCGCACTAATCAGCGTGCACACAAAACAAAAAAGAGAAGCGACCGTGTTTGCGATCGCTTCTCTTTTTTGTCGGGATGACCGGACTCGAACTGGCGACCCCTACGTCCCGAACGTAGTGCGCTACCAACTGCGCTACATCCCGATTATGGGTGCAAAGGTATCATTTTTTTTCATAAAGACGAAATAAAACAGTAAAAAAAAGATTATTGAAAAAAAACGTCGAAAAGTTTGTGAGGTTTAAGAAAAAGCATTACCTTTGCACTCGCAAAACGGAAACAACAAGTTTTCAAGTTGCAAACAAGACGGTACCTTAGCTCAGGTGGTAGAGCAATGGACTGAAAATCCATGTGTCCTTGGTTCAACTCCAAGAGGTACCACTTCCTCCTTTCATTCTAATCCGGTTATTGACTTCGGTCTTTGCCGGATTTTTTTATGCCCTTTTGTTTTGTGCGGCTTAGTGCCCTTCGGCTTGTGGTTCTCATGTTTCCTTTAAGATTGCTGATGTGCCCTGCCTATCACTTCATGCCTGCGCAACACATGGCCCTGTGTTCCATTATTGCAGCGGAAATCGTTGCGCATTTTCTTCGTTTGCGTTTGCGCCGCAATGGCGTGGTCTCTGCGCCGTAATCGCAGTGCCTTTGCGCCACAACCGCAACGGCGTTACGCCGCGATGCACAGAGGGCATCGGCAACAGCGTGCACGGTTCGGCGCGGTTGGCGTTTTTGTTGGCATTCGGGGTCTGGTCTTTCGCCATTCGGATTGAGGTTTTTCGCCGTTCGGGATGGGTGTTGTTGCCATTCGGGACGCGGGCGGGCACAAGACCCGCCCCTGCACGGCAATGTTTTTCACACAGATTTTAATGATTTAAAAGATGTCGGCTTCGCCGATTACGCATACCGTGTTTCGTCCGTTCGATGCCAAACTTTTCATTTAATTGGATGCGGATTTAAAGGCGTTATCGCGACGCGCCATGTCCAAACGATGACAAATGTTTCCTTTAATTGGACGCGGACGGGCACAGGGCCCGCCCCTGCACATTGGTTGTTCATCATTGTCTTATGTTGTCTTGCCTGATGATTCTGTATGCTTTGCAGGGGCGGGTCTTGTGCCCGCCCGCGTCCCGAATGGCACCAAACCACACCCCGAATGGCACCAACCCTTGCGTCTAAACGATGAAACGCCGGCGCCTTCACGATGGAAAGGCGCCGGCGTTTCAATGTAAGGATGTCGGCTCTACGATGGAAAGCCGATGGCACGTCATGCCGAAAGGAACGAGAGGGTTACTTCTTCACCTCCTTGCGACCCTTGTGGATGTACACGCCCTGGCTTGGCTTGCTGACGCGTTGCCCAGAGAGCGTGTAGTAGCTGTCGTCGGAACTTTCCTTGCCGTTGGCGGTGACGTTGCTGATGCCTGTAGAGGAGTCGCTGGCATACTTGCCGAGCTCTGCTACGGCTGAAGAAGCCTTGCCCGACCTGCTGTCGAAGAGAGGGGCGTTGTACCATCCGGAGAGGCTTGTCCAATAGGCGTTGTATTCGGGCCACCACCAGAAGAGTCCGTTCACGTTGTCGTGCTTGTTGAGCATGGTCACAAGGTCGGCGGTTATGGCCTTCTGGCCTGCGTCGGAGTAAGGATAAGTGCCGGTGTAGTCGTAGGTCGTGCCATTCACTGCCCACGCGTAAGGATAGCCGAACTCCACCACCATGATTTTCTTGTCGGGGTAGCTCGACTCCAAGATTTTGATTGCACCCTCCAGCTCCGAGATGGCGCCGTGGAAATACGGGTAATAGCTAAGGCCGATGATGTCGTAGTCTATCGAGGCCGATTTCATGTTCTTGTAGAAGTATTTCAGCGTGGTGTAGTTCTCGTTGTCTTTCTGCAGCGTTTTGTTGGACGAGCTGCGCTCCACGTGGATTATTATCTTTGCGTCGGGGCATTCCTCGCGGCAGGCTTTTGTGGCTTGCTTCAGGAGGTTGGTGAAGCGCGTCCAGTTGTCGGTATACTTGGTAGAAGGATAGCACTGCTTTAATGTGCCGTTCAGCTCACCCCACAGCATGCCGTAGCTTATCTCGTTGCCGGTCTGGATCATGTCAGGTTCGGCTCCGGCGGCTTTGAGTTGGCTCAGCGCGTCCTTGGTATATTCGTATAGCTTCGTTGCGAGGGCTTCATCGTCGAGGCTTGCCCAGGCGGCTGGCGTCCACTGCTTTGCGGGGTCAGCCCATGTGTCGGAATAGTGGAAGTCGAGCATGAATTTCAGTCCCTTGTCCTTTATGCGCTTGCCCAACGTCTTGACCCAATCGAGGTCTTGGCACACGTTCTCGTCGGTTATCCATGAGCCGTTGCTCGTGGTCTTCTTGTCCGGGTTCACGAAGAGGCGCACGCGCATGGCGTTCATGCCTTGGTCCTTGAAGTAGGTGAGCACGTCGGTTATGGTCTCGCCTGAGGTGGTAAGGTATTTTGACCCAGCCTCCTCATATTTTGGGAGCATGGAGATGTCGCCGCCCGCGTATTTCTGCGCGGAGGCGGTGGAGCCTGCGAGAAGCAGCATGGAAATGGAGAAAAGAAGTTTAATTGCTTTCATAATCGTTTTTTGTTTGGTTTACAGGGGGCGGGCACAGGGCCCGCCCCCATACATTGGTTATTTCACTACCACCTTCTTGCCTTGGTGGATGTACACGCCTTTTTGCGCGGGCTTGGTCGTCATGCGAACGCCGCTGATGCTATACCAGGCGTCGTTGCCGCTTTGGGTATCTGCCTTGATGTTGCTTATGCCCGTGACGTTGCCGTAGGTCACATTCACGCCATAATAGTTGCCGTTCTTGAACACCATGTCGTTGGTCTGTGCGCCAGAGTTGCTACCGCTTTTCTTGTTTGTGAAAATGATGTTGGTCGGCGTGCTCGTGGTGGTTGTTACGCCAGTGCTCTTATAGTAATTTTTGTCCCATGTCCATTTCCACACGGTCTTGCCTTCGTTTGTCGTGCCCACTTTCTCGCACTTGCTGCCTGGCCATGATCCTGCGGTGAAGTTGCCATTGCCGTCCCATGCCCAGCACGTGATGTCGCCTTGCCAGCTGCTGCTCGTGGGCTGCTCGAAGAACGCGCAAATCTCGCCATCGTTGACCGTGCAGAACGAGGGGATGACGTGGTCGGTGCTTTCCTGCTTGATGCTGTTTATCTCGCTGATGTCGAGGCCGTTTGATACATAGCACTTGAAGTTCTCGCCCTCGCAGGCCAGTTGGTATCCGGTCGTGTCGTAGGTCGGCGAGCCGAGGAGCAGCAACATGTTGCCCTTGTCGCCTTTCACGATGAGCACGTAGCCGTTGGTCTGTCCTTCCGACTTGGTGATGGTGCTCGTGTTGGTCACTCCTGCCACGTTGCGAGCGAGGATGCACCTCTTGATGGTGTATTTGTACGACTGCCAATGGCTAAGCCAGATGCAAGGCGTGCCGGGCATGGTGAGGATGTAGGCGTTGGCAGCCTCGATGTTGGCGCGCTGTGGGTCAGGATTGGTGTGTGGCTCTCCGGTGTCGTGGTTGTCGATGAAGGTCACGGCGTATTGTGGCTCTTTAGCCACGAGCGTGCGTGAGGTATAGTTGGCGAGCACTTTCCAGCTGCCGCTGAAGGCGTCCCTGATCAGGTATTTCATGGGGAAGTCGAATGCCGCGCTGGTCTTGCCCGTTGCGTCCACCCAGTCTTTCACGCCTCCGAAAGGATGGTCGCCGCTCTTGGTGTCGGTCACGGAGCCTTGCCAGTATTCGCCCACGGAGAATTGCGGCTTGGACGATTCGTTGTACATCTGGATATACTTCGGGTCGTAGCCCTTCACGAAGTCGTAGCGGAAGCCCGTGTAGCCCATCTCGTTGAGCAGGAAGTCCTCGTAGGTCTTTATGTTCTCTTGGGTCGTGGCGTTGGTGTGGTCGAGGTCGCGGCAGCCAGTGTCGCCAAGGCCCGTGTCGGCAGCGCCTTTGATCTTTCCCTTCGCCTCGGAGTTTGTGCCCGTGTTGGCCTCGTCGTCGTTGCAGATCTGCGTGTAGCTGGTGTTGTCCCACGACACGGAGTAGGTCTTGCCCGTGTTCTTGCCCGTGACGGTTTCGTTGGCGAAGTCGCACCATTTGCTCACGCCGTTCTTGTGGTTGATAACCACGTCGGCAATCACTCCCGTGCCCTTGGCCTTTAGGGTGTTGATCATGGTTCTCAGCTCATCCTCGCTGCCGAACGCGCTTTTCTGGTTGAACCAATATATGGGATAGTAGCCCATGTTGGACGTGCTCTTGCACCATCCGCTTTGCGGCACCCATATCAGTTTGAAATATTTTGCCAACTCGTCGGCTTGAGACGTGAAGTTAGTCCATTGGGAATCGTTGTAACTATCCCAGTAGAACCCCTGCAGCATCACGCCGCCGTAGTTGGCAGGCCAGCCTTGCGCCATGGCGCCGAGGGGCAAGCCCAACAATGTTAAAATGAGAGTAAAGAAATGCTTCATATACGATAAAAGTTGTTGTAAGTACGTTTTTGGCATGAAATGTTGCACGAAATTACAAAGTATTGCCTTGCGGCTTTCGCATGATATACATCAATTTAATATAATTTATGCGTAAACGTTTGCGCGCGGTGGCTACGTGCAATCGTTTGCATTTGCATAGTTGCGCTTTTACGTTAAAAATTGATTCACGTCAATATATTAGATATAACTTTGCATGCGAAAAGCTGAAAATGAAAAACCAAAACATAAATTAAACTTAATTAGAAGCAAATGATGAAGCAGGTAAAATTCAAGCTGCCTCGCCGGGCTCTCGTTCTTACCGGCGGGTTGCTGTTGGCTGTAGGCTCCTGGGCTCAGACTGCCGCTATCAAGGGACATGTAAAAGACTCAGCTGGCGAACCTGTCATGGGTGCCACGATCACTGCCAACGGTAAAGCCGTGGGCGTGACAGACTTAGACGGTAACTACACCATTAACGTGGAACCGGGCACTGAGATTACCATCTCTTACATCGGCATGACACCAAAGAAGCTTACGGCGTCGAATGGCGCTGTCATCACATTGACAGATGACTCCAAGGCCCTGAATGAGGTCGTGGTGATTGGCTATGGTCGTGCCAAGAAAAATGACTTGACGGGTTCCGTTACGGCCATCAAGCCTGATGAGCTCTCAAAGGGTATTACTAACAACGCATCGGACATGTTGGTGGGTAAAGTCGCCGGCGTGGACGTGCAGACTGCTGGTGGTACACCTGGTGCTGGCGCTCAGATCCGCATCCGTGGTGGCGCTTCCTTGAATGCGTCTAACGACCCTCTGTATGTTATCGACGGTCTTGTCATCGACAACCAGACTGCTACTGGTATGAGTAACATCCTTGCCATGATCAACCCAAGCGATATCGAGTCGTTCACGGTCTTGAAGGATGCTTCCGCAACTGCCATCTATGGTAGCCGCGCCTCCAATGGTGTCATCATCGTTACCACGAAGAAGGGACGCAATGGCCAAAAGCCTTCTGTGACTTACAATGGCGACGTGACCGTTTCCACTATCCAGAAGAAGTACAAGGTGCTGAACGCCGCACAATACAAGAACTTGGTTAATTCTGTTGAGGGCCTCGATGCCTCTAAGCTTGGCGACGCTGACACCGACTGGCAGGATCAAATCTTCCGCACGGCAGTGTCTACCAACCATAGCGTAAGCGTGCAGGGCGGCTTGAAGAACATGCCTTATCGTGCAAGTGTAGGCTTCAACAACTCCAACGGTATCGTGAAGACCTCTTGGATGAACCGTTTGAACGCTTCTGTCAACTTGGCTCCTACGTTCCTCGACAAGCACTTGAACTTCAACGTGACGGCAAAGTTCATGTATGAGAAAGACCGCTATGCTGATGCCAGTGGCGCTATTGGTGCCGCTATTACCATGGCCCCCACGGAGCCTGTCTATGGCTCGGGCGACATGTATGCGGTGACAGGTGGCTATTATCAGAACTTGATCAACAAGTCTGACGCCATTACTGATCCAAACTGGAAGTACACTACCAACTCTAACGCCGCGCAAAACCCAGTGGCTCTCCTCAACCAGAAGGAAACAATTGCCCATGCGCGCGACTACAGTGGCAACTTCGAGGTGGATTACAAGATTCACGGTTTCGAGGATTTGCACTTGCACGCAAGCCTTGGCGCACAGTATACATCATCACAGCAAACCGATGATATTTCCAAGTACTCCTACTCTAACAACTACTTTGGTTGGAATGGTGTCACACATTATTGGAAATATAACGTGATTGGTAATGTGTACGCGCAGTATATTCACGATTTTGGAGGCCACGACATCGACATCATGGCTGGTGCAGAGCAGAGCCACTACCACAGACATGGCTACAACCAGGGCTATGGTACTGACGAGTATCAGAAAGCAAATAATCCTGTCCTGGATGAGGAAACTGGCTATTACAACTGGCAGCACAACCCATCGAAGCGCAAAGAGCAGGAGTGGGCAAACCATAACTCATTGGTTTCTTACTTCGGTCGCTTGAACTATAACCTTCTCGACCGTTACTTGATCACCGCAACGTTCCGTGCCGACGGTTCTTCACGCTTTGCCAAGGGCCACAAGTGGGGCTATTTCCCATCAGCCGCTTTTGCGTGGAAGATCAACAACGAGTCATTCTTTAAGGATGTGAAGTGGCTTGACGACTTCAAGCTCCGCTTGGGTTGGGGTAAGACAGGTCAGCAGAACGGTATCGATGACTTCTACTTCGCTCCTCTTTACGTAGTAAGTAACTCTTACGCACAGTATCCATTCGGTGACACATATCATCAGACGGTGCGCCCCAACAAGTACAACGACCAGTTGACATGGGAAAAGACAACGACCCTCAACGCAGGTATCGACTTTGCCGCGCTTAACAACCGTTTCTCTTTCAACCTCGATGCTTATTATCGTAAGACCACAGACTTGCTGGCAACGGTTGACGTGCCTGCAGGCACTACATTTGGTGACCAGTTGCTGAAGAACGTGGGCTCTCTCAAGAACTATGGTGTTGAAATGGCTTTCGATGTTAAGCCCGTCGTTACCAAGGACTTCACTTGGGACGTGACCTACAACATCGGCTGGAACCACAATGAGATAACAGAGCTTGACGCCGGTGCTCAAGACTGGGTATGGGTAGGTAATACGGTTTCACGTGGTCTTAACACGCGTATCCAAAAGAACAAGGTCGGCAAGCCCGTCAACTCATTCTTCGTTTACCAGCAGGTTTATGACGAGGCAGGCAAGCCTATTGAGGGTCTGTATGTAGACCGCAATGGCGATGGCCAGATCAACGACGACGACCGTTACTACTACAAGAGCCCGGCTGCCGATGTGATCATGGGTCTCACCACCAAGTTCATCTATAAGAACTGGGACTTCAGCATGGCTTTCCGTGCATCATTAGGCAACTATGTTTACTATGACTTCTTGGCAGGTAAGGCAACCATCTCTCCCTCAGGTCTGTATTCCAACAGTTCTTTCAGCAACTCTACTCCTGAGGCTGTTGAACTCGGTTTCACTGGTATGACAGTCAACCAGAACTATCTGAGCGACTACTTCGTACGCAACGCTTCTTACCTTAAGTGCACCAATATCACATTGGGTTACAGCTTCCCAGCATTGTTCAAGAACACTTGCAGCGGACGTGTCTACTTCACGGCACAGAACCCATTCATCATTTCGAAGTACAAGGGAATCGACCCAGAGGTGTCAAGCGGTATCGACAGCAATCCATATCCAAGACCTATGAGCTTCCAGGTTGGTTTGAATCTTAATTTCTAACTATACAATAGAATATTATATTATGAGACATATATTATTAAAGACTGCAGTAGCTGGACTTCTCTGCCTGGGGTTCACTTCTTGTGCAGACGAATTGAACCTCAGTTCAATCGACCCTCAGTCTTCGTCTTCTTATGACGCTGATGGTCTTTTGGCTAAACAATATGCCACACTCGGCTTGACAGGTCAGAGTGGTCCTAGTGGCAAGGCGGACATGAGCCAAGATGAGGGTGAGAGTGGTTTCTATCGTGTCATATTCAACTTGCAGGAGCTCTGCACCGATGAGTGCATTTGGGCTTGGCAGACCGACACGGATATTCCTGCCATCACCAACATAGCTTGGAACTCAAGCTCCGTTCGTGCAAACTGGGCTTACCAGCGCTTGGCGTTTGACGTTACGTTGCACAACCAATTCATCAGCGAGCAGACGGGAAAGATGGGTGACGATGTCATTGCGGAAGTTCGCTTCCTCCGTTGCCTGAACTATTATTACTTCTTGGATCTCTTCCACAGAGCTCCATTCAAGGATACCTTCGACGGCAACCTTCCTACAGAGAAGGCTGGCAAGGATCTCTACGACTGGTTGGACCAGGAGCTGACAACCATAGAGCCCCTCTTGAAAGATGTTGGAGCTTATTGTAACTCAACAGGCTTTGGTAGGGCAGACCGTGGTGCTGCATACGCTTTGCATGCCCGTTTGGCTTTGAACTCATCCGTCTATACTGATGGACAGGTCAAGGACTATGCCAAGGCAAAGGAATATTGCGACAAGATTATCAACAGCGGTGCTTACGCATTGTCGACAACATCAAAGAATGGTTGCACTGGCTATGAGCAATTGTTCATGGGCGACAACGATAAGAACGAGCAGGCTATGAAGGAGATCATCTTCCCAATCCGCCAAGATGGCAAGAAGACTCAGGAGTACTCTGGTTCTACATACCTTGTGGCTTCCATGCGTATCTCAGGCATGCCTAATTCTTATACCAGCAACTACTGGAGCTGTAACTTCGCCCGCAAGAACTTGGTGGAGAAGTTCTTCCCCAATGATGACATTCCTATGGCAAGTGCTGACGACGAGTTGAAGGGCGCTTCAGAGGCTGAGGTCAATGCAAAGGATGCAGAGTTAGGAGTGACAACAGCCGACGTAATCAGCAAGGCTGGTGATGACCGTGCCATGTTCTACATGGGTGTTGGCGGTGGCATCCGTACCCTTAGTCCTGGCAAGCAGATTACAGGCTTCTTGAACGGTGCTTCTATCGTGAAGTGGCAGAACCGCCATTGCGATGGCTCTGATATCAGTGATGGTACATTCATGGATACTGACATTCCATTGTTCCGTTTGGCTGAGATTTACTTGACACGTGCAGAGGCCAACTATCGTCTTGGCAACAATTCAGCTGCGCTTGAAGACATCCAGGCCATCCAGACTCGTGCACATCGCACAGTTCTCTCTACATCTGCCGACGAGCAGACGCTCATCGATGAATGGTGCCGTGAGTTCTACATGGAGGGACGCCGTCGCTCTGACTTGGTTCGCTTCGGCCTCTTCACTGGTTCCAAGTATAATTGGGACTTCAAGGGCGGTGTAGCCGGTGGTATTGGTGTTGAGTCTAAGTTCAATGTTTATCCAGTGCCTGTTACCGACATTGCCGGCAATCCAAACATGCACCAGAATACTGGCTATTAATTCAATAATAGACAACAAGAATTGTAAAAGAATACTATTATGAAAAAGATATTTCAATGGATGCTGATGCCTGCATTGGTTTTGCCTTTGCTCTTCACATCATGCTCGGACGACAATGACAGCAATCCAACGTTGGACTTGAGTCATGCGGCAGATGGTTTCGTATTGAATACTCCTGCCTATGCCGAGAACAATACATACGACCTTGCAAGCGCAAGCAGTCTTACCTTGACATGCTCTCAACCCAACTATGGTAACATTCCTTATGTTGTGCGCTACTACGTTCAGGTGGCTCTCGACAAGAAGTTCTTGACCGACACACTGACTGAGCACAAGGAGCTGTCAACATCTTACACTACAGCCAAGATGGCCGTTGACGCCACGGAGCTGAACTCAACCTTGGTTGACATGTTCCAGGCTGCCAATCCTGATACGAGTGTTCCAGAGTCTATGCCTGTATATGTTCGTCTGCGCGCTGTCATCGACGGCACTGCAAATTCCTACCTCGGACAGAGCTACTCTAACATCATCACCTTGCCTTCAGTGAAGGCTACTTACAAGGCTCCTGATGCTGAATTCCCTGAGAACTTGTTCGTTGTGGGCTCTTCTATCCAAGAGGCTTGGAGCAGTTGGAAGATCGTTCCTCCTGTATATGGCTTGACCGGCAACTACTACACAATGGTATATGTACCAGATGGTGGCACATTCAAGTGGGGTACCTACAATAACGATTGGCGTGGCTATAGCCGCTTTACTGCTGTCAACGACAATGCTGGTGCTGAAATCTCTGAGGACGGTGACGGCAACTTGAAGGTGGCTCATGGTGGTTGGTTCGTTCTCCACTTCGTGGGTGAGCTTTCGGCTGACAAGAAGAACATCAACTACTCTCTGAACGTTTATCCAGGTGCAGCCTACATCATTGGTGCTGTTGCCGGAGGTGCTTGGACTGATGGCGATGGCGCATGGGCACTGACTGCTCCTGCTGACCAGACCGGAAACTGGGAGTCTCCTGCATTCGCTGGCGATGGTGAGCTCCGCGCTTACATCAAGGTTCCTGGAATCGACTGGTGGCGTACCGAGTTTACTCTCTATAAGGGCACCTGCTACTGGCGTGCTATTGACATTCCTGCAAACTGGGCAGAGAACGTCGGTGCCGACTATTCTGTTGCTGGTACTGCTGGTCAGAAACTTTACGTCAACTTCGACAAGAACACAGCTGAAGTTAAATAATTAAAGACAACAACAAAATGAAAAAGACAATATTATATAGCTTAGCAGTTTTGGCAGGTGTCTCGCTTGCCAGCTGCGCTGGCGACTACGACGACTGGGCAAAGCCACAAGCCAACGAGCAGGAAGCTTCTGCCTCCAAATATGGCGTGCAGTTTGCGGCTGGTCCTGAAGCCGTCGGCAGCATGGCAGACGAGGATGGTATCATCAACCTTGTGACGGTAACCTCTTCTGATGCAAACGTGAAAGGTTTCACGCTGAAGAGTTTGAAGGTTAACGGTGAGGAAGTTGACGGAACTATCGTTGATGGAGTCATTCAGGTAAGTGCAGAGGACTTGGAAGAGATTGTCTGCGTGCAGAACGAATCACGTGCTTCTGTTGCCCGTCCTTTGGAGGTCGAGTCGGAAGTGGCTGTGAACCTGGAGTCTGGCGATGCTGTTGTCGTCAATACCGTTGGTAAGACAACTGGTTCGTTTACTCCTTCTGCAACTCCTGCCATCGACGAGAACGGTTACTTTATTCTGGGTAATGTCAGCGGAAACGAGTGGAATGCTTCCAATCCTCTTTGGATGACGAAGGTCAGCGATGGTGTCTATCAGTTGAAGGTCACTACATATGGCGATTCCAACTGGTTCAAGTTCTATGCTGGCAGCAATTTTGTAAGCGGCGATTGGGACTCTATCAACAAGGGTGCCATCGGTTGCCAGGAGAATGGTTGCGCAGATCCTGCAGGCTTCGCTATCTACACTGGCGACTCTTGGGGTGAAGTCCAGACTCCTGTCATCGCAGGTCAAGGCACATGGATCGTGACTCTCGACATGAACAACCTTACTTACAAGGTTGGCAAACCTGTCCTTTACATGGCTGGCGATGCCAACGGCTGGAATCAGATAGATTACCTTGCAGGTGATGATGGCGTCACCTTCACTGGCTTCATGTACTTGAACCAGAACGGTTTCAAGTTCTGCACACAGCAGGATTGGAATGGAACCAACTATGGCGCGGACTTCAGCACAGCCGGTGACGCAGGTAACATTACCATTTCTGAGGCTCCTGGTTACTATAAGGTGGATGTAGACTTGGCTGCCAAGAAGTACACTCTGACCCCGATTACAACGATCGGCATCATTGGCGACGCCACGGCTGATGGTTGGAGTTCTGACCAAGATATGACCTACGTTCCTTACAACAGCGAGACAAAGGCTCCTGGTTATTGGGAAGTGAAGAACATCACGCTGAAAGCAGGTTCCATCAAGTTCCGTGCCAACGATGATTGGAGCATCAACTGGGGTGGTACCACCGACGCCCTCACGCAGGGTGGTGACAACCTGAACGTTGACGCCGGCACCTACGACATCAAGCTCTACGCTTGGGCAAATGGATATGCCAAGTGTGAGATTGTCAAGAAGTAAATAACCTTATCTTAATATGAAGGCGGCTCTCACAAGGAGCCGCCTTTATTATTTTATATCTGCTTATGAAGAAAACCATATTGTCCCTTGTTCTTATGCTCGGCTTCTGCACGACCAACATGACCGCCCAGCAGCGCCTTCTTGGCGGCGACATCTCCATGCTAACCAAATACGAGCAAGCAGGCACCATCTATCGAGACGCCAATGGCAAGAAGATGAAGGCGCTCAAACTGTTTAAGAAAGCTGGTTGGAACGCCATGCGCCTCCGCCTTTTCGTAGACCCAAGCCAAGCTCTAGGCGAACACAAGGACGAAGGGGTTTGCCAAGACATCGACTATGTAAAGCAGTTGGGCAAGCGCATCAAGAAAGCGGGTTTCCAGCTGATGCTCGATTTCCATTACAGTGACACGTGGGCAGACCCGGGAAAGCAATTCACGCCTGCCTCATGGCAAGGCGCGTCGGCTGAGGCTCTCGCCGACAGCGTCTACCAATACACCAAGCGCAGCCTCCTTGCCATGAAGCACGCTGGAGCCGAGCCAGACCTCATACAGGTGGGCAATGAAATCAGCTTCGGCATGCTTTGGCCGACGGCGAAGACCCTCCCGATAGAAGACACCAACTGGCAGGAGTTCATCGCCATGCTGAAGCAGGGCTGCAAGGCTTGCCGAGAGATTTGCCCCAAGGCAAAGATCATCATCCACACAGAGCAAGCCGGAAAATGGGACAACACCAAGGCTTTCTACGACCGCTTAACGGCCGCCAACCTCGACTACGACATCATCGGGTTGAGCTATTATCCCATGTGGCACGACCGCATCCCAGTGCTCCACAACACGCTCAACAACCTTGCCCAGCGTTACCCAGGCAAGCAAGTCATGATAGTAGAGGCTGCCGCCTACTATTCTCATAAGAACGACAAGTGGGCGAAGAGCGCGGATGAGTTCTCGGAGTTTTATCCCATCAGCGTGGAAGGCCAAACGACTTTCACCCGAAACCTTGTGCAAGAGCTCAACAAGCATCCCCAAGTCACCGGCCTGTTTTGGTGGTTCCCTGAGGAAAACGAGTCGGGAAACACTCAGATCAAGAGTTGGCTCAACCGTGGCCTGTTCGACAACGAAACCGGCAAGGCGCTGCCCTCGATTGATGAAATGAAGAAATTCTTAAAGTGATAACGTCAACACCATGCAGGCGGCGCTCCTTTTCCCGGGTGCCGCCTGTTTTGCTATCATGTTGGTTCGTGTAGGAGAATCACCGTGTTTTATGTGAGCGTATCGTCGCGCGGCTTAGATACCCTTGTTGCCGTCACGCCGCAATCGCGTTGCCTTCACGCCGCAATCGCGATGGCTTTGCGCCGCAATCGCACCGCCTCCGCGCCGTGATCGCGAAGGCTAATGGTGAGATATAAACTCCGATTTTTACGTTAAACGTTTAGTG
>CAVHEN010000072.1:0-14347 GCA_963635115.1 Oscillospiraceae bacterium | reverse complement strand
TGAACGTGACCATCGACCAGTTCAGCAAGGCTTTCAGCGAGATTCAGGGCGTTTCCCCGATTGAGATTGTCACAGAGCGTGAGCGCAACGTGACCCTCACAAGCGACACTACCGCACAGGCCTGGGCAGACAACATCGTTGTCCTTCGTCCAGCAGGCAAGGTTGTGGAGTTCGAGCGCAAGGAGATCCTTGACCGCCGCATGACCGAACGTTGGGGCAATCCGGCTATCAAGGCCGTGTATGGTGTGACGAACAACGGCCTCGGCCTGTTGGAGAACACCACTAACGGAGACGGTCGATTCGTGGAGTGGCACACCAGGTTGATGTTGGCGGCAGTGCCCGCCCTGACAGACTTCATGGACCACGTTATAATCGACATCTCGCAAGAGGGATAGAAAGTGAGTAAATGACAGTATGATTGCCATGGAAGAAGATGTGAAAGTGCTTGTTGTTGGCGACTACCTTGTGAGCAAGGTTAAGTTTGGGGTTCCGGAGGATTCCGTAAAGGCTATCCTCGTGGATAGGAACCTTGACTATGATACGCCGTTCATGGACAGTGAGAAAGATACCGTGCGTTTGGCTTATGCCGATATGCTCAAGTGGCTCGTTCTCGGTCCCCGCAAGCTCAACAACACATCTGATTCCGACAACGGATGGACGCATTCGGGAGGCGGATACGAGCTGTCAGACGATGACATCAGCGAGCTTAAGGCAGAGGCGAACGCCATCTATGCCGAGCTGGAGCCGACGTCAGAGCTGAAAAAGAAATCCACCTTCCGAATGTCCTCCCACGGCATCAAGAGGGCGAACCGCACGTTGTGGGGCGAGCCTTTGCCGCACGTCATCAAGTAAACCGCACGGATATGGTCAAAATGGCAAAAGTAGACAACCCGAGATACCCTCATGGGATAAGGATTACGCGCGCAAGCCGCCCCCAAACCGGCGTTGACGACCCTTTCTCTGAATCGGTCGAAAACGAGGTCAAGGTTATCTATGATGGCGCAGGCCGAAACTATACCGATACCACGACTACTGGAAGCGGGAAGGTTGAGGATAACAAGCGCAAAGTCTCCATTCCCGTAAGATTTGACAAATGGGAGCAGGATGGCTTCCCGCTTGATGGCGATGAGATGGAGGTTTCCATGGGCAATGTCACGGAGAAAGGCACGGTGAAGGACTTTGAGCCTGACAACAACAGGAGCGTGGTCTATTGGGAGTTGCTAAGAGTTTAGGCAGTATGGCGAAAAATGATTTGGCAGAGATGTTCCAGCAACGTGTGGTCAGGGGGATGCGGCATATCATTAACCGCAAGATGGAAACCCTGATGAGGCACGCGGCGGATTCTGTGGTCAATAGCCCTATCATGAAGCGAGTGTACAACAACTCCTTCAACCAGGGCGAAAAATCGCCAAGGCATAACATCACCGGCAATATGTACAAGTCCACGACCGCCGCAGTGTTCTACACCGGCCAAGACCGGACGATGCGGCAAGGGGTTGTGTACTGGGCGCAGCCTGATGGCCCCGACCCGACAAGGACGACCTTGGCCGTCAGGGAGAGGTACGACAAGCCGGCGTATTACAGGGGCGATGAGGTGAAAGGCTATCCCTATGTGGGGCAATACGGCGTGGGTGGCATAGATGGCCCCTTTGCGGGCTATGACACCGCTACATGGAATCCGCAAATCCCCAAGCGCAATGTCTGGACAATGAAGGTTGCCGTGGGCGTTGACTACGCGGAGTTCAACTTCTCGTATTACCCAGGCCACAACTACATGATCGCCCTTCGCGACTACGTTAAACGTTATTGGAGCAAATTGAGATGATTACGGCCAAGGATATACTTCAGGACATGTACGGGCAGGCCAAGGGTATATGTGATATGACATATATCTCGGAGCGCCCCGCGTCAACCTCGGACAAGCTGAACAGCTTTATCGTGTGCGCTATTCCTGGCGCGTTGTATAATAACGAGATGTCGGATGACGGACGCTTTGACGATTACTCCTGCACGGTGCAGTTCGAGGTCTACGTAAGGGACAAGACGAGTTCGTCCAATCTCAACCAGCCCGATGTCGTAAGAATCGACAAGGTTGCAAGGGCACTGCTCTCCAAGTTCCCAATGACGGGAGAACACTGCCTATTCCACTCCCCCTCTCAAGGCGTGAGCGTATCGGACGGGAAACACTTCCATTGCGTCATCATACAGTCAGAGATGCAAACAAGATAAGTAAAACATTTAATTCTTAATCATTATGGCAAATATTAGCGTAACACCCACGAAGACAAAGAAAGATCTGAAGGACATCTTCGGCAAGGCGGATTCCCTTTACTACTGCTCGACGCAGATAGACTTCTCGGCGGCGGCTTCCGGCGAACTTACGTTCACCCCCGAGTACGACTTCCCTGTCATTGTTGATAGCCTGTCTGTCAGCATGAGCGATCCAAGCCTTACCCACGTCAAGGTGATTGGCATAAACGGCGACTGGTACATGGACGCTGAGGCTGGCGACAGCACCGTAGAGTTCACCGTTCCAACCAAGGCTACCGACATCCTCAAGGTCGCTTTCGGCACTGACGCCGTGAAGGACTATACCGTCAAGGTCGGCTCAGCCAGCCTCACCGGCAATGGCCTCACACTGAAGACCAACAAGGTTACGGTCGTTTGCGCCATCCGTAACAAGGAGCACGACCAGCTGATGCTTCTCAACGGCCTCCAGCTCTACGCCACGCCTAACTACGGCGGCAACGACAACACTGTCGTATCAGTGAAGTTCTCCGGCTCAATGTCCTGCAACGGCGTTGACCCCGACATGCTTTGGCTGAAGACAGGCGAGTAACAATCGACATATCATCACGATTTCCATTTCATACCCGGGCGGCAAGGCTTGTATTAGCCGTGTCGCCCGCTTTGTTTTAAAACGATATTGCACAAGACGCAATGACACAAGACAAGATTACGGCGCAGCCAAGTATTGACATAGAACGCGTGCTGGATGACATATTGGAGCAAGAACCGTCGGAGTACACTTTCCGTGGCAAGAAGCGCAAGATGGGATGGCTTGGCAATATGACCATCCGCAAGCTGACCCACATAGCGCTTAAAGAGAAGGATGAGCACAAGCGCAACATGAAGGTATGCGCCATCCTTCGCGTGAACGGGCTGTTCGCTTGGTTTCGCCGTTTGGCATACGCCTTCAAGTGGCGTTACTATTACTACGTCATCGACCTCACTGACGTTGAGGCGTTGAGCGTAGTGAACGCGGCAAAAAAAAAATTACCGACAGACGCGTCTACACTGATTACCATATTATCGACCGCGATGAAGGACACGGCGATGGCGATGAACAAGGAGGAAGTGTCAGCTATCCAAGCAGGACAAGCTGGGGAGCCGCATACAGCCTAAGCGAGAAATTCCCCTGGCTTTTCGAGCGCAAGTTCTTTATCCGCGCCTATGACTATTGGTATGGCTATCCGAAGGCGTTGATAGACCTCATGGCCATAGACCAGCCTCTGACAGTTTATCCGAATCGTGACAGCGAGCAAGGCAATGGGCACACCGAGGCGGAACTTGACGCGGTAACAGAGGAATGGCAAAGCAGGCACGGAACTAATGATGTCATAGGAAAGAAAGTAAGCCTTGAGGAGCTGCTGGGGGACGGCAAGCGAAGGCGGGAGAAAAAGAGCAACTAATAATCACGACAAACAGAATGGCAAGCAGCGATTTAGGAGACTTGAGCTTCACCATGTCGGTGAAGTCCAACGTTGAACAGGAGATAAACAAGATAAAGAAGGCCCTTGGCGAGGCACAAACCAAAGCCGAGGGCCTTGAGAAACAGCTCAAGGGCAGCGTACAGTCAAACAAGGCCGTCCAGGAGAGCCTCAGGGGGCAATTTGCCTCAGCCAAAGGCGAGGTCAGCCAGCTCTCGTCAAGCCTCAAAGCCGTAGAAGGACGATACAACCAAATACTCAATGTCACGAAGGATATCAACGGTGTGATAAGCTCCATACGTGCCCTGCGAGGCGGTAGCGTTGGCCCGTTTGACAAGACACAACTGGCCGAGTATTCCTCTGCCCTTGGCGCTTTGTACGGGAAGATTGTCAACTTGTCCAACGGCAAGTCGTCACTGCTTTCCGAGCCTGGCAATGGGTTCAAGAACGCCATTGGCGACATCAAGCGCGAGCTGTCGGTGTTGAAAAAAGAGGTCGGGTCGGTTTATTCCGGCGCTTCCAAGGCTACCGCGAACCGGAACAAGGAGGCGGAAAAGGCAATACAGAACTTCGAGAAGGCAGAGAGCAAGGCCGTCGAGTATTACAGGACACGCAAGCAGCGTGTGGATGATGCAATCAATTCCCTCTCGAAAAAGCAGGCGACTCTCAACACCCTCGCCGAGAAGGCCAGTGCCGAGGATGCGTCAATGCTAAGGTCGGCGGCCAGGCAGGCGGAGATCCTCATACAACGCCTCGCAGGAGCGAAGCAACAGTACGAGGAGATGCAGCGGTTAAAAGGGCAGGGAGTCTTTGGCGCGGCGTTGTCGGACACATACCTTGGCCGTTACACTGGCATGTCAGAGTTGTTCGGCGCGAATTTCTCAAAACTCGATCGAAGTGGTTTGGCAGACCATCTCTCCAAGTTCGCTGGCGGCGGCACGATGTCTTACAACGACGTGCTGGAGAAATACAAGGATATTGTCGCTCTCGCAAGCAAGCACATATCGGAGCAAGAGAAGCTCAATGCCCAGGCGGATGTGTATTCCGCCAACATTGGCAAGGCGAAACTGAAGATGCTTGAGATAGAGCAGTTGCAGACACGCATGCAAAACCTTGAGCACAACAGTGGCGTTAGGTCGCTGATGGGCCGCCTTACAAAGTCTCCGGAGCTGAAAGACCTCGTAGCGATAAAGAACGAGATGAGAAGGGCGGTCTACGGCGGCAACAACGTGGATAACCTCGACGCGGTGTTTGACCGCCTCACGTTGGCAATGAAGCGCGCGAATGGGGTTATCGCCGACTTCCGGCAAGCCAACAGGCAAGCCGCCAGCGACACGCGGGAACTGAATGAGGAGTTTAGGAAGCAGGATCAGGCCTCCAGGGCGATTGACCGCGCGAAAGACAGGATAGACAAGATGGTGTCGTCCCTACGCCAGCTTTGGTATAAGTCATTTGACGCAGGTGGGGACAAATTTGACAGAGCGTGCCTTTCGGATTACCAGACGCGCCTTATTGAAATAAAGAACTCCTTCGACTCGCTCCGGAAGTCGGGGGTTGTTGATATAGACGCCCTTAACGAGAAGCTGCGCGAGCTACAATCGACCCTGGTCAGGGCGCGGATAGCAGCGAACGAGACGCGGGCGGATTTGACGACAGACACGGCGACGCAGAAAGCCGCAGAAAGAGCCCTTCAGCGCCAAAAAGAGATGTTGGAGCAGATCAGGGCCCTTTACGTGAAATGGGGTATCAGAAGCGATTACGCTAAAAGCGAAACGGGCCGGACTCTGGCCAACCATCAAGCAGCCAGACTTTCAGCCTTAGACGACAAGCTTCGAGGTATCACCATCAGCAACCCCAAATCGTCAAGTGAAGTCCAAAAGCTTGTGGACGAGCTCAATGCCGCGAAGGTTGCCATAAAAGAGGCGTCGTCAACGTTTCAAATCTTTACGGCGCAAGAAAAGGAAGCGGCTGTCGCGGCACAGACGCTCAAAGGCGAGCAGGCCAGAGTGCGTGACGCCGTAAAAGAGACGACTGCCGCCGCCCAAAGCCTCGCGTCCGCCTTCGACAGGGTGCATGGCTCAACGTCGGGCACGTCACGCGTGATACAGGAGATGAAGTCACTGTTCTTGCAGGGCGGCATAGTGTATTCCGCGCAAAGCCTCGCGAGCAGCATTGTCCAGCAAGGCGGCGCGATAGAACAGCAACATATCGCCTTGCGGGCGATGATAGGCGACGCGCAAGAGGCAGACAACCTCTTTGGCAAGGTTAAGCAGCTTGCTATCAACTCACCGTTCACGTTCTCGGAGATGGTGCGCGACACCAAGATGATGACGGCCTATGGCATAGCCGAGAAAGACGTGTACGAGACCACCAAGCGACTTGGAGACATAGCCGCCGGACTGGGCGTCTCGGTGGAGCGTCTCGCGCTGGCTTTTGGGCAGGTGAAGGCCCGCAGTTGGCTCGATGCCAAGGAGCTTCGCCAGTTCGCTTACGCCGGCCTGCCATTACTAAGCAAGCTATCCGCCTTCTATACCAACAAGGAGGGCAAGACCGTTACCCCCGGCGATGTCACCAAGCGCATAAAGAAACGAGGCGTCTCGTTCGAGGACGTGCGCTCCGTGCTATGGGAGTTGACTGACGCCGGCGGTCAGTTCTTCGATATGCAAAACACGCTGACAGACACCCTGCTTGGTAAATACAACAAGCTGAAGGACGCCTGGGACATCACGATGGAGAGCTTCACGTCGAGCGGCAACATTGTTGGCAACACGTTCAAGGTTGTGCTCGATGTTGTTGCGGATTTGATACAGAATATCGACAAGCTTACCCCCCTCGTCATGGGCCTTGGGAGCGCGTTCGGCGGTAAGGCCTTGTTGGGATTCCTTGGCAACAAGGTAGGCGCGGGCGGCATAATCAACGACATGCGCAAAGCCGAGGTCATCGCCCGCAATGAATACGCCATAAGGCAGATGACTCGTGTCGCGGAAGGCGAGATCAGCGCGAAGAGGGCTCAACAACTCATTGCCGAGCGGGCACAGCTTGTCGCGTCCGCCGAGCTGAAAAACATGAAATACTCCCAGATGCTCGCCGAGGGCAAACTGAGCCTCTTCCAGCTTGGGCGCCTGTCTGCCAGTAAGCAAATTTCCGTCTCTTTGGTGGGGCAACTTGTTACTACGGGGCAGCTTACGCGCCAGCAGGCCCTGTTGGTGCTGCAAGCACAACGATATGCCGGCACGTGGCGCGGTATTTGGGCGCAGGCGCGTTTAGGCGCATCCGGTCTATGGGGCAGCGCGAAAGGGCTTTTCTCTAAGGGCAACCTGATGATTGCCGCCATTGGCGTAGTCTTGTCTGCCGCAATGAACGCCGAGCAGAAAGCCGGTGAGATGCGCGATAAGGCGAAATCGGCGAGCGACAAGTACAACGACAAGGCGGCAAAGGTTAACGAGGCGCTTAAAAAGACGAGCGACAAGGCGTCGGGGCAGAACGTCAAGGCCATGAAGGAGACTCTCGCCGCCGCTGGTCAGCTCACGGACGAGATACAGAGACAGGTGAATAAGGCTAAGACGCTTGCCGAGAAATACGCCATCCTTCGCGACAGGATGATAGCGGTGAAGACAGCCTCCCTCGCCGCTGGCCAGTCGCAAATCATCAGCAACGCCCTGCAAAGAAGTGGTGGCGATTCCTTTGCCGAGGCTGGGGATGGCAAGATAGCCCATGTCTATGCAGCCTTGTCAAACGCCGGCATCTCTTTGTCGCGATTCTTCGGGATGCGCCCCGAATACATCACTGACAATATAACGAAGATAAACGAGCTTCAGACGGCCATCACAAATATGGAGGCCTCGTTAAGAGGCAGCTTTGCCGACATAGATGGTGCTTTCAGGAAGGTGACGGCGGCCGCTGGCGACTCCGTGCTTTACAAGGAAGTCAGCAAGCTGCCATTTGAACAACAGATAGAGCGTATCCTCGCATCGCAATACTCGGACAGGTTTATCAAGGAGCTCAAGAAAACGAACTCCGGTGCCGCGTCAACAGCCCGCAAACTTCGCAGCCTTGTCGAAAAAGGCGCGGACAGGCTCAGGCAGGTGACCGACAAGAACGTGCCATACATAGTGCAGGCGATAAAGGTAGGACTTGGTTTGCTTGGCATTGACGTAAAGAAATGGTCAAACGACCAGGTGACCACCTTTATTGTCATGTTCAACCACATAATGAAGTCGGCTGGCGAGATGAGTTCTTACGTGAGAAGCAAGGTCTATCAGGCGTTTCTCTCCAGCTCAGGGTTAGGCAGCGTGCTCAACCCCAGTGGGCTCCGTGTGCTTACTTTGGTTGACAAGAAGGGCAAGAAGGTAAAAGACGTTTACGTTGGCGACGAGGGTGACGACAAGAAGGGTCATTATATCGTGACGGGATTCTACAAGGGCAAGGACGGCCGCAAGCATATTAGGAAAGAATACGACCTATCTGCCGACAAGCCAAAGCCTGATACGCCCACGGGGGTGAACGAAGATGATAAGAAGAAAAAAAATAGCGACAAGGCCCACGCGGCGGCATTGAAAGCAGACAACCAAACCGTCAAGGCGTTGGAAGCTCGCTTGAAGCTCATCGAGGACGCATACTCCATGTACAAGAAGTATTACGAGAAGCTGCATGACGAGAAGGCCGCAGCCGCCATAGTGAGCGACGCGTTCAAGGGCAAGGGGCTGTCGAACGATGACATTACCAAGATAGAGACCGAGCAAGGCTACCGCTCGCTTATAGACGACTTCATCAAGAGGGTCCAGGATACCAAGTTCAAGCTCCCGAAAGAGATGCAAGACCGCAAGGACGAGCTTATAGCCTCGGGCGTGAGCAAGGAGAAGGACATTGACTATCGCGTCATGACCGAGGGCATGGACACGTTCTCCAGCGGCGCGGATAAGGTGGTGAGCGAGATGACGCGCACGTACAACGCCTTCAAGACCCTGTATGCCGCCACGGGTGACGCCGGCCTATCCGCTTCGGTTTCCGGGCTGGACAAGGACGGCTTGTCGAGAACGGGTTTTGGCGTGAGCCTTGGCGCACAAACCGGCTTTGCGGCACAATTCTCCGATTACTTGAAAAACTACCTTGACAGCATCCTGCTGACCTCCCGCAACCCGCTTGCCACGATTGACTACGGCGCGGTGGCCAAGATGTCGAACAAGGAGATAGAGAAGTATGTCGGCGGCATGCTCGCGGGGACGGATAACGAGAAAATCCCCATGTTCATAACCTACCTGGAGAAGATTCGCGACCTCGTTACCGATACGGAATACCAGGAAGGCATGAACGCCTATGCGGAACTTATGAAGAAAGTCGTCACCTCGGCGGCCGCCGCCAGCAGGGAAAATGCCGATTACACCCTGCTCATGCAAAAATTGGGTGCGCGTTACCAGGCAGGTGATTTGAGCAAGGAACAGTTTGATGAGGCAAAGAAGACGGCAACCGTCTCTCATGCGACCCGCTTGCTGGAAGTCTCGGATGAGTATGAGCAGTTTATGAACAACGTGACATCGTTGACCCGGACCGCTGCTCAAAGGATAGCCACGAGCATCAAGAACAACCTGAACGCGCAACTAAAGGCGGGGACCATCTCCGCCAAGAAATACGCTGACGGCATCAAGCAAGTCAACGAGAAACTGAACCAGCTCAGCAGTAAGAAGAGCAACTTCGCCTCGTTCATGCAAGGCGGGTTAAGTGGACTTTTCGAGAATATGCAGAACACTGGTTACAGCATGCTTGAGCTCGGCGCGCAGAAGATACAACAATCCAACGCCGCCTTTAGCAGCTGGAAGCAAACCGGCAACCAAAGCGACCTTCAATCAGGCATGGCGTTAAGCCAGGCGGGAAGCTCCATGATGTCCAAGGGCGGATCCATGTCAGCCAAAGGAGGCCAGGGGGCTAATGCCGTTGCCATAGTAGACGCCATCGTGAACGGCATCAACAACAACGTGCAGTCGTTCCAAAAGCTCTCGAACGACCTGAAAGAAACCTTCGGCGGCAAGATTCAAGACAGCAAGTTTGGCGATTTCGCGTCAGGGTTCTCGGCCGCGTCGCAGGGTGCGGCAGACGGGTGGAACTCCCTCAAGAATGGCGACATGGTTGGTGCGGCGGACGGCGTGCTACGCTCATTCACCGGTTGGTTTGACGCTTTCAATGGCAGTGCCAACAGACGATACAAGAAGCAGGAGGAGTACTATAAGAATTTCCTCAGCGTCCTCAACGACATAAGCTCCAGCCTGGAGCAGCGCGTGTCGTCAGACTACGGCTCTCAATCCATAGCCACGTCAAGGAAGTTGGCCGCGACATATTCCGCCACCACGTCAGAGGCCCGCAAGACATATTCCGACTGGGCATCTGCCAGGACCATCCACAAGAACCATCGGAACAGGATGTATCTCTTTGATGATGACGACATCGGCGTGTCAAAGCAATACTTGTCACAGGTAAACTCGTACCTAAGGAAGATTGGCTACACGGGCAGCGCGGTTGACTTTGATACCATACAGAACCTCAGCGGGGACTATCTCAAGAGCATAAAGGAGAACTTGCCGGAGGTATGGGCGCGCATGAACGATGAGGCAAGAGATTACCTGAATACCATCATTAAATCGGATGAGGCCACTGGTGACTTGAAAACTGCCACCGACAAGCTTGGCGAGGTGTTGACCGGCATGACCTTTTCAAGCGTAAGGCAAGAATGGGCGAGTCTCCTCAATGACCTGACGTCGGACAACGACAATTTTGCCGATAGTTTCGAGAAGACCATGCGTAATGCCATATTGAGCAGCATGGTGACCAACCTCTATAAGGACAAGATAGAAGCTGCCATATCAGAGCTATCAAAAGCGGGTCAGAACGCCGAATATACCGACAAGAACGGCAACGTGAAGAAGCATTACCTTGTGGACGAAAACGGCAATTTCACTTATGCGGAGGGCGACATCGCGTCGGAGTACACCAAGGCCGAGTACGCGGCGGGGGCGTCCAAGATGCAGCAGATAAGCGAGGAAGCCACAAAAGTCAGGGATATGCTGTCGTCACTTTATGGTTGGAGTGACAGTAGCTCCTCGTCCATGTCGAGCAGCATCAAGGGCATGACGGAGCAGACAGGCGACTTGATAGCGAGCTACCTCAACGCCATAAGAGCCGACGTAAGCGTTACACGACAACTCCAGGGCATATACTTGCCAAAGCTCGACATTACCGCCACGGCGCAGTTGCAGCAGCTTGACTCCATCGCCCAAAATACCAGTCGCAACGCCCTTGCCGCGGAAGGAATGTTGGAGGCGGTAGGCGAGATGAGAGACCTTCTGAACTCCACCACGCGCGACGGCTCGAAGAAGATTCATGTCGCGGTGGAATAGTTATTCGTTTTGTTTGCATATTTATAATATATTTATTACTTTTGGCATTAACAAGCAATTAACACCATGAGCCAAGTATATTACAAGTTCTACATGCAAAAAGAAGGCAAGAACGCGTCAGGGGACGACTACCCTGTCATGGAACTCGGCGCGGACTTCTCCCTCTTTGAGACTGAAAGCAAGTTTTACGGCAACCGGGCGGTCAAGGACATCCCGAGCCGTAGCTGGAACGATGAGGACGGGGACGATGAATTTGTGCCGTCCACGTATAAATACAAGGCATACGAGATGCAAGTGAAGCTCGCCTGCAAGGGAGAACCTCGCTCTGCCAACGACGTGTTAACAAAGTTCAAGGCATATCTTTCCGGCGGCACTTTTAAGGTGTACGACAGTTATCTGGGCATTGGCAGGCAAAGCGTTCGCTTTGTGGAAATTCCAGACGATGCCACGTTGTTCAGGCATTACGGTGGTAAGGATGAGGCGTTGATAATCACCCTGAAGCTGAAGGTCAACGACCCTACGACAGACATAACTTTGCAAAAGACGGGGGACGAGGCATGAAATGGACGATATATAGCAAGGACGGTACGCCGAAGCACGAAAGCCTTACGGGGTACGACGGCAAAGGCAACGAGGTGTTCCAAGACAAATTGGAATACTCCGGCAAATGGATGGGCGAGTGTTATCTGACCGTATCCATCAAGGCGGCATACCCGATAGATTTCCAGATAGGGGATTATATCGAATACCGTGGCGAGAAATTCCGGATAAACTATGACCCTACTGTCATAAAGAAGTCAAGAAGGGGTACGTACGGAGAAGGGTTCGTGTATGACAACATCAAGTTCAACTCGTACTCCAACGAGCTCACGATGATGCGCTTCCACGACTGGGTGTTATCAGACAATAACCTGCATTACACGTCGCTCCCAACGTTCAGTTTTTACGCCAAGGATGTAGATGACCTTGTTGACAGGTTGCAGGCTTGTTCGGACCGGTGGTGCAAGGCCAACGGTTTCGGCAAGGACGATTACTGGATGTTTTACACCCTTGCCAATAATACCAACGGCACGGCAGATAGCGGCCAGGCGCAGACCACCTACGAGCGAACCGTTCAGAGGGCAATGGATATTTCCACGGACGCAACCTTTACGAACGCCGTGAAAAATAAGTGGGAGGAGACCTATGGCACATCCTCAAGCTACAAGGACAGCAGGGACGACGAGAGATACGACCGCAACATCAGCATATCCAACAATAGTGTTTGGGAAGGCTTACAGAAGGTAAAGACCGAATTTGGACTTAACTTCGTGATAAGAGGCAGGAATGTGTATATCGGCACAGCGGGCATCCCCACCTCACACCTCTTTGAGTATGGTAAGGGTAAAGGCTTGTATGAGATAAACAAAACCGCCGACAGTGGGCAAAATGTAGTGACAAGGCTACACGCCTACGGTAGTAGCGAGAACCTGCCAACAAGATATTATGCGGAACTTGGAGTCCAGGTGTTTGCCACAATAGCCAACGTGTACAACTGCTCGAACAAGGACGCCTGCTCAGATTACAAGCCAGGCAGCGTGGACTACGTGGCTTGCTTTGACATCAACATGTCTTACAAGTATGACATGTTCAGCACCGACACGTATTACGACTGGGTAGGACAGAAGTTCAACAATGCCGTCGGCAAAGTCGTGAAATTCCATTTGGAGGGCTCGTCGGACATAATCACCGGGATGGTGGCTATGGACGGCGGCATGAAATACGAAACATTTGACGACATCACGAACGCCGGGAAATGCCAGGTGATAGTGAAGTACAACACGGGCACCACACAGAAGGATTGGTGGATGGACGATCAAGCCAAGTTCAAGGCGTTCTCCGCAGCCCTCCTTGCCGGCAAGAAGATAATATTTGACGGTGGAATAAAGACCGACGCCGTGTCTTCTGCCAATAAGGATTACCAAACGGATAACCTGCCAGACAATATGGCCGTGAATAGCCTCATGCTACCAGGTTTCCCAAATCATGCCCTGTCGGACATTTGTCGGAGTTCCTATGACAGCGACAAGGACGTGACCAATTACTACATCACGAACCCCGAGACAAAGAAGGAAGTGCTGTTCCATAGTGAGAACGGCGAGCACGTCATCACGTTCTCTAATGACAGGCACGACCCCTATATTATCTCTCAAAACGCATCCGAGATAGGTTATCGCGACGGCGACATAAGTTGCACGGAGTCGAACGATGACAATGGTTTGGAAGCCGTGTACCCCACCATAGAGGAGGTGACCGCTGCAGACGCAGGATTAAGCTCGTCGACGGCGCGGCTGGATGCTGTGGCCGGGGCTGACACGATAGACGACAATGGCGTTTACGACAAGGACAACACCAGTATAAAAGGCTTCCACATAACCCTCCCCGAGTTGGGTTTCGACCTTCGCCAGGCGGCAAAAGACGCAGGCGGCAGTGAGATGCAGATAAACATGAAGGACGGCTTTTGTGGCGGCAGGGCGTTTTCTGTGACCAACTGCACACAACAAGCGGACGGGACATGGAAGATAGCGTGCAAGAGGTCGCAAGACACTTCGCTCGACCTATGGTTCCCGTATTCGTATGCCAAGGCCGTACAAGACCCGAGTACAAGCATGGCAAACGCCTATCAGATATTAGCGGGCGACCATTACGTCTTGACAGGTATCGCCGTATCTGCGGTAAACTACATATGGACTGCATCCGTAAGGCTTCTAAGGAAGGCTATTCATTGGCTATGCAAGAACGACTACACAAGGTATGTGTTCTCGCCCAAGATAGACGAGATATTCATGGCCCGTCAAAACTTGGAGGCGGAAGCTGATAAGACGGGCGCCACAAAATCGCTGCATGATACTATCAAGGAGGGCGACTTGCTTCTCTTTGACGATGACGACCTCCTGCTTAACGGAAGCGTGTATATCGACCAGCTCTCTATAAAGGAGAATGGCAATAAAGGCATACCTACTTACGAGGTCACGCTCCGCGACGAGGTTACCGTGGGTACGATACAACGCATTCAGAATAAGGTGGATTCCATTTCCAACGACATACGCAGCGGCAGCGTGGGCACTGGTGGCGTTTCTTCATTGCAAATAGAGTCTTTTATCAAGGCGTATGGAGACAAGTACTTCCTATCGAAGACCTCGGACGACACGGCGCAAGGGGTGATAACCTTCGTGCAGGGTTTGGTAGCCAAAGCGGTAGCCAAACTGG
>CAVHEN010000071.1:0-14597 GCA_963635115.1 Oscillospiraceae bacterium | reverse complement strand
TCATGGACTATATAATAATATGTACGCGAGGAAGATAAGCCGACAGGTTACAGGAAATGATTTGTTCGAATGATTTTTCGCCAAATGCCCATTGTAATAAAATAAAGGTAGATGGAAAAGCCACGCCAGTGTAAGTATATAGAAAACACTCATGGCAACGGACGACAAAATCGTTCGAAGCCAACGAGGGCTATATATAATACACCCCATGAGGCGTTCCCGTTGCTTTGTTCTTGACCAGCAGTTGAGAGTTTGCGAAGTTCTTACACTGTCAAAACAAAAGCGTACAAAAACGCCTTAACAATATGTATGTCTGCCCACCCTCTGCCCATTTGGGGCTTCCGGTATGGATACAGACGTTGCGAAATTAACAAAACATCCGAAATTAAAGACTGATTTTCTTATTTCTTTTTGAAAAAGCCTCACTTTTAACGTCAGTTTGCGCGAAAGATGTCATTCGTGTGCCATTTTGTAATTTCGGGTATAGCATTACACATACCTAAAGCCTATCACAACGCTAAATCGCGAACGGTCGTATGTGCTTTTGGGTTGGTCACACGTCACTTGGGAAAGGGTTTCGGCTTGCCGCTGAAATCGTGTTGGCTTCGCGCCGCAACGGCGATGGCCTTGCGCCGAGATCGCGGCGCGATTATGGCGTGAAGCCGAAGGGGATATAAAAAGAGGATGCACCCACCTGAAAAGCAGTGTGGGCGCATCCTCTTTTTAGGATATAGCAAGAAGGAAATGCGGGTTACTTGATTTTGCTGAGATACTTGTCCACGGCCTCAATGATGATGTCGTTAAGCGTGATGCGGTTGAGTTGCGAATCGTTGAGTGCCTTGTATTGAAGCATCCTGGCATAGAGCGATTGCGGCATTCGGCAGCCGACACTCTTGATAGGCTCGCCCGCAAACTTGGCATTGCGGTCTGGCACCTCGTGGCGTTGTGAGGCGTTGAGGCGTGGTGCCTCCTCTGCTTTCTTTGGGCGTGGACGAGTGGGCGTTGTTCTTGGTCGATAGCTTCTTGGTGCTGCAGTCTCATCCGCAGCCTCTTCCTGCACGGGATCCTCTGATGGTGCTGGCTGAGGCTCTTGCTGTTGTACTGGTGGCGCCGGTTCCTCTTCGTGGCTCTGCTCGGGCACAGGATACCCTGCGCTGGCTTGCGCGTTTGCGTGCAATGGCGCATTTTGTAACGACTGCTCAACGACTTCATTATCAGTGGAGTTGTCTACATTTTCCTTGCCGGCTTGCAGCATTTTTGCCAATTGGTCTTGCAAGCTGCTCTTGTTTCTTGTTATCTTCATTCTCTTGTTTTCTTGTTGCTTGTTGGAGTCATGGGGTGGGGGCTTTGTTCGTTTTTCGCTAGGAGGGATCGCTATTCGTCTCCGAAGATGGTCTTTGCCACCTTCATGTAGTCCTCGGCTGCTCTGCATGTTGGGGCATAGTCGATGACGTTGGTCATTCTTGTTTGTGCCTCAGCCACTTTCACGGAACGGTGGATTGGTGTGGGGATGAGCGAGTCGTCGAAGTTGTTTTCGAGGAAGTCTTGAAGCTCGTTGGTGATGACGAGCTGACTGTTGACCATCGTGGGCAGGAGAAGCATGTTGGCAAGGTTCGGGTTGAGCTCCTTCTTAATCTGCTTTGCCTGCTCAAGGATGCTTCCGACACCAGTCACGCTGAGTCCCTCCATCTGGATGGGGACGAGCATCGTCGTAGCCATTGCCATGGCGTTGCAGGTGCTCTGCGAAAGCGATGGAGGGCAGTCGATGAGCATGTAGTCGAAGTCGGTGAACACGTTGCCTGTGGCGGTCTTCTCGTCGATGGCTCCGTTTGTCATGTTATAATAGCCTTGCATGACGCACTTCGCAAGCACGAGGCGTGGGATGTTTTGTCCGAAAAGCGAAACGTCGATGTTCTGCATCTCTGACGAGCCAGGCACATAATAGATGCCCTCGGGCGAGGTGTAGACAGGAATTTTTGCCACCTTTGTCATGGCGTCGTATATGGTCATGCGGGCATATTCTGGCAATGTTTTCCTCAAATCGTTCCATCCGAGAAGGAAGGAGAGGTTGCATTGCGGGTCAAGATCCATCACGATCACTCTCTTCTGTGGATGAAGCTTGTGTAGGCATGCGGCAAGGGTTTGCACTGTGGTGGTCTTACCCACGCCGCCCTTGAAATTGGTAACAGAGACTACGTCTGACAGTTGATGAATTGTTGTCTGAACTTCCATTATTCTTGTTCTTATATTATTGTCTGTTGTTCGCGCGTTTGCGCGGTTGATTCTTTGCCTGAATGCTTGTTTGCGCGCAATTGTGTCCGCTTGTTTACACGCAATTAACATTGCGTCGTTGCGTGCAATTACCACTGTTATATTGTGCGCAATTATTGTTGCTGCATTGCGCGCAATAGTGTTTTCAACAACTGTGCGGTTGTGCGCAATTTGGCTTGAATCATTGCGCACAATGACGCTTTTGAGATTGTGCGCAAATGGCGTTGCCGTGTTGTGTTATTGCACGCGAATGTTATAGTCGTATTGCATCGTTGCGTGCAATCGGCGGTTATTGTACAATTGTGGCGTTGTACAGTTGTATCGTTGCGTGCAATCTATCAATCGTGCATTCGCATTGCAAAGATACTAATTAATTATGTAGTCGGGAAGAAAAAGGAAAACAAAGTTATCCGGCGCAAGCAAAACTGGAGTGTTTTGTCAAATTTCTTCATAATGCGGCATTGTGCGTAAGAATAAATATTTTTTACCAACATTATCCAGCTTGCAGCAGTAGTGATTTATGCCGTTCGACACCACGAGGTAGGGCGCACGCAACTGCAGATTGTATGCCATGATTTGGTTGAAGACCTGTTGGGTGATGGGTATGGTGGGCGCCTTGTATTCGATGATCATCATCGGGCGAAGCTCGCGGTCGTAGAGCACGCTGTCGGCGCGCAGCTTTTTCAATCCTATCTGTAGCTTGACTTCGTTTGCGAGTAAAGCTTGGGGATAGCCAAGCGAGCTGGTTAGCCAATGGATGAAGTGCTGGCGCACCCATTCCTCAGGTGTCAAGGCTACCCAACGCCTACGTAGCGGGTCGAGCACTTGGCTGCGGCCATCGGCGACGCGTGTTTTTATGTCAAACGAAGGAAGGTTTAGTCGAATCATTTTATTAACTTTGCAAAGATAATAAATAATCTGAATAGTAAAAGCCTATGGCAGAGAAAAAAACGGCGCCAACTTACGATGGCATCATGCGTGACCTTAAAGGCAACGTCTTCGCACCTATATATATATTGATGGGCGAGGAGTCGTATTACATAGACCAAATCAGCAACTACATCCAGGCTCATGCTTTGCCTGCCGACCAGCAGGCCTTTGACCAGACGGTGGTGTTTGGGGCTGACGTCTCTGGTTCGCAGATTGCCGACCTTGCCATGCAGTTTCCGATGATGGCTCCGAAACGCGTGATCATCGTCAAGGAGGCGCAAGGGTTGCGATCGATGGACAAGCTTGAGCGTTATGCCCAAAATCCGCAACCAAAGACCATACTTGTGGTTTGCTATAAGAATGGCGTTCTGAACAGACGGTCGAAGTTTGTGTCGGCGGTGGAAAAGAGTGGGGTGGTGTTTGAGAGCAAGAAGTTGCGCGAGTGGCAATTGCCCGGACACATACGCTCTTACCTTCAGGCGAAGAAGTTCAGCATCGACGACAAGAGTGCGGCAATGATAGCCGACAACATTGGTGCGGATCTTAATCGCCTTTATTCGGAGCTCGACAAGTTGGTTATCTCTTTGCCTGAGGGGGAGAAGAGGGTTACACCCGAAATGGTAGAGCGCAATATTGGCGTGAGTAAGGATTTCAATTCTTTTGAGCTCCGCGATGCGATAGTCAATCGCGATGTGCTGAAGGCAAATATGATAATCAAATATTTTGACAACAACCCAAAGGCTGGCTCGCTGTTCTCGTTTCTGCCTCTCCTCTTCAGCTACTTCCAAAACTTGATGCTTGCTTATTATGCTCCAAACAACACAGACCAAAATGCCTTGGCAGCTTACTTGGACATGAAGAATGCGTGGGGCATAAAAGACTATCTTGCGGGCATGCGAAACTACACAGGAAGAAAGACTTTGCAGATTCTTCAGAAACTGAGAGAGATTGACGCCAAAAGTAAGGGTTTGGATAACCCTTCTACCACTGTTGGCGACCTGATGAAGGAGTTAATCTTCTTTATTTTGCACTGAAAACCCCTCTTTTGAGGCGTGTTTTCTTCTATTTTGAGCGTCCGCATGGACGCTTTTTTTATGCTTAAATCGGTGTAAATAGGCGAGTTAGCCTGAAAATACGCCTCTGAGAATCGATTATTTGCAGCGTTGTTGCCGTCTGTCCGGAAAAATCGTAGCCATGCGAAAAAAGGGAATTTTGCCGGCTTGAAATTTATCGTTAAGGATTGTTGTGTTTTGGCAACATAAACTTTATAAGGCTAAATTCAAAGCACAACACGATTGTTGTTTATAAAAATAAACGTTGATTTGGTAATATAAAGACGCCTGTGTGTAAACGCGACGCCGCCCCAAATCTAAATCTTTAACTTTGTAAAGCCAAAGAAATAAATATGCAACGAAGGCATAAGTGTGTAAATAGCACATAATCAAAGTTTTATAGACTATTCCACAAAAGCTTAAACTGTCAAAGTCGTCTAAAAGGCATTATTATATATAAAACCATCGCATTTATTGGAACCGGCGTAATTATATAGATATTACATCGCAATTATAGTCAATAAATTACTAAATTTCTATGTTCTAACAAGTTAACCATCCTAAAGATAGGTTTATTTATAAATTCAAATTTAAATAGCAAACAATCGGTTGTGAAACCTAAACCGTGTGTTTAATAGTTTGTAAAGATAAAATTTATAAACTAAAATAGTTCTTTATCTATTTGCTTGTCTTAGAAATTTAGTTTAACTTTGCAAATATAAAGCGGAATGGCATTATTGCCCTCAAAACATACTTGAATCATGGAAAACGAGAATTTGAAGGATAGAATCAAGGAGATTATGGACAGCAAGCGCATGAACAATAAAGTGTTTGCAACTGAGACTGGCATCAACGAAGGAACACTTAGTTTGCTTCTTCGTGGTAAGACCCAACCTACCCTGAAACATTATGAGGCAATTCATACACGTTTTCCGGATATTTCTATGGTATGGCTTTTTGATGGAAGCGGTCCAATGTACCAAAACCAGAGTCCTTCAGAGTCTGATGCTGAAGCCTCACCTAATAGTTCGCAGACGGCAACAGTAGCTGCGTCGCCTTTCACTGGCGATCCATCATCTTTAAATAATGCCGCTCAAGTCATGACCGGCTCAGCGGTTCGCCCCTCCACCCTTTTTGATCAAACCAGCTATAAAGGCGGTTTGGCAAATCCGGGAAGCAATGAGAAAAACGTTGTCAAAATAATAAACAATCACCAGCGTAAGATCACCGAGATAAGAGTCTTCTTTGACGACCAAACGTGGGAGTCTTTTGTTCCCAAAAAATAAAAACTCCATCCTTTTTTGGTATGTACGGATAAAACAATTATCTTTGTGGTTGTAAAGTAGAACCTTATATATAAGAAGAGGCAATCACGATTACCCTCACTTAATTTACAACCATGAAAAAATATTGTTTAGACCTTCGCGTCGTGTCTGCGACGCATCTTTCTGACCATCATGTCTTGTTGAAGTTGACCCACGACAATACTCTTCCTGACATGATTCCCGGTCAGTTTGTGGAAGTTCGTGTCGATAATTCTCCTAGCGCATTTCTTCGTCGTCCCATCTCAATCAATTATGTGGATTACGAACGCAATGAATTGTCATTGCTTGTCGCGGGCGTTGGCGATGGAACCCGTCATCTTTGTCAGTTGCACGAAGGCGACATTGTTAATTGTCTCTTGCCTCTTGGCAATGGTTTCAGCCCGCTTTCCCATAAGAAAGTGCTGCTCGTGGGCGGCGGCGTAGGTGTTGCCCCTCTTCTTTGGCAAGGCTACAAGTTGAAGCAAGAAGGATCAGAGCCTTCTTTTCTTTTGGGAGCGAGGTCGGCAAAGGACTTGCTGGAGTTAGACCTTTTCAAGGAGATTGGTCCTGTCTATATCACTACCGAGGACGAATCGGAGGGTGAAAAGGGTTTCGTCACAAACCATTCCATCTTACAGCGAGAGAAGTTCGATTTCATCCAGACATGTGGACCCAAGCCAATGATGAAGGCCGTGGCAGCTTATGCCAAGGCGAATGGCATCGACTGCGAGGCATCGCTTGAGAACATGATGGCTTGTGGTTTAGGCGCATGTTTGTGCTGTGTAGAAAAGACTGTAGAAGGCAATCTCAGGGTGTGCCAAGACGGTCCTGTGTTCAATATAAACAAGTTATTGTGGTAAACTAGGCAACCCTTGAATGTAAAAATAAATTACGCGATATGGTAGACTTAAATGTAAAGATAAATAATTTTTCGCTTCGCAACCCTGTTTTGACGGCAAGCGGCACGTTTGGCTATGGTTTGGAGTTTCAAGACCTGGTGCCATTGGAGGAGTTGGGTGGCATCATAGTAAAGGGTACAACCCTTGAAAAACGCGAGGGGAATGATTATCCACGCATGGCAGAGACTGCTTCCGGCATGTTGAATTGTGTAGGATTGCAGAACAAGGGAGTGGATTATTTCTGTGAGAACATCTATCCAAAGATTAAAGACATCGATACGAATTTCATTGTCAACGTGAGTGGAAACTCTCCCGAAAACTATGCCGAATGTGCTGCGCGAATTGACGCTTTAGACAAGATTCCTGCTATCGAATTAAACATATCTTGCCCCAATGTCAAGGATGGAGGAATGGCTTTTGGTGTGACATGTGAAGGCGCCGCGAGCGTTGTGAAAGCGGTAAGGAAGGCATATCACAAGACACTTATCGTGAAACTCTCGCCCAATGTCACCAACATCTCCGACATAGCCCGCGCATGCGAGGCTGAGGGTGCCGATGCCGTGTCACTCATTAATACACTCATGGGCATGGCGATTGACATAGAGCGCCGTTGCCCCAAACTGTCTATTGGCACAGGAGGACTGAGCGGTCCCGCTGTGAAGCCTGTTGCCGTGCGCATGGTACATGACGTCTACAAGGCTGTCAAGATTCCGGTGATTGGCCTTGGTGGCATAATGACCGCAGAGGATGCCATAGAGTTCATTATGGCAGGAGCGACCGCGGTGGAGATTGGCACCGCCAACTTTATTGATCCAACCGTAACATTGAAAATCAAGAACGGCATCGCCTCTTGGTTGGAGCGGCATGGTTGCAAGAGCGTGTTGGATATAGTTGGCGTAGTATAATATAATAGATGTACGAGGATAGCTTTTACACTGACGAGGACTTGGACTTCTCCCAAGCGGACGACTGCGACTTGCCTTATGGTCTTGACAGTATCCACAGTTGGGATTACTTCGCTCCAGAAGAGACCGAGAGGCGCGATGACTTCTCTGGCACGGCTGTAAGTGAGGCTAGCGTTGGCGAACCGTTGCGCTCGCTTCTGCGGATGATACGCCAACAACCGTGGCAAATCTCGGCCGCCAAGGCGTTTTACGAGCAGGCTTTGTTCATGGCCGACTACGAGGAAGATGCGCCCATCGTTGGCTTCATGAGCTACTTCCCCTCTTTCCGCGACATGTCAATAGCGCAGTTGCGGAGCTATTTCGCCATTCGTCGTCAACTTCGGTTGGGCAAGTTCCCCGACGTGTCATTGAGTTATATCTTCGTGTATGTGTACGAGACCTTGATGAAAGTTGGGGTCAACACTGCTGAGGAAGGGTATGAGATATTGAGCGAGATCAACGAAGCCTATCGAAAGACCGAGCCAAAGTTGAGTAAATACTTGACGCCGTGGCTTCACGATTACGTGGTCTACAATAACCTCTCATGCCATTTCCCCGAAGTCTTTAAGGCTGAGCGTGAACAAGACAACATAGTCAGTCTTCTTTCCTCTTACGATACGGCAGACGAGCAAACGCTGTTCTCTACGTTTTGCGACCTTGGAAAGTATGACCCACGCAATGGCGCGCTCTTCACGAAAGAGAAGTCTCGTCTTATCAGTTGCACGGTTGCGGTTTTGAGACGTGTCATTCCTGTCTTGGAGAAGAACAGTCATCACCGCATAGGGACCCTTTTCGCCGGAAAACGTGTCAAGCGTTCAGCAGCCATGTTCTCCAACGCGTTGTTCTATGACCCGTCTCCTGTTAGGAATGTTGGGATAGAAGTCTCGCCGCTTCATCGTTATTTTTGTCGTGGCGGATTGTGGACTCGCGACGAGTATGTTGGCGGCGACAAGTCTTTTGCCAAACTCATTGGCGCTATCCTTCGTGAGGTTGACAGCCTGCTCCGTGAGGCCCTTGGCGTAAAGCCGCGCCTTAAGCCATCGATTGCTGTCCTGCCTTATCGTGAGCAAGTGCGTGGCGCGGTTATGGCTTGGCTTGCCGAGGATAAGCGCAGACTCGCTGAGGAAGAGGCGGAGAAGCGAAGGGTGTCAATCAACTATGGAATGCTTGGTCGCATCAGGAATGACGCTGATGTCATTAAGGACAAGTTGCTCGACGGCATAACCCCAGACGATGAGACAGCCCCCATAGAGCCGGTGCTGTCATCTGTTGAGTCAAAGCTATCATCCGTTGAGCCAGGACGGTCAACTGCTAAGCCAACGCAGTCATCCGTTGAACCAAGGCGGTCAACTGTTGAGATCTCACCAAGCCTGTCGCTTCATGATGATGAAAGCCATGAGCACACCTTTCTTCGGCTCCTGCTCACTAAAGGCAATTGGCGCCAGTATCTCCGGTCTATCCATGTGCCCGAGGGCGTGATGGTTGAGAACATCAATAATGAGATGATGGATACGATAGGCGACATCGTGGTAGAGGACAATGGCGACGGCATCCAGCTCATCGAGGATTATCGTGAAGACATAGAAAGAATAATATATAATAATGTGTAACTCAAACATAAAGGTTCCGCGGCGCATAGCCCAAAGTGTCATCAACTCGCTCAAGGGTGGCGTAGTGCCGCGCATCGGTTTGCCATTCATCACCGTGGGGCGGCGCAAGGAGATAGAGGCGTTGCTCCACGATGTCGACATTGTTGGCGAGGGTGGTGCATCTTTCCGTTTCATTGTAGGAAAGTATGGCAGTGGCAAGTCGTTTCTTCTGCAGACCATCCGCAACTATGTCATGGACCGCCGATTTGTTGTCGTGGATGCCGACTTGTCGCCCGAGCGTCGCCTCCATGGCAACCAAGGGCAGGGCCTTGCCACATATCGTGAGCTTATCAGAAACCTTAGCGTCAAGTCAAAGCCTGAGGGCGGAGCCCTCACCATGGTTCTTGATCGCTGGATCAGTTCTGTCCAAACCGCTACGGCAGATGCGTCGGGAATTGGCTTCGACGATCCACGCTTTGCCCAACTCGTTGAGCAGCGCATCATGGCAATCGTCCATCAGATGCACGAGCTCGTGCATGGTTTCGACTTCGCGCGGTTGCTCACACTCTATTATCGGGCTTTCACCGATGGCGACGATGAACTTAAAGGCAAGGTGCTGAAATGGTTTCGTGGCGAGTATGCCACCAAGACGGAGGCGCGCCATGAGCTTGGCGTGTCGGTAATCATTTCCGACGACGACTGGTACGACTACCTCAAGCTCTTGGCGTTCTTCTTTCGCCAGGCTGGTTACCAGGGACTCATGATCTTCATCGACGAGCTTGTCAATGTCTACAAGATACCCAATGCCATTTCCCGACAATACAACTATGAGAAGATTCTCACGATGTACAACGACGCGCTCCAAGGCAAGGCGCAGTTTATAGGCACCATCATGAGCGGCACGCCACAGTGTGTCGAAGACCGTCATCGTGGCGTCTATAGCTACGAGGCGTTGCGCTCGCGTCTTTCCGAGGGCAAGTTCGTGGCGCAAGGGCATCAAGACTATCTTGGCCCCGTGCTTCGCCTTCAGCCACTCTCAAACGAGGAGATGTTTGTGCTTGCCGAGAAGCTCGCCGACATCCACGCCTCACTGTATGGGTACGAGAGGACGGTTACAGATGCCGACCTCACCACTTTCATACAGGTCGAGTATGGCCGCATCGGTGCCAGCGACAACATCACGCCCCGTGAGGTCATACGCGATTTCATTGAGCTGCTCGACATCATCATGCAAAACCCAGGCAGCGACGTCCAAGAGCTCCTCCAAAGTGAAGCCTTCAGCTATGCCAAGCCAGCGGAAGAGGAGAGGATGGCCGAGGTCGGCGGTCAGTTTGCCGAGTTCACCATTTAAGCCATGAACATCTTCTCCCGCTATTCTCCTGCTATCCAGCGTTATATCTATTCCGAGGGCTGGAGCAAGCTCCGCGCCATCCAGGCGGCAGCCGGCGATGCCATCTTCAATTCCGACGCCAATGTCTTGCTTTCTGCCTCTACGGCTTCGGGCAAGACCGAGGCGGCGTTCTTCCCCATCATCACGCTCTTGCAGGAGAATCCGTCTGCCACGGTTGGCTGCCTCTACATCGCGCCACTTAAGGCCCTTATCAACGACCAGTTCACGCGTCTCAACGACATCTGCCGCGAGTGCGACATCGACGTGTGGCATTGGCATGGCGACGTGTCGCAGGAGCAGAAGAAGAAACTCTTGCGACGTCCGTCGGGCATTCTCCAGATCACGCCAGAGAGCCTTGAGGCGATGCTCTTGCATCGCCATTCACAAATACCGTTCCTTTTCAGCGACCTCCGCTTTGTGGTCATCGACGAGATTCATTCCTTCTTGCGAGGCGACCGAGGCGGCCAGATGCTCTGCCTCCTTGAGCGGCTCTCGCGCATGGCAGGAGTCAACTCTCGTCGCGTCGGGTTGTCGGCAACCATTGGCGAGCCGGCGCTCGTGGGCGGCTTTCTCTCGGCAGGCACTGGCAGGGGGACCATCATTCCCAAGATTCAGTCGCAGGGTGCCAAGTGGAGAATATCTGTGGCTCATTTCTCCCTCTCGCCAAGTGGCAGCCGTGGCGATGATACGCCAAAAGCCATGCTTGCCGACACGCCTTCGGCTACCATCACGGGCAGCGTAAAGAGAAACTACGTAGACGAGGAATCGCCTCTGAACGATCCTTTCCAAAGCGACGTGGAGCCTTTGCGCCCTTCAGATGCCAGAAGCGAGATGAAGGGCGGAAGCCCATTCGTGAGGCCGTGGAAAGACGAGGATAAGGGCGAGCAGACTGTCAGCGACGCCTTTGACCCATCTATCAAATACATTCTCGACAACACGCGTGGCCACCGTTGCCTCATCTTCTCCAACTCGCGTGAGGAGTGCGAGGTGGTGTGTTCCACCCTTCGCATGTATTGCGAGGCATTGCGTGAGCCTGACCGTTTCCTTATCCATCATGGCAACCTCTCGGTGAGCTATCGCGAGAGTGCCGAGGCGGAAATCAAGCGAGAAGATTCGCTCATGACCGTCTGCACCACGTCGACCCTTGAGCTTGGCATCGACATTGGCAGGCTGGAGCGCGCGTTCCAGATAGACGCGCCTTTCACGGTCAGCTCCTTTCTCCAGCGCATGGGGCGCACGGGTCGCCGTGGCGCGCCGTCGGAGATGTGGTTCGTCATAAGGGAAGAGCAGGCGGAGCCTCGGGCGATGATGCCGCAAACCATTCCTTGGAAACTGTTGCAGGCCATAGCCCTCATCGAGCTCTACCTCCGTGAGCGGTGGGTAGAGCCGCCGCGTGTGGGCCGCTTGCCCTATTCGTTGCTCTACCATCAAACCATGGCCACGCTTGCCTCTGGCGGGGAAATGTCGCCGGCAGAGTTGGCTGGGCGTGTGCTCTCGCTGAGCTATTTCCGCAACGTCAGCCAAGACGACTACCGCGTGCTCTTGCGCCACTTGCTCAAGATAGACCATATAGAGACCACCGAGCGTGGCGGGCTGATTGTGGGCATAAAGGGTGAACGTGTGGTCAACAACTTCAAGTTCTATGCCGTCTTCCAGGAGAATGAGGAATACAAGGTAAGGTGCGAGTCGAAGGAGATTGGCACCATTGTCAAGCCGCCACCTGTGCAAGACAAGATAGCCATTGCCGGCAGGGTGTGGGTCGTAGAGGAGGTGGACCGCAGCCGCCACATTGTCTATTGCCATCCAGTGAAGGGCATAGTGCCGGCATATTTCGGCGATGAGCCAGGCGACATCCACACCAAGATCCTGGAAAAGATGCACCATATCCTCGCCTCTCCTTTTTCGGGCGAAGACTATCCTTACCTTCTGCCCCATGCTCGTTTTCGTCTCTCCCAGGCCATCGACACCGCCGGCAAGTCGGGTCTCGGCCTGAAGTGGTTGCTGCCCCTTGGCGGCAACATGTATGCCTTGTTCCCATGGCTCGGCAGTTATGCTTTCCTTGCCATGGAGCGTTTCATACGCATCAGGTGCGGCGCGCGGTTGGGCCTCAAGGGTTTCAACTCTGCCCGACCTTATTACATGCAGTTCACCCTTGGTGTCTCAGCTTCCGACTTCTTCAAGGTCTTGGCTGAGGAGGTTGCCAAGCCCCTCGACCCTATGGAGCTGCTCTATCCCAAGGAGACGCCAGTGTTCGACAAGTACGATGACCTCTTGCCTGTGGAACTCACCCGCAAGGGTTTCGCCTATGGTGTGCTCGACGTTGGGAAGATGATGGAGCGCGTGCGCCAGATGTGCGGCATGGAGCCTGTCAAGCAGATTTCATCCTTTATGTCGTAGGCTATTTGGATGGCTTTTCCAAATAATGGTTGTTGCAAAATCTGCAACAACCATAAGCATATTGCGATTACTGCTCTATATGCCAATTCTCCAGGCTTCTTCTGTCTTCGGAGAAGTTGATTCCCACCTTTACGATTTTCCTTCCATCACCGCCATAAATCTTGGGATAATCCTTTTGTTCTATTTGCCGGATGGCAATCTCTGCCGACTTGTTGTATTTCAACTCGAAGATGTAGATGGTCGTGTCGGTCTTCAACACCATGTCCATTCGTCCGTCCGTGGTAGGTTCCTCCACCAACACATTGGCTCCGAGCATGGAGAAGATGGTGAACATTACGGCTTGGTAGTGACGCTCGTTGTTGTTGATGATGGTGTAAGGGAACTTGTCGTAGAAAGACTTCAGGTGCGGCATGAATGCCTCCATGTTTTCTTCCGCCAACATATGGTCGGCATATGCAAGAACAATGTCGTCAAAATCGCACAGATTATTGGCGGCATAGTATTTTACAAGACTTTCGGAGAATCCTTGCCTTACTTCCTCATTTGGAAAACTGAGACGATAGAGACGGCGACGCTTGTCATACTCTTTGATGGTGAGATAACCGCTTTGGTACAATACTGGTATCGGGTCGGTTATTTTTTCCGTTGGGGCATCAAACCTACTGTCCTTCACCGAAAGATTGTTTAGCCGAAGCATGTCTATTCCGTCCTTTTGCAGCAGCTCTATCAAGAACGTGGGTGTGCCCGACGAAAACCAGTAGCTATTAAAATCCTTGTCATCCAGTGCATTGATGATGCTGTATGGATTAAATATATCAGGACAGTTGGGGCTGAAGTGATAGCCGTCATAATGCTCCTTCAGTTTTCCGATGGTCTCTTCCGTAGTCATACCATTGTGCTCAGCCATCGCCTCGATGCCCTCCCTGAAGTCGGTGAGGAGCTGCTTCTTCGTGATGCCGCAAATGTCGCTGAACTCATCCTTCATGCTGATGTTCTTGATGTTGTTCAGTTCGCTGAAGATGCTGAGTTGGCTAAACTTCGAGATGCCCGTGATGAGGACAAAACGGAGATTCCTCTCTTGGGCTTTCAAGGGGCTGAAGAAATCGCGCATGATGTTGCGGATATTGTTCTGGAGCGTTTCGTCGCCCATGGAATCGTGCATGGGAGCGTCATATTCGTCAATGAGTACCACCACTTGCTTGCCTGTCTGGCGCACGGCTTCCTCAATGATGTAGGACAATCTATTGCTGTTCGTCTCATCCTTGTCGGTGGCAAGGCCATATTTTCTTTCGTAAGGTGTCAAAAGTGCATTCAGAGATTTCCTTACGCTCTCCACATCAAAGTATTTGCTTTGGCTGATGTCGAAATGCAAAACGGGATATTCCGTCCATTCCTGCTCCAGCTTCTCTATCGCCAACCCCTTGAACAGTTCTTTCCTTCCCTCGAAGTAAGCCTGGAGGGTAGACACAAAAAGACTCTTTCCGAATCGTCTCGGACGACTCAGAAAATGATACTTCGCATAATGCGCCAGGCGATAGGCCACGTCGGTCTTGTCGGCATAATAGTAGTTCCCCGTAGCTATCTCGGAGAAAGTCTGGATTCCAAGAGGGTATTTCTTTGCCATATCATTTCTCTTTTTGTTTCTATACGTCTGCAAAGATACAGATTATTTATATTAATGGATAGGTTATTCCATGTAAAATCGAAGAAATACGTTCCAGTAGAGCGGACGTATCCCAACGGAGCGAGAATGTTGATGATGTATCCAGAGGACAAGTACAACCAAGCGACACAACTGCAACAAACGGCAGGACTGGCGAG
>CAVHEN010000070.1:0-14906 GCA_963635115.1 Oscillospiraceae bacterium | reverse complement strand
GGCTAAGCTTGCCGACTAATACGCATCAGACGGCTTCTAAGGCCTATTTTCGGGCTCTTTGATGCCGAATGCACATTTATAACGGGGAAGAATCGAACGCAGATTCTTCCCCGTTTTTCGTGCCTTGCGCGGCAAAGGCATTGCCGCTATGGTGCAAAGGCGTTGCCAATATGATGTAAAGGCGTTGTCAATACGGCAAAGTGTCCATCGTGATAGCGGTGCAAAGTCCATCGCGGTTGCGCCGTGGACGCGTTGCGATTGCGGCGTGGAGGCAATGAGATTGCGGCGTGGACGCGTTGCGGTTGTGGCGTAAGGGCAACTGGGTAATTTGGCGCTACGATTTCCCCCGCAATCGTCAACATGGTGCCTAAAAAAACACAGGCGGCATCCCGTTGGGGAAACCGCCCGTGAAAACGAATGTTGTATAAGGAAATTATTACTTGCCGAATGTCTCGTCGAGGAATGTGTAGAACGCGGGATCCTCACCTACGACGGTCTTCACGATCTTGCCATCGGGACCCACGAGAATCTTTGTCGGGAAGCCTTGGATGCCATACAGCTCTGTTGTCTGCAATGCGCCATCCTTTGGCTGGTAGACGTTCTTCCAAGGCAGTTCGTGCTTCTTCACGCCCTCTTTCCACTTCTCCATGGTGTCGTTGCAGTCGATGGAAAGAATCTCAAACTTGTCCTTGTACTTGTTGTAGTATTCCTTCATCTTTGGAATGCCACGCACGCACCATACGCACCACGTGCCCCAGAAGTCGAGTAGCACGTATTTGCCCTTGAAGCTGGCGAGCGACAGAGGCTTGCCGTCGATGTCGTTGAGCGTGAAGGCGGGAGCCTCGACGCCAGCAGCTTGCTTCTTTCCAGCCTCAGCCTCGGCTTTCTCGCGTGCCTCCATCTGGTCGATCACCTTCTGGTAGTAGGCTTTCATGCGGCCGTTTCTGACCTTCTCCGATAGCGAAGCCGCGGCTTTCTTCATCAAGGCGAGGTCGCGCAGCTCGGGTATGAACGCCGCAGCGCCTTCTGAGTCAGGATGCTTGGCTATGAAGTCGATGAGCGCGTTTGTGGCTTGCTCCTGCATGGCAGGGGCCTTCTCGCTGTATTCTTTCTGCAAGGTTTCTTGCGACTCACCGCTTTCCATGCGCTTGTTAAGCGACTCCATGAGAGCCTGGAGAGGCTTGAGGGCGGCAGAATAAGTCCTGTCTGCCTCGTTGTATTCCTGGTAGAACTTGCTGCCGTTGAAATAGATCTCCTTGCTCACGTCGCCGGTCACCACGGCTTTCTCTCCAGGCACTGCGATGGGCTCGAAGCCTATGCGCTCCGTGCGGCGGAACGTGCCAGGTGTGTAGACATATATCGTGGTGGGTTCGTTCACGTTGACGGTGAACTGGAACTTGCCGTTTTTTGTGAGCACGGTGTCCTTTTTCATGCTTCTTCCACCTGTTGGTGTCATCACGATGAGCGTGTCTTTCAAGCCGCTCAGCTCGCCCGAGAAGCTGACGTTGCCCTTGTTGTCGGCAGCGTCGGCGCAAGCAGTCAGCATAGCCAAGGCTGCCATTGTCAGGATAGTCTTTTTCATTGTTTGTTTTTTGTAGTGATTATTGTTTGATATGTATTGTGCCTTTATTTCTTCTTAGGGAAGCGTCGCGCCCATCCTTCTTCCGAGAAGTCTGGCTCCTCGTCCTTGAAGCCCTTCTTGCCGCCGCCGTTCATCAGCGCGCGCCAGTCGTCCTTGCCTTTGGCGTTGTTGTCGGCGTTCTTCTTGCGGTATTCGCGCTTCTTCTGCGGGGCGTTGCCGCGTCCGGCGTTCTTGTCCTCGGCATCGTTGCACCTCACCTCGCGTCCCTTGTATTTCACGCCGTTGATGGCGCTCATCACCTTGTTGGCGTCTTTCTCGGGCACCTCAATGTACGAGAACTTCGACAGCAGGTCGATGTGCCCGATCTCTTGCTTTGGGCCGTGCACGTGGTGGTTGATAAACTGCATCACCTCGCCTGGGTAGAAGCCGTCGGCCTTTCCAAGGTTGATGAAGAGCCTGCGATAGCCAGCCTCCGCCTTGCGTGGTCCGCGTTGGCGTTCGCCGCGTGATCCGCTTCTGCCTTTCTCGCCCTTCTTGTTCCTGTCCTCGCGCGCGTTGCCTCTTGTGGGCTTCTCTATCGTTGGCGCGTTCTTGTAGTAGTCGAGGAATCGGCCGAAGGTGTTAGACACCATCTTCTTTATGATGTCCTCCTTGTCGATATACTCAAACTGGCGGTTTATGTCTGCCATGTATGGCGCAATCAAGTCCTCGTCGACATCGGTCTTCATGATGTCGTCCATGGTCTTGAAAAGCTGCTTCTTGCATATCTCCTCAGGCGTGGGCAGGGTGCCGTCGACAAACTCCTTGGCGATGACCTTCTCTATGGCTTTCACCTTGAACTTCTCGCGCGAGTGTATGATGGATATGCTTGTGCCTTTCTTTCCGGCGCGTCCGGTGCGTCCCGACCTGTGGGTGTAGTTCTCCACGTCGTCGGGCAGTCCGTAGTTGATGACGTGCGTGAGGTCGTCCACGTCGAGTCCACGCGCCGCCACGTCGGTTGCCACGAGCAGTTGCACGAGGTGCTGCCTGAACTTCTGCATAGTGAGGTCGCGCTGTTGCTGCGACAGGTCGCCGTGCAGCGACTCGGCGTTGTAGCCGTCCTTTATGAGCTTGTCTGCCACCTCTTGCGTCTCCAATTTCGTGCGGCAGAATATGATGGCGTAGATGCGTGGGTAGAAGTCGACGATGCGCTTCAGCGCCAGGTACTTGTCCTTGGCGTTCACGAGATAGTAGATGTGGTTCACGTTCTCGGCACCCTCGTTGCGCGATCCCACCACGATCTCCTTGTAGTCGTGCAGATAGTTTTTCGCTATCTTCTCTATCTCCTTGCTCATTGTGGCAGAGAAGAGCAGCGTGTTGCGGTCTTCGGGCACGTGCTCGAAGATGGCGTTTATGCTGTCGGAGAATCCCATGTTGAGCATCTCATCGGCCTCGTCGAGCACCACGTTGCGAATGTTTTCGAGCTTCACCTTGCCACGCTCCATGAGGTCGATGAGTCGGCCCGGCGTTGCCACTATTACTTGCGCTCCGTGTCGCAGCTCGTTGATTTGCGTCACGATGGACGCTCCACCATACACTGGGATTACGTGCATGTGGGGAATGTACTTGGCGAACGAGTTGAGGTCGTCGGCTATTTGCAGGCACAACTCACGCGTCGGGCTCAGGATGAGCGCCTGCGTGTCTTTTGTCGTGGCGTCGGTCTTCTGCAACACGGGAATGCCATACGCGGCGGTCTTGCCCGTGCCGGTCTGTGCCAGCGCGATAACGTCGTTGTGTTCCCCTAATAAATACGGAATAACTTCCTCTTGGACGGGCATCGGCTGCTCGAATCCAAGTTCTTCGATGGCGCGGCGGATAGGCTCGCTCACGCCCAATTCTTCAAACGTCTTCAAAAAAATATAGCTATATAAAATAAATAATGTGCAAAGTTACTGTAAAATAAGAGATTGAGCGACAAAAATATGATAATTATTGTTATCTTTGCCGGACAAAATAATGAAGACATGAAGATAGCAGTGTTTTGTTCTGCCAACGATTCCATAGCGCCGGCTTATTTCAAGGCCGCCGAGGAGCTTGGCACGTGGATGGCTGAGAATGGCCACACGCTTGTTTACGGCGGTCAGGACCGAGGGCTCATGCGGTGCGTGGGCGAGGCGGTGCACAATGGCGGCGGACAGATAATAGGTGTCATACCACAGATACTTGTGAACAGCGGGCAACGCCCCGACTACCTCGACGTGGAGATACCGTGCGACAACCTTTCCGACCGCAAGGACCTCATGCTCGCCCAAGCCGACGTGTGTGTGGCGTTGCCTGGCGGCGTGGGCACTCTCGACGAGGTGTTCACGGTGGCAGCGTCGCACAACATAGGGTATCATTGCAAGATGGCGATACTCTACAATGTCGAAGGCTTCTGGGACAAGACCATCGAGCTGCTCGACGACATGCAGCAGCGTGGCTTCATGCGTGGACATTGGACTGATTATGTCAAGGTGGCGGGAAACATGGACGAATTGAAGGCGTCGATTCTTTAAAAGATGTTATAGCTGTGCAAGGTTTTGCCATTGTCGGCATTTAACCCATGAATAAAAGAAGAACAGCTATGAGTAAATTATTAAAGACGATGGCTTTCGCGGCCATATTATTTTCATCCGCATTGTCATTGCAGTCGTGCGACAACGATGACGACAAAACGATTTGTATAGACCCTGTCTATACCCCCAACGCGTTGGTCACGCTCAAGACAGACGCTGCCACTGGGCAGGCGTACATGCAGCTCAACGACTCCGTGACCCTTGTCGACTCGAACTACAAGAAGTGGCCGTTTGATAAGACCGACAAGAAGGAGATGCGGGCGCTCGTGTCAGTTGTGTTTGACGACAAGGATAAGACCGCGCTTCAGCGCAACGTCCGCATCGTCACCCTCTTCGACACTATTCGCACGAAGCCGATGTCACCAATTGTCAGCGACATTGAGAAGGCCTATGGCGACGACCCACTGGAGATCGTGGACAGTTGGAAGACCGTTTGCGAGGACGGCTACCTGACGCTCCACTTCCGCACCTATTTCGGTGGCATGAAGATGCATGCGCTTAGGCTTGTGCGCTTGGCGGACGGCACGCTCAGACTCTACCACGATGCCAATGGCGACGGCAAGGGTACGGTGGGCGATGGCATCATCGCTTTCAGGCTCAGCGACGTTCCAAAGCCCGAAGACGGCAGCAAATACGAGAACATCACGTTGAAGTGGACTTCCTTCTCGGGTGAGAAGAGTCACGTCTTCAAATACAAATACCGCGAATGAACAAAGAGCAGCACATCCTACAACTGTTCGCACGGGGCGATTCCCGTGCGATGGATGTGCTATACGCTGAATTTGCCGACTATTTGGCTGGTGTCTGCGTGAGATACGTGCCCCAGCCCGACGACATGCGCGACGTGTTGCAAGAGGCGCTGATAAAGATCTTCTCCTCTGTCGGCAGTTTCAGTTATCGTGGCGAAGGCTCCCTGAAGGCATGGCTTACCCGTGTGGTCGTTAATGAGGCGTTGATGTTTCTCCGCGACAAAAAGAAGATGTTGTTCGTAGACAGCGAGCGCGAGATTCCAGACGCGCCCGAGGACGAGCCGCCCGACACGTCGGGCCTCACTGCCGAGATGGTGGACGAGGCGCTGCGGCAATTGCCCGACGGCTACAGGGCGGTATTCAACCTTTACGCCATAGAGGGCAAGAGCCACAAGGAAATAGCCGGGTTGCTGGGCATCAAGCCCGACACCTCGGCTTCGCAATATCACAGGGCCAAGGCGATGTTGGCAAGGATACTTAGAAAGAAAAAGGAGGAAACACAATGAACGAAGACTGGACCAAAGACATACAGCGGCTGATGGCCGACCGTCAGGTCAAGGCACCCGACGGTCTCCTTGAAGAGGTGAAGAAGCGACTCGCCTCTACCACGCCTGTTGCCCCAAGCAAGCAGGTTCAGCCTGCGCGAACTGTGACGATGTGGCGCTATCGTTGGCTTACGGCAGCGGCGGTCGCGGCGGCTATCGCCGTTCCCGTGACGTGGAGGCTGCTCAAGGTGGACGAGTCGCCGCGCGTGGTCGCCGTGTCGCGCGCCATTCATCAGTCGGCTAACCGTGCCGAGGCAAGCTCTGCTCCTGGCACGCAGGCTAATGATTTGAGCTCTGCCATTGATGCGGACGCGACCTCCGCCCTTGGCGTTTCTGCCGTCGGGCACGAAGTTGCCATGCTCTCTGAGTGTGACGAAACGTTAGCGAGTCGGCAGGTAACAGATGGGAAACAAGGCGACATCAACGCCAATACCCAAACCGTTGGCGAGACAAACGAGGCGACATTAGGGCAAACCGCCCCAATGACATCAAGCGAGGGTAAGCAGCTACCCAAGGCGGAGTTGTGCGAAACAAAGCCTGAATCACGCGAGACTAAACCGGAGAGGCATGAAACCAAGGCGGAATCGCGCGACACCAAGCCTGGGAGGCGCTTCGGAAGGAATGATTATCAGTATCAAGCCGAGGCAGACTACACTTACCATCGCTCCGCGTCAATATCATCACCGCTTTCCCTCACCGCTTATTATGGCGGCGCGATAAACGGCAACGGCTTGGCGGCGGATCGAGGTGTCACGCTGGCTGATGCTTACCATTCCGACGAGATGCCTTTTGGCGCGTTCCCCATGGAGCTTGGCAAGGCTAACCTCCTTATGTTCAGGCAGCCCGAGAGGAAAGCCCACCACGCTCAGCCTATAAAGGTCGGCGCAAGCGTTGGATACAGGCTTTCAAGCCGATGGGCGGTCAACACAGGTGTCACCTACAGTTACTTGTCTTCCAATTTCACGGAAGATGGCCGCGTCGTGGAACGCCAGAAGTTGCATTATGTTGGCGTGCCACTTACGGCAAGTTATAGCTTCGTGCGCACCAAGCATGCCGAGGTGTATCTTACCGCTGGCGGCGAGGTGGAGATGCTGGTGAAGGGTTCTAAGGGAATAGACAACTCTGAGCAGGACAACCTCACGGAGAAACGGCCGCAATGGTCGCTGAAAGCCGCCGTGGGCGGAGCCTACCACTTCACGCAGTCGCTCAGTCTTTATGCCGAGCCGGGCATGACCCACTATTTCGACAACCACTCGTCGATAGTCAACGTGTACAAGGATAAGCCAACGAGTTTCAGCCTTAACGTAGGCTTAAGATTTAATGTTAAGTGAGCGGAATCATCCCGTTCGTGATTTAATGTCGTGTGAGCGGAAAAAACTTTCCGCTCACACTTTATACATCGGAGAAAAGCAGTACCTTTGCACGCGATATGGTACTGAATTACATTTGGATAGCTTTTTTCGTCGTTTCTTTCATTTTTGCCGTTGTGCAGCTCTTGATGGGCGACACGACTATCTTCCAAAAGATAGTCGATTCCACTTTCGACACCTCAAAGACAGCATTTGAGACTTCACTTGGACTTACTGGCGTGCTTGCCCTTTGGCTTGGCATAATGAAAATAGGCGAGAAGGCTGGCGCCGTCAACTTGCTGGCGCGAATGCTCAGCCCCGTCTTCTCGCGCCTTTTCCCGGGCATTCCCAAGAACCATCCGGCAATGGGGTCCATATTCATGAACGTCGCCTCCAATATGCTTGGCCTCGACAATGCCGCCACGCCTACCGGACTGAAAGCCATGCAGCAGTTGCAAGAGCTGAACCCGAAGAAAGACACCGCCACCAACCCGATGATAATGTTCCTTGTGCTCAACACGTCGGGCCTTACCATCATCCCCACCACCATCCTTGCATTCCGCTCAAGCTACGGCGCGGCGCAACCCACCGATGTCTTCATACCAATACTCATCTCCACAACCGTAGCCACCCTCTGCGGTGTCATCATCACTTGCCTTTTCCAGCGCACCAATATCCTGAAGCCCGCCATGCTCGCCATGTTCGTGGGCCTTTGCGCGTTTGTTGGCATCATCATCGCGGCTTTCGGCTACATGGACAAGGACACCATGGCTACGGTGACATCCGTTGGCGGCAATGTCATTCTTTTGTCGGTGATAGTGGCGTTCATAGTGGGCGGTTTCATTAAGAAGGTCAACGTTTACGACGCTTTCATCGAGGGAGCCAAGGAAGGCTTCCAGACCGCCGTGCGCATAATACCGTATCTTGTGGCCATACTTGTTGCCGTGGGCGTGTTTCGCGCCTCGGGCGCCATGGACATGGTGATCGGCGGCATATCATGGTGTGCCGACAAGTGCGGGCTCAACACCGACTTCGTTGGCGGCTTGCCCACGGCGTTCATGAAGCCGCTCTCGGGCAGTGGCGCGCGCGGAATGATGCTTGAGGCGATGAAAAACTACGGCCCCGACTCATTCGTGGGCAGGCTGTCGTGCATCTTGCAAGGTTCCACCGACACCACGTTCTATATCCTCGCGGTGTATTTCGGCTCGGTGAACATCAAGTTCACGCGGCACGCCGTGGCGTGTGGACTTCTTGCCGACTTGATTGGCACCATAGCCGCTATCGCCATAGCCTACATCTTCTTCGGATAATAAACACATTCTTTTCGGATATATGGCAAATCTCAAATCACTCCTAAAGGAAACCGCAATCTACGGCTTGAGCTCTATCGCCGCGCGCTTCATCGGCTATCTTCTCGTCCCAATAGAGACTGCGAAGTTTAACGCGGCAGGTGGGCAATATGGCATCATCACCAATATCTACGCCTATATCGCCCTTCTCATCATCTTGCTGACCTATGGCATGGAGACCACGTTCTTCAGGTTCATGAACCGCCAGGGCGAGAATCCTGAGAAGGTCTACGCCACAACGCTGCGCATGGTCGCCACCACGTCGTTGGCGTTCGTGCTCCTGCTTTGGGCGTTTCTCAACCCTATAGCCGGTGCCATAGGCTACCCCGACCATCCTGAGTTTATCATGATCATGGGCGCGTGCGTGGCCGTCGACGCTTTCACCGCCATTCCCTTCGCTTATCTCCGCTTGAAGCACAAGGCGTTGAAGTTTGCCATGCTGAAGATGGTGAGCATCCTCGTAAACCTCGTTGGCGTGAGCCTCTACCTCATAGTGTTGCCCGGCATGCACGTCAACTTCCTCGGAATCTATGATGCCAGTTTCAACCTTGAGGTGGTATGGATATTCTGGATCGAGCTTTCCGGCTCCATTCTCACACTTGTTCTCCTCGCCAGGGAGCTGAAAGGCTTCAAGAATCCTTTCGACAAGGCCACATGCAAGCGCATGCTCTCCTACACGTGGCCACTTCTCGTCATGGGTCTTGCGGGCCAACTCAACCAGTGCGCCTCGCAGATAATCTTCCCCTACGCCTTCGATGGCAACGCCGATGAGGCAAGGGTCCAGCTCGGCATATATGGCGCGTGCATCAAGATAGCCATGATAATGGTCATGATAACCCAGGCTTTCCGCTATGCCTACGAGCCGTTTGTCTTCGGCCAGTCGAAGGAGAAGAACAGCAAGGAGACGTATGCCAAGGTCATGAAATACTACGTCATCTTCACGCTCTTGGCGTTTCTTTGCGTCATCGGCTACATGGACATCATACGCTACATCGTCGGCAAGAGCTATTGGGAAGGCTTGGAGATTGTGCCCATCGTGATGGCGGCGGAGATAATGTTCGGCGTGTTCTTCAACCTCAGCTTCTGGTATAAGCTCATCGACAAGACCATTTGGGGCGCTTATTTCTCAGGCATCGGCGCGGTGGTGCTCATAGCCGTGGATGTCGTTTTCATCCCGAGGTTCAGCTATTGGGCTTGCGCTTGGGCTGGCTTCGTGAGCTACACGGTCAGCATGGTGCTGAGCTACTTCTTCGGACAGAAGTATTACCCCATCAAGTACCCACTCAAAGACATCGCCTTCTACGTGGTATTGGCCCTCGTGGTGTTCTTCATGCTCGACTTCTGCAACAACCATCTCAACATGTGGCTTGCCATTGGCGTCAACACGTTGCTCATCATCGCCTATGCCGCGGTGATAGTGAAGCGCGACTTCTGGAGCCTTGTCAAGGCACGACTGCATTAATGAAACTCAAACATAAAGATTAATATGACCAACAAATTAAGAAAGAGGCTTCCTCTTGGCCTTTTGGCTTTATCCATGCTTTCACCCCTGCCCTCCAAGGCAGACGAGGGCATGTGGACGCTCTACGACCTGCCGACGCAGGTCTATGAGGCAATGCGCGGCTATGGATTCCTGCTGCCGCAAAGCGCGCTCTACTCAGATGCCGACGCCATCAAGAACAACGTCGTGAACTTCTCAGGTTTCTGCTCTGGCGTGGTGGTATCGCCCGACGGACTCGTCTTCACCAACCACCACTGTGGCTTCGAGGCTATCCGCTCGCACAGCACCACCGAGCACGACTATATGCTCAACGGATTCGTGGCGAAGAGCTACGAGGAGGAGTTGCCAAACGAGAACATGTTCGTGTCGTTCATGAAGAGCCAGCAAGACATCACGCCACGCCTGAAAGCTCTCGGCATCGACAACATGAACAAGAAGGCGCAGGGACATCTCGTCGACTCGCTGAGCCAGGCCATGACCGACTCGGTGAAGAAGATAGACAAGACGCTGCACGTGGACATCGACGCTTTCTACGAGGGCAACAAGTGGTACGCCACCACTTACCAAGATTTCACCGACCTTCGACTCGTCTTCGCGGTGCCAAAGTCGATGGGCAAGTATGGCGGCGAGACCGACAACTGGATGTGGCCGCGTCAGACCTGCGACTTCTCCGTGTTCCGCGTCTATTGCGACCCGAAGACCGGAGGCCCAGCGCCTTACTCCAAGGACAACGTGCCTTACCACCCGAAGACATGGGCTAAGGTAAGCCTCGACGGCTATCGCGAAGGCTCGTTCGCCATGACCGTGGGTTATCCTGGCAGCACCGAGCGCTATCTCTCAAGCTATGGCATCAAGGAGATGCGCGATTGCCAAAACGACCCACGTCAGCAAGTGCGTGGCGTGAAGCAGGAGGCGATGCTTCGCCACATGAGGGCGAGCGAGGCGGTGAGGATAAAATATGATTCCAAGTTCGCGCAAAGCTCAAACTACTGGAAAAACTCCATCGGAATGAACAAATGTATCGATTCCATCGGGCTTGTGAACCAGAAGCGCGCCTACGAGGAGCAGATTGCCCAATGGCAGGGCACTGCCCAGCACCTGGCGCACAAGGTGGACTTCCCTCTCCTTGAGAAGCTCTACGCGCGCCGCAGCCGCCTCACCAAGGCCTTGACGCAATGGTCGGAGACGTTCAGCAAGAGGAGCAACATCGAGTTCAACGCTCGCGCCCTGCGCCTGATGAACGAGCAGAAGGAGAAAGGCGCGAAGAAGGGCGAGTACTTCCAGTTTGAGGACAACGCCGACCAGTGGGACGCCGATACCGACGCCGACATGATGGCGGTGTTGCTGAAGAACTATCGCGAGAAGGCCGACAAGGACTTCCTGCCCACGGCAATATACAACACCATAGACAAGCGCTTCAAGGGCGACTATCGCAAGTATGCCGACTGGCTCTTCGCCAACTCCGTGATGCTGAAGACCGGCAAGATCTACTTTGCCAGCAAGCAGTATCGCCAAGACCCTGGCGTGGCTTATGCCAAGGCTATAAAGGCCGTCTACGACAAGATCCAGGGCGGTAACGGCAAGGGATGGACGCTCTCCGACAGCATCGCCGTGCAGGAGCGCTATCTCTGCGACGCCAAGGTGCAGATGGAGATGGAGAAGCCGCACTATTCTGACGCCAACTTCACCATGCGCCTGTCTTACGGACAAGTGAAGCCGCTCGCGCTGGGCAGCAACAAGGCCTACTACACCACCGCCAAGAGCCTGCTCGACAAGATGGCGAAGGGCGACAAGGGCATCATCGACTACCAGGCTGAGCCGATAATGCACACGCTCATGTCTGCCACCGATTTCGGCAAGTACGCCGACCCCGAGAGCCAGACGCTCAACCTCTGCTTCCTTACCAACAACGACATCACGGGCGGCAACAGTGGCTCGCCAATGTTCGACGGCAAGGGTCAGCTCATCGGATTGGCTTTCGATGGCAACTGGGACAGCTTGTCTTCCGACATCAACTTCGACACCAACCTCGCGCGCTGCATAGGCGTGGACATCAGGTACGTTGTCTACATGATAGACAAGTGGGGACATGCCGACCGACTGCTTAAAGAGATAGGCGTGGAGAAATAAAATCAAAACAAATGTTAAATAGTACGGGGCGACTGTAACAAAACAGCCGCCCCGTCGTCGTCATTGTAGAAACACGATAATAATGGACTACAAATACATAAATCAACTTTTGAACCGCTACTGGGATGGCGAGACCTCCCTTGAGGAGGAAGACATCCTCCGCGCGTTCTTCAGTCAGGACAATATCCCGGCGGAGCTGATGCGCTATAAGCCATTGTTCAGCTATGAGGCTGCGGCGGCTAAGCGTGATGTATTGGGCGACGACTTCGACGCGAGAATCCTCGCAGCCATTGCCGAGCGCAAGCCGGTGAAGGCCAAGGTCATCTCCATGGGACAGCGTTTCAAGCCCCTTCTCAAGGCCGCGGCAATGGTCGCCATCCTCCTCACGTTGGGCAACGCCATGCAGGTGCCTTTCTCGCGGAGCTCAAGCGACCCCATTAGCAGTTACGACGGCTACTACAAGCCAGAGCTCGACAACGGCACGAATGTCGCCATTGGGGACAGTTCCCTGGTCGACACCTTGCAGCAGAGCCTCGCCACGCCGGACGCGCCTGCAGCCATGCCGGCAATCAAATAAGATATTTCTATGCTTTCTCTATAAATCATCAAGTAAAACAACAACAAAAAAGAAACTGTGAAGTTTCGATTCTCTCAAATTTTTCATAACATACTAACGTAGAAAGGATCGCTGCTCTATAATGGGCTTGGCGGTCCTTTCTTATTTTATGGCAGAATGCATAGAGTTTTCCCGCCCATGCAGTGTTATCGTGCCGCCTTTGCCTTGCCATCGTGTCGCCGTCGCCTTGCCATCGTGCCGTGTTTGCCTTTGCGCCGCAAAGCCGTTGCCATTACGGCGCAATCGCGTCGCCTTCACGCCGCAACGGCATTGCGATTGCGGCGCAATGCCAAAACGTCCACAAACGTGAGCCAAATTGCCCACAAACCTGAGCTGAATTGCCCATGAACGTGAACCAAAATGCCCACGAACGCGGGCATTTCTGCTTCGCGGTCGTGGGCATGCGTGTGAATGTTGGCGTAGAAGCCTTATTTCTTGCCTTTTTTCTTCTGTTGAGGCTGTGGCTTGGCAGTTGGCTGCACGGCTGGAGTTGGCCTTAAAATGGCATCATATTTGGCCTTGTCGGCAAGCAGGTCGAAAGCTGCCTTGGCTTGCTTGTCGGTGCGCAGCGAGTTTTCTATGGCTCCGCGCTGGAAATAGTAGGCGGTGACGATGTCGTTGGTGAGCACCTGCACGATGCTTTCCTTTGCCTTGTCGAGGTCTTTCTCAAGGTTGTGGTGCAGCTTCTTGCGCAAGGCGTCAAACTCCGCCTTGGCATCGTCGTAGTAGCCCTCAAACTTCGCCAGCTTCTCCAGCTCGTTGAGCTGCTTGCCGCTGATGTCGTCATACTTGAACGAGCTCGCGATGACGGTCTGCTTGAAGTCGTTGAAGTCGTCATCGGTAAGGCTGAACTCCGAAGGCTTGGCTATTGTGGGGTGGGCGGCTATGTATTTCTGCTCCCACGAGTCCACCAGCTCGCTTGAGTCGCGCACGGCGGCGAGATAATATGTTATGTTCGGCGTGGAGTCGTTCTCCACCTTTATGTCTGGCATGATGCCGCCGCCGTCCTTCACCGTGCGCCCGTGCAGCGTCGTGAAGGCTTTTGTCAGCGAGTCGGCCACCACCTCTGCAGCCCCGCCTTTGCCGTTGTGCTTGTAGTTTATCTTCTGTATGCATCGTCCGGAGGGGATGTAATACTTGTTGGTGGTGAGCTTCATCTGCGCGTTGTATGGCAGGTTCATCACCGTCTGCACGAGTCCCTTGCCGAAAGTCTTGGTTCCCATCACCACGGCGCGGTCGAAGTCTTGCAGCGAGCCGCTGGTGATCTCCGCCGCCGAAGCCGTGTTGCCATTCACAAGCACCACCACGGGCATCACGGTGTCCACCGGCTCCACCTGGGTGTAATAGTCGTGGTTCACCTTCTTCATCTTTCCGCGGTTGCTCACCACGAGCCTGCCCTTCGGCACGAGGCAGTTGACGATGTTCACCGCCTCCATCTCCGATCCGCCACCGTTGTTCCTGAGGTCGAGCACGAGACCCTTCATGCCTTTCTCCTTCATGTCTATGATGGCGTTGCGCACGTCGCGGGCGCATCCTTCGGTATAGGAGTTGAGGTTCAGGTATCCGAATCCGTTTTGCTGCACGCCGTAATAGGTCACGGCAGGCAGTTGTATGGCACGGCGCGTCACCTTGAACTTCATGTCCTTGCCCGTGGACGGGCGGTGGATCTTCAGCTCGAAAGTGGTGCCAGCGTCGCCACGCAGGTGGTTGCTCACATACTCGTTGTCTTTCTTGGTCATGTCCTCCCCGTCTATTGAGAGAATGACGTCGCCCTTCTTCAGGCCCACCTCAGCCGCTGGCATGTTCTCGTAAGGCTCGTCGATGCAAACGCGGCCGAGCTTGAAGTTGTATCTTATGAGCGAGCCAATGCCGGCGTATTTTCCCGTGAGCATCATCTTCACGTCCTGGCTCTTGTTGGCGGGGTAATATTCAGTGTAGGGATCGAGGCTTCGCAGCAAGGCGTTGATGCCCGTACCAATGGTGATGTCGGCGTCGAGGGTGTCGACATACATCATGTCGAGGTTCTTGTAGATGGTGTTGAAGAGGTCGAGGTTCTTCGCCACCTTGAAATAGTGCTCGTCATTGTTTTGCGCGTAGCCAAGCATGCCCGTGAAAAGGCAGAGCAACAACAGATACGTTTTTTTCATTTATTAGTGCGTGAATGAAATGGATCACGTCTTAACAACGTGTGCTTATATATTATGTGCGAAGATGGCGCAAGTCGAAGGCGGAAGTCAAGCTCGCTTGAACCTTTTGCTGATATGCGGCCTATCATGTGCAAAGATACTAATAATCGAGTCCAAACATCCTTATAATGGGGCAAAAATAACGTTATTGAAGAAAAATGATAAAAAAGTCGCAAAAAAGTTTGGTGGGTTCAGAGAATGTGTGTACCTTTGCAATCGCAAATCAGAAATGACACGCACACTGCTTCAGTAGCTCAGTTGGTTAGAGCACCTGACTGTTAATCAGGGGGTCGTTGGTTCAAGCC
>CAVHEN010000069.1:0-14970 GCA_963635115.1 Oscillospiraceae bacterium | reverse complement strand
GCACGTGATTTGTAATCTCGGGGTCGTTGGTTCGAATCCGACAAGAGGCTCAAAAAACGCAACCGGTGCATCTCCTTATGAGATTCGCCGGTTTTTTTGTGCGTGCTCGCGCCATGTCGCCTCGTGTGGGAGAATCGTCGCGCCATTTTGCCCCGTTTGCTTTCGCGCCGCAACCGCGATGCCTTTGCGCCGTAAACGCGTTGCCTCCGCGCCGCAATCGCGATGGCTTTGCGCCGTAACCCGCCGAGGCTATCGAAACTCACTGACCCGCAAGGGGCAACATGGGGCTGACAACTTTTCCCAAATCGTGACATGAAAAAGATGGTAAGCATAGGAAAAATTGTAACAAATATGGGCAAAAACCACAAATTTATCACTACGACTGCTAAAAAGAAATAAAACTGACACAAAAACTTCCGCATCTTGTGTTTTTTCCTACGTATTTTATATTTTTGCGCTTAAAATATTTCAATCTAATGGCAAACTTGAATCATCTCAAAGTCGAACTTGCAAAACAAAGGAGAATAAGTGGAATTCAATTTGCTGATTTGGATTCCACGTTGACGCTTTGACGAAAACCGACAAGCCATTAACCGATGGATAAAAACGTGCGCTACATGGAAAAACTGCATGCGAGGATGCTCGTCCGCGAGATGCCGAGCCATCCCACTGCCGAGCAGGCGGAGGCAAGCCTCAGGCAGTTGCCAGCATGGCGACGGGCGCAGGCGGAGAAATACCGCATGGTAGCCGATAAGCTGCAGAGCGCCGAGGCATTCCTCCTGCTGGAAGAATTGGTGGGGGATGCCGTTGGCAAGGGCGGGTTGCCGCGTTTCTCGTATGGCGCGGACGGAAAGCCCTACGTGGCGGAGATGCCTGGGCTGCACTTCAACATGAGCCACTGCCGCCGCGCGGTGATGTGCGTCGTGGCAGACGAGAGCAGCGAGCTATGCGGCGAGGTGGGGTGCGACGTCGAGGAGATTCCAAGCCGCATCGACGACGACTTGATGCCACTCTGCTTCTCAGAAGAGGAGCAACGGGCGATAAGGCAGGCGGAATGCCCCGAGATGGAGTTCGCGAAGATGTGGACCCGCAAGGAAGCCTTCGTCAAGATGCTTGGCACAGGACTGACAGACGACCTACCCTCGCTCCTGAGTGCCGCCCAGGCCGCGAATGCCGTTTTCCACACCGAGGCGTGCCCAGCCGGCGGATATGCGTATACCGTATGCCGACGGGCGCAACGCTCTGGCAGTCAGGCATAAGCCGTTGTCCAACCGGAAAAAGAACTTAAACATTATGAAAAAGAACAACATGCCATTCCAGACCAAGCTGTATCTCTACATGCTGTTGCTCACGGTGTGCATCTTCGGCGCCATTGCCGTGGCGCTTGACCGCTACAGCCGCAACCGCGAGGAGAGGCAGGGCTCGCTCTATACCTTCGCCTTGCAGAACGCCACGCTGCAGAACGTGGAGGACGAGCTGGAGTGGATGGAGTCTACCGTGGAGCTCACCGTGAGGCACGTGATGGACAAGCGCAACATGGACCACGAGGACGCCCTGAAGTTCATTGGCCAGCTCGTGAAGAACAACACCCTGCTGCTCGGCGTGGGATACATATCTTATGATAACGCCGACCCGAAGAAAGCACCCGTGGACTACGTCTACGAGCTGCCCGACGGAACGGTGGACTACAACACCATGTCGCGTCAGCAGTACAACTACACCCGGACCGAATGGTACCGCACAGCCGTGAAAGAGGGCAAGGGGCAGTGGACCGAGCCCTACATCGACAAGACCGGCACGCACCGCATGGTGGCATCGTATGCCCAGCCCATCAAGGACGAAAGCGGCAAGTTGCGCGGTGTGGTGGTCGCCGACGTGGCACTGGCAGACTTGAGCGACGAGCTGAACACGGTGCAGCCCTTCAAGAACAGCTACTCGTTCATGCTCAGCCGCAAGGGCACCGTGATTGCCCACCCCGACACGGCGCTGATAATGAAAGAAGACATAAGGTCACTGGCGCGCAAGCTCGACGATGACGACTACGACACGCTGGGCAACATGATGCTGGCGGGAAAGAAAGGCGCGCTGCACTGCGAGCTCGACGGCACCGACGTGCTGGTGTGCTACGCCCCGTTGCCCCATGTGGGTTGGTCGGTGGCAAGCGTCTGCCCCTATTCCACGATAATGACAGAGCTGGGATCGATCACCTTCACCGTGCTTGCCATCATCTTCGTGGGCATACTCATGCTTGCCGTCTGCATACACGTGCTCCTCTCCCACATGGTGCGCCCCATACGTGAGATGACGGGCGCCGCGTACCGCATAGCGCAGGGCGACTTCGATGCCCGTCTGCCCGAGGTGACCACCAACGACGACTTCGGAAAGTTGCACGATGCGTTCGCCCACATGCAGCAGTCGCTGAAGACATACGTCAGCGACCTTGAGAAGGCAACCAAGGCACGCGAGCGCATCAACGGCGAGCTGGAAGTGGCAAACCGCATACAGATGGAGATCTTGCCCACCGACTTCGTGCTGCCTCAGGGCTACGAGCAGATAGACATGGACGCATACCTGACACCGGCGCGCAGCGTGGGCGGCGACTTCTACGACTTCCGCCTGGAAGACGGCAAGATGTGCTTCTGCGTGGGCGACGTGTCGGGCAAGGGAGTGGCGGCGGCGATAGTGATGTCGATGACGTGTACACTGTTCCGCAGCCTCGTGGGACGAGGCGAGAAGCCTGCCGAGACGATGAGACAACTCAACCGGATGCTGGTGCGCAACAACCAGACCGACATCTTCGTGACCATGTTCGTGGCAACGCTCGACCCCGCCACGGGTCACATGACATATTGCAACGCAGGTCACAACGCGCCTTACCTCTTCTCGCCCGACGGCGAGTGCGCCAAGCTGCCCGTGAAGCCAAAGCTTCCGCTGGGCCTCTTTGCCGAGGTCGACTATATCGAGCAGGAATACACGCTCAGTGAGAAGCAAAGGCTGCTGCTCTACACCGACGGACTGACCGAGGCGGAGAACGGCAGCAAGGAGCAGATGGGCGAGCGTCGCGTGGAGGAGACCCTGCGCCAACTGGCACCGCTCACGTCGCACCAAATAGTGGAAGGCATACGCGAGAGGATGAGAGCCTTCGTGGGCGAGGCGGAGCAGAGCGACGACCTGACGCTCCTGGTGTTGGGCTACAAGAGTTGCCACACGCTGATCATGGACAACCGCCTGCCGGAGATCGAGAAGTTGCCCCCGTTCATCGATGCCTTGGGGCAGGAGGCTGGGCTTGAGCGCCCGCAACTTATGCAGATGAGGCTCGCGCTGGAAGAGGCGCTGGTGAACGTGGTCAACTACGCCTACCCCAAGCAGGAGACGGGAAAGATAAACCTGAAGGCACTCTACGAGCCGCGCTACAAGACCATACGCCTGGAGCTGACCGATAGCGGCAAGCCCTTCGACCCGACGCGGGTGCCCGACGCCGACACGTCGCTTGGCGTGGACGAAAGGCCGGTGGGAGGACTCGGCATCTTCCTCATGAGGAAGTGCATGGACGAGGTCGACTACCGGCGGGAGAACGGCATGAACAAGCTGATGATGACAAAACGCACGGGTGAACACTTGCCAACTGAAAAGACAATTAATAACAATAAATAATATACGACTATGGAAATAAACAGCAACAAGACAGCGGAGAAAACCACGCTTGAGGTGAGCGGATACCTCGACACGATAAGCGCAGGGCAGTTTCTCGATTTCGTGAACGCCATGCCCGAAGAAGACACCAAGCATGTGGAGGTGGACTGCAAGGGCCTGGAATACATCAGCAGCTCAGGGCTGAGGGTGTTTATCACGCTGCTGAAGAAGGCCCAGAAGAACGGAGGAAAGGTCGAGGTGAAGAACCTGAACAGCACCGTGAGGGAGATCTTCGACATGACAGACTTCTCGTCGCTCTTCGGACTGAAATGACACACCGCTGACACGCACACCGTCACTAACCGCGGGGCAAGCACAGGGCAAGGCCCGAAGGACAAAGACCGTGAGCCCAGCTAAAAAACAAAACGACTATGACACAGAAAAGCTATCCCTTATGCCAATCACAGTTTGGCGTATTCGTATACTGCCAGAACGAGCCTCAGGCAACACAATACAACCTTGCGGCGCTCTACACCCTGCCCGCCGGGACCGACATGCAGCGCGTGCAGGGCGCTCTTGAGCAGATCATCGCGGCACGCCCCGTGCTGCACACGCGCATCTTCGTCGACGAAAGCGGCGCGCCGCGGCAGTATGCCGACATGGCGATGCCCATTGCCGTTGGCACGCACTCGATGGACGACGACGAGGCAGACCGCTTCGTGGCGGACTACGTGCGCCCATTCAGCATAACGGGCGAGGAGCCGTTGTGCCGCTTCGACCTCATAACGACACCCACGCGCAAGCTCATGCTCCACGACTTCCACCACCTCATTATGGACGGTACCGCGCTGCTCAACTTCAGGCGCGACCTTGCCGACGCCTACGACGGCAAGCCGCTGGCACAGGCCGACGAACGGTTGTACGGCTTCGCTGAGGAAGAGGAGGCGCGCCACGGAGGCACGGAATACACGGCGGCGGCAGACTATTATGCCGAGAAGTTCTGCGGCATGGAGTTTACCGACCTGGCAGGCAACAAGCAGACGACGCTGGGCAACACCATCGTGGTGAGCGCGTCGTTGCCAAAAGACAACTTAACGGCATTCTGCAAGGAGCACAAGACCGAGGCGCACGTCATGGTGCAAGCCGCATTCGCGCTGGTGCTCTCAAGGCTTAGCCGCCAGCAGCAAGTGGCTTACGCGTCGGTGCGCCATGGACGCACCGAAAAGGACATGGCGGCGGCATACGGCATGTTCGAGAAGACGGTGCCCGTGAAAGCCGACGCGGGAAAGGACACCACGGCAGCCGACTTCGTGAGCGCCATGGGCGAGGAATGGGCGTCAACCGCAAGAATGGCGGACTACTCGTTTGCCGACTTCTGCACCGCCCGCGCGCTCACTCCGCACACATGCTTCGCCTATCAGGGCAAGGAGATGATGAGGCCACTCACTCTCGACGGCAAGAAGGCTGATATGCGGCAGTTGCCAACCAAGTTGACAAGCATCGACTTGACGCTGTTGCTCTACTCGCTCGACGACACCCTTGAGATAAGGGCAGAGGCAAGCGACGCACTCTATGGTGAGGACTACGTGAAGCGATTCGTCGAGGCAGTGAAGACAACGGTGGCACAGATTGCTGAGCGCTGGAACGAGCCGCTTGCCAACATATCCATTGTCTCCGACGAGGAGCGCAACCGCCTCGTGGCTCTCGGCACGGGCGCGCCATTGGAATACGACCACGCCGACACGCTTGTCGACTTGCTGGAGCGCCAGGCTCGGAAGACGCCCGACGCTGAGGCGGTGGTGTACAAGGAGCGCCGTTACACCTACCGCCAGCTTGACGAGCTGACCACACGCCTTGCCATCCTGCTCAAGCGCGACTACGGAGTGGGACGCGAGACCATGGTTGGCGTGATGATAGACCGTAGCGAGTGGATGGCAATATACCCACTGGCGGTGATGAAGGCTGGCGGCGCATACATGCCGCTCGACTCCCATTTCCCCGAAGACAGGTTGAGCTACATGGTGAGCGACGCAAAGGTGAAGCTGATACTCTCGGAAGGCGACCTCGTGAAGGAGGCAATGCCTGGCTTCGCTGGCGACGTGATTGCAAGGGAAGACGTGGAGCGGCTGCTCAGTGGCATACAATACCGGCAGGAAGACGGCCCAGTGGCGCTGCTGCAGCAAGGCAAGGCGCAGCCCGCCGACGCCTACGTCGTGCTCTATACCTCAGGCTCCACGGGACGGCCCAAGGGCTGCGTGCTGGAGCATCACAACATAGTCAACTTCTGCCACTGGTACGTCCGCGACTTCAAGGTCACGGCGGCCGACCGCGGCGCGGCATACGCCAACTTCGGCTTCGACGCGCACATGATCGACCTCTATCCGCTGCTCTCGGTGGGTGGCACGGCACACATCTTGTCGTCCGACATACGCATGGATCTTGATGCAATGCACGACTACATCGAGGCGCAGGGCATAACCATTGCCTTCTTCACCACGCAGATCGGCGTGCAGCTGGCGTCGCTCTTCAAATACACCACTCTGAGGCTCATGTCCACCGGAGGCGAGAAGCTCATTCCGCTGGCGAAGCCCGACTTCGACATGTACAACGTCTACGGACCGACGGAGTGCACGCTCTTCTCCACGTTCTATCAGTTGCGCCGCGACTTCGAGGACGCTCCTATAGGCCGACCACTTGCAAACTATCGCCTCTATGTGATGGACGACACCATGCACCCCGTGCCGCAGGGCATGGCAGGCGAGCTGTGTGTGGCAGGCGAGGGCGTGAGCCGCGGATACCTGAACAACCCCGAGATGACCGCCGCCAAGTTTGTTGAGGCCGGCGGCGAGAGGATGTACCGCACGGGTGACTTGGTGAAGTGGAACGACGCCGGCGATATCGTGTTCATGGGCCGTATGGACGGACAGGTGAAGTTGCGCGGACTGCGCATTGAGATTGGCGAGATAGAGTCGCGCCTGTCGCAATACGAAGGCATCGCCACCTCAGCGGTGGCAGTTAAGGAGGTCAACGGCGTGCAGATGCTCTGCGCCTATTACACTGCTGACAAGGAGATAGACCACGAGGCGCTGGGCAAGTATCTTGGCGAGGCGCTTGCCGACTTCATGGTGCCAGAGATATACGTCAAGATGGACAAGCTGCCGCTAACGCCCAACGGCAAGGTGAACCGCAAGGAGCTGCCCGTGCCGCAGATGGAGATGGAAGAGATTGTGGCACCGCAGACGGAGACGGAACAGAAGATATTCGACATTGTGGCAGAGCTGCTGGGCAACGACCAGTTCGGCGTGGCGACCAACTTGCGTCACATGGGCGTAACGTCAATCGTTGCCATGCGCCTGGGCGGAAACCTCTCGCGCAGGCTCGGCGTGCAGATTGCCATAAAGGACCTGCTGGCCGACCCCACCGTGCGCGGCATTGCGGCACGCGTGGACAAGGCGGCTGGCGAGGACGCACCGCAGATGAAATACGACAAGCGGGAATACTATCCGCTGACGGAGAACGTTCACGGACTGTATGTTGACTGGGAGCTTAACAGCGACACCACACAATATAATATACCCGTGCTCTATCGGTTTGCCGACAAGGACGCCGAAAGGTTGGCACGCGCGGCTGAGGCGGCAGTTGAGGCGCACCCGATGCTGAAGGCGCGCTTTGCCGTGAGAGACGGCGAGGTGATGATGCAGCGCAGGGACGAGGCGAAATTCAGCGTGGCGGTGACAACGGTGGCGGCAGAGCCCGGGAAGGAATATTTCCAGGCAAAGGTGCATCCGTTCAACCTGCTTGCCGACGACCTACTGCGCATGGAGGTGGTGAAGAGCCCCGAGGCGGTTTATCTCTTCATGGACGCACACCACACCGTGTTCGACGGTATGTCGATAGACGTGCTCTTCGACGACATCTTCGCCGCCTACGACGGCAAGCAGCCCGAGGGCGAGAGCGTGACAGGCTTCGACTATGCGCTCTATGAGCAAGAGCTGCTGAAGGGCAAGGCTTACGCTGAGGCGGAGGAATATTACGGCAAGCTGCTAAGTGGAGCCGAGGCGACGGTGATACCCGATTCCACCACGCCCGATGGCGTTACAATGGGCACAGTGTCGATGGCATTCCCCGCAAAGGACATAGAGGAAGCGTGCCGCAAGGCCGACGTGACGGTGAGCAACTACATGCAAGCGGCTTTCGCCTTGACGCTGAGCCGTATGACGCGCCAGGAGAATCCGCTCTACCTGACCATATCGGGCGGCCGCAACGCCTGTCCGGCATTGATGCAGAGCGTGGGCATGTTCGTCAAGACTCTGCCCGTGACAATAGGCGTCGATGGAAAAGCCACGACGGCGGCATACCTGAAGGCCATGCAGAAGGTGCTGACGGAGAACTATGCCCGCGACTTCTTCCCGTACACTCACCTTGTGGAGCGCCACAACCTGCGTGCCGGCATCATGTGCGTATTCCAAGGTGGAGTGATGGACGAGAGCGGCGACAGCGGCACGACGCGCATGTTGCTCGACCTCGACACGGCACGACTGCCCATCGCAATGACAATATTCCCCGAAGGCACTGACTACCGCATGAACATCGAATACGACGGCATGCGCTACGGCAAGGACGACATGCAGACGCTGCTGCAGTCGGCGGCTTGCGTGGCGCAGCACCTGTGGCAGTGTGAGACGCTGCATGACGTGTCGCTGGTTGACGACAGCCATGCCGAGCAGATAATGGAATTGTCGGCGGGAACGGCGTTCGACGTTGACCCCACCGACACCTTCCCCTCGCTCTTCATGCGCCAGACGGCTAAAACGCCGGGCAACACGGCTGTGGTCGACGAGCAGGGACAATACACCTACCGCGAGCTCGACAACCTGTCGGGAGCGCTGGCGCAGCATCTCGCCCTGTCGGGAGCTGGCAAGGGAGAGTCGCCCTTCGTGTGCATCATGATGGGCTATCAGAAGGAGTTCATGGTGGCAGCCATAGGCATAGAGAAGGCGGGTTGCGCGTATGTGCCACTCGACTACGATTACCCCAACGACCGTCTGCTTTATATGCTGGAAGACTCGGAGAGCCAAGTGCTCGTTACCTCGCATGCCGTTTACGACGAGAAGAATGCGGGCGGCGACTTCAACGGTTACAAGGGCACGGTGATATTCCTTGACGACTTCCTCGCCACGTGCGACGCTCAAGAGGCCAACGCCTTCAACGCGGCAACGCCCGACTGCTTGGCATACATGATCTACACCTCCGGCTCAACGGGCAAGCCCAAGGGCGTGATGATACCGCAAAGCGCAAAGGCGCACTACATGCGCTTCGTGACAAACGAGTGGCACCTCACCGAGGAGAGCCGCGTGTGCTGCCACGCCAGCTTCTCGTTCGACGCGTCGGTGGAATCACTCTACCCCGTGCTCACCGTGGGCGGAACGCTCTATCCCATACCGCAGAACGCGCGCAAGGACTTCGCCCTGATGCGCGACTTCATAGTGAAGAACGGCATAACGGGCGCCACGTTCACCACGCAACTTGGCCTGATGCTGCTTCAGGCTTATCCCGACCTGCCGCTGAAGCACATGATGGTGGGCGGCGAGAAGATGACCGTCGCGCCACCATGCCAGTGCCGCCTCATCAACGGCTACGGACCGACGGAGTTCACGGTGCAGACCACCTTCTTCGACGTGGAGCCTGGCCGCGACTACGACAACATCCCCATTGGCCGTCCGGTTTACAATCATCTCGGCCTGGTGGTCGACACGGAGGGACATCTGCTCCCGATGGGCGTGCCAGGAGAGCTTTGCCTCAGCGGTCCGCAGATTGCACGCGGCTACTGGCATCGCGAAGAGCTTACGGCAAAGATGTTCTGCGACATCAACGTGGCGGGAAAGCCGGTAAAGATTTACCACACGGGCGACCTCGTGCGCTACAACGCCGACGGACTGCTGGAATATCTCGGGCGCATCGACAGCCAGGTGAAGCTGCGCGGCTTCCGCATCGAGCTGGGCGAGATAGAGACACTCATCGGACAGTTTGAGGGCGTGAGGATGAAGAGCGTGGTGGTGAAGGAAGTTGGTGGCGTGCAGCACCTGTGTGCCTACTACACCGCCGACAGGAAGATAGACGTCGACGCGCTGAAGGAATATCTGTCGGAGCACCTTGCCGAGTACATGGTGCCGACGGCGTTTATGCAGCTCGACGAGATGCCGCTGACGCCAAACGGAAAGGCTAACACCCGCGCGCTGCCCGAACCGCAACTGACGGAGGCAAAGCAAGACAGCTTCGTGGCGCCGGAGGGCGACATCGAGGTGGCAATAGCCGAAGCCTACGCCAACGTGCTGAAGAGAGAGAAGGTGGGCGCCAACGACGACTTCTTCAAGTTTGGCGGCACGTCGCTTAGCGCCATTAAGGTGGTGGCGGCGCTCATGTCGAAGGGTTATAGCGTGACGTTCAAGGACCTGTTCAAATACAAGACGCCGCGCAGCCTCGCCATCTTCATCGACATCATGCAGAACACGGCAAAACCTGCCGAGACCGCCAAGACGATAACCATCGTGAAGGGCGACGAACTGCCCAAGTCGGCATTTGCCGGAGTGCTTGAGGCCAACACGCTCGACGCACTGCGCAAGGGCGAGAGCCAGAGCATAGGCAACGTGGTGCTGACAGGCGCCACCGGATACATGGGTATGCACATGCTGCACGAACTGCTGAAGAACGAGAGCGGCACCATATACTGTGTGCTGCGCGGCAAGGAGAAGCTCTCGGCTGAGAGCCGCCTGCGCACGCTCTTCTTCTATTACTTCGACAGCATCGACGAGGAGCTCTTCAACAGTCGCATACGTGTGATAGAAGGCGACCTGACCGACCCGAGCTGCATGCAGAAGTTGCCCACGGACGCTGACACCGTGTTCAACTGCGCTGCCAACGTGAAGCACTTCTCAGCCGGCAACGACATAGAGAAGGTGAACGTGGAGAGCGTGCGCCTGCTCGTGGACTGGTGCTTGGCCAACGGAGCGCGCCTCGTGCACATATCCACGGCAAGCATCGCCGGACAGAGCGTGGACGGCGTGCCGGCAGTGAGCACGCTGCTCAACGAGCACATGTTCGACTACGGCCAGGGTCTCGACAACCAGTATGTGCGGTCGAAATACGAGGCTGAGAAGATTGTGCTCACCGCTATCCGCGACAAGGGACTCAGCGCGAAGATAATGCGCGTGGGCAACCTCGCGCCGCGCAACAGCGACGGCGAGTTCCAGATCAACTTCAAGAGCAACGCCTTCATGGGCCGCATCGCCGCGCTTGCCACCCTGCAGTGCGTCACCTACGCGTCGCTCGACGAGCCGTGCGAGTTCTCGCCAATCGACTCCGTGTGCCACGCCATACGCCTGCTCGCACAGACGCCGAAGGACATGGCGGTGTTCCACCCCTACAACAACCACAGCATTCCGCTTGGCGACGTGCTCGACATACTGCACACCGTGGGCGTGGACATCAAGCCGATGGAGGACGACGCGTTCAACGCGATGATCCAGGAGAAGCTGAAGGACGAGAAGGTGGTGGCAAAGCTGCAGCCGCTTTTTGCCTACGACGAGGACGACACGCAGCACGTGGTGCGCTGGCTCGGCTTCGACAACGCCTACACCACGCAGGTGCTACGCCGTCTGGGTTTCAGCTGGCCTTACACATCGTGGGACTACGCCGAGCGCTTCATACAGACAATCCACGGCTTCAACTACATCTAAGCCATAGCGCACTGATTTAAGACCGGCGGTTGGGCAACAGCGGCAATGCTGCCCAGCCGCCGGTTTTTTCTTGCCTCATGCAGGATAAAATGTTGCAAGATGCTGGTCATTTGCTTTTGAATTAATCAAAAAACACCGCGATTAAACAAAAGTCGCTAATTATATTTGCCCGTTCGGTAAAAAACCGTAATTTTGCAGAAATTTTTTGAAAAGCAGTTATGTACACATTTATTGTAAGTCTGATATGCCTTGTCTTGGGATATGTCATCTATGGAAAAGTTGTAGAACGCATCATGGAGCCCGATGCCAATCGCGCCACACCATGCTACTCGATGCAAGACGGGGTTGACTACACGCCAATGCCCACGTGGAAAGTCTATCTCATACAATTCCTCAACATTGCCGGCACCGGTCCAATCTTCGGAACGATACAAGGCTTGCTCTTCGGCCCATCGGCTTACTTCTGGATAGTCTTAGGTTGTATCTTCGGCGGAGCCGCCCACGACTATATGGCCGCCATGATCTCGCTGAAGCGCAATGGCGCCTCACTGCCTGAGATCGTAGGCGACGAAATGGGCAACGTGGCACGCAATGCGCAACGCTATCTTGCCATGTTCCTGATGATTCTCGTAGTGGCAGTATTCGTAAAGACGCCGGCAGGACTGCTTGCCAACCTCACTTCTGGCATTGCCGGCAACAGCTACATGTTCTGGGTAGTGGTGATTTTCCTTTACTATCTTATAGCCGCCACCCTTCCCATCAGCAAGATCATAGGAAAGATTTATCCCGTGTTCGGCGTGGTGCTCATCTTCATGGCGCTATGCATCTTCGTGGGCGTGTTCTTGCATAGCGGCACTCCGATACCCGAAATAACCGACGCCTTTGAGAACCATTACCCTGGCGGAGGCCTCCCCGTGTTCCCCTGCATGTGCATTTGCATCGCGTGTGGCGCGGTCAGCGGTTTCCATGCCACGCAAAGCCCGCTGATGGCGCGCTGCATCAAGAACGAGCGCTATGGCAGACGCGTGTTCTACGGAGCCATGATAACCGAGGGCGTGATAGCCCTGATCTGGGCTGCTGCCGCCTTGCAGTTTGCCAATGAGCTCGACGTGGTTGGCAACACGCCTTATGAGAAGATATACAATGCCATGATCGACGACAGCGGCTCTATAAACCCCGCAATCTTTGTCAACAAGATATGCAACAGCTGGCTTGGTTCGTTTGGTGCAGTGCTCGCCATCCTCGGCGTCGTCATCGCGCCTATCACCACAGGCGACACCGCCCTGCGCTGCGCGCGCCTGATCTTGGCCGACACGCTCAAGATAAAGCAAGACAAGGTGCTGAAGCGCGTCTTGATGTGCATGCCGGTGTTCGTCATCAGCATAATCTTGCTGTTTGTCAAGTTTGATGTCTTGTGGCGCTATTTCGCATGGTTCAACCAGACCTTCTCCATCTTCACGTTCTTCACGATTGCCATCTACCTGGCAAAGCGCAACAAGCCATACTACATAGCGCTCCTGCCCGGAATGTTCATGGTTGCCGTGTGCGTGTGCTACATCTGTGTGGACAAATACAGCCTCAATCTCGACTGGAACCTGTCGTATGTCATCAGCTTTGCCATTGCCCTGCTCACGGGTCTCCAGTTCATGATATGGAAAAAGAAATATTTCAGCAACGCGATACAGAGGTGACGACAACCCTCTGACCGGAAGAAGCAAAAAATCCAAACTACCTAAAACAAAAACATTATGAAAAAGCAACACTACAAGGAAGAGGCGGCACGATGCCTGCTGTGCGAGAACGCGCCTTGCACAGCCGCGTGCAGCCACGGCGATCCGGCACGCATGCTGCGTGCCATCCGTTTTGACAACAGCCTGAACGCCGGCAAATGGATCGTGGACTGCACCGACGAGGACTTGGAAGCCGCGGAGAATGCTTGCATCCACTACGATCGTCCGATACGCATCCGCGAGATTGTGCAATGCCTGACTGAGGCCGACACCGACCAGCAACCGGTGCAGGCGCCGGAGGGTGGAGAGAAGCCCAGCTTGGAGATAGAGTTCTGTGGCATGAAATGCGAGAACCCCTTCTTCCTCGCCTCGTCTGCCATCTGCACCAACTATGAGATGGTGGCACGAGCCTTCGAGGCAGGATGGGCAGGCGTCTACTACAAGACCATTTGCTTGGAGGACATACACGAGGTCTCCCCGCGATTCGACTCCGTAGGCGAACAAGGCGAGACGGGACGGTTCTACGGATTCCGCAACATGGAGCAGCTCAGCGAGAACCCTGCAGAGGTCGACTTCGACATTCTGAGACGACTCAAGCAAAACTATCCCAACAAGATCGTGATAGCGAGCATCATGGGACAGACGCTCAAAGACTGGGCACAGCTGGCGCACATGGCAGAGGATGCGGGCTTGGACGCCGTGGAGCTCAACTTCTCTTGCCCGCAAATGGGACTTGAGGGAATGGGAAGCGACGTGGGACAGAACACGGAACTCGTGATGCACTATACATCCTACGTGAAGCATAGGGTGAACATCCCTGTCATAACCAAGATGACGCCAAACATAACCCACATCAGCATACCCGCGGTAGCCTCCTCGCTGGCAGGCGCCGATGCCATCTCCGCCATCAACACGATAAAGTGTGTCACCATGTCCGACTCGTCGATGGTCTCCCACAAGCGCACTGTCTCTGGCTATTCGGGACGTGCCGTTAAGCCCATAGCCTTGCGCCATGTGCTTGAGATGGCGAAGAACCCCGTCATGCAATACACTCCATTAAGCGGTATAGGAGGCATCGAGACATGGAAGGACGCCCTGGAATATCTGCAGCTTGGATGCACCAATGTGCAGGTGTGCACGGCGGTGATGCAATACGGATTCCGCATCATCGACGACCTGATAGAGGGAATGCAGACCTACTTGGCACAGCGTGGTATCGACAGCATAGCCAACATCGTAGGCGAGGAAATTCCCAACTTCGTGTTGCCATCCGACATGGATCGCGACACGGTGGTCTATCCGCGCATCGACCGCGACAAGTGCATCGGTTGTGGCAGATGCCATATCTCGTGCGAAGACGGTGGCCACCAAGCCATTGCCGTGGACGAGGACCGCAAGCCACACCTCAAGGGAGCCAAGTGTGCGGGATGCCTGCTCTGCCTCCACGTGTGTCCCACAGGCGCCATAAGCCTGTCGAAACGCGTGAAGAAGAGGGTGCAAGACGCATAGGCCGCTTTGCCCAGTCTTTTTTAGCGGCGCCACGTTCGTTCTTGCGTGAAGACAGTCACCTAATGTTGCCTCTTTGGCTTTGCGCCGCAATCGCACCGCCTCCGCGCCGCAATCGCGGTGGCCTTGCGGCGTAATCGCACTGCCTCCGCGCCGCAATCGCGACGACCTTGCGACAAGTAATGCCAATGCACGAACCGACATGTAGCCTTGATAGCTTAGTAAATCCTTATTCTCAAGGACCAATACAAGCGGATTTTCTTGTAGGCCATAGGGGAATTTCCACCTTTGGTTTAGGGAAAATCCGCTTGCCGTTTATGGTTTTTCCGTTTGCAGAGAAACAAAATCAGCGTAACTTTGCCACA
>CAVHEN010000068.1:0-15218 GCA_963635115.1 Oscillospiraceae bacterium | reverse complement strand
GGGAGAGTAGGTAGCCGCCTCCTTTCAACGAGCCTCGAGGATAACATTATCCTTGAGGCTTTTTTTAATGCATTGTTCTATGATAGAGTCATTACGACGTTTCCTTTACTCTTTTAAAAGATGGCCACGAAGTCATGGCTTTGGGGTTCAATCGCCTTTTGCGTTCAACTTTGTCACTCAGGTCGTGCGTGATGGCTCTTATCATGATTATTATGCTACGTTAGATTCAGCTTGTAGCAGCGCCTCTTTACGTCTCAGAAAATTCTACCTGCGTCTGTTTTATTTCGTCTGCATTGACCAAAGCTTCAATGCAGTTTATGTCATTGAGGGCATTCACTCGTCAGACCAGACCTTTGCTTTGTGGGAACAAATAATCCAGTCGAGTAAAGTAGTCGTTAGTTTTGATTTATATGATTGTGGAGTCATCTTTGTCGAAGGTAATATGCCTAAATTTAACTATAAAGTTATGTTAGTTTAGCTTTTTATGATTTGTTATATGCCGCAATGTAAAAAAAATAGCATTAATGGTTGTAGATTCAATTATTTTGTTTATTTTTGCGTCACAAAATCAAGAATTAATAACGACTAATTATAACAATTATGTATTGGACACTTGAATTGGCTTCCAAACTGGAGGATGCCCCTTGGCCAGCTACTAAGGAGGAGTTGATAGATTATGCTATTCGTTCCGGTGCCCCTGATGAAGTGGTGCAGAACTTACAGGAGATAGAGGATGAAGGAGACGTTTACGATAGTATTGAAGACCTTTGGCCAGATTATCCTTCAAAGGAAGATTTCCTTTGGAACGAAGATGAATATTAGTCTTCTGTCCTGACTTTACTTTCGGGAGTCATTAACAATCTTGTTGGTGACTCCCGATTTGTTTGTTCAATACAATATTTAGAGCCATTTGCCGTTTATATAATGTGTTAAAGCTTCGATTTTATATATTGTTGATACTGCTTCTTTCTTGCAGTTCTGTTTCCATAGCCCAGTATGACCCATCTTTCAGTCATTACTACGATATGGAAACATCCTTCAATCCTGCTGCAGCTGGAAGGCAACCTTATATTAATGTTGTCGCGGCATACGCCATGGACTTGGCTGGATTCGAACATAATCCACGCACGGCCTTCGTTTCGGGAGACATGCCTTTTAAGGCTTTGCGCTCTTTTCATGGCGTGGGCTTGAATTTCATGAACGACCAGATTGGATTGTTTACCCATACCAAACTTGATTTGCAATATGCCTATCAGTTGCCTTTATTCAAGGGCCATTTGCGTCTTGGTTTGCAAGCTGGCTTCATCAGTGAGAAGTTTGATGGAACTAAAGTAGACTTAGGCGATAGCAGTGACCCAGCATTTTCCTCGACTGCTTTGACTGGTAGTACGGTTGACCTTGGAGCAGGAATATTCTATACGCATGGGCAATGGTATGGTGGCGCGTCGGTTCATCATTTTAATTCTCCACTTGTGTCTCTTGGCGATAATAATGAATTGAAAATATTACCCACATATTATTTTACTGGTGGAGGCAATATTTCTTTCCGTAATCCGTTTATAACATTGAAGCCGTCATTCCTGTTCAGGACAGATGGCACGGCGTGGCGTGGCGACATTACGGGCAGACTTGTCTATACCAATGAGTCTAAGATGCTCTATATTGGCGCGACATACAGTCCTACCATTTCCGCCACGATACTTCTCGGAGGCAGTTTCCATGGCGTAATCCTGGGTTATAGTTATGAGGTTTACACGTCCAGTATAAACCCAGGCAATGGCAGCCATGAACTGTTTGTTGGATACAGGCACGAGATAAATTTCGCCAAGAAGGGGAGGAATCTGCATAAGAGCGTAAGAATACTATAAGTAAAGTTGAAAGAACAGATATTAATTATATGAAGAATATCATATTGTTATTAGGTTTGACAATGTTGTCGATGTCTTTGACGGGCTGTTTGAGCGCCAAGTCTGCTTCGATGTCGGGAAAGGGCGGCGAAGTGGTTGGTGTGGGCGGCCGGCCTTTTACAGAACCAACACCTTATGGGATGATAAGGGTTGACCGTGGCTACTTGAAGATGGGCGATTTGAAGAGCGATAGCCTTTGGGGAAAGAGCATTCCTGTGAAAGACATATCTGTTGACGGCTTTTGGATGGATCAAACGGAGATTACCAATTCCCAGTACAAACAATTCGTGAACTGGGTTCGCGATTCCATTCTTCGCACCCGTCTCGCCGACCCTAACTATGGAGGAGATGAGAGTTACATGATTACTGAGGATAAGAATGGTGACCCTGTGACGCCTCATGTGAATTGGAACAAACGCCTACCGCGCAAACCAAACGAAGACGAGCAAAGGGCAATAGAAAGCCTGTATGTTACGAATCCAGTGACGGGCGAGAAAATGCTTGATTACAAGCAAATGAACTATCGGTTCGAGATTTACGACTATACTGCTGCTGCTCTTCGCCGCAACCGTCTTAATCCGGAGGAGCGTGACCTTAACACTGATGTTGTCGTTGACCACAACCAAGTGGTGATGATAAGCAAGGATACTGCTTATGTCGACGAGTCGGGTAAAATTGTGCGTCAGACAATAGACCGCCCGCTCTCTGGCCCGTGGGACTTCTTGAACACTTACATTGTGAACATCTATCCTGACACGACATGCTGGGTGAACGATTTCCGCAATGCCGACAACGAGGTTTATCTTCGCAACTATTTCTCCAACCCCGCTTACAACGACTATCCTGTCGTAGGCGTGACGTGGGAGCAGGCCAACGCGTTCTGTGCTTGGCGTACCGACTATCTGTTGAAAGGACTTGGTCCCGAGGCGCGTTATGTTCAGCGTTATCGTTTGCCCACAGAGGCTGAATGGGAGTATGCCGCCAGAGGGAAGAACCAAACCGAATTTCCTTGGGACAACAAGGACGTGATGAGTGGCAATGGATGTTTCTATGCCAATTTCAAGCCGGACAGGGGCAACTACACAAAGGATGGAAACCTCATTACGGCTAAGGTTGGCACATACTCTCCCAATAGTAATGGGCTTTACGACATGGCAGGCAACGTAGCGGAATGGACAAGCACCATTTTTACAGAAGCAGGCGTGGATGCCATGAACGACATTAACCCACAGCTGAAATATAATGCCGCCATAGAGGATCCGTATCGCTTGAAGAAAAAGAGCGTGCGTGGTGGATCATGGAAAGACCCGGAGAGTCTGATTCGTTCGGCTTGGCGCGCTTGGGAGTATCAGAACCAGCCGAGGAGCTATATAGGATTCCGTTGCGTAAGGTCGTTGGCTAACTCAATAAGTGGAAAACAAAAAAGGAAATAACTATGTCAAGATACAGTAACTATAATTTTGTCTACCGCTTGCAGAAGTGGATGGACACCGTGGCTGGTCAAACCTTCCTCAACTATGCATATAGTTGGGGAGCTTCAATCGTGATTCTCGGAGCGTTATTTAAGTTGACCCATTTGCCTGGCGCCAATCTCATGTTGTTTATTGGCATGGGCACTGAGGTGTTCGTGTTCTTTATATCAGCCTTTGACCGTCCATTCGACAAGACTGCGGAAGGCAGGGAAATGCCAACGCGCTTGACAGAAGACTTCCTTGAGACAGGAAAGGTGGAATATTCTTCGGAAAAAGCCTCTTCTTCGGGAAATGTCTCCTATACTGGGCATGTCGAGTCTTCTACAGAACATGTCGAATCCATGGAACCTGTCGCATCTCCCACTGGAAGCGTCGTGTCTTCTACGGGGAGTGTTGACCACTCCACCGAGGAAACAAATGGCAACACGGCCAATGCTGAAGCCACAGTGGCGGTGGGTAGTAATGCTCCAACCGCAACGGCAACAGTCATGGCACAGCAACCGGCATACGTGCCACAGATGAGCCAGGAAGAGGCGGACGCCATGAATGAAGCTCAAGGAAGTTACATTGAACAACTTAATATCCTTGTAGAGACCCTCAAGAAAGTGAATGAGCAGAGCACTCGCCTCACGCGCGACAGTGAGGAGATGGAGAACCTCAACCGCACGCTTACGGGCATCAGCAAGGTTTATGAGATGCAGCTGAAGGGCGCGAGCAAGCAGATTGGAACCATCGACGAGATTAATGCCCAAACGAAGAAGATGGCGGAGCAGATAGATCAACTCAACCACATCTATGCGCGCATGATACAGGCTATGACGGTCAACATGCGTGCGGCAGCAACTCAAGCAACTGAGGAGTGAAGAACGAAGAGTGAAGAGCGAAAAGCGAAGAGTGAAGAACTTCTCTTACAATATAGAGGAATGAAGAATTCTATAGAATCAAGTAATATAATATAAATGGCAATCAAGAAACGACCGGTTTCTCCACGTCAGAAGATGATTAATCTCATGTACATCGTTCTTCTGGCCATGTTGGCACTCAACGTGTCGACAGAGGTGCTTCAGGGCTTTGCCGTAGTGCAGGAAAGTCTTGACCGCACCACCAGCAACGCGTCGAAGGAGAATGCCGCCATATACAACGACTTCCGCGACCAGATGCTCCGTAACCCCGAGAAGGCGAAGGTTTGGTACGAGAAGGCAACGAACGTGAGGAACATGAGCGACTCGCTCTACAACTTTGCCGAGGCATTGAAGCTCGCGATCGTCAAGGAAGCCGATGGAGCGGATGGCAATTTGAAAAACATAGAGAACACGGACAACATTGACGCCGCAGGAACCGTGATGCTGGCTCCAATCTCAGGCAAGGGAAAGAAGTTGTATGATGCCATCAACTCTTACCGAGAGCGTATACTTGGTTTCGTCACCGATCCGCGCCAGCATGCCATTATTGAGAGCAACCTTTCCACGAAAGTACCCAAGGGTAAGAACAACCTTGGCAAAAATTGGCAAGAATACATGTTTGAGGACATGCCCGTGGCAGCCGCCGTCACCTTGTTGTCAAAGTTGCAAAACGACGTGCGCTATGCCGAGGGAGAGGTGTTGCATTCCTTGGAGGCAAACATAGGCCTTAAAGACATTCGCGTAAACAAGCTTGAGGCATTTGTTGTGCCAGAGAAGACAACCCTTTATCCTGGTGAGCGTTTCAATGCCAGCATTGTCATGGCGGCTGTCGACACGACAAGCCAGCCTGAGATTTATGTCAATGGCTCACGCGTCACGTCTCAGAATGGTCAATACAGTTTCGTAGCTGGTGGAGTGGGAGAGCACCAGTTTGGCGGTTACATCTTGATGCGCAACTCTCGTGGCGACGTGCTTCGTCGCAATTTCATTCAGAAATATAATGTCATCCCTGTTCCAGGAGGCGCTACCGTGGCCGCTGACCTGATGAACATGCTTTATGCGGGATACGACAACCCCGTCAGCGTCAGCGTGCCTGGTGTGCCACAGAACGCGGTTTCCGTGAGCATGACAGGAGGCCGCCTTGTGTCCAAGGGACCAGGAAAGTATGTCGCCGTGCCTGCTGCTGTTGGCCACGATGTCACGTTCCATGTCACCGCGCGTGATGGCAAGATGACGAGGACTTTCCCGCCATTCACGTTCCGCGTGCGCAAGCTGCCTAACCCGACACCTTACATAGCCCTTGGCGACGACCGCTTCAAGGGAGGTAACATGAATAAGGCGAGCTTGATGGGCGCTAGCCACTTGAATGCCGCCATTGATGATGGCATTCTCGACATACAGTTCCGTGTGACAGGCTTCTCCACAGTGTTTTACGACAACATGGGCAATGCCGTGCAGATGGCATCACAGGGTGGCGAGTTCACCGACCGCATGCGTGACCAGTTCCGCAGGCTAAGCCGTGGCCGCCGCTTCTATATCACTGAGGTTCATGCCGTCGGACCAGATGGCGTAGCGCGTGTGTTGCCTGGAGCCATGGAGGTGAAAGTGAAATGATTTTACGGAAAAACAGAAACAAAGATACTCTTATGAAGAGGTTATTTATATTTTTGGCGTTTATCAGCATGGGCGTTTCTTGTCTTGTGGCACAGCCCAAGGCCCGTCGCCAGGAGCAGCAAGCCACGAAGTCGAACAGTAACAACATGACCTTGCGTCAGCAGATAGACTTCCCGACCGACGAGCCCATGAGTGGCGACGTCGTTTGGCGGAGGGACGTCTATCGCGAGCTTGACCTCAGCGACGCTGCCAACGCCGCGTTGTATTATCCCGTGGAACCCAACGGGCAGCAGGTGAACCTTTTCACGTTGCTTTTCAAGCTCATCATGTCAGGGCCTAATCATGGCGGAATTGCCGCCTACTCTTACGACGTGAACAGTGGCAGCGAGAAATTTGACGAGACGTTGCGCCTGAGCCCCAAGAAGTTTCTCGACGACTACCACATCTTCTATGAGAAGACCGACCGAGGCGTGCACATCGACGACAGCGACATACCCTCTGCCGAAGTGAAGGCTTACTACGTCAAGGAAAGCAGCTACTACGACCAAAACACGTCGCAGTTTCACCGTCAGGTGACGGCGCTTTGCCCCGTGATGTTTCGCGACGATGACTTTGGCGATGGAGCTACGAAGTATCCACTGTTTTGGGTCAAGTACAGCGACTTGGCGCCATTCCTTGCCAAGCAGATGGTGATGACGAGCAACATCAACAATGCCGCCATGATGAGCATTGCCGATTATTTTGCCACTAACAGTTACAAGGGTAAGATATACAAGACCAACAACATGCTCGGCAAGACCCTGGCGCAAGAGGTTGGTGGCGACTCCGCGAAGCTTGTCAAGGCGCAGCAGCGCATCGACGCCGAGATAGCTTCCTTTGAGAGCCATATATGGGGCGACCAAGCCAAGAAAGACTCGCTCGACTCCATTGCCAAGCTCGATATAAAGCATGAGAAGGGCGTGAAAAAGAGTTCTCGCATACGTCGTGCGGCTGCCAAGTCGCCAAGGGTGAAGCAAAGCCGCTCGCGCGTGCCTGAGTCATCGTCGAGCTCCAGTTCTGCAAGGGTGACGGTGAGAAGGCAGAGACATTAATATATATGGTCAAACAATTTGTAGCTTAATTAATAAGATGAGAAAGATAATCGCAACATTGCTTTTGGTTTTAGGCTTGACGACTTCCGCTTCAGCGCAGGTCAAGCTCGGTGTTAAAGGTGGCTTGAACGTCAGCAGCTTGAAGTTGAGCAATGACATGTGGTCAACAGACAACAAGGCAGGCTTCTTCTTTGGCCCCATGCTGAAGGTCACCGTGCCTTTGGTTGGCTTGAGTTTTGACGTCGCAGCACTTTACGACCAGAAGCAGGCAAAGATGCATTATTCCAACGACGCGATCGGAGGAGACCTTAGCAAAGAGACGACAATCAAGCAGCAGTACATCGACATCCCCATCAACGTGAGATATGGCGTGGGGTTGAGTACGGTTGCCAACGTGTTTGTTTTCGCTGGTCCTCAATGGGGCATCAATGTCGGCGACAAGGATTTCAAGTGGAACTCCACAAGCAGTTATTCGTTGAAAAAGGCGACGTTCAGTGTGAATGTCGGTGCTGGTATCACATTATTGAAGCATCTGCAAGCCTCTGTCAATTACAATATTGAGTGTGGCAAGTCGGGCAAGATGCAATTCACCCAAACCAATAATGACACACAGTTGGCCAATGGTCGCAACAACACTTGGCAAGTCGCCATTGGCTATTGGTTCTAACCAGTTTCCCTCACACGTTGACTAAAGTCTCAATTTAGGCAGGCGCTTCCTGTCGGGCGTCTTCATAGGAATGAAGTATGTTGATGTAATCTTGCCCTTGCCCCTTCAAGATTTTTTCACCTATGCCGTGAGCGACGCCCTTGCCGCTCGCGTTGCGATGGGTGTGCGCGTGCTCGTTCCCTTTGGCAAGAGCAAGACCTACGCGGCAATGGCAGTGAGGGTTCATGCCGACAAACCAGACCTACCCGACAGCAAGATTCGCGAGATATTGGCGGTGCTCGACGACGCGCCCGTCCTTTTGCCCAACCAGCTAAGGCTTTGGCGATGGATTGCCGATTACTACATGTCGCCCATTGGCGATGTGATGAATGCCGCACTTCCGGCGGGCCTGAAGGCGGAAGTGGGCTATAAGCCCAAGACTGAGGCGTGCGTCTGCCTTGGCGAGAAGTTTGCCAATGTGGAGGCTCAAAGGGCGGCAGTGGAGATGCTCCGGCGCATGCCCAAGCAACAGGCGGCGTTCACGACATTTCTGACCCTTCTCCACGATTCCGCCACAAGCGTTATCACACGCGAGGAATTGATGAACGAGGCCCACTGCACTGCCGAAATCGTGAAAAGGCTTGTTACTCAAGGGTTCCTTCAATCCATTGACCGCGAGGTGAAAAGCATCAATCGCAAGGGCGTTTATCATCCTGAGCTTATTCAATCGCTTAGCGAACCACAGGCGCAGGCTAAGGATGACATAGGGCGGCAATGGCAAGACAAGAACGTGGTGCTGCTTCATGGCGTGACATCAAGCGGCAAGACCGAGATTTATATCCATCTCATTCAAGAGATTCTCGACAAGGGTGGGCAAGTGCTTTACCTCTTGCCGGAGATTGCCCTTACCGTGCAGATGACCCAGCGCCTGCAACGCGTGTTCGGTTCGCGGCTTGGCATCTACCATTCCAAGTACAGCGACCGCGAGCGCGTGGAGATTTGGCGCAAGCAGCTCTCCGACAACCCTTACGACATTATCCTTGGAGCCCGAAGCTCCATCTTCTTGCCTTTCAGGAAACTCAGTCTCGTCATTGTCGACGAGGAGCATGAGACGAGTTTCAAGCAGCAAGACCCCGCACCTCGTTATCATGCCCGCTCCGCGGCAATCGTCATGGCGCAGATGTTTGGCGCCAAGGTGCTTCTCGGCACTGCCACGCCCTCAATGGAAAGCTACTACAACGCCAAGACCGGAAAATACGGCCTCGTAGCTCTTTCCACGCGATTCAAGGGCGTGCAACTGCCCGAGATAGAAGTCGTTGACGTCAAGGACCTGCGGCATCGCAAGATGATGACGGGACCTTTCTCGCCTCGTCTGCTTGCCGCCATGCGCGAGGCGTTGGCAAGTGGCAAGCAAGTCATACTGTTCCAAAACCGCCGCGGCTTTGCGCCAGTCTTGTCGTGCCACACTTGTGGCTGGACGCCAAAGTGCAAGAACTGCGACGTGTCGCTCACTTACCATAAGCGTCTCAACCTGCTCACTTGCCATTATTGCGGTTTCACGATGCCCGTGCCCGAGTCGTGTCCCAACTGTGGCAACCCGCATCTTTCCGACCGAGGCTTTGGCACGGAGAAGATCGAGGACCTTGTGAGCACTGAGTTCCCCGAGGCGTCTGTCGCCCGCATGGATCTCGACACGACCCGTACCCGTGGGGCATACGAGCGGCTGATAGGCGAGTTCGGCGCGGGCAAGACCAACGTGCTCATTGGCACGCAGATGATTTCCAAGGGCCTCGATTTCGACAACGTCGCCGTGGTTGGCATTCTCGATGCCGACACCATGCTCAACTATCCCGACTTCCGCGCCTATGAGCATGCCTTCATGATGATGAGCCAGGTCGCCGGACGCGCCGGACGCCGTGGCAAGCGCGGGTTGGTGATATTGCAGACCAAGAGCCCCGACTTGCCGGTAATCAGCCAAGTGGTGCGCAACGACTACAAGGCTTTCTACGACAGTTTGCTTGAGGAGCGTTCGCTTTTCCGTTATCCGCCTTTCTCCCATGTGGTTTATGTCTATCTGAAGCACAAGCAAGAAGGTGTTGTCGAGATGGCTGCACAGGAACTGGGTGGCAAGCTGCGCCAGCTATTAGGCGACCGCGTGCTTGGCCCCGACAAGCCATCTGTGGCAAGGGTTAAGGCGGTGTTTATCCGGAAGATAGTGCTGAAACTGGAAATAGGTGTAGACTTGAAGAAGGCTCGTCAGGCTTTTTACGCCACTCGCGACGCAATAGTCTCGCAACCTTGCTACAAGTCGGTGCAAATATATTTCGATGTGGATCCGGAGTGACAATGCCCCGTGTCCTGCGTTTCCCTAATAAGGCAAGGCTTTATAAAAACACAAAAGGTGTGCTCCCGTCAAGGAGCACACCTTTTAGTTATTGTGTAATCTGTGGTTTAGAGATTCTTGTTGTCCTCGTTCCACTTCTCCACTGGAGGCACGATGCCGAGGTCGATGACCTCTTGGCGCATAGCGCAGAGGTGCTCGTAGCTCTTCTGCAGGTCTGCCATCTCCTCTTCTGTGCCGGCAGGTGTGGTGTAGTGAACACCAGTCTTGTCGATAGTTGTAGGCAGGGCCATCATCACGTCCTTGATGCCGAGCTCAGGAAGGTTTGCATAGCAACCAGCTGGCAATGTGAAAGGCTCGCCGCCCATGGCAGCCTCGATCATCTTCACGGCGCAATATGAAGGGCTCTGGAATGAGCTGCGGCCGCGGAGCTTGATGATGCGTGAACCACCCTGTGTGGTGATCTGCTTGATCTCCTCCCAACGCTCCTTGCTGAGACCCATCTCTGAGAGAGGCTTGCCGTCGACCTTAACCTGAGAAGCGAAGACAGCCATCTGCTCGCCGTGGCCACCGTATGTGTGAGCGCCAGTCACCTTGTCCTGCTGAACGCCGAACTCGTGGGCGAGAGCCTGCTGCAGACGTGTAGAGTCGAGGGCAGCGAGAGATGTGAGCTGGTTTGGCTTCAAGCCGCTGTGGATGAGAGCTGTGAGAGCTGTGACATCGGCAGGGTTGAAGATCACGACAACGTGCTCAACGTCTGGGCAATATTTCTTGATGTTCTCACCGAAGTCAGCGGCAATCTTGCAGTTGCCCTTCAGCAAGTCCTCGCGTGTCATGCCGGCCTTGCGGGGAGCACCACCTGAGGAGATGATGTATTTAGCGCCAGTGAAAGCCTTCTTGGCAGCCTCGGCAACCTTCTCGGGATCGTTCATGTCCTCCACGGCGGGGGCATAGTAGCTGAGGTTTGCTCCAGGAACGGCGCACTGCTCCATCTCGTCGTATACGCCATGAACACCGGGCTCATAGATATCGTAAAGGCAAATGTTCGGAGTAAGACCGAGCATAAGTGCACTCTGTACCAGGTTTGAACCAATCATACCGCCTGCACCGACGATAAGAAGCTTGTCATTTGTTAAATACTTCATAACTTAGTTTGTGTTTTAAAAGTTTCCTTTTCCGCTTGCAAAGGTAAAGAAAATAAAATAGAAGTGATTGCTTTTTTTCGTTGTGAAATGTTGTTTAATATTAAAACCTTGTATTTTGCAATCTCCGTTTGACATAATGACACGACGAAGCTTGCTGCCTGCCTGTGTGAGCCTTTTCATGCGCGGTTTTGGCGGCGCAATGTTGATTCCGGCAGGGCATTTTTCGCGTTCAACGACTGCGTTGCCTTTGCGCCGCGATCGCCTCGCGATTGTGCCGCAATCGCGATGGCTTTACGCCGCAATCGCAGTGGCTTTGCGGCGTGATGGCCAGCGGAGGTCGGCAACGCCGGATCAGTGCGACTCAACATCGGGCCTTCTTAGATGCCGGAATGTCTTATTTTGACCGCCGTAAGCACATTGAGCGGCAGAAACAATCGAATTTTCAATATATCCTGTGAAATGTTGCCAAAGATGCTTATCTTTGCAACATAATATAATAATGTAAAGACAGTCATGACAAACGACACGATACTCAGCCGCCTCGCCGACCTTCGCGAGGTGATGCGCCGCGAGAAGCTCGACGCTTTCGTTTTCCCATCCACCGACCCGCACCACTCCGAGTACACTCCCGACAGATGGAAGGGCCGCGAGTGGATCAGTGGCTTCAACGGCTCTGCTGGCACGGCTGTGGTGACCATGGACGCCGCCGCGCTTTGGACGGACAGCCGCTATTTCCTCGCGGCTGAGCAGCAGTTGGAGGGCACCACTTTCCAGCTGATGCGCTTGAAGGTGAAGGGCACGCCCACGATAGCGCAATGGCTTGGCGAGCAGCTAAAGGACGGCAACGCGCAAGTAGGCGTGGACGGAATGTGCAACAACGTGAGCTCGGTAGAGGCTCTCATTCACGATCTTCGTCGTCAGGGTGGCATCACCGTAAGGACCAATTTCGACCCGCTTAACGAGATATGGAAAGACCGTCCGGCGATACCCGACCACAAGATAGAGGTGCACCCAATGGAATATGCTGGCGAGACGGCCGTCTCGAAGATTGGGCGAGTGCGCTCGGCTCTGCGCGACATGGGCGCCGATGGGATGCTTGTCTCGGCGCTCGACGACATAGCGTGGCTGCTCAACCTGCGAGGCTCCGACGTGCATTGCAACCCCGTGTTCGTCGCCTACCTGTTGTTGAGCACCGACAAGGCGACGTTGTTTGTCGACAAGGTTAAGCTCACGCCGCAAGTGGAAGGTTACCTTGAGTCGCAAGGCGTGAAGGTGGCTGCCTACGACAAGGTGGGCGAGGGGCTGAGAGAATATTTCGAGTACAACATTCTTCTCGACCCGGAGGAGACGTCCTACACATTATATAATATAGTAGCGTCGAAAGAAAGCAAGGCTTATGCCAAGGAGATTGTCAGGCGCGTCTCGCCCGTCCCCGCGATGAAGGCGGTGAAAAACGATGCCGAGATAGCCGGCTACCACAACGCCATGCTCAGGGACGGCGTTGCCATGGTGAAGTTCCTCAAGTGGCTCAAGCCCGCGGTGGAGGAGGGTGGACAGACAGAGATTAGCGTCGACCGCAAACTCACGGCCCTTCGCGCGGAGCAACCGCTCTTCCGCGGAATCAGTTTCGATACCATTGCTGGCTACAACGCCCATGGAGCCATAGTGCATTATGAGGCGACTCCCGACACCGACGTCCCACTTGAGCCTAAGGGCTTGCTGCTGCTCGACAGTGGCGCGCAGTATGAGGACGGCACTACAGACATCACGCGAACCATTGCCCTTGGCCCGATAACCGAGGAGATGCGTCGTGTCTACACGCTCGTTTTGAAAGGTCACATACAGTTGGAGCTGGCAAAATTCCCCGATGGGGCATCCGGCACCCAAGTAGACGCCTTGGCGCGCGAGGCGATGTGGCGCGAGGGAATGAACTTCCTCCATGGCACGGGCCACGGTGTAGGCTCCTACCTCAACGTCCATGAGGGCCCTCACCAGATAAGGATGGAATACATGCCAGCGCCACTCAGGGCGGGAATGACCGTGACCGACGAGCCAGGGTTGTATCTTGAGGGCAAGTTCGGCGTGCGCCATGAGAACACGTTGCTCATACGGCCATACATGAGCACGGCGTTTGGCGACTTCCTGCAAATGGAGCCGCTCACGCTCTGTCCGTTCGATACCGACCCTATAATAAAGGAAATGTTGCTGCCCGAGGAGGCCGACTGGCTGAACCAATACCACCGCCACGTATGCGAGGTCCTGGCGCCGCATCTTGACGATGACGAGCGGTCTTGGCTGGAAAACGCGACGAAGGAAATATAGCACAAAATCGGATAATTGTTTGGCTATCTGAAAAATAACTTGTAATTTTGCAGCCGCTTATCATGGGAGGGTGTATAGTGCCCTTACGTGAGGCAAATGTCTAATTAAAATTTTATAAACCAAAACACAATGATTATTGTACCCGTAAAGGAAGGCGAGAACATCGAAAGAGCTCTCAAGAAGTTCAAGAGAAAGTTTGAAAGGACAGGTGTCATCAAGGAGCTTCGCTCACGTCAGCAGTATGACAAGCCATCTGTCAAGAAGCGTCTCAAGATGGAGCATGCCGTTTACGTGCAGCACATGCGCGACGAGGAAGAATAAAAAATCTTCCTGAAAAATTTGGTAGTTTCAAATAATTTCCATAAATTCGCAATGTGAATCACCGTGAGGCCGGTTGATGTCCGATTGCTGTTTGATATGGTTGATGAATTCTTGAATTACCTGCGTTATGAGCGTTGCCGCTCACCGAGGACGATAGAGTCTTACTCTTTCTCCCTCAGGGAATTTGAGGATTACTTCCATAGCCTTGACAGTGGACTCAGCTGGCAATCAGTCGATGAAGATGTTGTCCGCGACTGGATGGAGCATCTCATGGACGGTGGTATGGAAGCATCGAGCGTGGGGACGCGTTTTGCTGCCCTCCGGTCGCTTTTCCGTTACGCGTTGGCGCGGCACCTTGTGGAGCGTGACCCCACCTATCGGGTGGAGTCGCCAAAAAGCCGCAAACGGTTACCGACGTTTGTCAAGGAAAGCGAGATGAACCGCCTGCTCGATGACCTGCCGTGGGGCACAAGCTTTCTGGAGGTCAGGGACAAGGCGATAATCATGACCTTTTACGAGACGGGCATTCGCCTGTCGGAGTTGATTGGTCTTGACGATGTGGACATAGATTGCGATAACCGCCAGCTGAAAGTGACCGGAAAGGGTGATAAGCAGCGGGTGGTGCCATACGGAGAAGAGCTTGCCACGACGCTCAGCAGCTATGTGGCTTGCAGGGACCGTGAGGTGAGCCGTAAGTGTGATGCGGTGTTTGTCACGTCGAAAGGCAATCGGATGAATGCCGTAGACGTGAGGTTGAGGGTGAAAGCCAAGCTCTCGCTCGTCAGCACTCAAAGAAAACTCTCGCCACACGTGTTGCGACACTCGTTCGCGACAGCAATGCTCAACAATGGCGCAAGTATAGAAAGCGTAAGGAGACTGTTGGGTCACGCCAGCGCGTCGACAACGGAGGTGTATACGCATACAACCTTCGAACAGCTCCGCAGAGTATACAAAGATGCCCATCCAAGGGTATGAGTTTAACCTTTAAAAATGGTAACTATGGAAGTAAACATCAAGTCGATTCACTTCGACGCTACCGAGAAGCTGCAAGCCTTCATCGAGAAGAAGGTCGCTAAGTTGGAAAAGTCGTTTGAAGATATTAAGAAAGTAGAGGTGCAATTAAAGGTTGTCAAGCCTGCTGCCGCGCAAAACAAGGAGACCAGCGTCACCGTGTCGGTGCCCAACGGAAACCCAATCTATGTCGCCAAGACGTGCGACACTTTCGAGGAGGGAGTCGACCTCTGCGTGGACAGTTTGCGGGAACAACTGACGAAATTCAAGGAAAAATTACGCAATCATTGAAAATTTCCTCAAAATGTTTTGGAGATTGAAAAATAAGTAGTAACTTTGCAGCCGTTTTACAACAGGTCTGAAGTCTGCCGGTCAAACGGCTGCAAAGAAACGCCTCTTTAGCTCAGTTGGCCAGAGCACGTGATTTGTAATCTCGGGGTCGTTGG
>CAVHEN010000067.1:0-15664 GCA_963635115.1 Oscillospiraceae bacterium | reverse complement strand
TCGGTAGATGCCGTGAGAGGCATACTGGCCAAGCATCAGTAATTGCGCATGTAATATTTGCCAGTAAACTTGTGTCATTCATTTTTTCTCGTTAACTTTGTGGCGTCATTCCATGAATGGTTGGCAAGGAGACGCTGCTGATGATTCGTGGTCCATATTTTTAGCGTTAGACGTTATTATTAAAGGAAAGGAAGAACTTTTATGCAAGCAACAACATTAAATCAATATCAAAAGCATGTGGTCGATTTGATGGCTAATGTTGACGAGAACCAACAGATGGAAATTTCTAATCTGTTGGCCCACTACTTCGCGCAGAAAGCTTTTGATGCAGCCGATGAGTTGTGGGATAGCGGACTGATAGGAGAAGCAACTATCGATGAGTGGAAAAGCGAACACATGAGGACTCCCTATCATGACTAATAAGCGACGCTTCGTGTTGGATACCAACTGCTTATTGATGTCGATACCACGAAGAAGTCCTTATCATAAGATCATTTTAGACTTTCTTTGTGGTAAGTATTTTCTTTGTGTCTCGAATGAGGTAATATTGGAGTATGAAGAGATATTGTCGATAAAAATTGGAAAAGTGATAGCAAGTAATATTGTAAATGCAATACTTGCCGCACCCAATACAATTTTTGTTAACCCACAGAATCGTTATCATTTGATAACAGCTGATCCAGACGACAACAAGTTCGTTGATTGTGCTATTTCAGCTAAGGCCAAGTATATTGTCACACAAGATAGGCATTATGATGTCGTAAGATTCAATCCTAAATATGATTTTACAGCGATAGACATAGATTATTTCTTGCATGAATTGCAGGAAGTTATTGGGAAATGACGAGGGTGTTTTGACACTCCCCCTTGTCATTCTCTGTTTTTTGAGAAGCAAAGGCGACGCAAATGTTTCCCTAATCAAATAAATATACCATAAGGTTAACGATTCCGAGAAGAATATTGTACTTTTGCCACATTGTTATCGCCATGATACGCAATAGGTTGAAACCAAAAAGTACAATAATATGAAAATCAAATTGTTAACTTCCCACAACTCCCAATGGAATGTCTCCTTTAAGAGCCTTCTACTGTTAGTGACGATGCTGATAGTTGCCACAAGCAATTCCTTCGCCCAAGCAAGCTTCGAGACCATCGACGGATTACGCTACCTGCTTGATTCCGACGCGAAGACGGCAACGGTCGTGCCGCTGAGTAGCAACCAGAAGTATTCTGGTGATGTAGTTGTGCCAGAAAAGGTGAAGGCAACGGATGGTACAGAATATCCTGTTACTGCATTTGGAGAAAACGCATTCAAGGAATGCCGTGGCTTGACTAACGTCACGATTCCTTCGTCAGTCACGACTTTGGGTAAATCTTGTTTCAATGGCTGCTATAGTTTGGTTACTATATCAATTCCGTCTTCTGTTATTTCTTTTGGTGAGGAATGCTTTTCTTACTCAAGTTTGACCAGTATCACGATACCTTCTTCTGTCACAACTTTGGGTGATTCTTGCTTTTATGGTTCTGGTCTGACCAGCATTGTGATACCTTCCTCTGTCACGTCTTTAGGTAACAATTGCTTTGCCGAATGCTATGGCTTGAAAAGTGTCACTATTCCTTCATCAATCACATCGTTGGGTAATAAGAGCTTTTATCTCTGCTCTGGCTTGACCAGCATTGCAATACCATCTTCTGTCACATTCTTGGGTGATTATTGCTTTTGTGGTTGTTCAAGGCTGACCAGCATTGCGATACCCTCTTCCGTCACATTTTTGGGTGATTATTGTTTTTGCGATTGCTCAAATTTGACAAGCATCACCATTCCTTCCTCTGTCACGATTTTGGGTAATCAATGCTTTGGCGGTTGCTCTGGTTTGACCAATATTGCAATACCTTCTTCTGTCACTTCTTTGGGTGAGCTTTGCTTTAAAGGATGCTCTGGTTTGACAAGTATCACCATTCCTTCATCTTTTACATCTTGGGGTGACAGTTGGTTTTCTGGCTGCTCTGGTTTGACCAGCATCACGATACCTTCTTCTGTTACCTCTTTGGGTAACAATTGCTTTAGTGGCTGCTCTGGCTTGACCAGCATTACCATACCTTCTTCTGTTACCTCTTTGGGTGGTGGTTGTTTTTCAGGCTGCTCAGGCTTGACCAACGTTACTATACCTTCATCCATTACCTCTTTGGGTAACAATTGCTTTGGTGGCTGCTCTGGCTTGACCAGCATTACTATACCTTCGTCCGTTACCTCTTTGGGTGATGATTGCTTTTATCAATGTTCATCATTGACGAGTATTAGTATTCCTTCTTCTGTTACCTCTTTGGGGAATTGGTGTTTTGCGAAATGCCGTTCTTTAACAAACCTGACTCTGCCTGACAATATAACAAAATTTGGAGAATTGTGTTTTGCCGAATCTGGTTTGACAAGCATTACGATACCTTATTCTGTTGTACAAATAAGTGAGTATTGCTTTTATTCATGTAAATCATTGACGAGTGTCAATATTCCTGGTTCTGTAACATCTTTTAAAGGGTCGTGCTTTAAAGATTGCGAAAAGTTATCCAGTATCACGATTCCTTCCTCGGTTACATCTTTGGGTAAGGATTGCCTGGATGGTTGTTATAACTTGAAATTAGCAACATTTAAAGGAAAGATGCCTTGGTATACAATAGATTGCGGATTATCAGGTTCTTGCGTCTTACGTGTTCCCAAGGTCTATCTTCAAGACTACAAGGACGCATTAAGCTGTAAATATTCTAATATCTATGCCATAGAAGATGAAGGTGATGACAATGAAAAGCCTTATGGACAATGTTCAACGCCAACCATCACCTATAGCGATGGTGAGCTCCAGTTTACAAGTGCAACAGATGGAGCTCTGTATCACTACACCATTACCGATGCCGACATCAAGAGTGATGCTTATAGCGAGGACGGCAAGGTGCAACTCACCGCAGCCTACAACATCACGGCATATGCCACTGCCGATGGCTACAAGCAATCGGAGAAAGCCACAGCCGTGCTCTATTGGCTGAAGTCGAACGCCACACTTGACGATGGCACCTCAACCAACATCAACCAAGCCAAGACACGTGGCATAGTAGCCACTGCCCATGACGGCATCATCACGCTCTCCGGCCTCGACAATGGCGAGACGGTCCGCTTCTATTCCGCTGACGGCAAGCAGATTGGCGCGGCCAAGGCGATAAATGGCGTGGCGTCGCAAGCCGTCTCTTCCGCCTCCCTTGTCATCGCCAAGATAAGCGGTCAGGCTATCAAGATTGCTGTGAAGTAACATCGGGGTTCTCTTGCCGCCGCTCTCTTTTAATATCGCGGTTCGCTTACACATATAATAATAATGGATGCAGCCAACCATCCGAGTTAACGGGAGTTTGGCTGCATTGCTTATTATATAGAATTAATAAAATCTATCTAAGAATTCAGTTGGAGTTAAAATCTGTAGGCCGGTTGATGGGAAGTGTTTCCCGTTTCTTGTTATAATAACTTCGCATCCTGCTGCCTTTGCAGAATAATATTGTAACATATCTTCCACGTCAGGAGTCGCCTCAGAGAAAGCTTTGTCAAATTCAGTTTGCGTCAAAGGTGAAATATGAATGTATTCTTTAAGGGCATTGATGCACGCAATTGCGCCTTCATAACCTAATGGCTTTCTCAAAATGTAGATGCAATTAGCCATAGTTAATGCGGTAGCATACAATGTGATTTTATGCTCTGCGCCCAAACTTAGAACATTACCACTTGCCTCAAAGAATTTCTCCCTCTTGTCCAAGACATCGATGATAATGTTTGTATCAATGAATACATTCATGTTTCCTTATTTGTATTTCTCCGTTAAGTATTCTTCAACCATTCTCTCACCATTGATGTCTTCAATCTCCGAGGCTCCTTTCTGCTTAGCAATACCAATGAGCGCCTGAACGCTTGGGTGAAGTTCTGAGACAGGACGAATATTAACTTGCTCCTTCTGTTGTTTTTTTCCTACAAGCAGCATAAGACCAGTTCTTATAGCGTCTGAAACACTGATATTATGCAGATTGGCATAAGAAGCAGCAATGCCATATGTACTATTATCTAAAGATACATTCATAATTGTCTATTTGTTAGTTACAGATGCAAAACTAAACATTTTAATTGAAAGTCACAAGCCTTTTTACGGAAAAACTCATACGATTATTTGGTGCATTCAAACCTTTTCGCTATCTTTGTGGCGTCATTACATGATTGGTTGGCTATGAGATGCTGGATATAATTCGTGGCGTGGCTATTCTTTAGGAAATGACATTTGATTATGAAATCACAAAGCAACAACTTATAATCACATAACTGTATGAAATTCAAAACATTTACCCCCCCCACCGCTTCTCTGGGAAGCGTGAATTCAGCTCTTTAAAGGGCATTCTCTTGTTGGTTGCACTGCTATTTGCCACAAGCAGCACCTTCGCACAGGCAAGCTATGAGACCATCGACGGAATACGCTATCTGCTTGATAGCGACGAGAAGACGGCAACTGTCGTGGCGAGCAGCGACGAGAAATATTCTGGCGATGTCGTTGTGCCGGAGAAAGTGACGGCGAGCGATGGCACGGAGTTTCCTGTGACAGCCTTTGGCGACAAAGCTTTCGACTCATGTAGTGGCTTGACCAGCATTGCGATTCCTTCTTCCGTCACGTCCTTGGGATATTCTTGCTTTTATTATTGTTCAAAGTTGACCAGCATCACTATTCCATCTTCCGTCACGTCCTTGGGACGTTTTTGCTTTTATCATTGCTCAGGCTTGACCAGCATCGCCATTCCATCTTCTGTCACGTCCTTGGGAGATTATTGCTTTGGGCAATGCACCGGCCTGACCAGCATCACGATTCCTTCTTCCGTCACGTCTTTGGAATATGGTTGCTTTGCCTCTTGCTCAAGCTTGACCAGCATTACCATTCCTTCTTCCGTCACTTCCTTGGGAAATAATTGTTTTTCTGGTTGCTCAAGCTTGACCAGCATCACCATTCCATCTTCCGTCACGTCCTTGGGAGAAAATTGCTTTTATGGTTGCTCAAGCTTGACCAGCATCACCATTCCTTCTTCCGTCACGGTCTTGAGATATGAATGCTTTTGGGGTTGCTCAAGCTTGACCAGCATCACCATCCCTTCTTCTGTCACGGAGTTGGGAAGTTCTTGCTTTTTACAATGCACAAAACTTGAGCAAGCTACATTCAAGGGCAAACTCCCTGAAAATACAGTGAACTGCGGATTGCTTAACACCTGCATCCTCTATGTACCCAAGGCGTATCTTCAAGACTACAAGGACGCCTTAGGTAGCACATATTCCTACATCTTTGCCTCAAAGGAAGATGGCGAGGAGGATAAGCCTGTGACCGCTTGCGCAACGCCAACCATCACATATAGCGATGGCAAGCTCCAGTTCGCAAGCGTAACGGATGGAGCGCAGTATCACTACACCATCACAAGTACAGACTTTGCGACTGACGCATATAGCGAAGACGGAAAGGTACAACTCGCTGCCGCTTACAATATCACGGCATATGCCACTGCCGACGGCTACAAGCAATCGGAGAAAGCCACAGCCGTGCTCTATTGGCTGAAGTCGAACGCCACACTTGACGATGGCACTTCCACCAACATCAACCAAGCCAAGACTCGTGGCATCGTGGCTACTTCGCACGACGGCATCGTCACGCTCTCTGGCCTTGACAATGGTGAGGAAGTGCGCTTCTATTCCGTCGATGGTAAGCAGATTGGCGCGGCCAAGGCGATAAATGGCATTGCATCGCAAGCCGTCTCCTCCGCTTCTCTTGTCATCGCCAAGATAGGCGGTCACGCCATCAAGATTGCCGTGAAATAATACTATAACCTTCCCACAATAATAAAAATGCAGCCAAGCTCCTGATTCACGGGATGCTTGGCTGCATTTTTTCTCATTGTGCATGCTTTTGTTCGATTAGAGCATCTATGCCTTTTCGTCTGCCGGAATTAGCTTGCCACCTTTTATAATCATGGTATTTTCCTTAAATTTCTTCAACAGTCCAACATTTATTGCTAAGTGGCATTATTCCGCGGAGTAGTCTGCCACCATCTTGCGGTAGACGCTGTAGAGGCGAAGGCGGGAGATGTAGCCTTTGAGGTGGTTGTTGATGTCGACCACGGGCAAGGCCTCGGCGTTGGTGTGGTCAAACTTCTTCATCACCTTCTCCATCGGCTCGTTATTGAAAAGGAAGGCGGGCACGGGCGTCATGAGTTGGGCTGCCGTGTATCGCTGGTATAGCTCGGTGCGGAAGACGATGTGGCGAATCTTCAATATGTCGATCTCTCCAAGGAGATGGCCGTCGTCGTCGACCACGGGCAAGTAGTTGAAGTCGCTGTTTGACAGCACGTTGACCAGTTTGCCAAGGCGTATGTCTGGCTTCACGGTCGTCACGCTCTTCTCTATCACCAAGTCCATGTTCATCAGCGTGAGGATGCTCTTGTCGGTGTGGTGGGTGAGGAGCTTACCTTCGCGAGCCAATCGCATGGCGTAGATGCTGTGAGGCTCGAAGATGCTTATCACCATCACGCTGACCACGGCAACGATGAGCAGCGGCACGAAGAGCTGGTAGCCTCCCGTGATTTCGGCTATGAGGAAGATGCCGGTCAGCGGTGCGTGCATCACTCCCGCCATCACTCCCGCCATGCCCAAGAGCACGAAGTTCTTTTCCGGCAGATAGGTGCCGAACATCTCCATGTTCCAAAGGCGAGAGAAGAAGAAGCCCGCGAAACCGCCCACGAAGAGCGACGGGGCGAATGTTCCGCCACATCCTCCAGCGCCGTTGGTGGAGGCGGTGGCTACGATCTTCGTGAGGATGACAAGGCCAATGTAGGCAATGAGAAGCTCGGAATGGCCGTAGAACATCGAGCCGTCCATCACCTGGTTCCAGTCGGTTTGAGTCTTGCCGCTCAACAGAATGCTGAGTCCATTCCATCCCTCACCGTAGAGCGAGGGGAAAAAGAAGATGAGCACGCTGAGCAGCACGCCGCCCAAGAGCAGCTTCCTGTAAGGGTGGTCTTTCTGCTTGGCATAGATGCCTTCGCACCACGTCATGCCCCGCATGAAGTAGAGGCTGACGAAGCCACAGAACACGCCAAGGAGAATAGTGGCGGGCACGCGCTCCACGTTCCATTCGCTGTCGAGCTGGAAAGTGAACATTGTGGCGTTGCCTGCGAGGATGTAGCTCACCACGTCGGCGGTGATGGTGGCAATGAGTATCGGCAATATCGATGCCATGTTCATGTCTATCATCAACACCTCAAGGGTGAACACCAGTCCAGCTATTGGCGCCTTGTAGATGCCGGCGATTGCCGCTGCGGCGCCACAGCCCACGAGCACCATCAGCTGACGGTTGCTCATGTGGAAAAGCCGTCCAAGGTTGGAGCCTATGGCTGAGCCCGTGAGCACGATAGGAGCCTCGGCTCCGACAGATCCGCCGAAGGCGATGGTCAGCGCCGATGCCACGAGCGATGTCCAGCAGTTGTGGGCCTTCAGCTTCGACTGTTTGGTGGAGATGGCGTATAGCACACGAGTGATGCCGTGGGAGATGTTGTCTCTCACGACATACCTGATAAAGAGCATTGTCAGCCAAATGCCGACGACAGGGAACACAAGATACAGCCAGTTGAAGCTGTCTGTCACGAAGTCGTTGGTGAGGAGATGCTGTATCAGGGCGATGAGTTTGTGCAATAAGAACGCGGCAAGCGATGCCAACACGCCTATGAGCAAGGCGATAATGGATATCGCTTGACGATTTGTGAGATGTCGCTCTCCCCAAACTATAATCCTCTCCAGCATCTCACTTCCTGATTATCTGAACCTCTCCGTTTGGCTTTAACCTTATTATTGAACTTGGCGTGTGTGGCTTATGCTCCTGACGGCGCGAGAAGCACACGTAGTCAACACTGTCGAGCAGTTCTTGGCTTATGTCGCCGTAGTTTTGTGCGGCAGGCTCACCACTGATGTTGGCGCTTGTGGAGACGAGGGCCTTCTGGAAACGATAGCACAACTCGTGCGAGAAAGGTTCCTTTGTGATGCGCATGGCTATTGAGCCGTCGGAGGCAATAAGGTTTGGCGCGAGGTTCACCGCCCCGTCGAGAATGACGGTGGTTGGCTTCAAGGCCAGCTCAAGCACGTCCCATGCCACGGCGGGCACGTTGCGGACGTATCGTTGTAGACGCGCGTCGCTGTCGACAAGGCAGATGAGAGCCTTTGAGTCGTCGCGTCGCTTGATGTTGTACACTTTTGCCACGGCTTCGGCGTTGGTGGCGTCGCAGCCAATACCCCAAACGGTGTCGGTGGGGTAGAGAATCACGCCGCCTTCCCTGAGCACTTTGACGGCATTCTTAATATCTTCTTCTTGTGTCATGATAATTAGAACTTAGCGCAAAGATACATATTCTTTGCTTGATGAGCAAAAATACTGTCAATATTTACAAAAAAAGCATTGGTTTTCTGTCTTTTCTCTGATATTTTACTACCTTTGCAGTGATAAGAAAGTTTACTGAAATATTCTAAATTATAACAGACTAAAAACATATTATTATGGAAGAAACTGTAATGAAACCGTATGTCATCGGCCTTGACCTCGGTGGAACAAATTCTGTATTTGGCATTGTTGACTCTCGTGGAGACATCAAGGCTACTACAGCCGTTAAGACTCAAGTCTATGACAAGGTGGATGATTATGTAGACGCTTGCGTAGAGGCACTCCAGGTGATTATCGACCAAGTGGGTGGCATTGAGAAGATTAAGTCGATGGGTATCGGTGCGCCAAACGGCAACTATTATACCGGCACCATAGAGTTTGCTCCAAACCTCAAGTGGGGTCACGATGGCATCGTGCCTTTGGCAAAGATGTTCTCCGACAAGTTGGGCATTCCCGTGGCTCTTACCAACGACGCCAACGCGGCTGCAGTGGGTGAGATGACTTATGGCGCCGCTCGCGGCATGAAGAACTTCATTGAGATTACGCTCGGCACGGGTGTAGGCTCAGGTGTCGTCGTCAATGGTCAGTTGGTTTACGGTTGCGACGGTTTCGCTGGTGAGCTTGGCCATATCACAGTGGTTCACGGTGAGGAAGGCCGTCCTTGCGGATGCGGCAGAAAGGGTTGCTTGGAGGCTTACTGCTCGGCTACCGGCGTTGCACGTACGGCACGCGAGATGTTGGCAAAGACAGACCGCCCGTCAGTTTTGCGCGAGCTCGATCCTGAAAAGATCACCTCGCTCGACGTCAGCATCGCCGCCAACAAGGGCGACCAGCTTGCCAACGACATCTATGAGTTCACTGGCCATATGCTTGGTGAGGCTTGCGCCGATTTCGCGGCATTCACGTCTCCTGAGGCTTTCATCTTCTTTGGTGGCATGACAAAGGCAGGCGACCTCTTGATGAAGCCTATCAAGGAAGGTTTCAACAACCACGTGCTCTCAATCTTCAAGGGCAAGGCCAAGTTCCTGTTCAGCAGCCTCGAAGGCAGTTCAGCAGCCGTTCTCGGCGCATCTGCAATCGGTTGGGATCTCTAAAGAAATAATGTAGGCGTGCATAGGCACGCTTACATATATGATAAGAAGGCTTGTTGAATAGTGTGGCTGAGGTCAGCCGCGGCGGATTTCACCGTTATGCGATAGCGGCGTGACGGCAACGCGATTGCGGCGTAACGGCAACGCGTTTACGGCGCAAAGACAACGCCATTGCGGCGCAAAGGCAAACGAAGGAATCTTGCACGATGATTCCTGCCCACTTGGATCTGATATAGATCCAAAACAAGTTTCAGCCCCGTTTCCTAATCCTATAAGAGGAGAGGAAACGGGGCTGAAGCGTATAGCTAACTATTAATGTCTTGGGGTTTGACAGACTACCTTGGCCATGACAATGGCTGCCTGCTATTTGTCTATTGCTTGGCTATGGTCTCGGGAGCAGTCTTTGCATTGGAGGCGGCTTCATCGCCTATGGCTGTTGCCCTTGCATCCTCCTTGGTGACATAGCGCTTCCAATAAGCTATGATGATGGTGGTGAGTGGTAACGCTATTATCAGCCCGATGAAACCAAGCAGCGCGCCCCATACCGACAGTGACAGAAGGAGGATGGCAGGATTTAATCCCATCGCCTTGCCCATGATCTTTGGCGTGACAATCATGTCGGTGATTATCTGCACGACGATGAACAAGCCCACCGCCATGCCAAAGATGACCCAGAAGCTCTGACCCGTGTCGGTGGCCTTGAGCATGGCGAGGAACGCGGTAGGTATCAGGGCGAAGGTATGCAAGTATGGAATCAGGTCGAGAATACCTATCATTATGCCAAGGCTTATGGCCATGGGGAAGTCCATGATGGTGAAGCCGACGCAAAACATTACCCCCATGCAGAAAGCCACTGTGCCTTGGCCGCGAATGTAGTTGTTGAGTTCCCTCTCAACGTCTTTCGCAAGCTCGTGCCAGAAAGGACGGAGCTTCTTGGGGAAGATGCGAACCCAATTGTTGGAAAGAGACTCGTAGTCGAGAAGGATGAAGAAGGTGTAGAGCAGGGTGATGAGCGATGCCACAACGCTCATTACGATGTTGGCGGTCTTGCCAATCACGTTGAAAAGTTTTGGCATTGTCGTCTTGAGCGTGTCGATGAAGTCGCCACTCTTCAAGAATCGCTCTATCAAGCGTTGGTTCTCCGTTATCTTCTCAGAGAGCCAAGCCGAGATGTTGTTGGTGTGCGTGCTCTCGTGCAACCAGTTGGCAAGTATCTCGTAAAGCTTTTGAAACTGCTCTACCATCGGCGGTATTATGAGCCAAACAAGCAAGCCGATGATAGAACAGACGAAGATGAACGTTATTACGATGGACAACGCCCTCACGTGTATGTGGAGCTTGTTCTCGATAAACTTCACGATGGGATAGAGCAGGTAGGCAAAGACCCATGCCACGAAAAAGGGTATGAGTACTTGGCTGAGATAGTTGACAAGCAGGATTGCGACGACAACCAACAAGGTTATGCCGCTCCAACGAATGAATTTATCAAATGTAATCTCTTTCTGCTCCATGTTCGGCATTGTCTTTGCCCTTTTTATATAAGTCTATTACCCCATCTTGTCGATATCAGTCTTGGGGAACTTCAAACTTGTCGCCAGTCTCCTTGATGAGCTTCTGCTTGAATGCCTCTGGATAGCCTGGGCGCTTCACTGCTGCCCCTATGCCTTCCGGCGTGCGCGTGAACTTGCCGTCAGCCTCAGGCTTGATGGTCATGTCGTTGTACTTCACGATGAGGTAGAATGCCAGTTGGCGCCAGCGCTCAAGCATCTGTTGCGCTTTCTGGTTGCTATAGTCGTTGAGATAGTCTATGGCAGCGTCCTTGTTGTCTTTATACAGTTCTGCAGCCTTGGTTTCCACCGCTCCTTGGTTGGCAAAATAGCTTGCCTCCAAGCTGTCGCGAACCTCTTTCAGGCTTGGGAACATCATTGAGTAGCGTGGGTAAACCATGTTGCTCACCCAGTTGCAAACCCAGTAGGCGTTCTTCATGGAGAACGTCACGGCATCGGCTCCCGGTGTGTTGTAGCACTCTGGCTGAACCTTGTTGCCACAATATATTGGAGTGTAGGCAATCATGTTGCCATCGTCGTTGCCAAACCACAGCACGCCGCCAATCTCGCGTGGCAGCCATGACCTCATCTGCGAGACATAAGAGAAACCTGTCTGCTGCGTTGAGGTGGGGCGCTCGTTGAAATAGCTCTTGCCATTGGCCTTGAATGTCAGCGGCGTGGGGCGATAAGGCATTTCCCATATTCCACCACCCATGTCGTTGCCGTCAGCTACCGACAGCGCCGTGCCTTCATAATGGTCGCGCATGTCAGATTCAACGTCTTGCACGCTGAGCTTCTTGTCGGGAACGATCCAAAGAGGCATGTCTTCTGCGTTCTTGTCCTTTCCGATGGCCCAAGGCAACCAGCGGCTCATGTCCTTGTGGTGATTGAAGAAACTCCAAACACGTGCGTCGCACATGCGTCGGCCCGAGAAGTCGGGGAAGGCGTAAGTGTTTTTCCATGAGAAATCCTTGTCGGAGCCGCTGTACCAACCTTTTTGGCGCGCGAAACTGACAACGTTCTTGCTATGGAGCACCTCGGTTTGATATTGTGAGAACACGCCGATACGGCTTTGATTGGCATGGCCACAGATGGCATTGTCGGGAATGCGAACGGCAACCCATACCACTTTCTGCTTCTTGTCGCCACCGCAGCCCATCATTTCCATTATCCATGCCTCGTTGGGGTCGCAGATGGTAAAGGTCTCACCCTCAGAGTTGTAGCCATATTTCTCTACGAGAGAAGTCATCACCTTTATTGCCTCTCTCGCGGTCTTTGAGCGTTGCAGGGCAACATAGATGAGCGAGCCATAGTCGATGATGCCCGTTGTGTCTACCATCTCCTCCCTGCCACCGTATGTGGTCTCACCAATGGTCACTTGAAACTCGTTGATGTTGCCAATGACATTATATGTAACAGGGGCTTCAGGAATCTCGCCATGATATTTCTTTGTGTCCCAGTCTATTATCTTTCTCATCTCGCCTTTCTGGTGTGTGCCGGCGGCATAATGAGCCAATCCGATAAACATGCCGTAGTCGTCGGCGTTGTAGGTGCTTATGACCGAGCCGTCGGTGGATGCGCCCTTGGCGACGATGAAATTGGTGCACGCTGATGCTGCTGTCGTCATTGACGTTAGGAAAGCAGTGGCGAAGAAAGCCTTGAGTATTTGTTTTCTCATCTTTTATCTTTTATCTGTTAGTTCTTTTCGATTGGTGTGGTTTGCCGTCTCTTGGTGGTAAGGTTCGGCAGTCTCTTTATCGCATCACTTGTGGCTTCATCCTCTCCGAATCCGGGACATTGGCGTTTACGGGAATCCTGCCATCAGGCGGAGTCGTTGGCGCGTTACTATTAGTGGGTTTCGAGGGATGAATCCTAATGAGCATAATGTCATGAATGCTCATAAGTTTAAGCGTCGTGGAAGAGGTGTTGGCGTCCATGCTTTTCGATAGCATGAAGAATCCGCGTATCTTCTTGATTCCAAGGCTGTCGTTGTCGGAAATCATCAGCGACATTGGCGTGGATGAAGAGACGTGCGACACATTTGATGTCACGCTGTCGTTGCCCAGGACAACCGAGAGCACGACAACCCCATCTCGCATTCCGTCTTGGAAGATGAAGTCGGACTTGAAGTTGAGAAGCAACTTGTCGCCCTTATGGAAAGTCGTGTCGGGGGTGAGGTTGAAAGAGTAGAGATTGTAAGGCTCGTTGGGAATGAGCGTTATCGACCTTTCGCCGTTCCATACGTCGGCAGAGTCGCCAGCTGCGGTAATGCCGCTTGAGGAACTTGCGCCCAACCTGTTTGCCTCCTCTTGCATACGGTCGGAGATGTGCTGATACATCGTGTGCAACTCTTCAGTGTGGCGCATGTAATATACCATTGACGAGTCGAACTTGCCTTGTGAGACATTGTATTTCTTGAGCACCGCGGCACGATACTCAAAGGCATTCTTGGCATATCCGCCATCGGCTTGTTGCGCCATGGCGTCGGCAAGATGATAGTCGTAGAGAATCTTCTCCATCTCTCCGGAGGAGATGACAGACGGACTATCGTCGCAGCTCATTGTAAAAACTCCGACAACAATCATGGCAATAAAGAAAAACAATGTCTTTCTCATGGCTTATTCTTTCTTCGTGTCTTTCATGGCATTGGCTTCTTCCCCGTCATTCTCTTTTGCCGGTTGCTTTCCGCGAGCTATGTCAATGGTCCTTCCAATGGTAGAAAGGTCTTTTGAGCAAAACAGCAGCAAGCAGATGACGCCCGTCGTGATGGCGGCGTCAGCAAAGTTGAACACTGGCGAGAAGAAGGTGAAACTCTCACCGCCAACCAATGGCATCCATGTGGGCCAAGTACTATGTATGATAGGGAAATAAAACATGTCCACGACCTTTCCCATGAGGAAGTCGGTATACCCAGAGCCAAATGGCACGGTGTATGCCACACTGTAGGGAGTGGATGCCGTGAAACAAAGTCCGTAGAACATCGAGTCAAGGATGTTGCCTGCCGCGCCAGCCAATACCATGGAAAGGCAGACGACAAAAACCGTCCTGCCTTTCTGCCGCACCACTTGCCAAATAAACCAGCCTATGGCGCAAATGGCTACGACGCGAAGCACGCTAAGGAAAAGCTTGTTGACAAAGGTCATGCCCCAAGCCATTCCGTTGTTCTCGATGAATGTAATATAAAACCAGTCGGTGACTCTTACCGACTCACCTAAGGTCATTGTTGTCTTGACATGAATCTTTATCAGTTGGTCTATTATGAGAATGACGGCGATAATGATCCATGCCAGAAGTCCTTTTCTCTTCACTTCTTTCTCGCGTTTTTAGTGGCGACATTAAGTGTGGCATGAGGCACAAGGCGCAACCTGTCCTTGGGTATCAATTCCCCTGTGACACGGTCAATGCCGTATGTCTTGTTCTTTATCCTTACGAGGGCAGCTTCGAGCGACTGGATGAACTTGTATTCGCGTTGAGCCTTTTGTATCAAGTTCTCTCGCTCTATCACCTCCGTGCCCTCTTCAAGGATATGATATGTCGGGGCAGTGTCAGCGTCAGTGTTGTTGCCTTTGTTGCTTAAGGTCGCCATAGCCTCGTTGTAGCTTTGCTTTGCGACCTTAAGCTTGTTGTTGATGATCACGCGAAACTCTTCGAGCTCCTCGTCAGAATAATGCTTTACTTGCATGACGACAGTTTATTAGTCTTTTTCGACCTTAATGTTCAGCTTAAACTCGTCCATGTCCACTTCTGTGCCATCGTTGTCGGCAATGGTGATGGAATTGGCGAGCACCTGACTCTTTATAAGGTCGCCGAACGCATTAATAGCGGCATCGGTAGCCTCGTTAGGAGCCACGGTGAGCTTCACGCGGTCTGTTATCTCCAATCCGCTATCCTTGCGGATGTTCTGTATACGGTTTATAAGCTCACGCGCCATGCCTTCGTTTTTCAGCTCTGGAGTCAATTCCACCTCAAGGGCAACCGTGAGATTGCCGTCATTGCTGACGAGCCATCCTGGAATGTCCTCAGAGATGATGTCCACGTCGGCTGCGTCCACGGTGATGGGATTGCCCTCCACCTCAAACGACATGGAGCCTTCTTTCTCAAGGAACGCTATCTCTTCCTGTGACAGGCCGTTCATCTTAGCTGCCACGCCTTTCATGAGCTTGCCGAATTTCTTGCCCATCACGCGGAAGTTGCATTTCACTTTCTTCACCAAAATGCCCTGACCTTCAATGAAGTTCACTTCCTTCACGTTCACCTCATTCTTCAGCAAGCCAGCCACGGCCTCGATGTGAGCCTTTTGGGTGTCGTCCACGGCAGGTATCATGATTTGCTGGAGTGGCTGACGCACCTTGATGTTCACCTTGCGGCGCAAAGCGAGCACCATGGAAGTAATCTTCTGGGCGATGGCCATACGCTCCTCCAAGTCGTGATCGATGGCTGCATCGTTGGCCTCGGGGAACTTGTCGAGGTGTACGCTCTCAAGTTCGCCGCCCAAGTCCTTGTAAAGCTCGTCGGCATAGAAGGGAGCGAACGGAGCCAA
>CAVHEN010000066.1:0-15930 GCA_963635115.1 Oscillospiraceae bacterium | reverse complement strand
AAGCCCTCCGCGAGTTCACCTCGGATGTCATGGCACGTAACACCGTAGAGGTGTACAAGAAAGTCATGGAAAAGCGATGAGTGATTTATAAAACCACCCATGCGGTTTATCGATTGAACCACGAGATTTGCCGAAGGCCCACTGACCAACGGGAAGTAATATAACGAATCTGACGAATATACATTGCGCAAGCCATTCGTATAATTCGTTCGATTCGTGGTTAATAAACCATAGAGCGGTACATGTAATGCGTTACAGCTATGTAATCGTAGCGCATAGTGCCCTGAAAGGGCAACACAAACCAGCCCAGGGTGAGCAGCACGGCGATAGCCGGGATGCGTAACCCTGGGTATACGACAATCGTTTAACGCTGGCTTGTAAAGTCAGCACAACAAGCAATCGAGGGTTGTGGTGACCTTACAGGCCACATTCCACCACCATACCTTACCCAGGGTTACGTCCGTCGCTTCGCTCCGCCCTCACCCAGGGCTGATTTGTGAAGCCCTTTCAGGGCTTTACACATAAACAATCGAACGAGACAATTAGTTTTAACCAGCAAGCGGTAAGATACCGCCCATGCGGCTCGCCGATTGAACCACGAATATAACTAATCTGACGAATAATCATCGCGCAAGCCATTCGTATAATTCGTTCGATTCGTGGTTAATAAACCATAGAGCGGTAAAATACCACCAATACGCTTTGTCGATTGAACCACAAATTATACGAATCTGACGAATATACAACGCGACAGCCATTCGTAAAATTCGTTCGATTCGTGGTTAATATAAACACGCCTTTAGAGGTTTGAACCACGAATCTAACTAATCCCACGAATATTCGTTCCTAAAAATATTCCCATGCCTCCATACACCCACACCCTCGTGGCGTTCGACCTCGACGACACATTATATAAGGAGATAGACTATCTGCGGTCTGCGTACCACGAGATTGCCGTCTATGCCGCTACGAATGCGGGTAGGGATTTATCAGAGGGCGAAAGAGTCTACGAGGAGATGCTAAGGGCATACCGCAATCGCGGCAACGCCTTCCAGCGGCTCAACGAGGCGTTGAATGCCGACACGCCGGTGGACACCTACCTGCAGATGTACCGCTCTCACCGCCCCGACATCCATCTCGATCCCGAGGTAAGGGAGACGCTGGACGCGCTTAGCGCAGCCGGCTGCACCCTCGCCCTCATCACAGACGGCCGATCCCTGCAGCAGCGCAACAAGATCGCCGCACTTCGCCTCGACCGCTGGATGACCGACGCCGACATTGTGATCAGCGAGGAAATAGGCAGCGAGAAGCCCGACGAGGCCAACTACTGCCGCCTCATGGAGCTGCATCCAGACGCCGCGCGCTTCGTCTACGTGGGCGACAACCCGAAGAAAGACTTCATCGCCCCCAACCAGTTGGGTTGGACCACCGTCTGCCTGCTCGACAACGGCGAGAATATCCACTCACAACGATTCGAAGAATTGACCTCGCAATACCAGCCGCAGCACCGCATATCAACCATATCGGAGCTGATGCGGCTTCTTACGCCGACACCATGACAAACCGCGTCCACAAAAGCCCCGCGACGTGCGGACCGTACTGGTCTCAACGCACAATATTTCACCTCGTCGCGGTTGCGGCGCAACGACTGTGCGATTACGCCGCAAAGCCATCGCGATTGCGGCGCAAAGCCAGTGCCCTTGCGGCATAATCGCAAACAGAGAAAAACGGCACATTTCACCGTTAAATGAGTAAACATATGCACAAATAATGCGTAAATTGCAAACTCCGTGCAACAAAAGTGTTAAATTACACGTGTTACATAAAATAAATTGGGTGAAAAGATAAAAGTTTTCTCAAAATATTCGTAATTTTGTACTAATATATACGAACAGTATCAACATGGCAACGATGCCTTGCAGATATTCCCTTAATAACTCAACTACGAGCATAGAAAGATTTAAATATTAGCGTACGTAATATTAATGATGATGAAGAAAAAACTGTTGATGTTGCTTTCCCTGGTCATTCTGCCATTTGTCGGCACGTATGCCCAACGCGACAAGTACAAGGACTATCCGGTAATCTACACCGACACGGTGGATTACACAGCCCCGACACAAGTGACCCTGCAGAGCGACACCGTGTACGACCCGATGCGTGTCGTAACCAACCGGTTCAACAAAAACTGGTTCGTCTTCGGTACCGTCGGCGCTCACACCTTCCGTGGCGACTACAGTAAGACAGCCGGATTCTGGGGCACCGTATCTCCCGACTGGAGCATCGGTATCGGTAAGTGGTTCACGCCGGGCATCGCCCTGAAGCTGGAGTTCATCAGGTCCAACTCGCGCGGCTACACCGAGTACATCACCGGCCACTATGGCTACGGCGACGTAAAGCTCACTCCAAACAACACGCCCTACCGCAAGATGAAGACCGGATGGTGGGACATCAGCGGAAGTGCAGTGCTCAACCTCACACGCCTCTTCTTCGGCTATGAGGGTGCTTATAGCAAGAGACACATGAACCAGTTCATGTTCGCGGCAGGTATCGGTGGTGTTCACCACCTTGGCTACGGACATTCCTACGGCTCCGACAACGAGTGGAGCGGACACGTGGAGTTGCAATACAGCCGCTTCTTCACTCCTCGAAAGAACTTCTCCGTCGACGTCAAGGCTCGCGGTCTATTCTACCAGACCAACTTCGACCTTGAATACGGACAAGCCGACCACTACGCTGAGAAATGGGACTGCAACCTCGGTATCGACATCGGCTTCACATGGTATCTCGGCACGAAGAAGAGCAACGGTTGGAAGCGTAAGACAGATGCCATCTACCGCCGCGATTATCGCGAGCGCGACATTATCACCGTGAAGGCTAAGGACACCAACGTCGCCTACCGCACCATGACGTTCTACGTGTTCTACCCCAACAACTACTCTGGACGCTCAGACGCTCCTACGGTAGCAAGCAGCAAGGTCAACGCCATCGATTATCTCGCAGGCGGACTCTTCACGCAGAAGCGCTACGCCAACAACGCCCAGGTGGCATCACGCCTCGCCGACGGCAAGTCGCCAGTGGGTCTCTCAACTGAGGACATAGCCACGGAGACGGCAAACCGCACATTCGACACGGGCTCTCTGCCACGCGGCTACGAGATGTCTAAGCAGCCTCTGTCGCTCAGCCTCAAGGACACCGACATGGCAAGCTTCCGCCAGCAGCATGGCTACTACTACGCTCCTATCTACGACGGTCAGCACACGTGGCAGTACCGCATCGACAAGGAGACAGAAGGTCAGAAACTCCTCTCCGACAATAACTATATGGAGACCACATCGTTCGGTCTGAACCAGCACGAGGGTCTCGCAACCGTGCGCCAAAACATGGACGTGGAGAACAGTGAGGAGCTCGTGAGCTTCGCAGACGTCTACGCTGCCATGAACAGCAACGATGGCTACATCGCACAGTTCACCGACACTGCAACAGTCGATCACATCAAGGACATCCTGCAGAACGGCACCATCGCCATGATACAGTGCGAGGGTCTGGCCACGAGCCAGGACAACTACACGGGCGACAACGCCGAGCAGGTGGGACGCGAGCGCAACAACGCACTCTCGCAGAACCGTGCCGCAACCGTCATCTCATGGCTCAAGCAGAAGCCTTGCATGCAGAACGTGGCATCGCAGATTTACATGGTGGCTTCGATGAACGGCAACATCCGTACCGTGAAAGACAAGTCGACACGCGGCCTCAACGCCAAGCTCAACCGCTGCGTGAAGGTTCGCATCCACTATCTGCTGAAATAATCACCAACGCTTTGCAGGGTGCGGGTCCTGTGCCCGTCCGCAACCAGGAAACCATCCAATGTGGACAACCCTGCAAAACGTTCACCCAAACGCATCGGCAAATGCAAAACACTCAAAGTAAAGAACAAAAACACAATAACAATAATGACAATTAAACCAATGAACCTCAAAACACTTCTGGGTCTGACCCTGGTGGCTGGAGCCATGGCTTCTTGCTCGTTAGACGAGCAAGAAATCCCAGCGAGCGAGCTTTATGCCCGTGAGTTCTACAAGACGTTCGGCGTAAACTGGTCAAGTGAAGCCATGAATGTGGTAGAGCAGAAGAGCGTACACGTGAGCAGCACTGCGCCCACACATGTAAAGATCTACGAAGTACAAGCTGGCGAGTACCGTCTTGCTGCCGACTACGAAGACGTAACCGACAAGACCATAACTTTCGACGGCACCAAGAAAGACGATACGCCGTTCCTCGTTATGTGTGACAATGCCGCGTTCTATGTTGAGAACGGAGGCACGGTGACTTTCAACCCACAGGGTGGCTCCACCTCAAAGCTCAGTGCTCGAAAGAGGACTTCTGTTGTGCCCAGTGGTAGCCAAAATATTTCCAAGAGTGATACTTATAAAGAATTCACATGCGAAAAGGGAGACGAAACATTCAAGACGTTGTCTGAAAACAATGGGAAAAACAATACTCAAAACGTTACTGTTTCATACAAACAATTTTTGAATGTAAAAAGTGGTGATAATTTCACCGTCTATCCCGCTTATTGGAATTCAGCAAAGAAGCACACCGTGGGTTTCTACTATTATGATTCCAAAAACGTCAAGCATGAAGTGGCTGTTTATAGCGACAAGGGTGGAGACGAACTGCAGTTCAAGGTCGGCAACGAAGATTCTTACACCACAACGGTCGAGAACGTAGAAGACTGTTGGGACTATGGCAATAAGGGTAAGGTGTCTTACAAGGAAGAGTTTACTTTCAACGCTAAAGGCTATACGATGACAGCAACCCAGGATGCAGGTGTCGGTATCTTCGTGGAAGTAGATGGCAAGAGGTACTATTCAAACTCCGATGAGAATGGTGGAGTATCATACTTCGCATATAAGCATATCTCTGATTCAGGAGATGGCTATACCTATTTTATGTTTGACGATCCTGCTGATGGCGGTGGTATGGGCGACCGAGATTTCAATGACCTCGTCATCTGTTGTCCACAGAAAATCACACCTACTTCTACAGAAACAGTCGGATGGACGGTTGCCTGTGAGGACCTTGGCGGAACTTACGATTATGACTTCAACGATGTCGTCTTCCAAGTGTACCATGTATCCGGTCAAAAATGGCTGAGCATCGTCCCTGTTGCGGCAGGCGGCACATTGCCGGCATACTTGTATTTTACACGCAACCAACAGAAGTGGCCTATCTCTAAGGAGTGGCATCAGCACTTCGGTGCAACTGAGAACACCTACAATTCTTCGACTATGATCAACACTTGCTTCAACGGTGCGGGTTACGAAAAGAACGTATGGCCCATTTATATTGAGATAGGAAATGAGAATTTCTCAATGAGTAAATTCACCACGGAATCTGAAGCTGGTGGCGGTTTTGAACTTAGAGTGGATCGTAAAGACAGCAAAACATGGGTGTCTCAGTATGGCGCAAGCGATTCAGATGTTCCACAGATGCTCGTTCTGCCCGTTGATTGGCGTTGGCCGAAAGAGATTGTACGCATTGATACCACTTATCCAGATTTCGGCACATGGGGTTCAGGCTACGCCGGAGGCACTTGGGTAAGTAATATAAAGAATGAAGGCGACCTCACCGAGAAGGATTTTTATCTGAAGGTGAATGCGCGTGCTCCTTATACTCCTTCTACAAATAATTAATATACTTACACGCCATTATTAGGGATAACAACAATAACTACATCCTCGATAGTGGCGTGTAATTATATCAGAATTGAGCCAACGCCCTGAAAGGGCAACACAACAAACGTACCAAAGAACATCAAACGAATTATCGGAACGACCGTCACGGTCCACCGACATTATACAAAAACAAACAGACTAAGAAGACAAACAAGCAGACTACATAGCAGAAAATCTGCAGAAACAAACGAGCAGACTAGAAGAACAAACAAGCTACAAATACAAAAAATCAAATTGCAACAGCAAATAAGCAGGCTGCAAAAAGAGTCTGAAGAATACAAAAACAGACAGACTGGCGAATACACACCAGACACACTGACGAATAGAAAAACTGGCGTTAAATAACGACCAACACAAAAGTAATCATACTAACAATGAAATTATGAGAACATTAAACTACAAACTTCTTTTGGGCATTGCCCTACTCGGAGGTGGGTTAGCATCGTGTTCTGTTGACGAGAACGTACCATCGTCAGCAGAGGAGAATTACACCCGCGAGTTTATCAAGCAATTCGGCTTGAACATCTCGAATGAAGGCATGAACGTGGTTGAGCAGAAGAGCGTGCACGTGAAATGCAGCAAGCCAAGCTATGTGCAAATCTTCGAGCTTCAGGGCGGCGAGTATCGCCTTGCCGCCAACTACGACAACGTGACCGACCAGACCATCACCTTCGACGGCGTGAAGGGCGACAACTCGCCTTACATCGTGAGCTGCGACGGCGCAAAGTTCTATGCCGAGAACGGCGGCACAGTGACCTACAATGCACAAGGTTCTGCCACCAGGGCGGCAGCTAAGGCTCCGCTGAAGTCATCAGCTATTCCGAACGAATATAGCAGCGTTGTGACAAGAAGCGACAACTATACGACCATAACCTGTGAATTAGGTGACAAGACGTTCAAAACACTTTCCGAAGGTAACGGCATGGACAAAACCGAGATTTTCACAGTATTAAGTGAAAGCAATTATATAGCTGCGGCTGAAGGTATCTCTTTCACATTCTACCCTGCCTATTGGAACTCCCCCAAAAAGCACACCGTAGGTGTCTATTTTTACAACAAGGACGGTATGCATCGTATACCTTTCTGGTCCGACAAGGAAGGTGACGATCTGCAGTTTAAAGTGAATGGCAATTGGACTACTACCGTGGAAGGTGCGACAAACTGCTTTGACTATGGCGATGCTGGCAAGGTGACGTGGGCGGCTGGCTTCACTTTCAACTCCAAGGGCTATACATTCACAGCCTATGAGAGCATCATTGCAGGTTTGTATGTGCAAATAGGCAACAAGATATATTACTCCGACAAGGCTTTGAACGACGGTAAAAATTACTTCGCCTACAGAACTCTGGGAAACAACAGTAAAGCATATTCTTTCCTTTGCTTCGATGATCCTTCTGACGACGGAGGCGAGGGCGATAAAGACTTTAATGACCTTGTCGTCTATCTCCCTCAGAAAGTAACGCCTATTTCACTGCAATCATTGGGTTGGACAGTAGCGTGCGAGGACCTCGGCGGCACGTTCGACTTCGACTTCAACGATGTAGTGTTCCAGGTCTACCACGTGTCCGGCAACAAGTGGATCTCCGTTGTCCCCCTTGCCGCCGGTGGCACTCTGCCCGCAAAGCTTCAGATAATGCGCAATGACCAATGGTGGGATGTATCAAAGGAATGGCACTCACACTTCGGCGCTACGGAAGATACTTACAACTCTGGCGAGATGATCAACACTTGCTTTAACGGGGCTAACTATGAGCGTACAGTATGGCCCATCAAAGTGAATCTGAGCAACTCTAACTTCTCAATGGCTGCTTATGCAACCGGTCTCGACAATGCAGGCCAGTTCCGTCTGATGGTAAAGCATAACGGCAAAACATGGGAATCGGTAAACCTGCCCGGAAAGGACGAGAGGCCACAGATCCTTGTCTTGCCCGTCGATTGGCGTTGGCCGAAGGAGCTGAAGCGCATCAACACTATCTATCCAACCTTTGGCGACTGGGGCGACGGCTATAGCCAGGGAAAAACAAACAACTGGGTGAACAACATCCAGAACAGCGAGGACCTCACCGAGGATAACTTCTATAAGAACTTGGTATCACGCGGCACGGCCTATGAGCCCCCAACGGAATAAAATGTCCGAATAAACTTACGTGCAATAACGCAACAAATATTTCACTAATATAAAACAAACAATGAAAAAGTTTATTTCAGTCTTCGTGGTTCTTTTCGCCGCGTTAGCAACAACCTTGCTTGCTTCTTGCAGCAAAGATGACGACAAGAACAAAGTTGGCACCACAGTGATCAGCTTGACCCTTGAGCCGAACGACGACGTATTGACCCTCCTCGACCTCTCGGTTGTCTATACCGATGGTAATGGCCAAACTCAGACTGAGGCAGTGACAAAGAAGTTCTATAAGAGCTTCACCATTAGCAAGTACCCTGCATCAGGCAGCATCAGCCTCAAGGCTACAGCCAAGACCAACTTTGAGAAGGGCAAGTACTCTCCTTCTTTAACATACACATACGACGCAGGCGGACAATCAACCAGGTATATCTTGAAGACGAACAAAATGCTCGATACCGATGCAGAACTTCAAAAGTATGTTGATCTGGTCAACAAGCTGAAGTGGTCATGGAACTTCCTTGCCGATGGCTCACAAGCAAAGTAACTTACGCATTGATTTCACACCTACAGCAATGAAGAAGATAACAACATTCATCGTTGCCCTATTGGCCTCTGTTGGAGTCTTTGCGCAACCAGCAGCGGGAACGTTCTCCATCACTCCTAAGTTCGGTGCCACCATTACCTCCATAACTGGCAATAGCTACCAACGCACCTATAAGCTGGGTAAAGTCATTAATACGACAATAGAAGGCGGCATCACAACAGGATGTGTGGCAGGAGCAGAAGCGAGCTATCAGGTAAGCAAACTGTTTGCAGTTACCGCAGGCCTTCTCTTCACGCAACAAGGAAAAGAAAGAAACGGCTACTATCGTGGCGAGGATCTGAGCATTACCGACAAGAGTAAATGTAGGCTTTCATACCTCAACGTTCCAATCCTCGCAAACGTCTATGTCGTGAAAGGCTTAGCCGTAAAGGTTGGCATCCAGCCTGGTTTCTTGCTCTCTGCCAAGAACAATTATAACGTTAACGCAACTGGTCTGGCGGCAACATTTGACAAACACAATACTGTTAATGTCAAGGACTACTTTAAGAAGGTCGACTTTTCCATCCCCGTCGGTCTCTCTTACGAGTTTTTCAATGTCATCATCGACGCTCGCTACAACTGGGGCTTGACAAAGATCAACTCCGAAAAAGAAAAGGTTGACGAAAGCTGTCGCAATAGCGTGTTCCAGTTGACGGTTGGTTACAAGATAAACCTCTAAGCCCAACGATTATTCTTACGTATAAAAATTATGCCCTCGTATTGCTACCCATGCAAGGCGAGGGCATTTTCTTTTCATGCTCGCCAAAGACGCGAGGCTTATTTGCTGTCTATTGCCCCTGTAAATGGCGTACAATCCATTATGAGGTTGAAATGTGCGCCCCTTACAGGTGCAATATTGTTGTATAACTAAAACGCAGGGGCAAGCCCTGCGCTTTAGTATGTCGTCCCTACAGGACCTGTTGTTTGCGATGCTTTGCCGGACAACAAGAATTGCAATGCTTGGCGGACATCAAAACGCCAATCGAAGGCACGATGACGTGCTGAACGTCACGACTTTATCATGTCTTCCAGCGACACGAAAGTGTAACCACGCTTCCGCAGAGTCTTTATGACCTGAGGCAGACGACGATAGAACTTATCGGTGCGCTCGGGCGACGTGCCGAAATGCAACATCAGGAAGTGGCCATTGAGCGTGTGGTCGCACTCATAGTCGAGCAGTCGCTTTTCAAGGGCGTCGCTCGAACGATAGTTTTTCATCGACGGAATGGTGTAGTCGGCATTCGTTCCCGTGCCTGGCGTGAAGTTTATGATGCGCAAGCCCATCTGCTTAGCCCACGAGCAGACGGAGGCGTTGTAATACTCGTATGGCGGAATGAAGAACGGAGCCTTGTCTTGGGTTATGCCGAAGCGCGCGAGCATGGCATAGCTCTTCCTCATGTCGTCCATGAACTCCTGCTTGGTCACAAGCATGGAGTCGCGGTTCTCCCAAGGCGCATAGAGCAAGTGGCCATAGCTGTGGCTGCCCACATAGTGGCCATCGGCAACGAGGCGGCGCACCAAGTTGGCATGAAGCTCATAGAACTTGCCCGTGAAAAAGAAAGCACCCTTGATGTTGTTTCGCTTCAAGGTTGCGATGATGTCGTCAGCCCCATCTGCCCACTCGTCGGCGGTGAACACCAAGGTGATGTTCTTCTTGCTCGGGTTGCCCTTTATTATGCCACCCGCCTGCTCATAGACGTTGTTGTCCTCCCCCACCCCGTCTTGCGCTCTGCCCTCCATGTCGTAGGCTGAGAAGGGGAACGTGAGCGACGCCGTGCCGTCCATCGTTGGCTCGTTGGAGCTATAGTCGCTCATGTTGTCGTGATAAACCACGTCGCCAGGCTGGAACTGTTCATAGTTGTGCGCCTCGGCAGCACGCGCGCCGGTGGTCAGGCTCACGCCCTTCAGACTGCCGAAGATGGTCGCATACACAGGTCCGTCCACCAATCCGCCAGGCGTGTTGCCCTTGTTCAGGTAGACGTAGCCGGAATGTGGCTGCGTGGGGTGAGTGCCGCCCTTGGGCAGCTCCACTATCATGCTCGTCCCCCACGGGTTGCATCCGAGCAACCAATCGCGGAGCGCGCCCTCCATCTCCTCGAAGGAGCGGTCGTCCGTGAGTTGGCGGTAGAGGATGCACTGGGTAAGCATAGCCGTGGTCAGGTTGTTTGAGCACCAGATGCCCGGCACGCCCCACAGGAAAGGATGGTTGCGCCCACGCTCATAGGTGCGCTCAATGCCAGCGCGCAGGTTTCTTATGAACTCAGCCCGAAGCCTTTGGTTGTCGGCGAGCTTGGCGATCTGATAGTGTCCCATGTTCATGAAGGGGTACCACTGATAGTGGCGCGCGCTGTCGGCGCCCATCCATGGCGTCACGGGTTCACGGCGTCCATACTCCACCGCCTTAGTCAGGTAGTCGCGGTCGCCCGTCTTCCTGTACAGTTCCATGGCGCCCAGCTCCATGTCGTCCACCCAGTTGTCTTCCTCATAGATATATGGCGACACCACGCTGACTGTCTGCGTATTGCCCGGCTTGTCCACGCCCACTTGAAAAGCGTCAGCCGCCTTGGCACCTATCTTCGCGGCAAACTCAGGGTAGAAAGGCTTCAAGACCATCGAGCCAAGGGCGAAGTCGCTGGCGAACTTTCCCGCCGTGCTCGCCGCACCCATTGTGGCATTGCTGAATTTGCCACGCTGCTGGCGCTTGCCGTCCACAAAATAGACAGGTCGCTCGGCGTTCTTGCCCCATCCATAGTCGGCAGGGTCATAGTTGGGCAACTTCATCGCCACGTGGTCCCTGTCGTCGGCAATCTGGTTGTAGAGCTCGCGCTTCTCGGGATTCATGCGGTCGAGCCACGACAGCCCCCAGTATATCTCGTCCACGATGTCGGGAATGCCATTCGCCCCTGGCGTTCCATCCGCCTTATAGCAGTCGGCAAACGCCGTAGGGTTCTGCATGTAGGCGAACATCATCTGGTAGATGGCGTTTGCCGAGGTCGGCGTGTATTGCAGCAGGTCTGCGGCATCGTGCCACCCTCCACGCACGTCGATGTGCTGCCCGCTCTTCGTGGGGTGGTTCACTATGATGGCATCTTTCTGATGGCACGAGTCCTTGATGAAAGGGTTCCATCCACAACGCTGCTGCCGCATATAGTTGAGCGTGAAGTCGGCAACGCCACGATAGACTTGCCCATTCACGGGGAAGACCTCAGAGCGGCACTCCCCTACCATGATATAATACGCGCCGCTGCTTGTCAACTGGCTGAAATCGAGCCTGAAGGTGGCTTTCATGTTGCCAAGCGGTCCCGTGGACTTCACCTTGTCCGACGAAAGCACGAGCTTGTCGGTGAACGCGTCGTGTATCTCAAACGCCTTGACCTGCGGCGTGTCCTCGCACATCATCACCGCCACCTTGGTAGAGTGCGGCAGGTAGCCCAGCTGGTTTATGCGAATCCACTCGCCTGCCACGGCGTGAAGCACGACGCCCAGAAACAGGGCAAAGGTCAGAGAATATCGTCTTGGGTTGTTCGTCATATAACGATGGTTTAATAATAGGTAATAATGTGGTGACAACTCCGCGGCTCGCTTCCGCAATGCCGAGCGCAGTCTATCTTCTGCAAAGATAGGCAAAAGTTTCATTCATGTGCGATTATTGCCACAATAAAATGACATGACGGCGGAATTTATGCGCCATTATTCAATAAAAGACATACCTTTGCAGCAGATTATCAAAACACTACGCATTATGAAGAGAATCCTCATCGCTTATCTTTTCGCCATCGCAGCCCTCAGCTCCGCATGGGCCAACGACGGCGTCTACTACGGCAGCGGCAACTTCCTCGTGCCCATCCATGAGACCGACATCTCCGTGGCGAAGGAAGTGCTCACCATCACCATCGGCAACGATAGCCTCGCGCGCGTCGACGTCTACTACGAGTTCATGAACCCGGGCGACGCCAAGACCGTGACCATGGCTTTCGAGGCAGACGCTCCATTCAACGTCGGACTGCCATTGAGCCGCGATGGCGTTCATCCCTTCATCAAGGACTTCACCGTGGTGATGAACGGCGAGCGCCTTCAAAGCAAGAACGCGGTGGTGGCAGCATTGAGCAACGTCGGGAGGTTTGAGATAATAGACCACAAACCCCTCGACCTGACCAAGTGGAAGGATCACGGAGAGGCTCCCGACTCGCTGGTGCCCTACGAGAACTCGCTCTACAACGCCGAGCTCGACAGCGTGGTGGAGCGTGCCTACGGCTACTATTTCAAGGCACCGTTCAAGCACGGGCGCAACATCGTGCACCACACCTACAAGTACAAGATGAGCGACAGCCACGGCTGCCGCTTCGACATTGCCTACTGGCTGACGCCTGCCACACGATGGGCAAACCACCAGGTAGACGACTTCACGCTCAAGATAACCGCCGACGACAACACCGAGTTCTGCCTCCACGACTCGATGTTCAGCTCGGCACCATTCACCAAGAACACCCAGCGGGGCTACCTCTACAACCTGACCGACACCGTCGGCGAGCCCATGATCGTGGCTAACGTGTGCCCGGGCGACACCGTGACATGGCACGGCAAGGACTTCCGCCCAACCAAGAACATGTATATCATCCCACCCTACTGGGACCACGGCAACGCCTACTACACCTATCGCGACTCTGAGAAGGTGGTGATAGACCGGCAGGGCAACGAGGGCCGCTATCTCGCCGACTGTGGCGACAGCTATCTCGTGATGGTGCAAGACTATGCGTTGGTGAAGAAGAGCGAGAGCCACATCGAGGAATACAGCGCGAAGAAAGGTCAAGGCGTCGTGATGCTGAACACCGAGGCGGTAACCACGCGCTTAAACGTGAGGCAGCGTCCCAACGAGACGTGCAAGAAGATAGGCACCATCGCCGCCAAGGAAGGCGAGCTGCCCGAAGTGTTCCGATGCCTTGGGCTGGTGGAAGACGACACCAAGAAATGGGGCGGACTTTGGTGGAAGATACAGTTCGGCAACACGGTGGGATACGTGGCAGAGCAGTACATGCTCTGGGATTCCATCGACACGTATTGAAAGGGCCGGGTTCCTCGTTTGGAACCCAGCCCTTTTCCGTATGCCCACACTGCCTTTGCCGTTGCGGCGCAGAGGCATCGGCTTTGCGGCGTGAGGGCAGTGGCTTTACGGTGCAACGCCACTGCCTTTACGGTGCAACGCCGACGCTATTGCGATACAGAGCCGACGGCACGAAGCACCAGCGTAGAAGAACTAAAATCAGCCTTTCACGAGGCGGTGGATGACTATTAGCTTATTGCAAAGAAGAAGGCATTCAGCCACAGAAAACGTATAGCGGAACGTTAAATATCAGGATTACACCTGACATTCATCGCAAAATCGCCATGCTTGCCAGCAAATCTGGTGTTTCCATCAATGCTTTCATCAAACAAGCCCTCAGCAGGGAAGTTGCTGTACTATCATAATTCCAAGTTTTGCGGAGATTATTCGCTCTATTCTCCGCAAAAATGCGGAGAATAAGCACATGACATCCCATAGGGACAACAAAATCACAAAATTAACATTTCCACATGCAATAAAAGCCCAAGACGTGCATTATATATGTATAAATCATACAAAACAACTATCATGAAGGGAAAAATCAACAATTTGTTTAATGCCGCCACGGCTGGTTTGCTGTCGTTGCTCGGCTTCTCATCATGCAGCAACACTAGTGGCGACTCGCCATGCCTCTATGGCAGCCCGACAAGCGACTACCACTTCAAGGGCACCGTAACCGACGAGCAAGGCACACCCATCAAGGGCATCAAGGTCGTGACCCAAGGAAAATATGGCGACGTGACCTTACGCCTCGACTCAACCTACACCGACTCAAACGGCACTTATCAGACTGCCGACAAGACGACGGTCAATGCTCAGGGCGATGTGACTGACAGAAAGCTATTTGTAGGTTTTGAGGATGTGGACGGCACGGAGAATGGTGGAGAGTTCGAGACCGCTCAATCGGTTGGCAGCGATATCAGCGTGAAGCAAATCAGCAAGGGCGACGACGGCTGGTATAAAGGCAAGTTTGAGTTCACCGCCGACAAAAAGCTCAAGAAGAAATAACCTGATGGCAGACACTCTATCCTTGCGCCGCCGACTGGCACTGGAGCTGTGGCGCAAGCAATACGACAAAGCCGTCGGTGAGCATCCGCTGCGACAGTTGTTCTGGGAGTGCACGCTGCGCTGCAATCTCCACTGCCGTCATTGTGGCAGCGACTGCAAGGCCGTGGCTGGCACGAGCGACATGCCGCTTGCCGACTTTCTCGGTGTGCTCGACAACATTCGTGAGCACACCGACCCGCATCGCGTGTTCGTGATTGTGACTGGCGGCGAACCCCTCATGCGGCAAGACATAGCAGAGTGTGGCAAGGCCATCTACGACAAGGGATTCCCATGGGGAATGGTGACCAACGCCCTCTTTCTCACCCAAGAGAAGTTCCAGTCGCTGCTTGACGCCGGACTGCACACCATGACCATAAGCATGGACGGGCTCGGCGACGACCACAACTGGATGCGCGGCCATGGACGCAGCTTCGCCATGGTGGACCAAGCCATCGACATGCTTGTCGCCCACCCAGAGATAACGTTCGACATCCTGACCTGCGTAAACCGTCGCAACTATCCACACCTTGCCGACATCAAGCGATTCCTTATCGGGAAAGGCGTGAAGCGGTGGCGCGTGGTGGCGGTGTTCCCGATGGGCAGAGCTGCCGATGATCCCGACATGCACCTCACGCCGGATGAATATCGCGGCATACTTGAGTTTATCAAGCAAACACGAAGCGAAGGTCTCATCAACTGCAACTATGGCTGCGAGGGATTCATGGGCAACTACGAAGGCGACATACGCGACTATTTCTTTGGTTGCCAAGCCGGCGTAACAGTAGGCTCCGTGCTTGCCGACGGCTCAATATCGGCATGCGCGAGCATACGCGCCAACTATCACCAAGGCAATATCTACACAGACGACTTCATGGACGTTTGGAACAACCGCTACCTACCCTACCGCGACCGCGAATGGATGCGCAAGGACGAATGCGGCAAGTGCCGGTACTTCAGATATTGCCGAGGCAACGGCATGCACCTGCGCGACGACAACGGGCGCCTGATCATGTGTCCGCTGCATAGGCTCACGCCATAATACACGCCGTATTCATACCATATACACGCCATTTACGCGCCAAATTCATACCAAGTACACGTCATAATTTCGTGTCTTTCAAGAAAAACCGCTCCGAATATTTGGTTATTTAAAAAATTCTCATTACCTTTGCACTCGCTTTTGAAACATAAGGCAGAGCGTAGATCCGCTAGCTCAGTCGGTAGAGCACAACACTTTTAATGTTGGGGTCTTGGGTTCGAACCCCAAGCGGATCACAAGTGACTCCTGCGGAATCACAAGGAACATTTTAAAGCAAATTGAAGTAGAAGGAGGCTCTTG
>CAVHEN010000065.1:0-16578 GCA_963635115.1 Oscillospiraceae bacterium | reverse complement strand
AGGTGTGGGTGCCGTCGGTCTGCACGTTGGTGAGCGAGTTCCACTTGCCCGAGCGCACGCCCAACGCCCCGCCATGGCGCTGCTCGTGGTATTTGGAGCCAAAGTGGGTGTTGAGGTTGAGCGACCACGGCTCGGTGGCTTTCTTGGTGATGATGTTGATGACCGCTCCCACGGAGTTGGACCCGTAGAGGGCTGAAGCCGCGCCCTTGACGATTTCTATGCGCTCGATGTTGTCGGTGGATATGCGCTGGAAGTCGATGTTGTCGAGCGTCTCGCCCGCCATGCGCTCACCATCCACGAGGAAGAGGATCGCCATGCCGCCGAGACCCTGCATGCTGAGCGACACCTGCTGGTTCATGGAGAGCGTGAACTCCAGGCCCGGGAGCTCGGTGAGGAGCACGTCCTTGATGTTGGTGGCATCGGTCTTGGCTATGTCGTCGGCGGTGATGACCTGGGTCACCACAGGCGTGTTCTCAAGCAGTTTCGGGGTGCGGGTGCCGGTCACGGTGACCGATTGCAGGTTGATCATGTCCTCGGCGAGCGAGAAGTCGACCTTGGAGTCGGCGGTGGCCTTCACCTGTTTCGACAGAGGCTGATAGCCAAGGAGGTTTGCCTTGATCTCGTAGTGGCCCTCGGGCAACTGGAGCGAGTAGTAGCCGTCCTTGTCCGCCTGCGTGGTGTAGCCATTGCCCTCAACGCGCACGTAGGCGTAGGGCAAAGCCTCGCCACCGGCGGTGGTCACGCGGCCACGGATGGTATAGGGTGAGGCAAGGGCGGCTGTGGACGCCATTGCCAACAGGGCTGATGCGAATATCTTGTTCATGTGTCTTCTTTACTTTATCTTTCCGTAGTCGAACGATATAAATCCCTTCGTGTTGCTTTGATAGGGATTGGAGTAACCCGTGAACTGTATGGCGTAGACGCTGCCAAGGCTTGTGCGCACGAGATACACGTTGCTGTCCATGGTGTAAGAGGGAGGCATGGACGACGTGTCCACGTTGAGCCACTTGCCAAGCACCTTGTTCAGGCTGGCGTCGGCATAGTCGATGTAGCCGTCCATCATGTGCGACATGTCGATGGTGATCTTCGAGGGCTCGTCTTGCGCGAACTCGCTGGCGTCGGGCATGGGGAACGTGCCTTTCTGGGCAGCCGTCTTCACCTCGTCGAGCGAGGTGTACGACGTCCGGTAGGCACTGCCGGAGTTGGTCTTAATGTCGTAGCGGTGGATGGCGATGGTCCAGGCTGCCGGCACGTCGGCGGTGTTGTCGTAAGAGAGCGGGGTCTGCGTGCCCTTGTCGAGGTCGATGTATACCCAGTTGGTGTAAGCCGTGGCGTCGATGTTTGAGAAGCTGTTAGCCTTGTCGTTGTTGCCGGGCATCTCCGACGGGTCATCGTAGATGCCGTCGCAAGAGCAGAGCGACAGCAGCATGACGGTCGTGCACAACAAGCCTGGGAGCCTGGTCAGGCGGGAAAGGAATGAGGACATATATTAGCCAAGATATAGTGTTACGTTAATGAAAACAGAGGTAACGGGAGACAATGGGCGGCCCCACCGTCTCTCGTTACCTCTGTCGTTGTTAGCTCTGATTGTTTTTATCCACGAAGCTGCCTTTGCGCGTTTGTCGTATGGGTTATTCCGCGCTTGGCGCCTCGCCTTGGGCAAAGGTGATGGTCAGTCCGCCCATCACTGAAGGCAAGCTGAACGCGACGCTGTAGGTCTCCTTGTCGGTCGACAATGTGCCGGTGAGGTTGCAGTCGTACTCGGTCTGCTTGTCGCCCATGCCCATGGTGAACTTGCCCGCTCCGCTGAGCGTGAACCCGCTGGTGGTCTTCTCCGCCTTCACTGCGGAGATGGTGGTCTCGCCCCACATCTGCGAGGTGAGCTTCACGTCCACGGTGCCGTCGTCGTTGCTGCTGATGGCGAGCTTCTCGCCGTTCTGCGTGCGGTTCTTGAAATATTGGCAGTCGCCCTTCGTCCAACCGCTGTATGATCCAGCCACGAGCTTTGCCACGGGCGCGTCGCCAAGGGTGAACACGACGGTGGTGCCGCCCATCACGGCAGGATAGGTGAGCGTGAGGCTCGCGGTCTTCTTGTCCTTGCTTATGGTGCCCTCCATGGTGCAGTCGTACTGCTTTGCCTGTGAGCCCGACATGCCGAGGGTGGCTGAGCCTGTGCCGGAGAGCTTGTAGTCGTTGCCCTGCTCGATGACGGTCACGTCGCTCACGGTGGCGGTGCCCCATTGGTTCGACTTCAGCTGGAGGCTCATCTTTCCATCTGCCACGGCAATGGTGAGCTTCTCGTTGTCGGTTGCCAGCGGAGTGGAAGAATACTTGAACTGTCCGCTTGTCCAACCAGCGTACTCGCCTGCGAGGCTCTGCCATTTTGGAGTGTTGTCGCTATCGCTGCTACAAGAAGATGTGATGAAAACGGTGAGCATCAGCATGAGGATGCCCGTCAGCTTGAAAATTTTGTTCATCTGAAATACGTAACCTGAGTTTATAAAATCATTATTCTGAAATGCGATGCAAAGTTACGTCAATGTGAAAAATGTGGCAATACCTAAAGATTGCGATTTTGACCGTCCGCCATCGCGCCGCAAGGGCACTGCCATCGCGGCGTAAAGGCGACGCGATTGCGCCGTAAGGGTATTGCCATTGCGGCGCGAAGGCAAACGGAGGATTCGGGCGCGAAGAGACCTCGGCATGAACAGGCATGGAAGGAAAAGGTGGAAAGCAATTCTTGTTTTTTTGTGGTTTCGGCTTTTTGAAATGGTATCATCGTAACGGTTTCGTAATATTTATGTACCTTTGCAACAACGGAGACACATGCTGACAATCAGCATTAAACAACTATGAAAACAAAAGAAACAAACTGTAAGGCAAATTCAATGCCGGTCATGGGGGGGGTAAACATAACTCCCTATTACACAACGCTTTAGACAAGGTTAAGTTATTTTCAAACAAGAGCTTCAGGTTTCGGCACGGCCTTTTGGCAACACTTCTTGTTGCCATGTACTATCCATTATTATTCATCAACGATAGTTGGGGACTTGTATACATTATATATGTTGCGGCAGCACAGTTTTTCATCGCCTTCACCATTGCTTTCATCGCTTCGTTTATAACCAATAAGACGGCATACAGAGTATTTTCTTCCATCATGTTGGTTTGCATCTGCATCCACAGTCTGCTTTTGGCAACATGCCTGATATCCACCCACGCCCCACTCAGCGACGACATCATAGCTGCCATACTTGCCACGAACGCAAACGAGAGCAGCGAGTTTATATCCTCTTACGCTGACACAAAGGTCATCTTTTCATGGATTGGCATGGCTGCGGCTCTGGTTCTGGTTGGAGCAATAAAGAAAAAGGCAAGAATAGAGAAAATCCGAAAGGCTTTATGCATTGCTGCAACCGTAGTGTTCACCGCAAGTGCATGTCTCACCTTCCACAACTGGGCTGTAATGAAAGAAACCGCAATAGGCTTTGCGACGACAACGGTTGAGCTTTCAAAGATGTCACGGATAAAAGTGAAACGGTCGCACCCGAAGTTGACCGTAAAGCACGAGGGGCAGCCACCGCTTATAATTTGGATTATAGGCGAAGCCTTGACCAATCACCACTGTTCACTCTACGGTTACAACAAGAATACCAATCCTCTGCTTCAGAAGAAAGTGGACAACGGGGAGGTTTTGCTCTTCAAAAACGTGAAGTCAGCCAGCACCTGCACACAAGAAAGTTTCCAACTGATGATGAGCACCTATGAAAAAGCACAGGGAAACAAGGCGAAATGGAACGAATGCATCATGGTGCCCGATGTTGCACGGGCTGCCAGTTACCAGACGGCGTGGCTTTCCAACCAAAGTAAGAAGGGAATGTGGGACAATGTAGTGGGCCAATATTCAGAACTTTGCGACACAAACATCTTCATTGGCAACAAATATGCCGGGATGCGACGTACAAACTACGACGAAGAACTGTTGCCCGTTCTAAAGTCTATGCTGAAACACCCTACGAACAGGGAACTTTACATAGTGCACCTTATGGGTTGCCACCAAAAGTTCGAGTGCCGTTATCCTAAAGGATTCGCACGCTTTTCGGAGAAAGACTATCCCGAACGACCAATCAGCCAGCGTAGCAATGTTGCAGCATATGACAACGCCGTGGTTTACAACGACTACGTTGTCAATGCAATGTTCGATATGGTGAAACAACGCGATGCCATTGTTATTTACACGCCTGATCATGGGCTCGACATATATGAAAGCCGCCCCGACTTTGCCGGACACGTGAAGACAAACAACCCTATTGGACTGAAAGCGGCGCACGACATTCCGTTTCTGGTGTTCATTTCAGAACCGTTCCGCAGCCGACATCCCGACATTACCGCAAGGTTGCAACGCAACACCAATATGCAGTTCGATACGGAAGACATGATTTACATGTTGATGGACCTGATGCAATGCGACTTCGCCAAAGGGAAGACAAAAGCGAAACCGCTTGCGCGAAGCCACGACAAGGCATAGAAAAAGGGTGCGTCAATTCATTTTGACGCACCCTTGTTTGTGATAATCTCGTTTAAGACAAGCACTGCTCTTTAGGCGTTGCCCGTGCCGAAAGGCATCGCTGTGCGACCGCCCTCTTGTGGCTCTTGTGGAGCTGCAGGCAGCTTGATCTCGCCAAACTCCTTCTCATAGCGGAGGAGATTCTCCTGCAAGGCAAAGAGCAGACGCTTGGCGTGCTCTGGCGCCATGATGACGCGAGAGAAGATCTGCGGAGGAGCGATGGGGAGCATGTGGGCGAAGTCGATCACGAACTCTGAGCTTGAGTGATTGATCATGGCAAGGTTCGCATACTGTCCCTCAGCCACCTCGGGCTTGAGCTGTATCTGTACTTGGTTTTGTTGCTCGTTCTTGTTGTCAGCCATAGTATTAATTATTTTATAAGGTTTGGGTTAAATGTTTATTATTCTCATGCAAAGATATACAAATTGTTTCATCCAGCAAAAAAAACGTGAAAGAAAAAGGGCTGTCACACATAAATTGTGACAGCCCTCTTCTTCTGATTATATGTTTGGATTAGTTCTCAGCGTCGTTTTGCTGAGAGTAATCGAGAACATTCTTCTTGTTGGCCTGGATGCGGTCGTAGTCTTCCTTTGAGCCGACGATGACCTTGTCGAACAGGCGCATACCCGTACCGGCGGGGATGAGGTGTCCGCAAATCACGTTCTCCTTCATGCCCTCAAGGTTATCGACCTTGCCGCGGATGGCAGCCTCGCAAAGCACCTTAGTCGTCTCCTGGAAGGAAGCGGCACTCATGAAGCTCTTTGTGCCAAGGGCGGCGCGAGTGATACCCTGCAGGATCTGGGTAGACGTGGCAGGCACTGCCTCGCGAACCTGCACAACCCTGAGGTTGCGGCGCTTGAGGCTTGAGTTCTCGTCGCGCAACTTGCGGGCTGACACGATCTGACCCTTTGAGAGGACGTCGCTATCGCCTGCGTCGATGACGAGCTTCTTGCCCCAGATGCGGTCGTTCTCATCGGCGAAGTCGAGCTTGTCGACGAGCTCCTGCTCAAGGAAGCATGTGTCGCCTGGATCGTCGATGCGAACCTTGCGCATCATCTGGCGCACGATAATCTCGAAGTGCTTGTCGTTGATCTTCACACCCTGGAGGCGGTAGACGTTCTGCACCTCATTGACGATATACTCTTGCACGGCTGTCGGACCCTCGATGGCGAGGATGTCGGCTGGCGTAATCTCACCATCGGAGAGAGCGGTTCCTGCACGCACGGCATCGTGCTCCTGCACGAGGATCTGCCTTGACAGAGGCACGAGATACTTGCGCTGCTCGCCTTCCTTCGACGTGATGACGATCTCGCGGTTACCACGCTTCAGCTTGCCCATGGTCACCTCACCATCAATCTCGGACACAACAGCAGGGCTTGTGGGGTTACGAGCCTCGAAGAGCTCTTGCACACGAGGCAGACCACCGGTGATACCACCGGCGTTGAACACCGAACGAGGAATGCGGACAAGAGTCTCACCAGTGGCGATCTTCTGGCCATCCTCGATGTTGGCGATGTGACCGCCCACGGGGAAGTTGTATGTTCCAAGGACCTGACCGTTTTCGTCCTCTACGTCAACGGTAGGAACGACGTTGTGGTCTTTCGACTCGATGATGATGCGCTCGGTCATACCAGATGTCTCGTCGGTCTCGGCCTTGTAGGTCTGACCCTCGATGACGTTATGGAAGCGAAGCGTACCAGCATACTCTGATACGATGACGGCGTTGAACGGGTCCCAACGGCAGATGACATCATCCTTCTTCACCGTGTCTCCGTCCTTGAAGAACAACGAAGAACCGTAAGGCACGTTGAGTGTTGCGACAACGACCTCCGTGTTAGGATCGATGAACTGAACCTCGGCAAGACGGCTGACTACCATTTGGCAGTTAACATCCTCGTCGCCGCTCTTGTCGATGAAGTCGACTGTGCGCAATCCGTCAAACTTCAGCGTAGCGTCGTATTTAGACTTGATGCTCGCGTTGGCGGCTGCATTCTCTGCCACACCACCCGAGTGGAAGGTACGGAGAGTAAGCTGCGTACCAGGCTCACCGATGGCTTGTGCGGCGATGACGCCAACGGCCTCACCAAGCTGAACCATCTTGGATGTGGCAAGGTTGCGGCCATAGCACTTGCGGCATACGCCCTTCTTGCTTTCGCAAGTGAGCACGGAGCGAATCTCAACCATCTCGATGCCAGCCTTCTCGATTGCGTCGGCCTTGTCTTCGGTAATCTCCTCGCCCGACTTGACGATGATCTCATTGGTATGAGGATTGACAACGTCGTGAACAGACACACGGCCAAGGATGCGCTCGCCCAAAGTTGAGACGATGTCGTCGCCATCCTTCAAGGCGCGGCACTCAAGTCCGCGGAGCGTTCCGCAGTCGTCCTCGTTGATGATGACGTCGTGAGAGACGTCGACAAGACGACGTGTGAGGTATCCGGCGTCGGCAGTCTTCATGGCGGTGTCGGCAAGACCCTTACGGGCACCGTGCGATGCGATGAAGTACTCTTGCACCGACATGCCTTCCTTCAAGTTGTTCAGGATTGGGTTCTCAATGATGGAGTTGCCCTCGGCACCAGCCTTCTGAGGCTTTGCCATAAGTCCGCGCATACCAGCAAGCTGAGCGATCTGGTCGGCACTACCACGGGCACCGGAGTCGAGCATCATGAACACGGCGTTGAAGCCTTGGTCGGCCTCGGTCATGTGCTTCATGACGGCCTTCTTCAAGTTGTCGTTTACGTGTGTCCAAGCGTCGATCACCTGGTTGTAACGCTCCTTATCGGTGATAAGACCCATGTCGAAGTTGGCTGTCACCTCGTCGACCTCGTCCTGACCCTTCTTCACGATGTCGGCCTTCTCTGGCGGCACGATGATGTCGTCAAGGTTGAACGACAGACCGGCAAGGTATGACATCTTGTAACCAAGGTTCTTGATACCATCAAGGAATGAGCAGGCTCTTGCCATACCCACCTTCTTGATAACGGCGGAGATAAGGCTGCGCAAAGACTTCTTAGAGATAATGCCGTTGAAGAAGCCAAGCTCCTTCGGGATAATCTCGTTGACGATGATACGACCGACAGAGGTCTCGACAATGTGGCGGATTGGCTTTCCGTTCTCGTCAATGTCGTCGACCATGCACTTCACGAGCGCGTGCTCTGCGCAACGCTTCTCGTTGAATGCGATGACGGCCTCCTCAGGACCATAGAACATCAGGCCCTCGCCCTTTGCGCCCGGACGAATCTTAGTGATATAGTAAAGACCGAGCACCATGTCCTGTGAAGGAACGGTGACAGGAGCTCCATTGGCAGGGTTCAGGATGTTGTGGCTCTGAAGCATCAGGATTTGTGCCTCAAGCACGGCCTCATTGCTCAACGGGAGGTGGACAGCCATCTGGTCACCATCGAAGTCGGCGTTGAACGGCGTACAAGCCAATGGGTGCAACTGAATGGCCTTGCCCTCGATAAGCTTTGGCTGGAATGCCAGCACGGACAGACGGTGAAGCGTCGGTGCACGGTTGAGGAGCACGGGGTGACCCTTCATTACGTTCTCAAGGATATCCCAGATGACAGGCTCGCGACGGTCAACGATGCGCTTGGCGCTCTTGACAGTCTTCACGATGCCGCGCTCGATGAGCTTGCGGATGATGAACGGCTTATACAGCTCTGCGGCCATGAGCTTAGGCAGACCGCACTCGCCCATCTTCAACTCTGGACCCACGACGATAACCGAGCGGGCAGAATAGTCGACACGCTTACCAAGGAGGTTCTGACGGAAACGTCCCTGCTTACCCTTCAAGGAGTCGCTGAGCGACTTCAGTGGACGGTTGCTCTCGCTCTTTACGGCGCTTGACTTGCGGCTATTGTCGAACAATGAGTCGACAGCCTCTTGGAGCATACGCTTCTCGTTGCGGAGGATAACCTCAGGAGCCTTAATCTCGATGAGCCTCTTCAGACGGTTGTTACGTATGATGACACGACGATAGAGGTCGTTGAGGTCTGACGTTGCAAAACGTCCGCCATCCAATGGAACCAAAGGACGAAGGTCTGGCGGAATGACAGGAATGATCTTCATGATCATCCACTCTGGCCTGTTGACGTTCATGGAACCACGGAAAGCCTCGACCACTTGCAAGCGCTTCAAGGCCTCAGTCTTGCGCATCTGCGAGGAGTCGTTGTTTGCGCGGTCGCGCAACTCATAGCTCAAGCGGTCAAGACCTGTTACACCCTTCTCGTCGGGCTCTGAAAGCTCGTGAAGAAGGTCGAGCACTGCCTCTGCACCCATCTTGGCGATGAACTTATTTGGATCGCTGTCGTCGAGGAGGTCGTTATTCTCGTCGAGCTTATTGTCGACAATGTCAATGTACTCATCCTCTGTGAGCAAGTCCATCTTGTGGGAGCCGTTAAGGTCCTCAACGCCCTCAGCGTCCTTCATGCCGGCAAGCATACCCGGCTTGATGACGATATATTTCTCGTAATAGATTACCGCGTCAAGGTTCTTTGTCGGCATGCCGAGAAGGTATCCGATCTTGTTTGGCAAAGAGCGGAAATACCAGATGTGGGCAACAGGCACGACGAGCTCGATGTGTCCCTCGCGCTCACGGCGAACCTTCTTCTCTGTAACCTCAACGCCGCAACGGTCGCAGACAATGCCTTTGTAACGAATGCGCTTGTACTTTCCGCACGCGCACTCGTAGTCTTTCGTAGGACCGAAGATGCGCTCGCAGAACAAGCCGTCACGCTCTGGCTTGTAAGTGCGATAGTTGATGGTCTCCGGCTTGGTGACCTCACCATACGAATTCTCCTTAATCTCCTCTGGTGAAGCGAGACTAACGGTAATCTTAGTGAAATTGGTCTTTACCTTTGTATCTTTTTTGAAAGCCATATTCTTTTATAGTTTATGAGTATTTTCTTATTCCATCTTCATGCTAAGGCCCAGACCACGCAACTCGTGGAGCAAGACGTTCAGTGACTCCGGAATACCAGCTGCAGGCATTGGGTCACCCTTAACAATAGACTCATAAGCTTTGGAACGACCATTGACGTCGTCACTCTTGATGGTAAGCATCTCCTGAAGCACGTGGCTCGCGCCGAAGCCCTCAAGGGCCCAGACCTCCATCTCTCCGAAACGCTGACCACCGAATTGTGCCTTACCACCAAGTGGCTGCTGGGTAATCAAGCTGTACGGGCCAATGGAACGAGCGTGCATCTTGTCCTCGACCATGTGGCCGAGCTTCAAGAAGTAGGTAATACCCACCGTTGCCTTCTGGTCGAAAGGCTCACCTGTCTCACCATCGTAAACCGTTGTAGAGCATAGGTTAGGCAGGTCGGCCTTGTCGGTCCATTCTTTCAAGTCGGCAAGCTTTGCACCGTCGAAAATAGGCGTAGCGAAACGAACGCCAAGCTTCTTACCTGCGGCACCGAGGATGGCCTCGAATATCTGACCCAAGTTCATACGAGAAGGCACGCCCATCGGGTTCAACACGAGGTCAACAGGGCGACCATCTGCCAAGAACGGCATATCCTCAGCACGCACGATCTTGGAAACAATACCCTTATTACCATGACGTCCGGCGAGCTTATCGCCAACCTGAATCTTACGCTTCTTAGCGATATAAACCTTTGCCATCTTCAGCACGCCCGAAGGAAGGTCGTCGCCAATTGTTATGGCAAACTTGCGACGACTCAATTCTGCGTCCATCTGCTTAGATTTGCGCATATAGTTTACGATGAGGCGGCGAATAAGGCCATTGATATGGTCATCATCTGTCCAATCGTTGCTCTGAACGCCATCATACTCAAGGTTCTTCAGTGCCACGACGGTGAACTTAGAGCCCTTTGTGATGATTTCGGCGCCAGTGTAGTCCTTAACGCCTTGAGAGACCTTGTCTTCGGTGAGTTGCATAAGTTTGTCAACGAGCATGTTCTTCAACTCGTCTTGCTTAGCCTCATACTCCTCGTCGACTTTCTGGAGGACAACCTTGTCCCTCTTCTTCGAGTCACGGGTCTTAACGGCACGTGAGAACAGTTTCTTGTCAATGACGACACCGCTCAAGGATGGATTGGCCTTCAATGAAGAATCCTTCACGTCACCAGCCTTGTCACCGAAGATCGCACGAAGCAACTTCTCCTCTGGTGAAGGATCGCTCTCGCCCTTAGGCGAAATCTTACCAATCATTATATCGCCTGGCTCAACACGTGCGCCAACGCGAATTATACCGTTGTCGTCGAGGTCCTTTGTGGCCTCTTCGCTGACGTTTGGAATATCATTGGTGAAGACCTCCATGCCGCGCTTTGTCTCACGCACATCAAGCGAGTACTCATCCACGTGAACAGAAGTAAGCACGTCCTCGCGAACCATGCGCTCTGAGATTACAACGGCGTCCTCATAGTTGTAACCCTTCCATGGCATGTAAGCCACAAGGAGGTTGCGACCCAAGGCGAGCTCGCCATTCTCAGTGGCATAGCCCTCTGTAAGGATGTCTCCTTGCTTTACTCGCTGTCCCTTCTGACAGATAGGACGGAGGTCGATAGTCATGTTCTGGTTGGTGCGACGGAACTTGGGAACGCGATATTCCTTAAGCGCGGGCTCAAAGCTGACAAACTCATCGTCCTCTGTACGATCATAAAGAATGCGAATTGTCGTAGCGTCAACGTAGTCAATAACACCATCACCCTCTGCAGTGATCATCGTGCGAGAATCCTCACACACCTGCTTCTCAAGGCCAGTACCTACGATAGGCGCATCATTGTGAAGCAATGGCACTGCCTGGCGCATCATGTTACATCCCATGAGCGCGCGGTGACCGTCATCATGCTCCAAGAAAGGAATGAGATTGGCGGAAACAGACGCAATCTGCTGCGGAGACACGTCGATCAAACGAACGTTCTCAGGAGTCACGACAGGGAAGTCAGCTGCGAAACGACAGTGAACCACGTCGCGGATGAAGGTGCCGTCAGGGTTCAAAGGTGCGTTACCCTGAGCGATGAGCTCGCCATCCTCTTCCTCTGCAGTGAGATAAACAACATGATCGTTGTCAAGGTCTACAACACTGTTCTCAACCTTACGATATGGCGTTGATATGAATCCGAGCTCATTAATACTTGCATAAGTACAAAGAGATGATATAAGTCCGATGTTTGGACCTTCAGGCGACTCAATCGGGCAAAGGCGACCGTAATGGGTATAGTGTACGTCACGAACCTCAAAACCTGCACGCTCACGTGATAGACCGCCGGGACCAAGGGCAGAAAGACGACGCTTATGCGTCACCTCAGCCAATGGATTCGTCTGATCCATGAATTGGCTCAGAGGATTGGTGCCGAAGAACGAGTTGATAACACTCGAAATTGTCTTGGCGTTAATAAGGTCTGTCGGGGTGAATACCTCGTTGTCACGTACATTCATGCGCTCCCTTATGGTACGGCTCATGCGAGCAAGACCAATAGAGAACTGGTTGGCGAGTTGTTCACCAACAGTACGGACACGACGGTTGCTCAAGTGGTCAATATCATCGACAGAGGCGTTGCTATTGATCAGCTTGATGAGATACTTAATAATCTCAATAATATCTTCTTTGGTAAGGACACGCACGTCGGCTTCAATGTCCAAACCAAGTTTCTTATTAATACGATAGCGACCAACATCGCCGAGATCATAACGCTTGTCAGAGAAGAACAAGTTTTGGAAAACCTCACGAGCGCTGGCATCATCAGCAGGGTCAGCGTTGCGAAGCTGACGGTAAATATAACGGACGGCCTCTATTTCATTGTTAGAAGGATCCTTTGCAAGTGTGTTGAAGATAATCTCGTAACGACTAGCAGCCTCCTCTTCCTTGTGAACAAGAACTGATTTAACACCGGAATCAAGTATTGAGTCAATGTTATCCTCAGTTATCTCAGTTCCACGCTCAAGAATGACCTCGTTGCGAGCAACTGTAACAACCTCACCTGTGTCCTCATCGACGAAGTCCTCGTTCCAACTCTTAAGGATACGGGCAGCCAAAGTCTTACCAACAAGAGTTCTACGATTCTTCGGCGAGATGCTTACTTCCTCTGCTAGGTCGAATATCTGAAGAATGTCCTTGTCGCTCTCAAAACCAATGGCACGTAGAAGGGTTGTTACCGGCAACTTCTTCTTACGGTCAATATAAGCATACATGACATTGTTTATGTCAGTAGCAAACTCAATCCAAGATCCCTTGAAAGGTATGATACGAGCACTATAAAGAGTTGTGCCGTTAGCATGTACACCTTGGCCAAAGAAAACGCCAGGAGAACGATGCAACTGAGCAACTACAACACGCTCGGCACCGTTGATAACAAAAGTACCATTTGATGTCATGTAAGGAATTGTTCCAAGGAACACGTCCTGAATGACCGTACCAAAGTCTTCATGATCTTGATCCGTGCAATAAAGCTTCATCTTGGCTTTCAAAGGAACGCTATAAGTCAGTCCCCTCTCAAGGCACTCGTCTATTGAGTAACGAGGCGGATCAATGTAATAGTCGAGGAACTCAAGCACAAAGTTATTGCGCGTGTCAGTAATTGGGAAATTCTCGGCGAAGACCTTATACAAACCGTCATTCTTTCGTTCCTCGGGTGGCGTGTCAAGCTGAAGGAAATCGCGGAACGATCTCAGCTGAACGTCAAGAAAATCCGGGAACGGGTACGGATTTGGTACGCTTGCGAAATTGATTCTATTGTTAACGACTTGTGACATAAACAGTATTTTGTCAAAAAGACAATGAAGCTGTAAGCTCCAAAAGATACAAAAGGGTTAGAACTCACCGACTGGGCGAATTCTAACCTTTTTAAATTTATTATAAAAGTAATAGGTTGGCACTATAAAAGTGAGACCTATTTGCTAATATGAACTAATTACTTCAGCTCAACCTTAGCACCTGCCTCCTCGATGGCCTTCTTGAGGTTCTCAGCCTCGTCCTTTGAAAGACCTTCCTTGATAGTAGCAGGAGCACCCTCGACGAGAGTCTTAGCGTCCTTCAGACCAAGGCCACAAGCCTCCTTAACGGCCTTAACAACCTGGAGCTTTGTAGCGCCAACGTCAGTCAAGACAACGTCGAAACTTGTCTTCTCCTCAGCTGCGGCCTCACCGCCAGCAGCAGGACCAGCTGCAACAGCAACAGCTGCAGCTGCAGGCTCGATGCCATACTCGTCCTTGAGGACCTGAGCCAACTCATTAACTTCCTTAACAGTAAGGTTTACCAACTCTTCTGCAATAGCTTTTACGTCTGCCATTTTATTCTCTTTTTTTTAATTATTCTTGTTTTTAATAAATCGACTTTATAGTGAATTAGCGGAGTCCGCCAAAACATTACTCAGCACGCTCGCCTAAAGTCTTAAGCACACCATGGATGGTGTTAGCGCCTGACTGCAGAGCAGAAACAACGTTCTTAGCAGGTGACTGCAACAGAGCAACGATATCAGCGATAACCTCATTCTTGCTCTTGATTGCGCAAAGCTCTTCGAGCTTGTCTGCACCAACATAGAAGCCTTCCTCAGCATAAGCAGCCTTCAAAGAAGGCACGCCAGCAGCCTTAATATCCTTATCCTTCAGCAACTTTGCGGGAACGTTGGCTGTCTGTGTGAACATGATAGCCGTGCTACCCTTAAGTGTGCCATAAAGCTCGGAATAATCGACCTCTGATTTCTCGAAAGCCTGATGAAGAAGTTTGTTCTTCACCACAACCATCTGAATCTCGCTCTTGAAGCACTTGCGACGAAGAGAAGATGTAGCCTCTGCATTCATGCCAGCGACATCAACAAGATAGAAGTGTGGATACTCCTTCAGTTTGTTGCCAAGCTCTACAATAATGGTATCTTTTTGTTCTTTCTTCATTTTTTCAAACTTTTATAAAGTTAAATGTCGAGAGACTTGGGATCAACCTTGACGCCCATACTCATCGTACTTGAAAGGAAGATACTCTTAATGTATGTACCCTTGGCAGCAGCTGGCTTCAAGCGAATTACGGTATTGAGGAATTCCTTAGCATTGCCATAGATCTGCTCGGCAGTCATAGAGACCTTACCGATAGAAGTATGGATGATACCAGCCTTGTCAACCTTAAAGTCAATCTTACCTTGCTTAACTTCCTTCACGGCCTTAGCAATGTCCATTGTCACAGTGCCACTCTTAGGGTTTGGCATCAATCCGCGAGGACCGAGAACACGACCCAAAGGACCAACCTTACCCATGCATGAAGGCATAGTGATAATAACATCGACATCAGTCCAGCCGCCTTTTATCTTCTCGACATACTCGTCGAGACCTACATAATCAGCACCAGCTGCCTTTGCAGCCTCTTCCTGATCAGGAGTGCAGAGAGCCAACACACGTGTAACCTTACCGGTACCATTAGGAAGTGACACAACGCCACGAACCATCTGGTTAGCCTTACGAGGATCCACGCCAAGACGAACATCAACGTCAAGAGAAGCATCAAACTTTGTCGTAGTGATTTCCTTGACAAGTGCAGAAGCCTCCTTCAGAGTGTATGCCTTTCCTACTTCAACCTTATCAGCTACTGATTTCTGATTTTTTGTCAGTTTACTCATTTTACTTAATCAAATTGAAGTTTTTACTTACTCTCAGGGAACTCCCCAGAAACGTTAATACCCATGCTTCGTGCTGTACCGGCAACAAGTCTCATAGCGCTTTCAACCGTGAAGCAGTTGAGGTCAGCCATCTTGTCCTCGGCAATAGCCTTAACCTGATCCCAAGTCACAGTAGCGACTTTCTTACGGTTAGGCTCACCAGAACCGCTCTTGACCTTAGCGGCATCCTTAAGCTGAACAGCTGCAGGAGGAGTCTTGATGACGAAGCTGAAAGACTTATCTGTGTAGTATGTGATGACTACAGGCAAAACCTTGCCAGCCTTGTCCTGGGTACGGGCATTGAACTCTTTGCAGAATCCCATGATGTTGATACCCTTGGAACCCAGTGCAGGGCCTACGGGTGGTGAGGGATTTGCTGCTCCGCCCTTAATCTGCAATTTGATTAAACCAGCAACTTCTTTAGCCATTGTTTTATAAATCTAAATAATTAAAATATGAAAACCGAAAGCAGTCCGTAACAACTACTCTGCGATCTTTTCCACTTGTGCATAACTAAGCTCTAACGGTGTGTTACGACCGAAGATCTTGACCGTGACCTTTAATGTGTGTTTTTCAGCGTTAATTTCCTCAATTACGCCATCGAAACCTGAGAAAGGACCATCGATAACCTTAATTGTCTCATCCAAGATATAAGGCACATCAGAAGAAACGTCCTTTGCAGACTCTTCGGCAGCGCCAAGCATACGATTGATTTGAGACAAGGGAACAGCTGTGGGATGACTCAAGCCACCGAGAAACCCAAGGCAATTGGGCATAAACCTCAAGGCAGAAGCGAGATCGGCAGTCATGTCAGCCTCTACAAACACATAACCGGGGAGGGAAATTCTTTCCTTCTCCACGATTTTGCCGTTTCGAGAAACCGCATGCTTCTCCATAGGAATAAGAACCTGTGAAACACGATCAGAGATGAGCTTATTGTGCTTCATCTCATTCTCAATGTATTCCTTAAGTTTTGCTTCCTTACCGCTAATGGCACTCATCACGTACCATTTGTTATTCGAATCACTCATTGTTTCCTTAGAAAATTAACCTGGGTAGATGACACCCATGAGATTCTTAAACACTAAATCCATCACAAAAACAACAATCGCGATGACAAGGGAAGCTGTTAAAACTATCACCGCGCTGTGTGTAAGTTCGTGTGGTGTGGGCCATGTTGTCTTATGCGCAAGCTCGTCATAACAAGCAACGCAATAATTGCCAAACCTCTTAAAGAGATTTTCTTTCTTACTCATTGTTATTTCTTTTAGCACGGGTTGGAAGGCTCGAACTCCCGACACCTGGTTTTGGAGACCAGTGCTCTACCAACTGAGCTAAACCCGTATGTAATTACGAATTACCAATCGGCAATTACTAATCAGTAATTCGTAATTAATATTG
>CAVHEN010000064.1:0-17140 GCA_963635115.1 Oscillospiraceae bacterium | reverse complement strand
TAGAGCATCTGACTACGGATCAGAAGGTTCCGGGTTTGAATCCCAGCGGAGTCACAACAACACAAGATGCCAAAAAAGGACTTTACTTCATGTAAAGTCCTTTTTTTGTTTACATATGGTTTAGTTTAAACGATGCCATGCCCAGCTGACTCCTCAACGATGCAGCGAGCATGGCATCACACTCACTGCATGTTATAGGTGTGTACGCTTGAGCCTTGGGCTGACGGCAGGTAATTTATTCCCCACCAGCACATCTGCAAGAGGGCGAAGTTGACGACCAGCATCCACATCGCCACCTCAAGGCGACAGTTCTTGCGCAGACGATAATGGATATAGGTAAGGTAGGCAAGCCATGTGGCAGCCGCCCACGTCTCCTTTGGGTCCCAAGCCCAATAGTGTCCCCATGCGTCTTTTGCCCAAAGCGCGCCCGACAACATTCCCAATGAGAGGAAAGCCCAACCGATATAAACGAGATTGTCCGTGATGTCGAGCTCTTTGCCAATATCCGTCTTGTCTTTCTTGAAGAACAAAAGGTATAGCGCCATGACAAAGGCTCCACCCAAAAGGGCATAGGCAAACATATAGATGATGACATGCGGAGCAAACCAAGGGCTCTGCAGTGCCGGCATCAAGGTCTTGCTGTGTATCTCCGGCTTTAGCAGGTTGATGCAGATAAACACCAAGGAGAGCACCGTCGAGAACGACAGCAGCCACTTGTAGTTCCAGCGGCTATACACTATGACGCCGGCAAGAGGCAAGAAGAAAGAATACCACAGACGGGTTTCCCCCATCGTGCGCAACGGTGGGCGGTCGAGGCTGACCCACATGACAAGGATATAGCTCATGAATACGGCAAGTCCCGCAATCGTGGTGACATAAGCCAACGTCTTCTTGTCTTTCCACGCGGCATACGCGCCAATAGCCCAGAGCAGCACCGCGCATATCGCAAAGTATATGAAGTAATTCCAGAATGCTATCATCTCGCGTCCTCCTTCTTTTTTCTGCCAGCCACGATAAATACCAATACGGCGCCAGCCAACAACATGTAGATTCCCACATAGACGGCGGGCAGCCAAGGGTCGCTCACAAGCTCATAGACGCTGAGCGTGCTCCACTTGCCCTGCTCCTTGTTGAAGTCGAGCTGGTAAATCTTCCACGAGCCAAACGAGTAAGGCTTATTGACCTCTATATGCGCTTGTTCCATCTTGCCATCCTGGCTATACACATTCACATCTGAGGCATAGCGCAAAGGCTCCCTCGACGACATGGCGATTTCGGAATGGCCATCCAGCTTCAAGCTCGACATCGGGAACATGTAGCTGCCTGAGCTAACCCAGCCTTGCCTGACGACACTGCCCTTTTGCGCCTTGACGAGAATGGCAGTGGCAGCGCCTTTGCCTTTGTATTCCACGAATCCGCCAGTGTTGACACGCATGCCCAAGTCGTCCATCTTCATCAGCTTCATCATTTGCTCGGGCATGCCTTTCATCATCTTCAGCATGGTCACAGGCATGGCATCCTCGATGTATTTCTCAATATCGATATGCCATCCCAGCAAGTCGCCCGACGTGACACCTCGTTCCACCACGATGTTTTGTGGCTTGTCCTTGGGCAGAGGCGTCCCGCTCTTGGTGTCGAACAAGGCGAGCTTCGGCGGATATTCGTCGATGGTGAACTTCTGTAGCTCAAGGGCAATGGGCAACTCGTGCACTTGCTGGTAGTTGTCGAGCGCGCGCCACTCTGGCTTGCCCTCCTCGCAATACATCTTCAGCCGCTGCATATCGGCAGAGCCGAGAACGCCACACGTGGTGAAAACAAACAGTCCCACGTGGCAAAGCAATGAGGGAAGGCAACGCTTCTGGAAATGAACGATCTGAAGAATAGCCACTTCACCGACTATGATCACGTTCCACAGGTAGACCAACACAAATGGCCAGAAAGACAACATCTTGCTTAGCCCTATCGGGTCTATGGCGGGATGACCTTCCGCCACCTGCCGCGTCAGGCCCATCACCACGGTGAGCAACGAGGCCGTTGCCAAAGCCGGCACGGCGGCTTCCGGTTGGCTCATGAACCTGAAGAGGTAGACTTTTGAGCGCAGCACATACAACAGCACGAGTACGCAAACAAGCATACCCAGCGCGACAATGTTTGCCGGCCACATGAACATGAGCCACTCCACGGGGCCCATCGAGGCTTGCAAAAGGGCTCCTGTTATCAGAAGCCCCATGCAGATGGCAATACCCTCGCGATATTTCCAAGGTTTATTCCACATCGTTCAATTCAGTTTCCATTACATTGGCTTGGTGATGAAACGGCCATTCTTCTTGGCTGTCTCAACCCACTTTGGCACAACCGTGTTCAGGAACTGCTTCTTCTGTGCCTTGAGCTTCTTCATGTCGAGTCCGATATAGGCCTGTGCCTTGTCCTTTGTGGAGATGTCGGGCATCGGGACATTGCCGGTGAAGCCGTGCTTTGCCAAGACCTTGGCGATGCGGAAACGCGCGTCGTTGGCATAGCCCAAGGCGTCGCCCAACAACCTGCTGACCTCCTGAGGAGCGTGGAAACTGCCGCCATGGCTCGCCACTGCGTAGTCCCAACGCCACTGGCTCTTGCGGATGTCCTTCAAAGCCTCTTCCATTTCAGCCTCGGTCGCGCCCTTTTCCCACGCGAACTTTGCCTCTATGTGTGCGGCTGCAAGTGCTTTCTCCACCTGGTCGCGGGTATGGAAAGCCTTCTCCTGGCGCTCATACACGTTCTTGCGCAGTGTCTCAGCATCCTGACGGTGGCAGGTCTGGCAAGTGCGGTCGATGTTGCGGAGCGGCGAGGTGACGTGGTGATCGGTAAACTTCACGCCGCCTTCCTGCTTGTAAGGCATGTGGCAGTCGGCGCAGCTCACGCCACGCTGCCCGTGGATGCCCTGCATGAAGATCTCGTAGCCAGGGTGCTGGGCCTTGAGGATCTTGGCCTTAGAGAGCGGGTGAATGTAGTCGTAGAAGCCCAGCGAGTCGTAGTATTCCTCCGCGTTCTCGCAAGTCAAGCCCTTGTCGTGCGGGAACTTGAGATACTGCCCGTTCTCCTTCTCAAAGTAATACTCAGTGTGGCACTGCGCGCAAACCAGCGTGCGCATCTCCTGATGAGTAGCCTTTGTCAGGTCCTTGCCGGCACGCTGCCATGCCTCATAGAGTGCAGGGCGCGCGGGTTTCAAGTCCATCGTGCGGGCGTCGTGGCAGTCGGAGCAGCCCACCGTGTTCATCATCTGGTTGCCGTGGTCGCTCCACTTTGCCGCGTAGAAGGCGTTCTTGCCCAACTCGCGCATCAAGCGGGGCACGTCTGGGCCTTTGCAGGTCCAGCAGGTTCCGGGCTGCATATCTTCCTGGCCGTCCGCGCCCGGGCTGCCCGTGCGCAGGATCTTCGTCACGTCCTCAACGGCATGGCGATGCCCACGCGGCGTGTTATACTCGCGCGAGAATGCGTAGCCCGCCCACAAGATGACCATCTCGGGGCGCTGAGCCAGCACGTCCACGTCTTGCGAGGAGTTGTATTTGCTCACGAACGAAGTGTCTTCTGTCATCGCCCACGTTTGATACTCACGTGGGAAATCCTCGGCAAACTTCTCGTTCTGACTCACGATACTGTCTGTCATCACGTTGCGCCGATTGTTGAAGACCGAGGCAACTTCCGCCCTGCGCTCAAGGAGCGAGGAGCACAGCATGCCCAAAACAAAGATGATGACCATTGCTCCGCCGAAGAGCAGCCATCCTTGCCATTTCTTTAATTGCTTAGCCATATTCTCAGATTTTTAGTTTTTCCACTTTTGTCGTTCTACTTTTGCAATAACTTCTGCAGCCACTCGGGCACAGGCGATGGGGGTATAGGCACCTGCGTCTCCGCGTTGGGTGTCGCGCTCAGCGAGTTCATTCCTCCATGAGGCACCTGGCGATGGCAGTCCCAGCAGGTCTTTCCCTCACCACGTTTTGCCATCATATAGTCTATCTTTCCCGTTTTCACAAACTCGGTGTTCAGCTGTTTATGGCAACGAATGCAGTTGTCCATGATCACCTCTGCCGACGCGTCCTCCGCCATGATGGCCTGGTGCTCCGAACGGGTAACGAAATATCCCACATGCTTCATGCCGTCCAATCCCTTGAACAGGTATTTGGCGAACTTACTCGAATGTGGCACATGACAGTCGTTACAAGTGGCATCCCTGTGGTGACTTGAATGACTCCATGTGGCGTAGTATGGTGACATGATATGACAGTTGACACAAGCTGCCGGATCATCGCCCACAACATAGGTATGCATGCGCAGGAGGTACATGAACAGTCCTCCCAATCCCACGATGATGCCAGACAAGACTATCAACGCCACCTTCTGCCCGTAACTGAGAGAAGGGAGCATGGACTTGAGCTTTTGCAGAAATTTCTTCATGTCTATAGCAAGGTGTTTAGTTTTCGGAATAAAGCAAAAAAATGCGTGTTAAAGCCAGTTTAGGTAGCAAAAATAATTAAATTTTGTCAACATTATTCCTTACGTTATGAAATTTTAAGGTATTTATAAGATGGTTAACTATCAGACTACTGTCGTGATGCAATCAGCAGGGATGCAGCAGCGCCAAATCGCCTTGCCTCGTTCGCGCCGCGAACGGGGCGCGATAGCGGCGCAAACGCGATGCCATTGCGCCGCTATCGCGGTGGCTTTGCGGCGCCGACGTCTTTGTCATAAAATTGAATGGCGATATTGCAAAATAACGCTAACTTTGCATCCAAAACACAACGACATGAAAGCAATAGTGACAGGTGCCACATCGGGCATTGGAATGGAAGTGGCAAAGCTCCTGGCGGAGCGCGGTTGGCAAGTGGGCATAGCCGGCAGAAGGACAGAAAGGCTCGCGGAACTGCAGCGGAGCCACGAGGGAATAGTCTGCTACCGGCAGATAGACATCACCGCTCCCGACGCTCCCCAGCTCCTGCGCCAGCTCATCGGCGAGCTTGGCGGCATGGACCTGTATTTCCACAGCTCGGGCATAGGTTGGCAGAACAACTCGCTCGACCTTGACAAGGAGCTGAAGACCGTGGAGACCAACGGCATAGGGTTCGTGCGGATGGTAGACACGGCGTTCTGCTGGTTCGCGGAACATGACGCAAGCACGGCAGCCTCTGCCGCACCGTCGCGCCACCGCATAGCCTGCATCACCTCCATAGCCGGAACCAAGGGCCTTGGGGCGGCGCCAGCCTATTCAGCCACCAAGCGTTTCCAGAGCCACTACCTCGAATGCCTCTGCCAGCAAGCCCGGATGCGCCATCTCAACATCGCCATCACCGACATCCGCCCAGGCTTCGTCAAGACCGACCTCATAGCGGGCAGCAACTACCCCCTCCAGCTCGATGCCAAAGACGTGGCAACGAGCATCGTGAGGGCGATAGAGAAGGGCAGAAGCGTCAAGGTCATCGACTGGCGCTATGCCATCCTCGTGTCGCTATGGCGGCTCATTCCGCGCTGGCTTTGGACGCGGATGAGAATATCATGACAAGGTGGAAGCCCCGACCTGCGGCCATTATTTCCACTCGCCCATGAGATCCACGTCGCGCGTGTCGAAAGGATGCAGGAGCTGATCGACGAGCACCGCATAGTCGCCACGCGTAATGGCCGAGGCAGGACTGATGTCGAAATTCTGCAACACGTTGTTGACCGAGAGGTCGAACGACTCGCCCGTCCACACCTTACCGATGAGCCTCAACACCTCCTCGGTAGACACCGTGGCGCGTGAGCAATCCATGTCCGCGACGCCATAGAAGTCGGCAAAATGTCGCAGGTCGCTGCCGCTGAGCAGGCTGTCAGCCTCCAACCACGTCTCGTTTTGCCAATCCTTGTGCTTGCCCACGCCACGCAGCAGTCCGGTGACGCCAATGCGCTGGTAGCAAGCGAAGCGCGGGCTCGACTTAGCCACGTCGAGATAAGGCAGGAGATAGTTGCCCGAAGAGAGAAGCTGGCGCTGCAACGCGCGCACACTCAGGTCCTTAGGCAGGCAGCCCTCCCTCACCGCCATGGCAGCGAGAGCTCCCGCCACCTGCCCAATCTGCATCGACACGGGTTGCAAGCGCGACGTGCCGTTCACGAGATTGGTCACGGATATGGCTTTCTCGGCGAGCAGCAAGCGGTCTTCCGTCTTCGGGAAGAACACGCCCACGGGCATGCCCCACGACGGAATGGACGGTATGTCCAACCCCTTCACCGGCATCTCGTTGTGGTGCTGGTCCACGGGATAGTCGCCCACCAGCACCGCCGTGCGATAGAGCTTGGCAGGCTGATCGTAGGGCGCGCGTATGTCGTTGAGCGTGAACAGCACGCGGCCCTCGAAGCGGCGGCCCTCACGATAATAGGGGATGAACGGCAGTCCGTCCTCGGTGGGATACTCATCGGCAAGGCCGAGCGTGTCCATGCCAAGCTCGTGCTGCATGAAGTAGAGGAAGCGCCACGCCTTTGCCTTTGCCGCCTTTTCCGCCTTCACGCGCTTCTCCGGCGCGAGGTCCACATCGTTAAGGTAGAAGTCGTTGCCAAACATCGGCCAGTTGATCATGTATTTCCCATTGGGCAGACGGCCGTAGGTCATCATCATCTCTTGCGACCACGGCTTCTGCTGGGCGTTGCCATCGTTGAGCGGATTGACGCAACAGTTGCGAAACTCTTGCGGATCATACCCTTTAGGCTTGCGTATGGTCTGCGGCGTCTTGTGAAATTTCAGCGTCATGGCATACGTGATGTCCTGCACTATGTCCTTAGCCTCAGCCAGCGCCTCAGGCTCGCCGGTGTCGGCTCTCGCGTCGAGGCCAATGTGGTATCTCAGTCCGGCAGCCTTAGCCACGTCGCCAAGCTCGGTGCCGTCTATGACGTAGGCGCACGTTGCCGACCGCGCCTTGCCATCCTTCAGGTAGGTCACCTCCCACCCGTCGGCAAGGCGCTTCAGGCCCTTGAACGAGGCGTTTGGCTCGTAAGTGAGCCTTTTCTCCGCCTTCACCCACTTCTGGAATATGGCGTTGCCCACCGACGGCTCAAACTGTATCATGCTAACCCATCCCGTGGCAAGCGCGGCGAAAGAGCCATAGTGGCGCACCAGCTCCTGCTGGAAGTCGCCCCACAGTCCCGACGGCAGCTTGAAGTTGCCATCGGTGCAGCTCACGCCAGCCTGCGTGAGCATGCCGCCGAGCCACGGCGTGGGGTCGATGAGCAACGTGCCCGCGCCCAGCCTCGCGCTCTCCACGGCGGCGCACACTCCGCTTGCGCCGCCACCCACCACTACGACATCGTAGCGCTCGGCACGCGCCGGAAGCAAAGTGGCAACAAGAAATAATACGGTCAACAGGTATTTGTACATGGTCTATAGTGTTTGTTGTTGTAAGTCTTGAGAGAATCGGCAAGCGTCAACGTGTCTTCGCGGTAGCGAGGGCGTTCGCCTCGCACGCCGATTGACAATCTTCGTGTCGCGCCTCTTGCATGGTCTTTCTCCTTATATAAACAGACGCGGACCGTCTTTTATTGTTCCAGCTTGAACAAATAAAGATCGGAGTTTGATGAGCAGAAGGCGGCGTAGAGCTTGCCTCCTATCACCTTGAACGCCGCGTCGGTCGTGGTATTGCCATTAGCGGCCTTGTCGCGCATCGGGATGTCGAGTATGGGCCGCTGATACGACTCCTTCTGCCCGTCCGTTATGTCGCACACGCGCATCGTGGGCTGATTGCTGTTGATAATGACCGTATAGGCAAGATAAACGCGACCGTTGTGCTTGAACGTCGTCACGTCGCTCACCACCATGCCCGTCAATCGGAACTGCTCGTTCAAGCGACTGTCGGTAACTATCATGCCGTTCAGGCCAGAGGCCGTTGCCGAGATTATGTAGCCCTTGTCGTCGGGCAGCGGCTCCACGGCAGCGTAATAACCGAATTTCACGGGTGAAGTGTATTTCTCCGCCTTGCCCGCCTGCCCATTGCTGACTTTCCATATCATGATGTCAGCCTGTTGTGCCATCGCCATCGTCACCGTGGCGTTGCCGCTGAGCGAGCCCTTGATGTTAAGGCCTGCAGCACGAGGATTGTAGTTGACCCCAAGGTCAGCCTTCGAGAACGACAGGCATTGTGTGGGCACTGACGTAACGTCGGCCCATTTGTAGACCCACTGCGCCCCGCCCGATATGCCAAGCGAAGAGCCGAGTATCACGCCATCATCGTCAATCGCGAACTTGCGGAAGCCATAGCCAATGCCCGTGCAGCCGGTGGCGCTGAGCTGCCCAATGGTCTTTCCCGTAAGGTCGATATAGATTGGGGCCTTAGTGTCGCTTGTGCGCGTGGTCAGCACGTAGCTCCCGCTGAAGCCCACGGCGCCAAGGTCGTTGCCGCCAAGTCCCATCGAGGCTGAGGAGTTGATGAACATCACCTCGGGGTCGAGCTGCGGAGAGGCAATGGTAAACTCGGTGGGCTGGCCGTTGGTTCCGGTGATGGTCACCTTGGTGTTGGCGGCGAGCAAGTCAATGCCCGATGGCTGGAATGTCGGGTCTATCTCGTTGCCGTAGCCGGTCTCGATGCTCAGCGTGGCATTGGTGAAATCGGTCAGGCCCCGCACGTAAGGTGTCACGGTGGTGCCGTCTATTGCCACCTTTGCGGTCTTCATTCCGTTGATGGTCAAGCTCTTTATCGACGCGGGGCCTACTTGGTCGGTGGTCACTACGAGCTGATAGGGATATGCCGTTACGCCGTCGACACCCAGCACCGAGAAGCTCACGGGCGAGGAGTAGTCGCGCTCGATGCCATTCTCAAAGCCTTGGAGGGTGCCGTTCACAAACTCCATGGTCACCGCCAGGCGCGAGAGGTCGGTGCCCGGGGCGACCTGCACTATTATGGACTTGGCGCTCGTGTAGACGTTGCCTTGAGGCACGTCGACGCGGGCAATGGAGAGCGACGTGAGCTTTGGCGGCGACTGCACGCACAACTTCACTTGGCGCGAGTTGCCGTCATAGCCGTGGAGGTTGAGGTCCATCGGCTTGCGCACGTCGTACTCGGCATTGTCGGTGAAGCCTGTGGCAGTGCCGTTCTCTACGAGAAGTTGAACCTTCACGCTCGACAAGTCGACGCCAGCCGCCATGGTCACCACCACGCTGTCGGCTGAAGCCTTGGGCAGGTAGAGCGTGCCGTCAACCTTCACGCCCACTACCGCCACCGCCTCGTATGAGCGATTGTCTTCCTCGCCTCCGGAACAAGCCGTGAGCAGGCTCGACACCAGCAATGCGAAGACTGTGCATATATTCTTTATCCTTGTTTTCATGTTGTTCCTGTTTTATGGTTTTACGGTTCACACGCCTCACTCTCCATATCCCGGGTTCTGCTTCAGCCATGGCGCCTTGTTGCGCTCCGTCTGTGGTATGGGCCAGAGATAGAAACGGTCGTCCCAAGAGCGGGCGGCATCGCGGTGACGCAGATTGTAGCCCTTCGCCACGAGGGCGGCGTAGGAAGATATGTCGTTCAAGTCTCGCTCGGAGCCTGGCTCGCCAAACGATGGCACGAGGTCGTCGGGGCAAGTGTCGTAGCCGTCAGGGTAAACGCCCTTCTTGGCATCGACACCGGAAGGCTGGAAGAAGCCATAGGTCGGCTCCGCGTTTTGTATGGCTCCCGTGCGCCAGCGACGCATATCGAAGAGCATGCCCATCTCGCGGGCAAGCTCCACGCGGCGCTCACGCCTGACGATCTGCCGCATCTTGGCCTGGTTGCCCTCGCGCGTCGGGTCTACAGTGAGTATGCCAGGCTGGTGGCTGCGCATGCGCACCTTGTCGATGGCGGCTGTCACGGTGGCGTCCAGCTCGCCAAGCTCTATCTTCGCCTCGGCATAGGTGAGCAACACCTCGGCATAGCGCAAGACGTTGATGTTATAGGTTGGTTGATAGGCGTACTCGTCATCGAAGTGGTTATACTTCTTCCACAGATAGCCGACACCGTTTTGCACATAGCCATATTGCGCCACCGAACCGGTGTAATCCTTGTTTGGCACGTCCGTCTCCGCTCCGTTCTCGTCCCACGATTTCGTAGTGGGCTTGAAGAGTTCCATCAAGAACTTGAACTTCTTGCCCGTGGAGCCAATGATGGTGTCGTGCTGAGTGTAGACGGTTGACTTCAGGCGCGCGTCGCGATTGTCGAAAGGATGGTGCGGGTTATAGCCGGAGCCCTTCTCGTCTATGCGTTTGCCGTTTGACATCTCATAGGTGTCGACCAGCTGCTGGGTGGGAAACCTGCCACTCTGCGCGAACATGCGCGAACCCTCGCCCCACGTCATGTATTGGGAGACGCCGTCGCCCTTGTCGGAGAACATCATGAAAAGCATGGTCTCCTTTTTCGTGTCTTCTTTCAGCTGTCCGGCGCGCGTGAAGAGGTCGTCGTAGGCTGGCGCGAGGTCGCGTCCGCTCTCGTCCATCACCTTCTTCGCCGCGTCGGCGGCTATCTGGAAATAGTGTTTGGCCTTCTCCGGATCGGTCTCTCCGTCGCGACCATGGCCGAACTTGCACCACGAGCCGGCATAAAGCGCCAGACGCGCCTTTAGCCCAAGGGCAACCGACTTGTCTATTCGCCCCCACTCTGCCTGCTTCCACTGTAAGTGTGCCGCCGCATCGTCGAAATCGTTGAGCACATTGTCCACCACTTCCTTCCATGGCATGCGCTCCACGTCCTTCTGTTGCTCTTGGGTGACGCTGTGGTCGAAGTAGAGGCAGTCGCCCCAAAGCGACACGAGATACAAGTAGTAATGCGAGCGCAAGGTCTTTATCTCAGCCAAGTATGCCTTGGCTTCGTCGTTGAGCTCAGCATAGTAAGGCTCGGCGCCGTCGAGAACGGTGTTGCAACGCGCCACCGCGCTGGAAAGCACTTGCCACATCTTCTCCACTGACCAATTGGTGCGCAGCTCCATGTTGCCCACGCCTATCGAGGAATTGTCGGCACGCTCTATGCCATAGGGGGTGTACATATCCCAAAGCACCGACAAGGGTATGGAGCTCGTGGCATAATGGTCAAGCCACAACGTCTGGTAACAACCCATGGCTCCTTGCCGGATGGCTCCCTCGTTGTTGTAGAAATTAGAAGAAAGGTAATCGCTCTTTGGCTCCTGGTCAAGGTAGCCGGCGCAACTGCCCAACGTCAGTACCGACACCGCCGCCACTGCCAACCTGCGCAGCCTTGAGGTTATGGGGTTGTCCGTAATATTTCGCATCGTAGTAATGATTTAATAGGGTTGAAACAATGGCAAGGTCAGAACTTGACGTCGAGACCAAATGTGAAACTTTGCATTATCGGATAGAACTCGCCTCCGACCGATCCACTGTACGACACCTCCGGGTCGTAACCATCATAGAAGTTGTCGATAGTGAAAAGGTTTTGCGCCGAGAAGTAGGCCCTGACACTGCCAATGCCGATGGACTTCATCCACCTTTGCGGCAACGTGTAACCCAGCACAAGGTTCTTCAGTCGGCAGTAAGCACCGTTGCGCACCCACTTGTCGGAGCGCACGTAGTTGTCAGCGGAGTTTGCCTCAGGCACGAGGATGGGGTAAGCGGCATTCGGGTTATCCTCCGTCCAGGAGTCGAGCTGGTGCTGGAAAAGGTTGGAGCCGTTGGCGAAAGGCTTCAAGCCCACGCCGCTGAGATACGCCTTGCGTTTGCCCACGCCTTGGAAGAAGATGGAGATGTCGATGCCGCGCCATTTGCCAGTGAGCGTCAGGCCATACTCATAGTGAGGGAACGAGTCGCCGAGATACACTTGGTCGTTGCTGTCGATGACCATTGGGTCTGTGTCTTCCGACTGGTTCACCTTCACGTACTTGATGAAGCCCGGGCGCGCGGCGTTGCTGAGCTTGGGCGAGTTGGCGACGTCGTCCCAGCTCGTGTAGTAGCCATTCGTGCGATAGCCCCAGATGCCATTGAGCGGATAACCCTCCATAAGCGACTTGTCGGTGGAGTTGTTGCCATTGAGGTTGGTTATCTTATTGCTGTTGTTGTTGAGGGTGAAGCGCGCGCCATACTCAAAGCCTCCAGAGTGTCCCTTGTAGCCAAGGCTCACTTCCCATCCCTCGTTGCGCATGTCGCCGGCATTGGTGAAGGCTGGTTGCATGCCCACATAGTAAGGCTTGGCAAACTTCATGAGCATGTCGTACACCTTTTTATAATAGTACTCACCCGAGAAGGTGATGGCGCCGTTGAACATTGTCAGGTCGAGCCCGACGTTGAACTGCGAAGACTTCTCCCACCCGATGTCGGGGTTGGAGAGCGCGGTCTGCGCCACGCCATTGGATATGTCCTTGTTGTCGCCAAGGTAATAGCTATAACCGCCATTGATGACGGCAGCGTAGGGATAGTTGCCAATGTTTTGGTTGCCAAGCGTGCCATAAGAGGCACGCAGCTTCAGCTGGTCCACGGAGCTTCGCGCCCATTCCATGAAAGGCTCGCCGGAGACGACCCAGCCTGCCGATACCGCGGGGAAGAAGCCCCAACGGTTTCCCTTGGTAAAGCGCGAACTGCCGTCCCAACGACCCACAAGCTCAAGCAGGTAGCGGTCCGCGTAGTTGTAGTTGAAGCGGCCGAACCACGACATCATCGACCAGCCTGAGGCTCCACCGTCGTTGGTAGCCGTGGCGGCATCGCCATTGTTGAGATACCACTTGCCCTGGTCGAAATTCTTGCGTGAGCCGCTAAAGTTGGAGTATTCGCTGTCCTCCGCCTGAAAGCCGCACAAGACCTTGGCATAATGCGACCCAAGCTTGCGCTCATAAGAGGCTTGAAGCTGATAGTAGTTTCGCACGGTCTCAGCCCACGACTCCGTGACACGGTCCTCATTGGGGTACTTGCCCATCACGATGCCGCCAAGCGACGTGGTATAAGGCTGTACGACGTCGCGATTGCGCGAAGTGACTTGCCGGCGCGAGTATTGTCCAACGATTTCAAGCCCATCGAGTGGAGTCAAGGTGACGGTGCCGCCAAGCACGTTCTCGCTCGTGCGGTGACGCTTCAAGCCACTGTCCTCTGCCATGGCCGTGGGGTTGATTCCGTTCTTGCCATATCCCCAGTTACCGTCAAGGTCGTGCACAGCCGACAGGGTTGGCAGCATATAGAGAGCTTGGTTGATGATGCTTCGGGGCGTGCCGGCGCCTGGTGTCCGTTGCGTGCTCCAGCGCAACATGGCTTTTGCCCCCACGCGCATCCACTTGTAGACCTGCGCGTCCACGTTGACGATGAAATTTGTGCGCTTATAGTTGTCGTTGGCTATGAGGCCGTCTTGGTAGAGATTGGTAAGCGACGTGAAATAGTTGATGCGGTCGCTTCCGCCGCTCAAGGTGACGTTGTTGTTGTACATCATCGATTGGTCGTTGATGGTGGCTTCCTTCCAATTGGTGTCGTAGCGGTCCCAGTTGTTTGGCTTGTAGTTTTTCTGCGCCTCTATCATAGCCAACTGCTGCGAGCGCTGTGCGTCGGAGACGCTGATGCCGGCATTGTCCCACGAGTCGAGTTCCGACTGCAGGTATTGCCAAGCTGCCACAGGCTTTGGCATGTTGGTTGGCGTTTGCACGGTGAGGTATCCGCTATAGGTGAGGTTGACGCGACCCTTCTGCCCTTTCTTCGTGGTGATAAGAATCACGCCGTTGGAGGCTCGGGAACCGTAGATTGACGCCGAGGCAGCGTCTTTGAGCACCGACACTTGCTCGATGGTGTTGGGGTCCACCTGGTTGATGTCCATCTCGATGCCGTCCACAAGCACAAGTGGGTTGGAGTCGGAGTTGATGGAGCCCAATCCGCGGATACGTATCGTGCCACCGTCGCTTCCCGGTTGTCCCGATGTTTGCTGAATGGTGACACCCGGCATGGCACCTTCAAGCGCCGTGCTCAGCGACGCCACGTTGCGATCCTTGAGCAGGTCGCCACTGACCGCCGACACCGCTCCCGTGAGCGTAGCCTTGCGCTGGGTGCCATAGCCAACGACGATGACGTCGTTGAGCTCATTGGCAGACGTGGCAAGCACGATGCGCATGTTGCGGTGCGCGGCGCGACGTGCCGACTTGAAACCAATATAGGAGAACACGAGCTTCGCGCCATCGTCGGCAGCGATGGCGAAGCGGCCGTTGACATCGGTCAGCGCCACGTTGCGCGTGCCCTCCTCGCAGACGGTCACGCCGACAAGGGGCTCGCCTCTGTCGTCGGTCACGATGCCTGCCACCTGGCGTTTCTTGGCAGGCGCGTCGGCGCCATTCTTTGCCTTCGGCACAACGGAAAGGATGATGTGCTTACCCGTCAGGCGGTAGCTGACTTGGGTGCCTTTGAACAACAGTTGCAAGACCTCGTTGAGCGGTTTCCGACTGACGCTGACGCTGATCTTGCGGTTCACGTCGACCCCACTGTCGTATACGAAAAGATAGTGGGTGCTCTGCTCAATGTCGTTGAGTATGGTCTTCAGCGGCACGTTTTGCCGGTTAATGGTCACTCGGTCGGTCTGGGCAAAGGCAAAACTTGCCGTCATCAGGAAGATGACGACAAGCCATTGCCTCGGCTTCATTGAGATAGGTCTATTCATACACACAGTAGTTAAGTTATTATGATTATGGTATATATTGTGGTTATAGTTTGACGACTCTCAGTCGGTCAGCGTATGGTCACAACGTGGCTGGCGTAATCGTGGGTATAGGTGAAGTTGAGCTCCGTGGCCATCACCGAGAGGTTATAGTCTATGCCATCGGCGAAACGGAACTTACCCGAGATTATGCGCCGCGCTGCTTTTTCATTGTCTATGTTTATCGTTAGGCCGTAGTAGCTTTCCAGGTCGCGGCAAATGTCGGCGAGCGTCTTGCCGGTGAAGCTGTAGAGGCCGTCACGCCAGCGGTATTGGTCCACATTGCCGATGCGCGAAAGCGTGACGCGACCGCTGTCGACGCTGAGCCGATCGCCCGATCGCAAGTAGAAGGGTTGCCCGAGGCGCGGCTTGAGCACCTCAACACGCAAGCGTCCGTCCACGAGCGCGGCCTCGAAGTGGCGACGGGAGGCATCGGCCTTGACGTTGAACTTCGTGCCAAGGACCTTGATGTACATGTCGCCAGCATGAACCACAAACGGCACCTTGTCGTCGTGACGCACGTCGAAAAACGCCTCGCCGCTGACGTTCACCTCACGCCTGCCCGCGTCGAACTTGGTGGGATAGCTGAACTCGGACGCAGCGTTGACCCAGACCTGCGAACTGTCGGCAAGCAGCAGCCGCACCGTCTGACCGTAAGGCACCGTGAGACGTTGCAGGCTGGCGACATTCACCGTGTCGGGGGCTGGCGCCATTGCTTTCCACGTGGCCAGCATCGCCGCCACGACAACGACCGCTGCCGCCACGGGCTTCCACATCCTGACAAGAATCGGACGATGGGGCTTGCCCAGGCTTTCATCATCGGGCAAGTCGCATCCAGCGATGATGAGGTTGTTGAAGAAGCGGCGCTCACGGCGCAGCGTCTCGGCATTTTCTTCAGATGCCGATGCCCAAAGCCTTACCTCGTGAATCTCTTCCTTGGAGGCTTCGCCACGGAAATAGCGGTACAGAATGTCGTTGTTCATGATTTAGGGGCTCTGAAAAAGAAACAAAGAAAGCACGTAAGGGTCATAGTGCCTTTAACTCTGCTTAACAATGCGAGAAAGGCACCCATGACCTTAACGCTGGGTAAAGGTGGTAAGAAACGCCATGGCCACGACCATGTAGTCGCCAAGCGACTTGTGCATCATGCCGACGGCCTTGTAGAGATGATACTCCACGCCACGCACGGTCAGCCCATAGCGTGAGGCGACCTCCTTATGGCTCAGTCCACCCTCAACACAATCGATGAAAATCTGGCGGGTCTGTGGCGGCATCTTGGCAAGGGTTCGGGCAACGATGTCGCGCACCTCGGAAAACGGCACGTCGTCGGGCGAGAAATTCTCAAGTGCCTGGATGCGCTCGGTGACGGACCATGCCTCGTCTGACGAGTCTTCCATGAATCGGCTCTGCCTCCGCAGGATGTTGACACAACGATTCCTGACTACCGTCAGCGACCATGCCAAAAGGGCATCATCGCCATCGGCAACGATGTCGGCACGCTTCTCCCACATGCCGGCATACGCCTCCATGACGCAATCTTCCGCCTGCTGGCGGTTGTGGAGATAAGTCTGGGCAAACGTCAACAGGTTGTGAAGGTATAGGTCGAAGAAGTGGCTATATTGTTCAAGAGTTATCATTGCCGCGCATTAATATGCGGCAAAGGTACAAAAAAAATAATTTTACAAAACACGCAAGGCATATTAATTCCGCTTTCTTGCTTAAAAGATTATATTGTAATGAGTTATTGACCTTGCCGGAATCACAAAAATAGCTTGAACCCTTCGGAAATCTCAATAAAAAGCACAGATTTCCGAAAGGTTCAGCCATATTTTCATGAAAACACACATGGGCAGGCTTGGCCTTTGAGCGCGTCTGCCTTCAGCACATTGAGCAAATCAAGAAAGCCTTGGGGTTCTTCGGGGTTATCAGCACAGCGCATTCGTGGACAAGGAAGGGGGCGCAGATAGACTTGCTGATAGACAGAAACGACAAGGTAATCAATATCTGCGTGAAATACAGCAAGGGGAAATATGCGTTGGACAACGATGAAATCCAAAAGATGCAAGACCGTGTTGTCACCTTCATGGAAGAGACCAAGACGACGAAGTCCATACATTTGACGATGATCACGACATACGGCCTTACAGCTGGCTCTAACACCAATGCGATTCAGAGCCAGTTGACAATGAACGACTTGTTTTCTTGAAAATTAAAGACGCTTCCGGCTTCCCCATCACTAACCAAGTTCTTGAGGGAAATGAGGAAGAGGTGGTTCTGGCCACAATTCCCTAAGGGAGGCATATTTGTTACTTATACGAAACAACGGCAGTATCTGGGTGAGAAGTTTTACTCGTATGAAACAGAAAAATATCATAGTATCTATTTTCTCATCGCCTTCACGATCTTGCCCATGAACATCGAGTGGATGCCGGAGGACATGTCGGCATACCGCTTTTTGGGCATGTCGCCGAAGCCCTTGGGATCGAACGGGGCGTGATAGATCATCTCGC
>CAVHEN010000063.1:0-17890 GCA_963635115.1 Oscillospiraceae bacterium | reverse complement strand
GAGCGGTTGTCTACGCTCACCTTCACGTTGAGCGTGCCGCTGGTGGCTGCAGAGTTAAGATTGGAAGCCCAGATGATGTGGTCGTTGACGAACACCTTTGGTGTGGCCACGAGATACACGTCGCGGTGGATGCCGCCGAGGTGCCACATGTCCTGTCCTTCGAGATAAGAACCAGAGCTCCAGCGATAGCAAGCCACGGTGATGTTGTTCTCGTCGGTGGTGCTCACTGCACCGTCGGTGACGCAGAGGAAGTCGGTGATGTCAAACTCAGCGTCGGTGTTGGCACCTTCAGAGTAGCCAACATACTTGCCGTTGATGTAGACGGCGATGGCACTGTAGGCACCATCGAAGTGAACCATGATGCGCTTCTCAGCCCAATCGGTAGGTATGGTAAAGGTGCGGCGGTAGATGCCCAATGGGTTGCTGTCGCAACCATTGCCCGACTCTGCATAGGTAGTCCATGACGAGGTATTAGTCGAGAAAGGATAACCCTGGTTGGTGTACACCGGTGTGTCGTAGCCAGCCATCTCCCATGAGAGGGGCACTTTTATTTCGTCCCAACCCGAGGTGGAAGCCGTGTTGCTGGTGTAAGATGAAGAAGGGGCAGAGTTGCCGCCGCTTGTGAGATACTTGAATTTCCAAGTGCCGTTGAGGTTCATGGTCGTTGCCTTGGTAGGCTCAAGCCACGGCTTGTCGTAGTTGGCATCGGCCTGCATGTCGGCAGTCGATGCGTAGGGGATGAAGGTTGCGTGTGCGTCCTCCTTGTACTGGGCATACTGTGTAGGCGTGTGCACCATAGAGTAGGTGAACGAGCCGTGGTCGCCTGAGCCGGGAGTGCCGCTGCCGCCAGATTCGCCACCCGACTCACCACCGCCCGACGAACCGTCGGTAGAGATGAAGCCGAAGGCCGTAGCCGACGACTGCGAAGTGGTACGGCCGAGTTTGCCGCCCGACGTGCCATCGTAGGTGAGGTAGTAGACGGTGTTGCTGAACTTGGCACATATATAATAGGTGTGGGCAGTGGCATCGGCCGACACGAGGTTCCACTCCTGGTTCTCGTTGGCCTGGCCGCCATTGTAATCGTTCTCCGAAGTCCACTGTAATGGCATCGTTTTGGTGTTGTTGCCGGCAAGGTCGAGTGCCTTGGAGGACATCACGCTGACGATGTGGTAGGGATAGGTGGTGGAATAGTTGCCCTGCTTCACCGTCCACTGCTGGCCGGACGTGCCCTCGGTGAGGGTGTTCACGGTGATCTGTTCGTCGTTGCTGGTTGTCGTCACGGTGAAGGCCAAAGTCGGGTCTGCACCGTAGCAGATGTAGTAGTTGTTGCCGTAGGAAGGCACGACAAACTTGGTGGTAGTGGTAGAACCGGAGCTGCTAGCCTCTCCAACAAGACTTACTTCATTGTAGGTGGCGTAGCTGCGGGAGTCGCCTTGCTGCGAACCCACAGAGATGCTGCTCAACGAGAACAATCCGCTAATGGAGTCGGCTATGACAGTCATGGTACCGTTTACCGCAAGGCCCTCCGAAGAAAGTTCCAGTTCAAGCGTGGTGCTTGTGAGGGTCTGTGTGGTCTGATGCCTTGTGCCTCCTTTTGTAAGGTAGTCTATCTCGAGATAGTTACTCGACTTGGTGTAGTAGAGGTGCAAGTTATAATTTCCCGAGTTCCAGTTGGCGATGTCGTCGCCAAAGGAGATGATGTTTTGCAGAGAGTAAGTCGTCCCGCAATTGCTCAAGTCTATCTTGGCATAGATCTTCTGCGTTGTCCAGTCGATGCTTGTGGTCTTGCTGAACGTGCTGCCCGACGGAGCATAGCCAGCGGTGAAGAGCGCCGTCTTTGTCTCCGTTGCCGAGACGTTGCCTACTGCCATTAAGAACAGGGCGAGCAGCGCGAGGGTGTAGGTTTTCAGGTGTGTTCCCATAATGTGTTGATGCGTAGTTTGTTATTTTGTTAGTTTCTTTCCGTTCACGATATATACGCCGTGCGGCAGGTCGTCTGTCGTGGTGGCGGCGTGGCGCAGCATCTGTCCGCTGACGTTGTACACGTCAAACGTTGTTGCCTTGGTGGCGTTGATGTTGCTTATGCCCGTGGTGGCGCCGTCGAGCGACCATGAGTTGAACACCTTGCTGCTCGACTGCGTGGTGCTCTGTGTGAGCACGGCGCGGAAGCCCTTGGTGCTCATGTCGCTCACCAGGTGGTAGACCTGGTTCTTGCGCAGCACGTAGGCGCTCTTCGGGGCGGTGCCCTTGTAGAAGTAGCCCTTGAAGGTCACGCTCTCGTCAGCATTGCTCACCGTCACGTCGCTCGGTTGCGATGCGAAGGTGGTCACGCCCGTGAAGGTGTAATAGTCGGGCGTTGTCGTTGCCTCGGGTATGTAGACGATGTACGGCTTGCCTGCCTCTACGGTGCTGACGGAGGTGAAGTCGAACGAAGTGGAGGTGACGCCGGTCAGCTCAGCCACCCTCACGTCGTCGCCGAACTGCGCCTTGAGCTGCGCGTTGTCGATGGCGAACGGCAGGCAGAGCGAGTTCCAGCAGTTGGCGGAGAACGTGCGATAGAGGTGGACCTCAGCGCCGCCCGACGCGGTGACGGTGGGCGTCGTGTAGCTCTCGGCTGTCTCATCGAGCGTTACGACTTGCTTCTCCACGTCCTCTGCTGCCACGAGCTTCCACTGTCCGTTGACGAAGCTGGTCCATATCTTGAGCATCACGGTGGAGAGGCGGTCGGAGGCGTTGCTCCAGTACATGTACATCATGGCGCCCGACTCGCGGTTGCGACAGGCGAGGGTGTAGACATTCTCCTTGCCGCTCACGGCTGATATCTGCCACTGGTCGTAGTAGCCCTGCTTGTTGTCGCCAAGGACGGGCGTTTGCCACAGTGCGGCTATTATCTTCTTGCTATCCGCCTCCATGGTGTAGAAGCTGGCGTCGGATGAGGTTGTGGTTTTGGGCTGCTGCAATGTCACTTCGAGATAGGGCGAGCCCAGCGTGAGTGTGCCGTCGCTGGCGGCACTAAGATATTGCCCTTTCTCGACGTTGTAGAGGCAGTAGGTCTTGCCTGTCTCCGGTGCGCTTCCCTTGGGCTCCTCGGCGGCACGGAGCGTCGCCAGGCAGGTGAAGAGAAGCAATAGTGTGAGTGTAAATAGTTTCTTCATACTAACATCTTTAATCGTTCCACAAACCGCCAGTGCCCCAGATGTTGTTCTTCTTGGCGTCAATCCCATCGGGGTTCCCCTCGTTGGTGCCATCGGTTATGGGCTTCCCGTCTTCGGTAAAGATCTTGTCAGACCCTGCGAGCAACCCGCAGTCCTCCTCAACCCTCAAGACGGTCACGGTTGGTCTCTCATACACTTGTTTTCTTATCATATATACGCTGGTCGTTGATTAATATGCAATTAATATAAAAGAATGATTAAATCCACACAATTTCGAAGCAAAGTTACGGATTTTATTTCACTTGTAAACCGTTTTCGGGATGAAATAGATGAGAAAATATCGATTAGGCGCACCATTTCCCCACACGGATCCAAAAGATTTTAAAGATAGCTACGCCGCACGCGGCTATGCGGTGATGGGCGGACACAAGATCCGCCCCTGCAAGGCAATCGAAAGGCGGCATGCGTAATCGGCGAAGCCGACATCTTTAAAATCCTTTGGATCCGTGTGTGGAAAGATATCATGCTCCGGTGATGATGCTCCGGTGATGATGCTGTGACATTCGGATTGAACCGCCACGCTCAAATCATGTGATGTGCAGGGGCGGGCCTTGTGCCCGTCCGCAACCCGCATGGAACAACGCACGTTTTGATTTGGCATGCGCCCATATCGGTTGCGGACGGGCACAGGGCCCGCCCCTTCACATCCGTGGATTTGTGAAATGAAAGCCGACGGTCGATTCGTGAAATAAAAACCGCGCGTCGGTCTGCGGATAATGACCGCGCGTCGGGATTGCGCCGAAATCGCCGCGCGATTACGGCGCAAGGGCGATGCCGTTACGGCGTGAAGGCATCGCGGTTGCGGCGTGAAGCCGACGGCGGTGTTGAGAGAAGCCGAAAGGGATGTTGGGAAAAGCCGACAGCGCCGCAGGGGAAAGCCGTCAGCGGCTTTCCCGCACCGCGTTGATGCACTTGGCGATCGCCTCCAGCCCGCTTTGCAGGACGTGGCGCGGACAGGCGAGGTTTATGCGGATGTAGCCCTCGCCCGCCTTCCTGCCGTAGGTGGTGCCGCTCTCCACGCGCACCTTCACTTCGCGCGCCAGGCGCTCTGTCAGCTCGTCGCTCGTCAGGCCCGTGGCGCGGATGTCAACCCAAGCGAGATATGTGCCCTCAAGGCGCACCGCGTTGACCCCAGGCACGGCGTCGGCGAAAAGGTTGCGAAGCATGGTGTAGTTGCCGTGGATGTAGGCGTTGAGCTGGTCGAGCCAGTCCTCGCTCTCGTTGTATGCCGCCTTCAGCGCAATGGGTCCGAAGGGGTTGACGTCGCACACCTCGAAGATGTTTATCACGCGGTCGATGCGCCGCCTCACCGCGTCGTCCTCGCAGATGATGTTGGCAATCTGCAGTCCGGCGGTGTTGAAGCTCTTCGATGGCGAGTTGAGCGTGGCGCAGTTGTGGAGGTTGGTGTCGTTCACCGCGGCGAAGGGCGTGAACACGTGGCCAGGCATCACCAGCTCGCAGTGTATCTCGTCGCTTACGACGAACACTCCGTTCTCCTTGCATATCCTGCCCATCTCCGCCAGCTCGTCGCGCGTCCACACCCTTCCGGCGGGGTTGTGTGGGTTGCAGAGCAGGAACACCGTGGTCTTCTCGTCGGCGCATTTCGCGCGGAAGTCGTCCCAGTCCACCACGTAAGTGTCGCCCTGTCTCACGAGCTCGCTCTCCGCCACCTCGCAGCCTTGGTTACGGATGGACGAGAAGAAGCAGTTGTAGACCGGCGTCATCACGAGCACCCTCTCGCCTGGCAGCGTCAGTGCCTTGATGGCGCAGCTCGTGGCAGGCACCACTCCGCTGGTGTAGAGCATCCATCGGCGGTCGATGTCCCAGCCGTGGCGCCGGTGGAACCACGAGGTCACCGCCTGGTAGTAGTCGTCGTCGACCTGCGTGTAGCCGAACACGCCGTGCTCCACTCGCTTCTGCAGCGCGCGCTTTATGGCAGGCGCCACCTCGAAGTCCATGTCGGCGACCCATAGCGGCAGTTCGTCGTCGGGGATGGAGTCCCACTTGTATGATCCCGTGTGGCGTCGTGCCACAACCTTGTCGAAGTCGTATGTCATCATATGAATTTAGATATTCAGTTAAACGTCGTGCAGTGGCGGGTCTTGTGCCCGCCCGCAACCCTCGTGTCGCATTGTCATCACCGTCGCATCATCATCGGCACATTATATCTTTTCCCACACGGGTCCAAAAGATTTTAAAGATGTCGGCTTCGCCGATTACGCATGCCGCAAAGCTTTGCAGGGGCGGGTCTTGTGCCCGTCCGAGCCCCGCATGGCTCGATGCCTTGTGATTTGTCGATGCGTTCACATTGGTCGTGGGCGGGCACAAGACCCGCCCCTGCAGGATGGTTGTTAATTCAACCGCGTAGCCGCGTGCTGCGTAGCAATCTTTAAAATCATTTAGATCCGTGTGAAGATACGGTGTTCCATGCGGGTCGCGGACGGGCACAAGACCCGCCCCTGCGCGCCGTATGATTGGTGTGTGGGGGTTCAATCAACGCGTAGCGAAAAGCGTAGCCATCTTTAAGATCTTTTGGATCCGTGTGGGAAAATGGCGAGCACATGCGGGTTGCCCTCGCGTCATTGTTTGCGAACCGCGATCTCCGTGTCGTGACCCTTGGCGAACTCGTCGTAGGTGATGGAGCCTATCTCGTCTGCCACGATCTTGCCGCTGATGGGGTTCTTGATGTTGGTTATTGCGCCCTTCACTGACACGTTGAGGCCCGTGCAGTCCTCGAACATGCGGTCGCACGCCGCGTCGATGGTGCAGTCCTCAAGCGTCACGTTGTCGGCATAGCACAGAATCTGCTCGCCGCTGAGGTGGCACCTCACGAAGCGCAGGTTCTTCGAGTGCCAGCCGATGTACTCGCCGTCGATGTCGGAGTCGTAGACCGTCACGTTGTCGCACTCCCAAAACGAGTCCTTGGTGGTGATGTGGGCGTCGTGGATCTCCACGTCGTTGCAATACTGGAAGATGTATTTCGCGTCGCTCGTCAGTCCGTCCACGCGGATGTGGTCGCAGTGCATGAAGGGGTATGTGCCGTCGTGCAGCGTCACGTTCTTTACCCTCATGTCGCTGACGTGCCAGAAGGTCTCGTCGGCGTCGTTGATGGTGACGTTCTCCAGCGACAGCCCCTTCATCTCGCGGAAGAACTTCGGCCCGTCGATAATGCAGTCGCGCATCGTCATGTCGTTGCTGTACCATATGGCTGAGCGTGAGCCGGGCGCGAAGTAGCAACTCGTGATTAGGCTACGGTCCACGTGCCACCAGGGGTACTTACCATAGAACTTGCTGTCGCGGCACTCTATGTCGTGGCAGCACTTTATCGCCGACTCGCCGTCGGTCACGGTTATGTTCTCCAGCATGGCATCGTGGGCGCCAAACAAGGGGCGCTCCCCGCCGAACGAAAGGTCATGAATGTGGTCCATGTGCAATCTTGCTTTCTAAATGTTAGCTATATAATAATGTGTATTTCCCTTTTTCAATCCGATGACAGTGGGAACAAACATTATGCCACACAGGCGTCCCGCCACCGAAAAGTTTCAATTGAAATCAAAATACATCATTCGTCGGGGCAGATTGTGCGACTTGCAGGGGTGGCTCTTGTGCCCGCCCAACCCCCGCATGGTCAGCCTTTTTCTCCGCACGCATTCAAAAGATTTTAAAGATGTCGGCTTCGCCGATTACGTTTACAGCAAAGCTTTGCAGGGGCGGGTCTTGTGCCCGTCCGTGCCCCGCATGGCTCGATGCCTTGTGATTTGTCGATGCGCTCACATTGGTCGTGGGCGGGCACAAGACCCGCCCCTGCAAGTTGGTTGTTAATTCATCATGTAGCCGCTTGCTGCGTGGCCATCTTTCAGATCTTTTAAATCCGGAAGAGAAAGAAATGCCTCGGAGTTGGTGATGATATGCCGTTCGCAACTTGCATGGCGGCCGAAAGGCGATGGGTGGAAGTGTCGCCCACACCCGTCTTCTTGCCATTTGTTTGCTGGCAACAGATAAATACTCCCGAATTTGTCTGCTGACAATAGATAAATCTGCTTGAATTTGTCTACTGGCAATAAAAAAATCGGTTTCGTGGGCCCGACGGGTGGTTAAATCGTGTTAAATATTCCTTACGCCTAAAAATAGGTTATACATATATATTGCCATTACGTAAAAAGTTAGTAACTTTGCAACCCGAAAATGGTTTATTCTGCCTTGCCAAGAGAAAGACGAGGCGATAGGAAGCCATAACCCGTTGATTACAAACAAAATAATATATAAATAAAAATTACAATTATGCCTACTATTTCACAGTTAGTACGTAAAGGCAGGGGCGTTCTCGCAGACAAGAGCAAGTCTCCGGCATTGGACGGCTGCCCTCAGCGCCGTGGCGTGTGTGTACGTGTGTACACCACAACCCCTAAGAAGCCTAACTCAGCAATGCGTAAGGTGGCACGTGTCCGCCTGACAAACCAGAAGGAAGTCAACTCCTACATCCCCGGAGAGGGCCACAACCTGCAGGAGCACTCAATCGTGCTCGTTCGTGGCGGTCGTGTTAAGGACCTCCCAGGTGTGCGTTACCACATCGTTCGTGGCACGCTCGACACCGCCGGTGTTGCCAATCGCAACCAGCGCCGTTCAAAGTACGGTGCCAAGAAGCCAAAGGCAAAGAAATAAACCTTCTACGCTGTGAGCCGGGGGCCAGGGGTAGTCACCCCTTGTGCCAAGGGCTCAGAGCCTGTAGCTGAAGAAGCGCAGAAAACATCACAATTACGAAAAAGTAATTAATCTTTTTGTTTTGCTGGAGAAGTTGAGACAGGTTGAGTAAATGTCCGGGCGAGGACGTTGAAGTTACTTTATTGACAACCCCCATGCAGACTACACATTATTTAATAAAATGAGAAAAGCAAAACCAAGAAAGCACGTGATCCTTCCCGATCCAGTGTTCAACGACCAAATGGTCTCAAAGTTCGTCAACCACTTGATGTACGACGGTAAGAAGAATGCTTCTTACACCATCTTCTACAACGCCCTTGATCTCGTTAAGGCTAAGGCTGCCAACGAGGAGAAGTCTCCCCTCGAGATTTGGAAGCAGGCCCTGGCAAACATCACTCCGCAGGTGGAGGTGAAGAGCCGCCGTATCGGTGGCGCCACATTCCAGGTTCCTACCGAGATTCGCCCAGAGCGTAAGATGAGCGTGGCAATGAAGAACCTCATTGCTTTCGCACGCAAGCGCGGCGGTCACACCATGGCCGACAAGCTCGCCGCCGAGATCATGGACGCTTTCAACAACCAGGGTGGTGCCTTCAAGCGTAAGGAGGACATGCACCGTATGGCTGAGGCTAACCGTGCTTTCGCACACTTCCGTTTCTAATCGTTAAAGGATAATTAATCAAAATGGCTAAACGCGATTTACATTTGACCCGTAACATCGGTATCATGGCCCACATCGATGCCGGTAAGACAACTACATCTGAGCGTATCCTGTTCTATACAGGTAAGACCCACAAAATCGGTGAGGTGCACGATGGAGCTGCCACAATGGACTGGATGGTGCAAGAGCAGGAGCGTGGTATCACTATCACATCCGCTGCCACTACCTGTAACTGGAACTGGAACGGCAAGTCTTACAAGATCAACTTGATCGATACTCCGGGACACGTGGACTTCACCGCTGAGGTTGAGCGTTCACTCCGCGTGCTCGATGGCGCTATCGCCACTTACTCTGCTGCTGACGGCGTGCAGCCTCAGTCTGAGACAGTGTGGCGTCAGGCCGACAAATATAACGTGCCACGTATCGGCTACGTCAACAAGATGGACCGCTCTGGCGCTGACTTCTTCGAGACAGTGCAGCAGATGAAGGACATCCTGGGCGCTAACCCAGTGGCTATTCAGATTCCAATCGGCGCAGAGGAGAACTTCAAGGGCGTCGTCGACCTCATCAAGATGAAGGCTATCCTTTGGCACGATGAGACCATGGGCGCTGAGTATGACGTTGAGGAAATCCCCGCTGAGCTTCAAGACGAGGCTCAGGAGTGGCGCGATAAGCTCCTTGAGTCTGCCGCTGACTTCAGCGACGAGGTGATGGAGAAATACATGGAGGATCCTTCAACCATCACAGAGGAAGAGCTTCTTGCCGCTATCCGCAAGGGTTGCGTTAGCATGGAGTGCTGCCCTGTGCTCCTTGGTTCTTCATACAAGAACAAGGGCGTTCAGCCTCTGCTCGACTACACCTGCGCATTCCTGCCCTCTCCAGAGGACACCATCGCCATCAAGGGTACCAATCCTGAGACTGGCGAGGAGGAAGACCGCAAGCCTCTTGAGGAGGAGCCAACTGCAGCTCTCGCCTTCAAGATTGCTACCGATCCGTTCATGGGCCGTTTGGTGTACTTCCGCGTTTATTCAGGTTCTGTTAAGGCTGGCTCTTACGTTTACAACCCACGTTCGGGCAAGAAGGAGCGCATCAGCCGTCTGTTCCAGATGAACTCTCACCAGGAGATTCCTATGGAGAGCATCGACGCTGGTGACATCGGCGCAGGCGTAGGCTTCAAGGATATCCGCACTGGTGATACCCTTTGCGATGAGCAGAAGCCTATCGTGCTTGAGTCAATGACCTTCCCTGACACCGTGATCTCCATCGCCGTGGAGCCAAAGAGCCAGGCCGACGTTGCCAAGCTCGACAACGGTCTTGCTAAGCTTGCTGAGGAGGACCCGACATTCACCGTTCATACCGACGAGCAGAGTGGCCAGACCATCATCTCTGGTATGGGTGAGCTTCACCTCGATATCATCATCGACCGTCTGAAGCGTGAGTTCAAGGTTGAGTGTAACCAGGGCAAGCCTCAGGTTAACTATAAGGAGGCCATCACCAAGACAGTTGCCAACCACCGTGAGGTTTACAAGAAGCAGAGTGGTGGTCGTGGTAAGTTCGGTGACATCATCGTTACTGTCGGTCCTAAGGACGAGGACTACAAGGAGGGTGAGCTGCAGTTCGTCAACGAGGTGAGCGGCGGTCACATTCCAAAGGAGTTCATTCCTTCAGTGCAGAAGGGCTTCCAGGACAGCATGAAGAATGGTGTTCTCGGCGGCTTCCCAATGACAGACCTCAAGGTTACGCTTACCGACGGTAGCTTCCACCCTGTGGACTCTGACCAGATTTCGTTCGAGCTCGCTGCTCACGCTGCGTTCAAGAACTGCTGCCAGAAGGCAGGTCCCGTGCTCATGGAGCCTATCATGAAGGTTGAGGTTGTGACACCTGAGGAGAACATGGGTGACGTTATCGGTGACCTCAACAAGCGTCGTGGACTTGTCCAGGGCATGGATGAGGCTCGCTCTGGCGCTCGTATCGTGAAGGCCATGGTGCCTCTGGCTGAGATGTTCGGTTACGTGACAGCGCTCCGTACCATCACCTCTGGTCGTGCAACAAGCTCCATGGAGTATGATCACCACGCTCCTCTGTCTGCTTCTTTGCAGGCTCAGGTTCTTGAGGATCTCAAGAAGTAAATATAAGGCAGGGTGCTTGCTGAGCGAATGACTCTTTGGCGACACCCTCCTTACACATTATATTTAATAATACAACACAATTATCACAATGAGTCAGAAGATTCGTATCAAGCTGAAGAGCTACGACCACCAGCTGGTCGACAAGTCGGCAGAGCAGATCGTTAAGGCTGTGCAGGCTACAGACGCTATCGTGAGCGGTCCTATTCCATTGCCAACTCACAAGCGCATCTTTACCGTCAACCGTTCAACATTCGTCAACAAGAAGAGCCGCGAGCAGTTCCAACTCTGCACATACAAGCGTCTCATCGACATCTACAGCGCTACAAGCAAGACTGTGGACGCGTTGATGAAGCTTGAGCTTCCCTCAGGCGTTGAGGTTGAGATCAAGGTCTAATCGCTTTCAGCCATCAAAAGATAAGCGCGGAGCATCCATGTGATGCTCCGCGTTTTTTTTTTTGCTTTGCGCTAACCTAATGTTGATTTAAATCAATAAACATATTGTAAAAAGGATAATGACCGGGGAGATAGATAAGAATAATAGAACAATATAAGTAACTTTGCAACCAATATAATTAAGCAAGATTTAGAAATGACAAAGAAAAGATGGGCCGTTGGCGCAATGGCCGTACTTGCGGCAAATGCCGTTATGGCCGGTGGCCTTCTGACCAACACCAACCAACACGTCGCTTTCAACCGCATGATGAGCCGTGAGGCTTCCATTGGCATCGACGGTGTTTATTACAACCCTGCCGGCGTGGCTTTCATGAACAAAGGACACCATTTGGCCATCAACTGGCAGCTGGCCTATCAGGATCGCACGATACAGAACGATTACGCGTTGTTCACCAACAACGTCAAAAATCCCACCACACCACGCGAGTTCAAGGGCAAGGCCTTCGCTCCGGTGATCCCTTCTTTCCAATATGCCTACAACACGGGCAAGTGGTCGTTCCAGTCAGGCTTCGCCCTTGTGGGCGGCGGCGGCAAGTGTACGTTCGACAACGGCCTCGGCTCGTTTGAGAAAATCGTCTCCGAGACCGCCATGGGGGCTTGCACGCTTGCCAGTGGCATCGACCAGGTTGGATATGCAGTGGGCCAGAAGATGGGCCTGGGCATTCCTCAACAACTGTTCTCTTCCGACAACATGTTTGGCTCAAAGGGCAGCTATAGCTATGACAGCTACATGCACGGCCGCCAGTATTATTATGGCTTGTCGGTTGGTGCGGCTTATAAGGTGAGCGACAACTTCAGCGTTTTCGCCGGCGTGCGTGGCGTTTATGCTTCGTGCAACTACTACGGCTACGTGCGCGACATCAAGGTTGGCAACATGCCTCTTTACCAGGTTCTTGACCCAACGAAGACCGATGCCGCAAACATCGAGCTCAGTTGCGACCAGAGCGGCATAGGCTTCACGCCCATCATCGGCGTCGATTTCAAGACAGGACGTTGGAACTTCTCTGCCAAATATGAGCTGAAGACGCGCATGCGCTTGAAGAACAGGTCGGTGAACCAAGCTCCATCCATCGGCAACCTCGCCGACAATCTCCACACAGTTTACACAGAGAAGTTGAAACTCCCAGCTCAGGCCGCCGACGCCATTCTTGGCAATGAGAACGTTGCGGCTGCCATGGGCGAGCTCAAGAAGCAGTTCGACACCAAGCTCGGAACCGCCATTGGAGAGTATGCCGACGGCAAGAAAATTGCAGCCGACATCCCTGCTTACCTTGCCGTGGGCGTGGGTTACAAGCCTGTTGACGCACTCCGCGTGAATGTTGGCTTCCATTGGTTCGACGACAAAAACGCTACTTCTTACAACAACCGCAACAAGGAGCTCAAGCGCGGCACGCTGGAATACAACGCCGGCGTGGAATACGACATCAACAAGAAGATCACTGTCAGCACGGGTTGGCAGAACACCAGCTATGGCTTGAGCGACGAATACATGGACGACAAGTCGTTTGTGGTGAGCAGCAACTCCATCGCCTTCGGCGGCGTTTACCACATCAGCAAGAAGATGCATCTCAACGTGGCTTACTTCCACACCTTCTATGAGCACAAGAAGACCAGCGAGACAGTGGCACTGAGCGCGAGCAAGAGCATACAGTACAACTCCGACTACACGCGCAACAACAACGTGTTTGCCGTGGGCATCGACTTCGACATCTAATTTGGCGGTGACACGAAAAAGGCTTTGAGCTTTCCCGTTAGCCACGGGAAAAGAGTAACAAGAGGTGAAAAAAAAGATTACTCTACACTCAAAGCCATTGGCAAAATTACGAAATCCACTCGTTATCGAGTAACGAATAAGGATAAAAAATCGTTAATTTAACTCATTGCGGGGGTTGGCATCGTGCCAATCCCCGCAATGCTTTGTATCAGGCTATTCCGCGCCCTTCATGTCGCGGTACAACCCGTCGACGATGCTGTCGGCAAGACTTATGTTCGGCACTATTATCTCTTCGCATTTCAGGTGGCTTGCCACGGTGAGGAAGATCTCGCCGGCAGGCACAATGACGTCGGCGCGGTCGTCTTTCAAGTTGAACTGAACCTTGCGCTCCTCGATGGAGAGTCGCGACAACTGCCCGTGGATGTCGCGAAGCTGCTCCACCTTCAGCCTCATGTTGCTGTTCTTGTCTTTCACGAGCTTGAAGAGCTTGTTGATGTTTCCGCCCGAGCCAATGATTCGCGTATCGGGAAACTCGCACGCGTACTCTTCGAGCATCGTCCTCAGGTTGTTCCACTCCTCCGCCTTCACGTTGCCGCTGAGCAGGCGCAGCGTGCCGATGTTGAACGAGTGGCTCTCGGCGAGGATGCCGTCGTGGAGCAGCGAAATCTCCGTGCTGCCACCGCCCACGTCCACATAGGCGAAGTTGCCCACGCCGCTCTCAGTGTTCTCCACGAGGTTGTTGCAGAGCAGTTGCGCCTCTTGCGCGCCAGGAATTATCTCCAGGCCGATGCCCGTCTTGTCCTTTATGCGCTCCATCACCTTCTTGCCGTTCTCCGCGTCGCGCATTGCCGACGTGGCGCACGCGCGGAACGCCTTGACATCGTACAAGAGCATGAACTGCTTGAAGCCTTTCATCATGTGGAGCATCATCTCGGCGCGCTGCTTTGAGATCTTGCCAAGCGTGAACACGTCTTTGCCCAATCGCAATGGCACGCGAATGAACATCAGTTTGCGGATGCGCTCAAACTCCGGCGCACTGTCGTCGAAGCGTTTAATGAGCAATCGGGCGCCGTTGGAACCAATGTCAACGGCTGCTAAAGTCACTGGTTTCATGTTGTATTCTGTTTAGTTTAAGTGGTTATTACTCGTGGTACGCCTTGAAGAGCTGCTCCTGCGACCGGAACGGCGTGCCGCCCTCCGTGACGGGCTGAATCAGGTTAGTGCCGCTGCCGTCCACTATGCGGCCGTTGGTGGTGTCGCGCAAGCCATATTCCACCGTGCGCAGCAAGTCGCGCTTCATGTCGTCGTCGTAGACCGGTGTCATCACCTCGATGCGGTTCACGAGGTTGCGCGGCATCCAGTCGGCTGAGCCAATGAAGTAGCGTGGCTTGCCGCCGTTGCAGAAGATGAGTATGCGCGCGTGCTCAAGATAGCGGTCGATGATGCCAATGGCCTTCACGTTGTCGCTCACGCCAGCCATGCCAGGCACGAGCGAGCAGTTGCCGCGAATCACGATGTCCACCTTCACGCCGGCTTGCGATGCCGCGTATATCTTGCTCACCATATCGTGGTCGGTGATATGGTTTATCTTGATCTTCACCCAAGCCTCCTTGCCCTCCTTGGCGTTTTTTATCTCGTTGTCGAAGAGCCTCACGATGCGCGACTTCATGGAGTTTGGCGACACCATGAGCTCTGTGAACCGCACTTGTGAGAAGGGGCGGTCGATGAAGTCGAACACCTTCGCCACCTCCTTCACAATGCGCTGCCGTGCGGTCATCATGAGATAGTCGGTGTAGACCTTGGCGTTGCCCTCGTGAAAGTTGCCAGTGCCAATGCAGGCTATGTCGCCCTTGGTCGAGGTGATGAGGCATAGCTTTGAGTGGATCTTCAGTCCCTCCACGCCGAAGATGACGTTGATGCCCTCTTCCTGCATCCGCTTGCTCCACATGATGTTGCTCTCCTCGTCGAATCGCGCCATCAGCTCGACCACAGCCGTCACCTTCTTGCCGTTGCGCGCGGCGCAGATGAGCGCCTTCACCACTTTCGAGTCTTTGGCGAGACGGTAGAGCGTGGTCTTTATCTCCTTGACGCTTGGGCGCAGTGCCGCCTCGCGCAGCACGCGGATGTAGCCGTCGAACGAGTGGTAGGGCACGTGGATGAAGCGGTCTTTCTCGCGGATGGAGTCGAGGATGCTCTTCTCGGCAAGAAACTCCGGCTTCATCACCTGCTGCCAGCGCGGGTATCTCAGCTCGCCGTGACCACAGTCGGGAAACTTCATCAAGTCGCGGTGGTTCTGGTATCTGCCTCCGGCGAGCGAGGTGTCGAGCTCCTTCACGTTCAGGCGTTCCATGATCTTCTTCTGCATCTCCTTCGGCATGTTGCCGTCGTAGATCACGCGTATGGGCGAGCCCTTCTTGCGGCTGTTCACGCCCATGGCTATCTTCTCCATCGTGCCGAAGTCGCCCTCGTTGTCCACCTCCATTTCCGCGTCCTTGGTGAACTTGAACGAGTAGGCCTCATAGGTGCTCGCCTTGGTGCCTATGAAGATCACGGGCAGGCAGAAGCGTATCACGTCGTCGAGATAGATGATGTCGGCGTAGCCTTCCTCCGACGGCAGCTTTATGAACCTGCCATACACGCGGTCTGGCACCTTGATGATGGCATATTTCACCTTTTTGTCGTCGATGTGGGTCTTCTTCACCACGAGGTAGATGCGGTTGTCCTCAAGGGTGTTGAGGTCGTTGATGGCGCTGAGCCAGATGGGGTTGGTTGAGCCGTTCAGCTTGTCGTAGTAGAACGCCCTGAGGTATTTCTTCTGCGCGTCGCTGAGCTGCTGGTCGTCCACGAGGCGTATGTGGTGCTTCTCCAGCTCGCCGAACACATTATTTATAGTGGCGGTGTATTCGCGGCTATACTCCTCGTTGAGCTTGTTGATGGTCTTGATGGTCTTCTTCAGCGTCTTCCTCGTCGTCTCGCCAATGCCCTTGGTGTCGGCAAGGCGCGTCAGCGACGCCACGCGTACACGGAAGAACTCATCGAGGTTGTTGGAGTAGATGCCCAGAAACGACATTTTCTCCAGCGGAGGCACGCCGTCTTTCTGCGCCTCCTGTAGAATGCGGTGGTTGAAATACATCCAGCTGACATCGCGCTCAACATAGCAGGGCGCTTCCTCTTGCTTTTTTGCCTTCATCTTATCTCGTGTTATGGTTATGTCCACTATGTGTGGTTGATGGTGCAAAGTTACTTTAATGTATTGATACACTGATGTCTATGGCAATACGATTTTGTAACAATAACGTTTCAAAACTGTTACAACGCCATGCGACCTTGTAACGACCACGAAGGCCGTGTAACGATTAACGGCATTGTAACGCCGGTGCAACAGAATCGTAAAACCGCATGCCTAATTTTGCACCCGAAATCAGAAACGACCAAACATGGACAAGAAGAAAACGCTGTTGTGCCTGATGATGGCAATGCCATTTGCCACGAGCTCGCTGGCGCAGGATAAGGAGAAGACCGACCTCACGCCACACATCCACGGCACCATTCGCGGAAAATACGAATACCAGCCCGACGACCACGCCGGACGCTTCGAGGTGCGCAACGCACGCTTCAGCGTGGAGGGCAAGGTGAGCTCCGCCGTGGCATACAAGGCAGAGGTGGACCTCTCCGACGAGGGCAGCATAAAGATGCTCGACGCCTACACCCGCCTGACGCCTATAGACCACTTCCAGTTCACCATAGGCCAGATGCGCGTGCCCTTCACCATCGATGCCCACCGCTCGCCCCACCAGCAGTATTTCGCCAACCGCTCGTTCATAGCCAAACAGGTGGGCAACGTGCGCGACGTGGGTGCCACTGTGGGCTATCAGACCAGCCTCGGCTTCCCCGTGATACTTGAGGCGGGACTCTTCAACGGATCGGGACTGACCAACCAGAAAGACTACTGGACCAAGGGCGTGAACTTCTCGGCAAAGGCGCAGATGTTTTTCCCCCACGGCTGGAACATGACGCTCAGCGTGCAGAAGATAAAGCCCGAGAATGTGGGCGTGATGATGTATGACGTCGGCACCTACTACCACGCCCACGGCTGGCACGTGGAGGCTGAGTACCTCTACAAGCACTACTCCGCCAACGCCTTCCACGCCGTGCACTCCGTCGACGCCTTCGCCTCCTACGACATAGCGTTGCGCAAATGCTTCTTCTCGAAGCTGACGCCGCTCGTGCGCTACGACTACATGACCGACCACAGCGACGGCAAGCAATATGAGCTCTCCACGGCTGCCGACGGCACCAAGGTGATGGGCCTGAAAACGACCGACGCCCAGCGAGGCCGCCTCACCGGAGGCGTAACCTTGAGCATGAACAAGCCCTTCATCTCCGACATACGAATCAACTACGAGAAATATTTCTATCGCAAGGGCAGTGTTGCCAAGCCTTCGGAAAAAGACAAGTTCGTGATAGAGTTCATGACACGTTTCTGACATAACACGCCTTCACCTAACCCTTGCCTACGCCTATAAAAACAACCAGCGCCCGTTGACGGAATTTGACCGTCGGCGGGCTTTTTCGCGTCTCGGCGGCGCGGAAAGGATTTTTTTTTGAAAAAACATCGGGAAACATTTGGCGGAGCCGAGATTAATGCTTACCTTTGCACCCGCATTCCGAAAACGAATGCTGTGAGGTCAAAGAACCAAAGGATTGGAAGTTTGGGTGAGTGGCTGAAACCAGCAGTTTGCTAAACTGCCGTGCGCATTTACGCGTACCGGGGGTTCGAATCCCCCAGCTTCCGCAAAGGTATTAGCCAAAGATGGTCGGTTCATCTAACGGTTAGGATACAAGATTCTCAATCTTGGCATAAGGGTTCGATTCCCTTACCGACTACAATTTTCATTCAGATCAGCCTTGCCCACGGCAGACATGCTTGCAAGGTTCTTTCGATTAGGAAAATGCCCGATGGTGGATTCATCTAATGGTTAGGATACAAGATTCTCAATCTTGGCATAGGGGTTCGATT
>CAVHEN010000062.1:0-19606 GCA_963635115.1 Oscillospiraceae bacterium | reverse complement strand
TTTCCGATGCAAAAGTGCTTGAAGATGTTGTTGAGGGTCTCTTGTGGAGTAATGCGATCTTGGCCTGTTATGTCTGCAAGGTCGTCGATGACAAGGCGTAAGTCCTCGGCAAGGAGGTCGGCGGAAAGGCTGGCATCCATGCCTTCCACAACTCTCATGAGGTCTTGGTAAGCCTTCATCAGGTCGGAATAATGGCGAGCGTTGGTCACAATGACATCAGCGGATGACAACTCGGGAATGTCGAGATTGTTGACAATCATCGACTCAAGCTCTGCCACTCCCCTACCCTCTTTGGCGCTTATCTCGATGCTGCGCATTGTTGACGGCAACGAGATAGAAGAATGCGGAAGGTCAGACTTGTTGACAACCACAAGGAGATGTTTGCCATAAGTCAACTTCTCCATTCGCTCGACTTCTTCCTCCGAAGGCTGAGCGTCTACGACCCACAACACGACGAATGCCTTATCGAGAGCTTCCATGGCACGCGTTATGCCGATGTTCTCAATCTTGTCGTCGGTTTTTCTCAGACCGGCGGTATCGATGAAACGGAAGAGTACGCCACCGATAGTCGTAGTATCCTCGATGGTGTCGCGTGTCGTCCCGTCGATGTCTGAAACTATCGCGCGTTCCTCGCCGAGAAGCGCATTGAGCAATGTCGATTTGCCCACATTTGTTTTTCCAATGATGGCAACTGGCACGCCAGCTTTCAACACCTTGCCAGTTTCGAAGCTCTTTGCCAAAGTCAAGATATGGGCACATATGTCCTTCGCCAAGCCCTCAAGCTCAGAGCGGTCAGCGAACTCCAAGTCCTCATGGTCGGAGAAGTCGAGTTCGAGTTCCAGAAGCGAGGTCATCTTCAGCAATCTTTCCCTCAACGAGGACAACTCATTGCTGAAGCCACCCTTCAGTTGACTCATTGCCAGCTTGTGTTGCACCTCGTTGGTCGAGGCTATCAAGTCAGCCACAGCCTCAGCTTGCGACAAGTCCATCTTACCATTGAGATAGGCACGGCGTGTGTAGTCGCCTGGCTCAGCCTGCCGAGCCCCACGACGCTGCAAGAGAGCCAAGATGCGTTGTATGATGAAGCGCGAGCCATGACAAGAAATCTCCACGCTGTCCTCGCCCGTGTAGCTGTGCGGAGCCTTGAAGACCGAGACTATGACATCGTCGATGGTCGCGCCGTCCTCATCTTTTATCTCGCCATAATGAAAAGTGCCGCCGCGAGCATCCATGACTTTGCCCGTAAACACACTCTGCGCAATCGGCAAAGCCTGCGACCCACTCATGCGAATCACCGCTATCGCGCCTCCTGCCGGAGTGGAGAGGGCGGAAATGGTATCATCGAACAAACCTTTCATCTGACTCATCTTTTATCTATATCTATAAGTATTCAATTTCTATTTACCATGCATATGGTCCCATTTCAAGTAGATGCCCGCAAGAATGGTACCCGATATGCTATGCCATGCACAACTTATGGCGCAAGGCAAGACGGCGAGAGGCTGCGAGGCAAAGAAGTTGGAGGCAAGCACCGTGGCAAGTCCCGCGTTTTGCATGCCCACCTCTATGGATATGGTGCGCTTTTTCGCTGTGTTGAAGCCCGCAAGGCGCCCTGCTGTCCAGCCGAGCAAATAGCCAAGTGTGTTGTGGCAGAATACAACCGCAAACGTCCAAAGGAACAACATCAAGCCACGAGCCACGAGGTCGTCGTGAACAGTGGATATGACGCCACCCACAATCATAGCAAGGCACGTCACGCTGAGGCCTGGCATCAACGATTGTATTTTCGGAAATGAAGGACGGCGGCTAAAGAAATAGTTGAGCGCGCAACCAATGGATACAGGCAAAATGGTGACTATAAGAATGTTGGTGAACATTCCGATTGCGTCGATATGTATTATTTCGCCTGCCGTAATCTTCATGAGCATAGGCGTCATTACGGGCGCCAAGATTGTTGAGGCGCATGTCATTCCAACGCTGAAAGCCACGTCACCATGACACAGGTAACTCATGATGTTGCTCGATACGCCACCGGGGCACGCTCCGACGAGCAATATGCCTAAAGCGAGCGCAGGGTCAAGGTGCCAAACATGCACGAGCAAATATGCCACACCGGGCATGATGATGAACTGGGCGCATGCGCCGATGAATATGTCTAACGGTCGGCGTGCGAGAATCTTAAAGTCTTCAGTGGTGAGCGTAAGGCCCATCGTGAGCATTATAATGCCAAGGATGACGGTTTGCGTGTTGCCACGAACCCAATCAAAAACATGCGGCCAAAAAAACGTAAACACGGCAATGCCGATAATGAACAATGACGTGTAGTTTGCGAGCCAACGGCTCACCGATTGCAACAGTTTCAACATATTTTACAAACTCTTTATTTAGACCTCTACGGTCTGTCTTATCCTTCAAACAACTTTTTCCACGCGAGGAAACGTTGCAAGCCATCCTCGCCGAATCGCGCAAGACTCTTTTCTGCGTGTTCGAATGTCTTCTCGTGCTCGGGGTGCGTCTTTGAGTAGAACTTATCGGCATAGCACACAAGTTGTTCCTCCAATGTCTCTGGAAGGAAATCCCTATGAGGCAATGGCAAGCCTTGACTTATGATTTCATCCTTTGTCAGTCCCGCGCCCGTATGTCGTTCGCACACGCGAGCATGACGCGGATAACCCTCCGCCCGCAACATCTCTGCCCCGATGATGCCATGGCAGATATATGGTTCCGTCCCGAAACAGCTGATGCCAGGGGCGTCGCATCGGCAGATGCCAATATCGTGAAGCATGGCAGCCTCCTCCACAAAGTCGCGGTCGAGATGTAGCTCAGGGTGGGCATCGCAGATCTTGAGTGCTCGCCTGGCTACAAGTGTAGAGTGGGTTAAGAAAATATCCCGAAGTTTATCGACTTCGGGATAATATTTGTCTATAATCTTATTGTAATCCATGTAGGGAAAACAAGATGCCGAAAAACTTTAATTTCCGACACCTTATGTCTTGATTATTAGCTCCTTATCGCTTTATGTGAGATGGTGCTTCGCTTGAAACCACACGACTCTTCATTGCCACGCCATTGCGATTGCGCCGTAAAGGCAGTGCGGTTGCGCCATAAAGGCATCGCGATTACGGCGCAAAGCCGATGCGATCACGCCGTAAAGGCGACGACATGATTTGGCGCGGCGATCATCCCACAATCGGCGACACGGCGCCAGATTACTTCTCGTCTCTCTTGATGTAAGCAATCACGCTGCCCTTTTGCACCTTAGAGCCTTGCTTAGCGTTGATTTCCACGAGCTTGCCACCGAGGTCAGCCTTGACCTCAACAAACTCTCCCCAAGGAGCTTGAATCCAGCAGAACGCGTCGCCTTCGTTGTATTCCTTGCCAATGAACGGCTCAAGGGCAGGCTCTGCCTCGCCGTCACCCTGGAAGTCCCAGAAGATCTGGCCACGCACTGGAGCCACGATAGCGTCGGCTTGGGCATGCTTGTAGGCGGCTGCCTCCTCAGGCGAGACCTTTGCGCCAACCTTTGCGTCCTGTGCCTTCTGCAGGTCAGCCAGGAAGTTCTTCTTCGCCTGGCCGCTCTTGTAGTTGCGATACTGCTCAGGGTGCATGGCAAGCTCGAAGAGCTCCTCGTCGTCCTCGCCATACTCCCAGCCGTTCTCGTCCATCTCCTTGCGGAAGTCGTCGAGGGCAGGTTTCAACAGCGTGTGAGGATCAACATCGGTGAATTCGCGGTTCTGTTTCTTAGCAAGCTCCACGAGCTCTGGGTCAATCTCTCCAGGCACCTTGCCGCTCTTTCCGAGTATCATGCCCCACATGTTGTCGTCCATCATGACGAAACGGCCCTTGCCTTGCTCCATGGTGAGCAGGTTCATCAGCGCGATGTTCTTGGTATACTGTGAGAAAGGAGTCACCAGTGGTGGGTAGCCCACACGAGGCCACACGTAAGCCACCTCGTCGAAAAGCTTTATGAGCAGATCGTCCATAGACAGCTCCGGCTCACCCTTCTTCTTGCGAAGGTTGTTGATGGTGGTGCGCATGCCGCCAAGGTCTGCCATCATCGAGCCCATCATACCGCCAGGCAGACCGCAGGTGAGCAACAGCGACGACATAACCTTGTTGCCAGGGTTGATGAAGTAGCCGAGCCACTCGTCGATAAACTCTTGCGTCATGGCACGAGCCTTCATGTAGGCGCTCATGTTGATTTCCGGCACGTCGAAACCAGCATGCTTGAGCATGCTCTGCACGGAAATCACGTCGGGATGAACCTTACCCCACGACATGGGCTCAATAGCCGTATCGATAATGTCGGCGCCATTCTCACAAACCTCAAGGATGGAAGCCATAGACAAGCCGGGACCTGAGTGGCCATGATATTCGATGATGATGTCGGGATGCTTTGTCTTTATGCGCTTGGTGAGCTGGCCAAGGAAAGCGGGCTGACCGATTCCTGCCATGTCTTTCAAGCAAATCTCCTCGGCTCCTGCCGCGATCTCGTCGTCGGCGAGCTTCTCATAGTAGTCGAGTGTATGCACGGGAGAAGTGGTGATGCAGAGCGTGCCTTGTGGAGTCATGCCACCTTCTTTCGCCCACTTGATGGAAGGAGCGATGTTGCGAATGTCGTTCAAGCCATCAAAGATACGGGTGATGTCGGTGCCCTGGGCGTGCTTGACGCGATACATCAGCGCACGCACATCGTCAGGCACAGGGTACATACGCAGTGCGTTAAGGCCACGGTCAAGCATATGGGTCTTGATGCCTGCCTTGTGAAGAGGGGCGGTAAAAGCACGGACTGCCTTATTTGGGTTCTCGCCAGCAAGCAACTGAACTTGCTCAAAGGCGCCACCGTTGGTCTCTACACGCGCGAAGCAACCCATCTCTACAAACACAGGAGCTATCTTGGCAAGTTGGTCGGCTCGGGGCTGGAATTTGCCGCTGCTCTGCCACATGTCGCGATAGACAAGACTGAACTGAATCTTTTTCTTCATTATATTTCTTCTACTTTATGTTAATCTAAAATATTCTTTTCCCCCATTCGACGTGCAAAATTAGATAAAAATCATCAAAATGGAGATAGGCAGTCGCATTTTTTGTAATTAATAACTAACTTTGTAGACTGTAATAACAATATGGTAATAAAACACCAAGCCAATCATAAAGTAATTTAGGAAGATGTCGCATAAACTTGTTTTTATCTTTTGTCTCATTCTCAGCTCATTTGCAGCCCTTGTGTCGTGCGGCACGAAGGAAGCCAAAGAGGCCGAGAAACCGGCTTACACTGTACGCCTGCAAGGCGACAACGCCGTATACGGTCTTGCGTGCGATGGTTGCAACGACACCATTATCGTGGTCTTGCCCGAAGACAATAGTGACCCCGTGACATACAACATCATGGAAGCCAAACGGCGAAACCGCCTCTTGGGCAAGATACAGATAGGCGACAGACTTTGCATCGTGCTGAACAAGAAAAACAAGAAGAAGGCCGACGTGGTGGTCGACATCGACAAGCTCGCAGGCATTTGGTGCTACATCGTTATGCCAAAGATGCGAAATGCCGATCAGTTGGGTGCCAAGGCCCAGACACGCATGATGAACAACATGAGCGACTCGCTCAAGGAGATCTACCTAATTCCGCGAGAATATGGTTTCTATCTGAAGCGCGACTGGATAGCCACGAGTGTTGGCTATGTCGACGACAACAACTCGTTGGCTCAGGAAAGTCCGGTCGAGTATCCTCCTTTGGGATATTTCACGGCTTGGCACTTATGGAATGGCATGCTCGTGATTACGAGCGGGACGCCATCGACGAAAAGCAATGAGAAAATAAACGTGAAGAGCCTTCGCAACGACACGTGCTATATTGACTATCTCAACGGCGACTCTTTGGTGTTGTCGAGCGATGGAATCTCAAGAAGCTATTACAAGAAGGAAAGCATCAACGATGTGAACCGCAGGGCACAGGCAGTGGCCAACGAACTAAAGAAGAAAGCCCTGAAGGAAACCGTGAACTAAAAAAAGGAAATATGGAAAAGAAACTGAACATAGCTGTTGCTGGCACAGGATACGTAGGATTAAGCGTAGCGACCTTGCTGGCACAACACCAACATGTCACCGCCGTAGACGTGGTGCCAGAAAAGGTTGAGATGCTCAACAATCACATCTCTCCAATAAAGGATGAGTATGTGGAGCGTTATCTCAAGGAAGTGGATCTCGACATCGATTTCACCACTGACGGTGAGTCAGCCTACCGGCAAGCCGACTTTGTGGTCATTGCCACGCCAACCAATTACGACAGCGTAAAGAACTTCTTCGACACGAGTCACGTGGAAGAAGTCATTGAGCTTGTCAATAAGGTCAACCCAAATGCCATAATGGTGATTAAGTCGACGATTCCCGTGGGCTACACCGCAATGGTAAGGGAGAAATTCAAATCCGACAACATCATATTCGCGCCAGAGTTCCTCCGCGAGTCTAAGGCCCTCTACGACAACCTTTATCCTTCACGCATCATCGTGGGCAGACCAGACGGCGACGCCCGCCTTGACGAGGCAGCCCACGCCTTCGCCTCACTGCTCAAACAAGGGGCGTTGAAGGAAGACATCCCTACCCTATTCATGGGCACCACAGAGGCAGAGGCGGTAAAGCTCTTCGCCAACACCTATCTCGCCCTTAGGGTAAGCTATTTCAATGAGCTTGACACATACGCTGAGGTGAAAGGCTTGTCGAGCAAGAACATAATAAACGGTGTTTGCCTTGACCCACGCATCGGCTCTTTCTACAATAACCCATCGTTCGGCTACGGTGGCTATTGCTTGCCAAAAGACACCAAGCAACTCCTTGCCAACTATAAGGACGTGCCCGAGAACCTCATTCAGGCAATCGTGGAGAGCAACCGCACCCGCAAAGACTTCGTTGCCGACCAAGTGCTACGCCGCGCGGGCTATTACAGCTACAACGATCAAAACGCATACAACGCCGCCGGCGAGCATCCTTGCGTGATAGGCGTGTACAGGCTCACCATGAAATCAAACTCCGACAACTTCCGCCAGTCGAGCATACAAGGGGTCATGAAACGCGTCAAGGCCAAGGGTGCCACAGTCATCATCTATGAGCCAACACTCAAGGATGGGTCGACATTCTTCGGATCGAAGGTTGTCAACGACATTGACGCGTTCAAGGCTCAAGCACAGGCCATCATTGCCAACCGCTATGATGATGCCCTCGACGATGTGAGGCAAAAGGTTTACACACGCGACTTATTCTTCAGAGACTAAATCAGTTATAACACAAAAGATATACTTCACAATAAATGAAAACAGACATTGAAATTGCACAAGAAACCACTCTGTTGCACATTAACGACATTGCCAAAGGGCTCGGCATCAACGAGGACCACATAGAGCCTTATGGCCGACACATCGCCAAGGTCTCGCTCGACGCCATCGACGAGGAGCGCATGAAGCGTCACAACCTCATCTTGGTGACTGCCATCTCGCCAACAAAAGCCGGCATTGGCAAGACAACGGTGTCTGTAGGTCTCGCTCTTGGCTTGAACTCCATTGGCAAGAAAGCCGTCGTCGCCTTGCGTGAGCCTTCACTCGGCCCATGCTTCGGCATGAAAGGTGGCGCTTGCGGCGGTGGCTACGCTCAGGTGCTTCCGATGGATAAGATAAACCTTCACTTCACGGGCGACTTCCATGCCATTACAACTGCCAACAACATGATTGCCGCCTTGCTCGACAATTACCTCTATCAGCACGCAAAAGACGGGTTCCGCCTGAAGACCATCCTCTGGAAGAGAGTGCTCGATGTCAACGACAGGTCGCTAAGGCAAGTAATCACCGGACTGGGCCCTCTCACCAACGGCATTCCAACTCAAACAGGTTTTGACATTACGCCAGCGTCAGAGATAATGGCCATTATGTGCTTTGCCAAGGACATGGAAGACCTTAAGCAGCGCATCGGCAACATATTATTGGGCTTCGATTACCAAGACAAGCCGTTCTATGTGCGCGACATGGGCATCGAGGGTTCTATTGCCGTGCTTCTCATGGACGCCTTGAAGCCCAACCTCGTGCAGACGACTGAAGGCACGCCCGCGCTCGTGCATTGTGGTCCTTTCGCCAATATCGCACATGGTTGCAACTCGGTTGTTGCCACGAAGATGGCGCTCACGCTTGGCGATTATGCCATAACGGAGGCAGGCTTCGGTGCTGATCTCGGTGCGGAGAAGTTCTACGACATCAAGTGCCGCGTTGCTGGATTGCAACCTGCCTTGACTGTGCTCGTGGTCACTCTTCAAGCCTTGAAGATGCACGGCGGCGCTGCTTACCAAGACATAAAAGAGCCTAACATTGAAGCACTTAGGCAAGGCTTCTGGAATCTTGACAAGCACGTGGAAAACATCAAGCGTTTCGGACAAAAGATCGTGGTGGCATTCAACCGCTACAACAACGACACGGAGGAAGAGATTGAGGCCGTGAGAGAGCATTGCCAAGAGTTAGGAGTTGGCTTCGCCGTCAACAACGCCTTCGCAGAAGGTGGAAAGGGAGCAGAGGAACTTGCGCAAACCGTGGTGAAGACAATAGAGGAAACTCCATCGCCTAAACTGCAATATCTGTACGCTGACGACGACAACGTGAAGGATAAGATAGTGGCAGTGGCAAAGAAAATATACGGCGCGGGCACAGTTAGTTTCTCCCACAAGGCAGAGACGCAGCTGAAGCATATCTACGACTTGGGGCTGTTCCGCCTTCCTGTGTGCATAGCGAAGACACAATACAGCTTCTCCGTTGACCCCAAGGCATACGGACAAACAGATGGTTTCCATCTCGATGTTGCCGACATCGTGATCAACTCAGGAGCCGGAATGATCGTGGCCATAGCCGGAAACATCCTTCGCATGCCAGGCCTTCCTGCTTCACCACAAGCCAACAACATTGATATTGTCGATGGCAAAATCATTGGATTAAGTTGATGAAACCGCGACGTTTCCTTTTTATCATCGTCACCATGGTTGCCCTGTTGCTCTCATCATGTTATGAGCACCGCACGGGGCAACACTTGATGCGTAAAAAGGCCCTATCCGAACGCACGATAGACTCGCTATCGTTTTTCCAGAAGCACCACTATACAAACAACTACAACTTCGTGGTGCGCGCCGACTCTCTTACCCTTCTGAGGCAGTTGCCGGAAGAAGAAGTCGCCGGAATGGAGACCGACTCGTTTAGCGTACATAAAGGTGACCACTTGGCAGTGGCTGACATCAAGACGATGCCAGCCGACTCCATTGACTCCGTATGGGTGCAACTTGCCAACGACACCTCCGCCTTCGGATGGACACGGGAAAAGGAAATGTTGCCTCGGGTGATGCCCGACGATCCTATATCTCAATTCATTTCGGCCTTCTCCGACTCCCATTTCATAGTGTTTCTCATTGTCGTTGTGGCTTTTGCCACGAGCTATACGCTATGGAAACTATTCAAGAAGAAGGCTTATGTCGTTCACTTCCACGACATTGACTCTGTATATCCCACGGCGTTATGTCTTATCGTGGCAAGCGCGGCGACCTTCTATGCCACTATCCAGCTCTTCGCTCCGCAACTGTGGCAGCACTTCTATTTCCACCCGACGTTGAACCCCTTCTCTGTGCCGCCCGTGCTGATGCTGTTCTTGCTGTCAGTGTGGGCCATCGTGATCGTTGGCATAGCCTGCATTGACGATGTGCACCATAAGCTTTCAGGAACTCAAGCCGTGCTATATTTGGGAGGCTTAGCGGCGGTTTGCGCCATCAACTACATCGTCTTCAGTGTCACCACATTATATTATATAGGCTATCCATTACTTGTTGCCTATATATCCTTCGCGTTGTATCGACATTGGAGGAATCGCACAATATATATATGTGGCAACTGCGGAAAGGCTATCAAGCACAAGGGTAAGTGCCCCTATTGTGGCGCAATAAACGATTAGACTTATTTTCAGATACATAACACTTCACACAGCATGAGCAAGACAGACTTGATGAGGCAACTCGTTGCTGAGCTTAACGCGGCCTCGGACGCCTACTACAATGGACGCGGCGAGCTGATGACCGACCATGAGTGGGACTCTCGATTTGATGAGCTTCGCCAACTGGAGCAAGAGACAGGCACCGTATTGCCCGACTCGCCTACGCACAAAGTCTCGGCTGATTCCACCGTGGGACAGAAAGAGGCTCACGAGTTCCCCGCGCTCTCGCTTGCCAAGACAAAGAAGATAGAAGACCTCGCGAAATGGGCGGAAGGCAAACCCATATGGCTGTCGTGGAAACTTGACGGACTGACACTCGTGGTCACTTACGACAACGGAAGGCTAACCAAAGTAGTGACTCGCGGCGACGGACACATTGGGACAAACATAACAAACCTGGCATCCGCAATAAGCGGCATTCCGCCAACCGTGAAGGCATCAGGACACATCGTCGTTAGGGGCGAAGCGGTGATATCGTATGACGACTTTGAGCAATTCAACCTGGAGAGCGACGAGGAATATGCCAACCCAAGAAACCTTGCGTCGGGCTCAATGACGCTGAAAGACCCCAAGGAGGTAGCCCAGCGCCACATCCGCTGGATTCCTTTCACCCTTGTGCACACCGACGAGGACATCACGTCGTGGGGCAAGCGCATGGATTGGCTCAAGGAGATAGGGCTCGACTGCATAGACCATGAGCTGATTGAGCATCCTACGTTCGAAAATGTAAATGAGACTATTGACCGATGGTCGCTCAAGGTCACACACAAGGAGAACCCCTACCCTGTCGATGGTCTCGTGATTGCATACGACGACACAGCTTATGCCGCCACGGGTTCTGTTACAGGGCACCACGCCACACGTGCGGGATTCGCATTCAAGTGGGCAGACGAAAGCGTGATTACAGAACTTGACCACATAGAATGGAGCTGTGCGGCATCGACAATTTCACCCGTCGCCGTGTTTAAGCCCGTTGAAATAGAAGGCACAACCGTGAGGCGCGCGTCGCTATGCAACATCAGCGAGTGCGAGCGACTGGGAATTGGCGGTAAAGGCACGGAGTTGGAAGTTATCAAGGCGAACAAGATTATACCCAAGGTCATAAGCATACGCCAAGCCCATGGAGAGCTTGAAGTGCCACAGACTTGCCCTGTTTGCGGTTCGCCGACAGAAGTTGTTGAGAGCGAGGCAAGCGGCACAAAGACTCTGCATTGCACAAACCACGATTGTCCTGCCAAACAACTCCGGAAGTTTGCCCGCTTTGTTTCAAAGGCTGGCGTAAATATCGACGGCATATCGGAGCAGACCCTCCAACGCTTCGTAAACCTTGGATGGATAAAAGATTTTGCCGACATCTACAAAGTGCCCGACCACGCCTCAGAGATAGCGCGTCTTGATGGATTTGGCGACAAGTCGGCAAACAACATCGTGGAGTCCGTCGCCAAGGCGCGCACGGTAGATGCCCAACGCCTGCTTTACGCCCTATGCATTCCGCTTTGCGGTCAAGACGTCTGCAAGCGGTTGTTGTCGGCATACCAGCTCGACGAGCTCGTGAGGATAGCAAGGGGCGAGGCAAGCGATGGCACGCTGTTCGCGCCAGACAGCGAAACAACCCTGTCCGCGATACCTGGCATAGGTCCTGAGAAGGCAAAGCAGTTTGTGGCTTGGTTTACGAACGCCGCCAACATGGAGACCTTCGAGAAGCTAATGGGTGAGCTCGACGTAAAGCAAGCGCAACCTGCTTCGGTCGGAGAATTGTGCAAAGGCATGACATTCGTCATCACGGGAGACGTGAACCATTACAAGAACCGCAACGAGCTGAAGGCATATATCGAGAGTGAGGGTGGTAAGGTGACGGGATCTGTCAGCAAGTCGACTTCCTTCCTTATCAACAACGACGTAAACTCCACAAGCACAAAGAACAAGAAAGCCAACCAATTGGGCATCCCTATCATATCAGAGGATGACTTCATAAATAGATTTACAGAAAAAGAATAAACAAAATAGACCAAAGATGAGAATAGATATTATCACCGTCCTGCCCGAAATGATAGAGGGTTTCATAAACGAGAGCATTCTCTCGCGCGCGCAAAAGAAAGGTCTCGCCGAGATTCACCTGCACAACTTGCGCGACTATACCAAAGACAAGTGGCGGCGAGTGGACGACTATCCCTATGGAGGATTCGCCGGAATGGTGATGCAATGCGAGCCTATCGACAACGCCATATCCGCATTGAAAAAGGAGCGCGACTACGACGATGTAATCTATGTGTCGCCAGATGGCGAGCGCTTCGACCAAAAGATAGCCAACGACATGAGCCTGCAAGAGAACCTGATTATCCTCTGTGGACACTACAAAGGCATCGACCAGCGAGTGCGAGACCACCTCATCACGCGCGAGATCAGCGTGGGCGACTTTGTGCTCACTGGTGGCGAGTTGGCAGCAGCCGTAATCGCCGACGCCGTAGTAAGACTTGTGCCAGGCGTGATAAACGATGACCAGAGCGCGCTTTCCGACTGCTTCCAAGACGATTTGCTTGCAGCTCCCATCTACACTCGTCCTGCCGACTACAAGGGATGGAAAGTGCCCGACATCCTGCTCTCTGGCAACGAGGCTAAGATAAAGCAATGGGAAATGGACCAAGCGCTTGAGCGTACCAAGAGGTTGAGGCCAGATCTCCTGAAATAATACTTCTAAGGAATCCTTTACATTCCAAAGGCTTACCACCACCTCCCAGCGGAAATAAAAAAGGCAGACTATGTTGATTTGTGTGGGAGGAAATCATCGTGAAAGAATCCTTGCCTCGCGGTTGCGGCGCAATCGCGTTGGCTTTACGGCGTAATCGCATTGCGATTACGCCGCAATCGTAATGCCTTTGCGCCGCAAAGGCGTTACGAAGAAACCAACTTTGAAAAACCATAACCAACACAAATCAACATAATCCGTCCGAAAAACACCTATTCGGCAAGCAGCGACGTTCAATGCTATTTCACCGCACTTCCACTGATACTATCGTAAGTGTGCTTATAATAGTCACGAAGGTCTGACCAACGATAATAGGGAGCTTTGTCCGTTGCTACGGGGAGCGTGGCTTCCTCGCCGTTGAGCAGGCTTTTCACGAGGATGTCATCAGTCTTCTTGTTGCGATAGAACACCAACTGGAGGTTTGACGCCATACAGGTTTCCCAGTTCTGATAGCAGTTTTTCACCTCATAGGGGTCTTCCGGGTCTTTGTCCGCACCGTTGATGCCCATCAGCTTGAAAGACATATTAGGCGAAGGCAATGGCCTCCGTCCAAACCAACCTCACGACCGTGACGCACCAAGGACCATGGCGCGTCGCGGTCGTCTCTTTTTTGATTCGTTTGGTTAATATTACGTAAATTTAGCAGCGAAAACGTCGTTTTTTATCGGTTCTGCCTTATCTTTGCCAAACAACAAGCATCAAAACCTAAGAAAAGAAGATGGCAAAGGGTAGAAAAGAATTGGCGTTACTTATCGTTGCGCTCTTTTGCGGTTCTGTGGCTAATGCCCAAAAGCAGGTTCCGACAGAACGGAAAGACTCTACTGACAACAGAAACGATGTCATAAAGATTACCGACAACAAGCCTGCCAAAGCTGGTTTGAACAACGCCCTTGACGTGTTGAGCGGACAGGCGGCAGGTGTCAACGTCACGTCCAACGGTCTCGACCGCATGGCCATGCTCAACAGCGTGCGCGTGCGTGGCACGACGTCAATCATCGGTGGCAACGACCCTCTTGTCTTGCTCGACGGCGTAACGTCCGACGTGCTAACGCTTTCCACCATCTACCCTGCCGACATCGAGAGCTTCCGAATATTGAAGAATGCCGCGGAGACTGCCATGTATGGCTCGCGCGGTGCCTCGGGCGTCATCGAGGTGAAAACGAAGAAGGGCACCGGCCGCGGCTTCCAAATATCCTATGAGGGAAACGTGGGCTTCGAGCAGATGTACAAGCATCTCAACATGCTCAACGCCAGTGAATATGTGGCTACGGCAAAAAGCCTTGGCGTGTATTGCAACAATGGAGGCTACGACACCGACTTCTATAAGGTGATTACGCGCACGGGCTTGGTGAACAACCATTACCTCGCTTTCAGCGGCGGCACGCCTCAGTCAAACTATCGCGCGTCGTTCGGACTGATGGACCACAACACCATCATCAAGAAGAAGGACTATAGCGTGTTTGTGGCGAAGGTGGATGTCACGCAGAAGGCGTTCAACGACAAGCTCACGGGCGACTTCGGCGTGTTTGGCTCGTCGTTCAAGAACCACGACATCTTCGACACGCAAATGCTGTTCTATTCCGCAGCCTGCCAAAACCCGACATATCCGGCTGGCACCGACGAGAACGGCAACTGGATAAAGAATGAGTCAGCCACAAGCATCAATCCGCCGGCGGTGCTGCTTGAGGAGAAAAACGACTCCAAGGACCTTAACTTCGACACGCACATCAAGCTGAGTTTCGATTTCAACCCCAATTGGCGCGTCTCCACGTTCGTCTCTTACCTTTATGGCTCCACGGAGAACAGCATGTTCTGCCCCACGTGGGTGTGGGCACAGGGCAACGTGTATCGTGGCGAGTTCAAGAAGGAGGAATGGCTCGGCAACATTGCCCTGAGCTTCAACAAGCAATTTGGCATGCACAGGGTCTCAGCCGAGGCGAGTGGCGAGTACCGCAAACTCACCAAAACGGCGTTTTGGGTCTATGCCAAGGGCATTCCAACGAACGGCTTCGGCTACGACAACCTCGGCGCCACAGCCGCCCGACCTTACGGCGGCACCGAGAGTACTTACGAGGACCAGTCGCTGGCCTCGGTGATGGGAAGCGTGACCTACAGCTTGCTCGACCGCTACACGTTGTCTGCCAACGCGCGCGGCGACGGTTCTTCGATGGTTGGCGACAGCAACACGTGGGGCTTCTTCCCCTCGGTGTCGTTCACATGGGACGTTAAGAAAGAGCGTTTCCTTGCCAACGCTGCGCCGTTGTCCATGCTGAAGTTCCACGCTGGCCTGGGTCAAGCCGGCAACCTTGGCGGCATCTCAGCCTACACTACGATGAACACCGTAAGGCAGACAGGCATCGTGCCTGTGAAGAGCTCGCCGACGGTGACGCTCGGCATGGTGAGAAACAACAACCCCGACTTGAAGTGGGAGACGAAGACAACGTTCAACATCGGTGCCGACATCGGCTTCTTTGCCAACCGGCTCATGCTCACGGCGGAGTACTACTACTCGAAGACTACCGACATGCTCTATGCCTACGAGGTGCCTGTTCCGCCCTTCGCCTACAACACTTTGCTGGCAAACATCGGCTCCATGTCCAACCGTGGACTTGAGTTTGGCTTGTCGGTGCAGCCTATCAGCAAGAAAGACATGGAGCTGAACATCAACGTCAATCTCTCGTTCCAAAACAACAAGCTGATTTCCCTTAGCGGCAACTACAAGGGCATGGATATGACGGCAGCCAACATCACCGCCATAGGCTCGCTGAACGGCGCCGGCCAAAACGGTGGCGACAACAATGTGGTCTACCAGATTGTGGGTCAGCCTCTTGGCGTGTTCTATGTGCCTCATTGCAAGGGACTTGTCAAGGGCGAGAACGGCAGCTATTTCTACGACATCGAGGACCTAGACCACGACGGCAAGATAGACTTGAGCGATGGCGGCGACAGATACATCGCGGGACAGGCCACGCCAAAGGCGACGCTTGGCTCTAACATCAGCTTCAGATACAAGCAGTTATACGTCGCCTTGCAGATGAACGGGGCGTTTGGGCACAAGATATTCAACGGAACGGGACTTGCCTACACAAGCATGGCTACCTTCCCCGACTACAATGTGCTGAAAGGCGCGCCCGAGAAGAACATCACCGACCAACGGGTCTCCGACTATTGGCTGGAGAAGGGCGACTATCTCAACTTCGAGCACCTGACGATAGGCTACGACGTGCCGCTGAAGAGCAAGATCATACGCTCGCTGCGCGTGTCGTGCAACATCAGGAACCTCGCGACCATAACCGCCTACAAGGGACAGACACCAATGATCAACAGCTACGTCGTGAACAGCACCATGGGTATCGACGACAAGCGCAACTACCCGTTGTATCGCACTTATTCACTGGGATTGAGTGTGCAATTTTAAATGATGAAGGGCATGAGAAAGATTTTTAACTACATATTCGTGGCGTCTCTGACGCTTTGCCTCTGCGGTTGCTTGAACGAGCACCCCAAGGATCAGGTCGACCAGGAGAGCATCTACGGCTCTGCCGACGACATCTACAAGAACGCCGTGGCGTCGCTATACAACTACATCGGAAGCAACCAGGAGTCGGAAGGACTCCAAGGCACGTGCCGTGGCATATACGACTACAACACACTCACCACCGACGAGGCAATGAACCCCATACGTGGCGGCGACTGGTATGATGGCGGCTTGTGGGAGAACATGTACCAGCACAAGTGGACAGCCAACGACACATATTTATATAATGTGTGGAAATACCTGTTCAAGGTCATCGTGCTTTCCAACCAGTCGCTTTCGGTCATCGAAAGCCACAAGGGCAAGCTGACGGCAGATCAAGTCAAGGCTTACTCGGCGGAAGTGAGGGCGGTGCGTGCCTTGTTCTACTATTATGCCATGGACATGTTCGGCAGGGTGCCTATCGTGACATCTTACGACATGAAGCTGGAGCAAGTGGTGCAAAGCGAGAGAAGCGAGGTCTTCTGGTTCATATTCAATGAGTTGCAAGACGTGTCGCCGCTGCTTGCCGACGAGCATTCCAACAAGGAGGGCGACTATTACGGACGCGTCACGCGGCCTGTCGCCAACTTCCTGCTCGCCAAGCTTGCCTTGAATGCGGAGATATATGCCGACGACAACTGGACCGACGACAAGCGACTCGACGGGAAAAGCATCTTCTTCACCGTGAATGGCGAGAAGAAAAACGCTTGGCAGACTTGCATCTGGTATTGCGAACAACTGTCGAAGGAAGGCTACGAGCTGGAAAGCGACTATGCGTTCAACTTCTCCGTGCACAACGAGAGCTCCAAGGAGAACATCTTCACCATTCCCCTCGACAAGAACCTATACCTGAACGAATACCACTATCAGTTCCGCTCTCGCCACTACAAGCATGGCGGGGCTTATGGCTGCTCGTCGGAGAATGGCACCTCTGCCACGGTCTCCACCGTCAAGGCAAACGGCTATGGCACCGATCATGTCGACACAAGGTTCAAGGTCAATTTCTATGCCGACACGGTGTATGTCGATGGCAATATGATTTATCTTGACAATGGTGACCCACTGGTTTACAAGCCGTTGGAGCTGATGCTGAACCTCAGCGACAGTCCATACAAGAAGACGGCAGGCGCGCGCGTAGCTAAATATGAGGTCGATCGAACTGCCTATTCCGATGGCAAGCAGGTGGACAACGACATAGTTCTCTTCAGGTATGCCGACGCCTTGCTGATGGAAGCCGAGGCGAAGGTGCGAAATGGCGAAGACGGTTCGAGGGAACTTAACGCCGTCAGGGACAGGGTAGGCATGCCTCATGTGGACGCCAACCTGGACAACATCCTGAGGGAACGTCTCCTCGAACTGGTTTGGGAAGGCTGGAGAAGGCAAGACCTCATCCGCTTCGGGCTATATACCAAGGCATACGACCAGCGCATGCCCGTCACCGGCGAGGAGACAGGTTTCACCACCGTCTTCCCCATCCCACAGAAGTGTCGCGACCTGAACAAGAACTACACGCAAAACGCTGGTTATGAGTAGTTTCAGCGTTGCGCCAAAATTGCCTTCGGCGTTGCGCCGTAATCGCGTCGGCTTTGCACCGCAAAGGCACCGGCTTTACGGTGGAAAGGCACTGCCTTTGCGGTGCAAAGCCGATGCCCTTCCTCTGTAAGGCCATGTGAAATTTTAGCTACATTGACAAAAAAAATGACCTTTTGAGCTACAATTAATCAATAAAATACTACCTTTGCAAAAATAATTAGATATCAGCGAAAGGGAAAAGTGTATCATTATGTGCATGATGTCACCGATCTTATGTCGTTAGAACATGCGTGTTACCACTAGGTTAAGCACTCAAACTTACAGCCACATCGAACATAACTGCTTAATATGCCGCGCCTTACGCATTTGAGCAGGAATAGAAGGTATCGACTTTTCCCAACAATCTCCATTCATGGCGTCTATTAAACAATGGTTCGTAATGCGCGACTTGAAGCGCCCAAACTCCCTAACCCCTGCCTTCAGGACGTTGCCGGAGATGGGCATTGAGACCTTTACGCCAATGCACAACTGCGTGGTCATGCACAAGGGAGTCAAGACTCGTGAGGACATGCCCTACATCCACGACCTGCTCTTCGTTCACTCCACATCTGAGGAGATAGACGCCATAGTCTCGCACATGCCCACCTTGCAATACCGCTATGTGCGCGGAGGATACCGCCAACCCATGCTCGTGAGCGATCGCGACATGGATCGCTTCATCAAGGCTGTGCAGACGGTAGAGTCGCCACAATATTTTTCCCCCAGCGAGATAACGCCCGAGATGATAGGGCGGCAAGTGTCGATCATTGGCGGACAGCTCGACGGTTACGAGGGCAAGCTGCTCAAGTGTCGTGGCTCACGAAAGCGTCGCCTGCTCATCGCCATTCCCAACATCATCGTGGCAGCCATCGAGGTGGAGCCGGAATTCATCCGCCTGCTATGACGATGGGCGTCCACTACCCCACTAAACATCAGAAAGTAACGTAACAGTAATCATACACATTAACCAAAATGAATCACAGACATATTCCTTTGGGTCTTCTCATGGTCGTAATTGTCGTGGCTCTGTTTGCATCATGCAAGACTGCCACCAACATCAGCTACATGCAGAACCTGCCATCAAACATAGCTGTCGCCGTGCAGGAAGAACACCTCATCAAGCTCCAGCCAGGCGACCGGCTCAACATCATGGTACACAGCCGTGACGAGGACCTTGTGCGGATTTTCAACATCACCACCACCTCCAGCAGCGGCGGTACCGGCATGCAGATCAAGGCCTACTACACGGTCGACTCGCAGGGTAACATCGACTTCCCCACGCTTGGTCTGATTCCCGTTCAGGACAAGACTCGCCAGGAGGTGGCCAACGAGATTAAGTATCGCCTGCTCTCCGGCAGTCTGGTACGCGACGCCGTCGTCACCGTGGAGTATGCCGACATGGGCTTCTTCGCTCTCGGCGAGATTGGCACGAAAGGCCGCGTGCCAATCACGCGCGACAAGGTGACCATCCTTGAGGCAATAGCCGAGGCTGGCGACCTCACCATCGACGGCAAGCGCGAGAACGTCACCGTGCTGCGAACGGAGAACGGCGTGCAAACGCCCTACACCGTGAACCTCTGCGACGCGCAGAGCATCTACTCTTCGCCGGTTTATTACATTAAGCAGAACGACATCATCTATGTCGAGCCATCTCAGAAGAAGGCCAACGAGTCCACTCCAACCTCCAACCTCTTCAGCACTCCTGGCTTCTGGATGGGCCTCGCCTCGTTTGCCATCACCATCGTCAACTTCCTCGTGAAGTA
>CAVHEN010000061.1:0-19861 GCA_963635115.1 Oscillospiraceae bacterium | reverse complement strand
CCATCGTCGATGTTCTCCACCTGGATGAGCTGGGAAACAGCCTTGCCGTTCACCACCTTATACACGATGCGCTTGTCCTGCTGCTGCACGGTGGCAGTCTGCGGGATGACGATGCAGTTCTTCCTTGTGGTTGGGATTATGACGTTGCCGGAACCGCCACTGTTGAGCAATCGCTCGGGGTTGGCAAACTCGGCGCGAATGGTCACGGCACCGGTCTCGGTGTCGATGACGCCGCTGATGCTCTCCACCCTACCCTTGTGGGCATACATGGTCTGGTCGCCAAGCTGCAGCGAGATCTCAGGCATGTTCTTGATGGCGGCATCCTTTGAGCCATACTGGCGCACGAAACTGAGGAGCTGCTTCTCCGTCATGGAGAAATAGACGTACATCTGTGAATTGTCTGACACGGTAGTCAATGGCTTAGGCATCGAGGCACTGACCAACGAACCCACACGATAAGGCAACACGCCAGCCACGCCATTGGCGGGGCTGCGCACCTCAGTATAAGAGAGATTGTTGCGGGCGTTGGTCACTTGTGCCTGAGCCTGAGCCAACTGAGCCTTTGCCGTGAGATAGGCGTTCTCCGAAGTCTGGAGAGTGTAAGAAGAAACTACCTTTTGAGCAAATAGCTCTTTATTACTGTTATAGGTCAACAAAGCCGACGCGAGCTGTGCCTTCGCCGCCTTCTCTGTGGCAAGGGCGGTGGCAAGGGCGGCACGGTAAGGCACTTGGTCGATGACAAAGAGCAATTGACCTTTCGAGACCTTGTCGCCCTCACGCACGAGAAGTTTCTCGATCTTGCCCGACACCTGGGGATAGATGTCGATGTCTTGCTTACCCTTGATGGATGCTGAATAACTGGTGGAGAGGTCCTTGTCGGACCGGCTGACGGTCATTGTCTTGTAACTCGTCTTGGTTACCACTGCCTCCTGCTTCTTCTGTTGGCAAGAGGTTGTGAGGGCGAGGCAAAGAGCCACGCCGACATACGAAATTGTTTTCCTAATTGTCATGTTCTTTTCTTTCGTTCTACTTTTCATTTCTCTCTCATACGTTAAGTTATAAAAACCGCTGCAAAGGTAGGACGAATAAGCCAATGGTTGCCAAACTGTTTGCGTACAGCATTTTTCAAAAAGGGAACAAGGCTGCATATTGAAAGATATTGTAGACGTTTTGAACAATATTCATCGGCCTGCGGCTTGCCGCTTATCACTATTTGAGCTAACTTTGCAAGTACAATAAATAGATAGGTATGAACAGAACAGAGCAAGACCATTCAAAACTGAATGGTGTGGAGGTGGGTATTGACACAAGGCTTGACATGACGCCTGGCAAATACTCACAATCTGACGGTATAACAATGGTGTTGGCACGCAGGGGCGTGGCACATATAGAAGTGGACTTCACGGTGTATGAGCTGAAAGAGAACAATGCACTGACGTTCGCGCCAATGTCGACCGTGAGATACGTCGACATGGACGACGACTTCAGCTGCTGTGTCTTGTCGTTCGATCACCCCATGGCGGTGGAGGCCATTCCCTGCCCCGAGCCTTCGTTCATGGACTTCATGAGACGCTATCCGCTGGGCGACATTCCGGCGCAGCGCGCCGACGCCATTGCCTTCCGCATGGCAGACGTCGCCCATTTCCTCTACGAGAGCACGGGGCCTCACCACCAGATCATCGTAAGGAATATCATACAGAACATCCTCTTTGAGCTGTACGACGCCACAATGGAGCAATTCTTGACAACGGGCACAAAGGCCATGAGCCGACACGATGAGCTATTCATACAGTTCATCCACCTTGTGTATAAATATGGCGACAAGGAGCGCGAGGTGGCTTTCTACTCAGACAAGATGAGCATAACGCCACGCTACCTGGCACGCATATTGCGTGAACTGTCGCGTGAGACCGCCAAGGAGATAATAGACCGCCACTGCGTGCAGGAGATAAAAAGCCGGTTGCGAACCACCAACGACAGCGTGCAGTCGATAGCTTTCGACATGAAGTTCCCTGACCAATCGTTCTTCACGCGATACTTCAAGAAACAAACTGGCATGACGCCAACGGAGTTTCGGGCAATGGATGTCTTGTGACACTACATTATATAATATGTGTTGTCCGGTAAAATATCTGTCAGACACAGTAAGGCATCGGAAGACTGGTCTATATAAGTTTTTGGCGAGACACGTGGCTGTTTTTGCCCTTTGCAAGGTTTTGCCGTCTATAGCCCTTGCCAGGGGCGAATATCATAGGACAGCGGCAAGCCACTATCGCTCACGGTATTACATTCAATAAGTTGCCCCTGTAAGGGGCGCATAATTCATTATGATGTTGAAATATGCGCCCCTTACAGGGGCAATGTTGTTGATAACAGAAAACGCAGGGGCTTGCCCCTGCGCTTCAATATGTCGTCCCTACGGGACTTTCATAAGACCTTCATGCAGCAATTGCTTTGCCTTGATGCAGCAATCGCTTTGGCTCCACGCCGCAATCGCGATGCCGTTACGCCGCAATCGCAGCGCCTTCACGGCGTAATCGTGATGCCGTTGCGCCGCAATGGCGACGGCGCTGCAGCAAAGCATCAAGCGACTAACGGAAACGCTCTGGCTCAGAGCCGATTATCAGTCCTTACAGTTCTTCACGTCTTCAGGCAACATAGGCATTGCACCGTTCTGCGTGCACACGTAGGCGCTCACACGCACGGCACGCTTGTGGGCCTCAGCCACCGGCATGCCCGCGAGGATTGAGGCGCAGAACGTGCCGGTGAAGGAGTCGCCGGCGCCCACGGTGTCTGCCACCTCAACCTTAGGCGTGGGTTGGAAAGACACCGAACCAGGCGTGAACACATAGCTGCCGTTGACACCGCAGGTGAGGACGAGCATGTCGAGGTTATACTTGCCAAGGATAAGCCAGCACTTGTTCTCGATGTCGAGACCGGGATAGCCGAACAAGCGGCCTATGATGACAAGCTCCTCGTCGTTTATCTTCAAGACGTTGCAGCGCTTCATGCTCTCGCAGATAACCTCCTTCGTGTAGAAGTTTTGTCGCAGGTTGATGTCGAAAATCTTCATGCAGTCGTCGGGCGTGGCGTCGAGAAACTTGTATATGGTCTCGCGGCTCACCACGTTGCGCTGGGCGAGCGATCCCCAGCACACGGCGCGCGTGTTCTCAGCCACTTGGCGCACGTCATCGTTGAAGGGGATGTTGTCCCACGCCACGTTCTCCTTGATGTCGTAGGTCGGCACGCCCTCGCTGTCGAGCGTCACCTGCACGGTGCCCGTTGGGTAAGGCACGCGCGGAAAACAGTACGGCAGCTTCTTCTCCTCGATCTGCTGTATCGTCTCCTCGGCGAGCTTGTCCTCGCCCAACGCGCTCACGGCAATGGCGTTGAGTCCGAACTGTCCGGCATGGAACGCGAAGTTTGCCGGAGCGCCACCTAATTTCTTTCCTTCGGGAAGCACATCCCACAGAGCCTCACCGAGGCCCACTACGTAATTTTTCATATAGCTTGTCTTTACTGTTTTACCTTAGGAATATATGTGAGCAGATATACCACGCCCACAGCCATGACCAAAGCCGCCCATATCTGCGGATATTGTGCGCCAGCCGACTTGGCGGCGTCGCTGGCGAAGCCCATGAGCAAGGGGAAGACGGTGCCACCGAAGAGGCCCATGATCATGAGGCCCGACACCTCGTTCTTCTTCTCCGGCGCTGAGAGCAGAGCCTGGGAGAGCACGATCGAGAAGACGTTGCTGTTGCCGTAGCCCACAAGGGCGATGGCTGCCCAGAGCTCCCACTTCTCGGTGCCGAAGACGAAGCCCACCATCGCGAGAGCCATCATCAATACTATGACGGTGAAGAACGTGCGAATGTTTAATCGGCGCATGATAATTGAGCCAGTGAAACAGCCAAGGGTGCGGAACGCGAAGTAGATGCTCGTGGCATACTCGAACATGCTGAGCGTGTCGCCCTCGCCGCCAATGCGCTCGAAGAGAATCTTCGGGGCAACGGCATTGGTGCCTACGTCGATGCCCACATGGCACATGATGCCGAGAAACGAGAGCACGATGATGGGCGAGCCGAGCATCTTCAAGCAGTCGACGAAGCCTGACGCCTTGCCCTCAATGGGCTCCTCCTCGATATGGGTCATGCCGAGCCACAGGGTGGCGACCATGCCGATGACGAAGAAGATGAGGAAGAGGATGCGCCATGAGAGTCCGAAGATAGGCGCGGTGGTGGTGGCTCCCCATGCCGCGATGAGCGGGGCTATGAACGAGGCTATGGCCTTGACAAACTGGCCGAAGGTGAGGGTTGAGGCGAGATGGCCTTTCACAATCATCGTGACGAGAGGGTTGATGCTGGTCTGCATGATGGCGTTGCCGATGCCAAGCAGTGAGAACGAGACATACATCAGCCAAATCTGGCTCTCCTTCGTCGGCATGAAGCTGTCGAAGAGCGGCAGGAACACCGCCAGCGTGGTGACGACGATTGAGAGCAGCACGGTCTTCTTGCGCCCTATCTTGTTCATCAGCATGCCCGTGGGCACGGAGAAGATAAGGAACCAGAAAAACACGAGCGAGGGGAAGAAATTGGCAGCCGAGTCGCTGAGGCCGAAATCTTCCTGCATGTTGTTTGACACTGCGCCCACAAGGTCGACAAAGCCCATGGTGAAGAAAGCCGCCATCACGGGAATGAGCGTAAGCTTTGAGTTGGATGAATTGGAGTTGTCCATTGTCTTTAATTATGTTTTTAGTTCGTTAGTAACGTTTTCTGCCGCAAAGTTAACGATTGCGGCCTAAAGCGCTTTTAAAAATTGTTTCCATGCGTTGCAATATCGTCACATGAAACATTTTTTCATCGACATGAACGATTATTGCAATCACCCTCGACAAGAACGGCGGTACTCCTCAAGGATAACGCCATTTCGACCAGGTTTCAATGGAAACGCCCCTGCCTTTTCCACATTTCGTTCTTCTGATGTCATTTTTGTTTCATGTAACAAAATTGGTTCACGATGAACGAATTATTAATATCGTTTCATCGCAGTGTTCATAATTTTGCAGCGTCGAAACAAGAATGACACCAACATCCAATAAATGAAGCCGTTTGTAATTCCGACAGAAACTTAAAAACATTATTAATAAACAAAACCTCTCACTTTTATGTATTCCAACAGCTACACAAAATTCTCAGCCGTGGTTCTCGCCTCAATGATGGCGGTTGCAGCCAACGCGCAGACCGACGGCAATGCCAAGTCTTCCAATTCTAAGGAGGAGGGCGGCCGCAACGTGATGCTAAACGCGGCAAGCGCAAACGGTCCACGTGAGATTCAGATCGGTCTGCCTTCAGCCGACGTGAACGTGCTGGAGAATGGCCTGCCCGTGACATATGCCACTAACCCCCACACGGTGAACTCCACATGGCGCTCGGACGCGAGCCTCTCGCACGTGGGACTGCTTAAGATTTCGGAGACCGCGATTACCACCGGAAACATTGGTTATGCCGTCAACTCGCAAACCCAGCTCGGCCAGGAGGGATTCCATGGCACGCTCAACTATAAGACCAACCACTTCGGCCTGCAGGAGTTCTCGCTCAACTTGAACGGCTCGCTCGCCAAGGACCTTTTCTATAGCGTCAGCGCCTATCAGGACTTCGACCCCGGAACATTCAAGCTGCAGTCTACGCCACTGCAAGACCGCTCGCAAATCTACAAGGCCGCCCTCACCAAGCGCTACGCCGGCGGACGCGGAGAGCTCACCGCCATGTACAAGTATTCCAACACACATCCCGTGTACACCTACGCCACCCAGTCGGCACCTTTCATCTACGTGGGCGACGGAAGCGTGAAAGAGTACGGCAAGTTCAAGCTTGGCACCACCTCATACCTGCCCACCGACAACACGATGACCTATCGCGACATGCGCACGGGAGAGCTGAAGCAGACCACGCTCTACAACGCAACCAAGAACCGGTCGAGCGAGGTGTCGCTGCTGAACCGCTACCGCTTCTCCGACGACCTGGAATGGCGCGTCAACGTGCGCTACGACCACTCGCGCGGCGCCTGCGTCTATCAGACTCCAATGGATCTCATCGACCTCCATGCCGCTGACGCAGGGGCTTATGCCTACAAGTACACAGACGCCATGGGCCAGACGCAAAACTACACCGGACAATACGTGCAGACGCGCATGTCGTGCCTCAACGCGGGCACAATAGACGAGCTGCTCCTCACGTCAGAAATAGAAAAACGCTTCAAATCTTCAATACTGCGAGTCGGACTCAACGAATGGTACTACAACATCGACTACGCATCAAACACTACTATGTATGACCAGAGCGTGCCCGATGATGGGTCGTATGCTCTGCGTCTGTGGGACTCCAACAAACACAACAGCGTGTTCTACGATTTCAACAGAAACGCATCGGAGTATTACAAGGGACACGAGAACAAGCTTGCCCTCTACCTTACACACGACTGGGACGTGACGTCCAAGTTTAATGTCTACTACGGAGCACGGTTCGAATGGCAGCGTCTCAAGGGTGAGAACGCTGCCGTGAGAAACGCCGACGGAGAGTTCGTGGGACGCTTTGCCGACTATTATCTCGGTGCCACGGCGCCAGATGGCACGAAAATTGCTCCCACACCAATGGCCTACAACTGGCTGAACTACGATTTCACCGCCGCACTCACCTACAAGCTCACGAAGCAGTTCGGTCTCACCGGCGACTTCACATACATCGTGCAGCACCCGAACATCTCGACGTTCGCACCGGCATCAATGCCCAACACCGACAAGATAAGCGTGCCGCTCGGTCGCGCCGGCATCTACTACAACAACAAGTGGCTGAGCCTGACGTCGCTCGTCTCTTACATCTCGAAGACCAACAACAACTCAACGCTCAACTTGCAGCACGACGGCGAGATAAAGGCAGCGCCACTGACCTACGACATAAAGACACTGGGATGGACAACCGACGTGGTGGCGCACCCATTCAAGGGATTCGACTTCCACTTCCTCTTCACCTATCAGAAGCCGACATACAAGAAGTATGAGACCAGCGTGAAGTTCTCAAGCGGCTACGAAGGCAAGATCAACGCCACGGGCAACATCGTGGCTGAGATTCCGCAGGTCCTCATCGAGCTTGACCCAAGCTACATGATTACGCCGACTCTGAAGATATGGACCTCGTTCCGCTACTTCTCAAAGACATACGCCAACATCAATGAGGCTTACTACTTCAACGGCCACTGGGAGACATTCGGCGGACTCAACTGGCAAGCCAACAAGCGCCTGTCTCTCGGTTGCACCGTGGTCAACTTCCTCAACCAGACCGGAGCAAAGGGCAGCATCGCCGGAGCAGAGCTCATCACGAAGGACGAGGCTAAGGGCATTAAGAACAAGCTCATGACCGGCTCGTATCTCAGACCGTTCACCCTGGAACTCACCGCAAGCTTGAAATTCTGAAAACACAATTAAAAACCAACTTATGAATACAAGAATCATCATCGCCGCCATGGCTCTCACATCGTCCATGGCAGCAAACGCACAGACCATGCAAACCACACAGCGTGGCGACACCACAGTGATAACCATCACCAACCCGACGAAATATCTTATCCTCCCTATAGAGGAGTCGCGCCCCGAAGCACAGGTCATCCTCGACCAGGGCAAGACATCGGACACATGGATGGACGTAAGGCTCGCTCAATCGAAGGTTGACTATTCGGTTCCCTTTGCCCTCACGCAGGGCAAGAAGGCCGTGGTGAAGATTGCCAACTTGCCAAGCGACGCAATAGCCTTGAAGGAAATGCGCCTCGCCGACACCTTCGACACCAGCAACACCGACTACTATCGTCCCATATACCATCACACTCCGCTCTACGGATGGATGAACGACGCCAACGGCCTCGTCTACAAGGACGGCGAATATCACCTCTACTTCCAATACAACCCTTACGGATCGAAGTGGGGCAACATGCACTGGGGGCACTCAGCCAGTCGTGACCTCGTTCACTGGCAGCACCTCGACCCAGCCATCGCCCGCGACCCAATGGGACATATCTTCTCGGGCAGTTCGGTAGTGGACGCACACAACACCGCCGGCTTCGGCAAAAACGCCATCGTCGCCTTCTACACCTCGCACAGCATGCACGACGGACGCCAGGTGCAGGTGCAGTGCATGGCATACAGCAAGGACAACGGCCGCACGTTCACAAAGTACAAGGGCAACCCCGTGGTAACTCCCTTCGACGGACTGGAGAATTTCCGCGACCCGAAGATATTCTGGTACGAGCCAACAAAGTCGTGGTACATGATCGTGTCGGCCGACAAGAACATGCGCTTCTATCAGTCGAAGAACCTCAAGCAGTGGAAATACGTGAGCCAGTGGGGCGAGGGATTCGGCGCACAGCCCAACCAGTTTGAGTGTCCCGACTTCTTCCCCCTGCCCGTCGACGGCGACCAGCAGAACCAGAAATACGTGATGATCGTCAACATCAACCCAGGCTTCGTCTACGGCGGATCTGCCACTCAGTACTTCATCGGTGAGTTCGACGGCAAGGAGTTCAAGTGCGACTCGAAACCACAGACCGTGAAATGGCTCGACTGGGGCAAGGACCATTATGCCACCGTCACCTTTGCCAACCTTGGAAACCGTGTAGTGGCAATGCCATGGATGAGCAACTGGCAGTATGCCAACATCACTCCTATTCGCCAATATCGTGGAGCCAACGCTCTGCCTCGCGAACTGAAGCTCTTCTCCAACAACGGCGAGGTGTATATGTCTGCCAACGTGGTTGACGAAGCACGTGCCTTGCGCAAGGAGACTCTGCCGCTCGGCAACATAACTATTGATAACGCCAACCCATACGTCAAGCGCGATGTATTCGCCAACAACGATGGAGCGTTTGAGATAGAAGCCGACATTCAGCCAGACAAATCCGACATCGTGGGCCTCTCGCTCTACAACGACAAGGAGGAGCGCACGCTGATCTACCTCGACCTCAAGAACAAACGCATTGTCACCGACAGAAGTGAGAGCGGACTCACAGATTTTGGCAAACTTGCCGAGCGCCACGACATAGAGAAACAGGCAGCAGCGGCAGGTGAGATGAAAGGCAGAGAGGCACAGGATCTCGCCATCAACTACAAAAACGACTTTGCACTCGGCACATGGGCACCTCTCTCGCTCTGCGGAGCCAACAACCCCAATGGCAACAGTCGATGGACAGAAGACCCAGCGTCGACCAATGCTACAGCGTCGAAGACATATCACCTCGACATCTTCGTAGACAAGTGTTCCATCGAGTTGTTTGTCGATGGCGGACGCATAGCCATGACCAACCTCGTCTTCCCCACCCTGCCATACAACAATATGAAGATGTATGCAGAAGGTGGCAAGGCAAACGTCAAGAACCTAAAGTTGTATAAACTCGGTCTTTAAAAAGAGCCAAAAAGCCGCAATCGGAGATTATCCTAAGCGGCTTGGGCAAATAATCTGCACTGACAAGCTCTATCCGCAGCGGAGGCATCCAGTCTCCGCTGCACTATTATCTATACTAAACTAACCGCCAAACGTCCCCGAAAGACTTGATATTTATCAATATCTTCAAGTTTTAGAATGTTTTTCTCAGAATTATTTTGCACTTTCAAAAAATCGTCGTACCTTTGCACTCGCAATTCAGAAATGGATTAGCAACAATGGTTAAACATCGCGGAGTGGAGCAGTTGGTAGCTCGCCAGGCTCATAACCTGGAGGTCGCACGTTCGAATCCTGCCTCCGCAACAATAATCGGCAGAACAAGTTGAAGTTCAACTTGTTCTGCCGATTTTTCTTTTTGGGCTGCGCCAAAAATTGGGGACAGTCCTCCCAGAAAGCTGGTCTGCTAACTTCATTGAAGTTCTGACAAAACAACGTTACGATGGAATGACGGTGGCGTTGCGGTGGGAAGGCAGTGGCATTGCGGTGGAATGGCAATGGCGTTACGATGGAAAGGCAATGGCGTTACGATGGAAAGGCAATGAGAATGTCACAAACGTCACGTCATTTTTGTCACGATAAGGATTTCGCATACACATCATACCGACGGACATCATGCAAATGGTGCTGCATTGCAGGGTGCGGCCCTTGTGGCCGTCCGCGCCCCGAATGGCTCTACATCCACACATTTCTCACAGGGATTTTCTTTCCACATGACTCTTTTTCTCACACGGATTTAAAGGATTTAAAAGATTTCTACGCTATTCGCTACGCGGTGATTCAACGCAAAAAACGGAAAAACACGGTATGCGTAATCGGCAACGCCGACATCATTTAAATCCTTAAAATCCGTGTGAGGGATAATATAATGCTTGTGAGAAATGCGTGGATGTAGAGCCATTCGGGGCGCGGACGGCCACAAGGGCCGCACCCTGCAAGGCATCCACGTTGGTTTAAGGCACAAGACCCACCCTTGTACATATGTATTCGTGGTAATCGAAGTGAAGGGTATGGATGTAAATATAGCGTAGAGTACATTGTATCAAGAAATCCTTTTTTAATAATGTTCGCATGAACATTGTAAAAAAAAGACGATGATGCTTTATGGCATTATATTGGGAATAAAGCTGTGCAAAATCCTTATCGTGACAAAAATGACGTGACGTTTGTGACGTTTTCAAGATTACACCCTACAACCTTCTCATCTGATATTACTAAAAGCACCTCACCATTAAACATCCTTTTTTAACCTATCAACCAGCGAATTTCGATTTGGGTTTAATATAACTGTAGATGCTGCAATAGGTGATGTTTTACTCATCCATTCTGCAAGTCTTTCCAAATATTTAGATTATTTCTTGCTTCTTTACTGCATCTTATTAAATGGGACATAGTAATAATAGAGTGGTTTAACTGTAAACCATCCATCACCATGTTCATTCTCCCCTTGAAAGTTAAACAAGAGATTGCAACCCTTATATAGCTCATGAATTTCATAAATCAAGTGATTATCTCCCCTGCATATGAAGACATAAATACCATTGGCTGGAACTATGGGATGGTCTTCTATCTTTACCCACTCACCTGCGTTTACTATCATTGGAGGAATAGGCAATTCCTCTTGATGGGCAAGACACCACTCATAAGCAAAATCTTCTTTTCTTTGTTGATACCATTCCTTAAGGTCTTGAAACTTCACAACTAAGGAAATTACAAGAACTAACGTAACAATCAATGTAATTAACCAAATCATAATTTACCTCCTAATGAATATCCAAAAGAACTTATTGATGACAAGTGGTCTTGAGTAGGCTGAGAATCATTGTCTGAGAATACATTGATGATATCCTTCATCATGCCATTGCCTTGATTATTACTCACAGGGCCAAGCAGGTTACTACTGCTCATGGCATCATTACCCACTATGCCTAACCCCTTTGACATGTTGATATGACTTGCAAGGCCAAGCTTACAGCCTTCTCCATGTGGTCTTAGATTCATTTCATGTCAAGTAATCCCATCCTAACATTATTACTGATGGCATTTGGAGTACCTCCTATAAATTCTTCTCCCATAATAAATAATCTTACCAATTACTTGTGTATTCTCCTGTTTGGGGATTCCATTGCACTACGGCATTTCCATGTTCATCATTTGTTGGAAATACTACATAATATGTTTTGTCATAGGGCTTAAAGTAAATGCTCTCATAGCCATTCACTTTGATCTTGTAGCACATATTACCGTCATCATCAGGCCACATGGCATTTATGGTATCTGTATTCACCTTGCCATATATTGTGCGGTAAACATGACTACCACTACAACTTGCCAATAGGACTAAGCCTAATATAACCAGTATCTTTCTCATGTATTTTTTGCTTGCAAATATAACCCTTTTCAGGCATACTCACAAGCACCTAAGCATTTTATTTTGATAAAATTTCAATCTCTGTCCATGTTAAAGATTGTAAGTTCTTGTGAGCCTCTGGCATTGCCCTTCTCCTCAAGCTCCTTGCTTACTGCCTTCTCTGCCTGGTTGCCATTCTCATCATCCATGGTCACCCAGTTGAGGTTATACTTTATCTTTGGGTTATTGTCAAGGTCATTCTGTATGCTGTCCTTATACATCCTTACTGTATAGTTGGCGATATTTAAATAAACGCAGTAAGCTATTGCAAAACAAGGCTATTTAGTGGTCAGTACGAAAAAAATACTATATTCTGTCCTTTGTATCCACAAATAGCTTTATCTTTGCAGAAAACAATATATCATTCACGAAACAAGATATAATAAATGTCGGATGAACCAAAATTTTGCCCCATATTATAAAGACTACAAACCCGCACGCTTATGAAGATAAAAATAGCATTATTGTCGATATTGTTTCTAATAGTAGGCAGTATCGTCTACTCCTTTTTCATCAATCCTCCAGCTGATGAGGAAAAGGTAAGAATAGCATTGAATTTCTGCAAGTCGCACAACATGAATACAAGAATCATCTTGTTGTGTGACTTCTCAAAGCCATCAGGCATGAGGAGGTTTATAGCTTATGACACCAAAAGAAAGAAGAGCATTTTTAGCAGTCTATGTGACCAAGGAAAGGGAAAAGGCTCTAGTAATAAGCCAAATAGCTTTTGCTCATCTTTAGGTTTCTACAAGGTGTGTGGTCAACATAAAATGAGGGTTGGAGTACATAGTTTTATACTTCAAGGACTATCTCCTACCAATAGCAACGCAATGAGTAGGGGAATCTTAATACATCCTTGGCACAGTGTAGTTGACGTGCCTACATATCCATTGCCTATACTCCATAAGGCAAGCAAAGGATGCTTTGTATTAAGTCCCATAAAGTATAAAATACTAAGAAGGCTTATTTCAAAGAACAGTAATAAACCATTACTTCTGTACGCTTACAATTAAAAAACAGTCCAACATTTGAAGCTACCTGAAGTAACAGTTAAAGCTAAAAGAAAATGAAAAAAAAGTTATACTTAGACGTTGATGGAGTATTATTGACTACTAAGAATACAAAAGCAGCACCTGGTAGTGCTGCTTTCTTAGATGTTATTCTCTCAAATTTTGATTGCTATTGGTTAACAACACATTGCAAAGATGGGAAGGTAAATATGGTATTAGATAGGTTGGCAAAGTATTATCCAGCTAATATAATAAAAAAGCTACAAGTAATCAAGCCTACAACATGGAATACATCAAAGACGGAAGGTATTGACTTTGATTCAGATTTCTTTTGGCTTGATGATTATGTCTTTACCTTTGAAAAGAAGATATTAGCCTCCAAAGGATGTACAGATAGATTACTCCTTGTAGATTTGAACAGGGAAAATGAACTCATGAACATTTGCTCTAAATATTTATCATGACAATATTAAATATTCACATAAACAAATCATTAACCTCAAGGCACAATCCTCAACAGGGTTGTGCTTTTTCAGTATGCTCATGCCGAGCATACATCATAAACCATCGTTTCCGTCCATTCTCCTTGGACAGGAAGGGTCTTCGTGCCCTTATTTGAAGACTTCTAAATTCCCTTCAATAAGATTTCTTATCGCGAACTGGGGTAACAAATGCAACTATGACATGTGGACATTTGTTGTTTTTGTTTTTGAAATGGCACGCCTCCCAGTAATTTGAAGCGGAATTGCATACACTTCGCGTGAATATCTATTAAATATCAGCCCTCAAGAAAGATTGTTTCGGTTTTCTTCTTTCATTGAAATATAAATTCTTATTTTTGTACTACTAACATCAAAAGAAAAGACTTGATGGTTGACAGACCGCAAGCCAAGGAGGGCAAACTTTAGTAGCTTAGCCATGTTGTGGTGTAAAAGGTAAGGAACAATGATAGCAACAGGAGTATATGAACAGATAATAAACCAACTGTTTAAACTGAAGTTGAAACATGTTGACACTGAGCGTTTCTATATAGGAAAGCGGAGCATATCCAAAGGGGACACGGTGAACATCTTGAGCAAGTATTTGCAGCGTCTCATCGAAACGGCTTTCAAGGGTGCTGCCGAGGATGAAGACGCTGACAAGTACACAAGCTTCGTCAATTCGGTCATAAAAACGCTCGGAAGGGAGTTTCATGTTGAAGACACGGAACTCGACCTCATAGATGCGCAGAAGAATATTCTCACGGCAGTGGTTGACCGCACAAACTGCGAATATCCAGACATAGAGCAGCATCTGCGCTCCATCACACCGGTCACGTCTTTGAGCCACTGCGAACTGTTCTTTGGAGGCAGCAGCACTACTAACATGGCAAGCGAACTGAACAGGGAGATACTTTGTTCGGACGAAATATGTTGGGTGGTGTCGTTCATCAAGACAAGCGGCCTGAACCTTCTTTGGAACAGCCTGAAAAAGTTCACATCCAAAGGTAAGCGCCTGCGCATCATAACGACGACATATACAGGAGCAACAGATTATGACGCCATTGCGAGATTGGGCACCTTGCCCAACACGCACATCAAAATATCGTATGACGGAACCCAAGACCGTCTGCACGCGAAATCGTACATATTCATTCGCAACTCAGGTTTCAACACGGCATATATCGGCTCAAGCAACCTCTCCCATCCTGCGCTGAGAGACGGCAAGGAATGGAATTTTAAGGCAACGCAGTTTGAGCTACCCAAAGTAATAGAAGAAGTTCGCAAATCATTTGAATCATATTGGGGTGACGAAACATTCGAAGATTTCATACCTGGCGAGAGTGACGAGCGGTTAAAGAAGGCACTGCATTTAGACTGGGAAAATCCCCTACTCGACTTCTCGGCCCTTGACTTGATGCGTGCCAAGGACTATCAGCAGGAGATCCTGGAAAAGCTGGATGTGGAGCGCACGGTGCATGGACACTTCCGCAATCTTGTGGTGGCCGCCACCGGAACTGGAAAAACGGTCATTGCGGCTTTCGACTTCAAGCGTTATCGTGAGAAGCATCCCGACTGCAACTTTCTGTTCATTGCACATCGACAGGAAATCCTGCGGCAGGCCATGCAGACCTTCCGCATCGTACTCGACGATCCGAACTTTGGCAGCCTGTGGGACGGAAACAACGAGCCGACCAGCTACTGTCATGTGTTCGCAAGTAAGGACACATTGCGCAACCGCTTGGACAGCCTTCACTTGACGGAGGACTATTACCAATACATGGTGGTGGATGAGGTGCACCACATCGTGGCACCCACCTATGTCAAGCTGATGACACACTTCAAGCCCCAAATACTGCTGGGACTGACGGCCACACCTGAACGAACCAATGAGCAGGAGGACATCACCGTGTTCTTTGACGGGCACATCTCTGCCGAGATACGTCTGCCAGCAGCCTTGAACGCCGGATTGCTGTGCCCCTTCCATTATTACGGCATACCGGACAACGTTGATTTGTCGGAAGTGAAGTGGTGCAGGCATGGGTATGATATCGCCGAACTATCACGGATCTACACGCGAAATGATTACCGCACTGGGCTCATCCTGAAGAAAATGCAGGAATACATCGGTGACAATCGTCTTCATAAGGTGCGCGCCCTTTGCTTCTGTGTAGACAAACAGCACGCTGAATTCATGAACGCCAAGTTCACGCTGGCTAAACTCAAGACGGCCGTGCTGACAAGCGACCACGACAATGCCTACCGCAACAAGGTGAAAAGAATGTTGCACGAGGGGAAAATCAACTACCTCTTCGTGGTCGACTTGTTCAATGAGGGCGTAGACATTCCCGAGATAGACACCATCTTGTTCCTCCGTCCCACGGAGAGTGCCACGGTGTTTCTTCAGCAGTTTGGGCGCGGTCTTCGCTTGCATGAGGGCAAAGACCACCTCACCGTACTCGACTTTGTGGGCCATTCTCGTGCCGAGTTCAGCTACAAGGAGCGCTTTGAGGCACTGATAGGACGACACTCACGAAACATAAAGGAAGAGATAGAAGCCGGCTTTACCAACGCTCCCTTTGGTTGCAAGATCGTGCTTGAGGAAAAGGCAAAGGAGGAAATCCTTGCCAATATCGAGGGCTATCTGCGCAGCATGAACAAGAACAGGCTCATCAGGGAAATTGCCGCTTACCACCAAGCCAACCCTGGCAAGTTCTCCTTGAAGGCCTTCATGGACTACAGCCACATCCCGTTCCATAAGATATATGGCAGTTTGACGTGGGGCGAGCTATGCCAGTTGGCTGGCGTCAAGAAGGATGTGGCTGCCCACTCCGCACAACTGAAATATGCCGTCACAAAGAAATGGCTTGCCACAGACTCCTTCTCTTATTTCACGCAACTGCTGAAATTTGCCAATTGTGGTTTCGCGTGCGACACGGCCTCTTTCTCAAAGCGAGAACAGCGATGTGCAGTGATGCTGTATTATGACTTGTATGACAAGGCTGGCAATTACCCGAGCATGGAAGCGATGTTCCACGATTTGGCTGGCGACAAGCTGTTTGTCGAGGAGTTTACCGAGGTGGTCTCGTACCTGCGTGACAAATGTTCCGCACCCGAGAAGACCGACAATTCCGTTTACTGCGGATGGAATCCCCTTCGCTTGCATGGCGTCTACACAAAGGCACAAATACAGGCGGCGCTTGGCATGTCGACCATGGAGCGCAAGTCGCCTTCACGCGAAGGGGTGGAACGCCTGAAGGACATCCAGCTTGAGGCAATGTATGTGGACATCATAAAGAAGCGGGAGGAAGGCTCCATGACCGCTTACAAGGACTATGCCCAAAACCGCGAGTTCTTCCATTGGGAAACGCAAAACCGGGTCCGTGAGGGCAGCAGGGAAGCCGAGGCTTATCGCAAAGGAGAAAACAATATGCTTCTCTTCGTAAGGCAACAGGCAGAGCACCCTGACTATGGATGCAGGATGGGGTTCACCTATTTGGGACAGGTGACGATGAACAAGATGGAAGGATCCAGGCCTATGCAGATTGTATGGCAATTGACAACTCCCATGTCGGAAGCCACTTATGCCTTTGCAAGTCAGTATAAAGCTATAGGATGAAACTACGGATATGGAAGAAAAGAAGAAGATAGAGGTGGTCGCTGCCATAATACGCGATGGCGACAAGGTGTTTGCCACCCAGCGCGGTTATGGCGAATGGAAGGACTGGTGGGAATTTCCCGGCGGAAAGATGGAGGCTGGTGAAAGCAGGCAAGAAGCACTGCGACGCGAGATAAAGGAGGAACTTGCCACCGACATAGAGGTGGGAGAATTGTTGACGACAGTGGATTATGACTACCCGAAGTTTCACCTTACGATGCATTGCTTCTTGTGCCATGTGACGCATGGCGACTTGACCCTCTTGGAACACGAGGCTGCCAAATGGCTCGACGGGAAAGCCTTGGATACCGTGAAATGGCTGCCTGCGGACGAGATTGTGGTGGATGCGCTGCGAAAACGCTTCCGCTAACTGCCAGACCCCTCGCCCGTGCCACGCCCAAGCGTCATGATGCGTTCACGCATCGGTGTGCATGTCTGCCGTTCACTATAGCCACGCCACCACCGTGGGCGTGAGCAGCGCCGTGAGGATGCCGTTGAGTGTGAGGCCAAGACTGGCGTAGGCCCCTACGAACTCGTCGCGGTCCATCGCCACAGATGTGCCCAAGGCATGCGAGGCGGCACCCATCGACAGCCCCCTTGCCATCGGGTTGTTGACATGTCCCACCGACATGATCTTGAAGCCGACCACCGCGCCTATCAGACCCGTGATCACCACTATGGCTGCCGTGAGCGAAGGGATGCCGCCCAGGGTCTGCGTCACCTCCATGGCAATGGGCGTGGTGACCGACTTGCTGGCAAGCGACACCACCACCACATGGGAGGCGCCGAGCAGCCGCGCCGTGATGACCACGCTCACGATGCCCACCAGGCATCCCACCATCTGAGAGGCCAAGATAGGCACAAACTGCTTCTTGATCTGTGACAACTGCAGGTAGAGCGGCACGCCCAGCGCCACGACGGCCGGCTTCAGCCAGAAGTCGATGAGCTTGGCGCTCTCGTGATAAGTGTCATAGGAGATGTCGAAGGCCGAGAGGAAGAGGATGATGAGGCCGATGGCCACCAGTATGGGGTTGAGCAGGATCAGTCGCGTCTTGCGCTGCAGGAGCTTGGCGCCCTGGTAGACGCCGAAGGTGAGCGCCAACAAGAAGTATTGGTTGGTGATGAGATCTCTAATCATGGTTGTGTCTGTGCTCTTCTATCTTGTCCTTTATCTTGTGTGTGATCTTCTCCTCGCCCTTGGTCACCACCTGGTGTGTGTGGCCCGTGATGAGCAGCACCAGCGCTGTGCTGACGACCGTGGCGCCGATGATGGGCAGCAGCTCCGCCTTGATCAGCTGGAAGTGGAGCATCAGCGCCACCCCGGGCGGCACGAAGAAGAAGCCGAGGTTGGCTATCAGGAAGTCGGTGAGCCCCCGCACCCATTCGAGCTTGATGACCTTGAGCTTCAAGAGCGCAGTGAGCAAGAGCATGCCGATGATGCTCGAAGGCAGTTTAAGCCCGGTGAGCATGATGACCAGCTCGCCGAGCGCCATGCATCCGAAGAGGATGAAACATTGTCGAACCATTATTATCCTTTGATTTTATGTGTTGGTGTTATCCCGTATACCTATCAGTCTTTCGGCATTTCACGGAAATGCAGGTGCAAAGGTACAGTTATCCGACGGGATATCAAAGCAAAGATGAGGCTTTTGTCGCCCTTCCGGCAATTGGATAACAGAAAAGTAACACAACAAAGAAAAGGGTTGTCACTTTCTGTTGACGATATCTCAAGAATCCGTCCCAACTGCCTCGCCTTGCGCCTTGGCTTCTTCCTTTAGTCCATTGACGATGGAATAAGAATAATAAATGTGAGCAAGGCATAGTCAAGCCAATTGTAAAGAAATCGTCGCTTCATGCTGCTTCGTTTGGCGTTACGCCGCAATGGCGTTACCATTACGCCACAATCGCGTTGCCGTTGCGGCGTAATCGCGTCGCCCTTACGCCGTAATCTGCAGTGGACTTGTAGACAAACGAAGCCGTCATGTAGGCAATTTCTGCGATGGTGCGCTTGCCGTCTGCCATCTGTTCCACGGCGTGCGTGATACGCTGGTAATTGAGGTAGGCGGAGAAACTGATGTGCTCCTCGTGAAGGAGGCGGTTGAGGGTGCGCGGCGATATTCCGGCTTGCTCTGCCACGCAGTCGATATGAAGATCCTCGTCCAGATGCTTTGCCATGTAGTCCAATGCCGCCGCAAGACGTGGCTCCTTGGCAAACGAGAAGCCGTCGAGCTGCAATGTGTATTGGGGGCATACCGACGGCAACTGGCGCAGGAACGACTGGGCGAAACGAAAAAGATCCCTGTCTGCCAACTCGCTGATTCGCTGCCGATTCTCAGAGACGAAACGCAGGTTGGTAGCCGCCCATTCGTTTACATTGTAGATGGCGAACTCGCGCCTTGCGTCCTTATCTGTCGTGGCGACATTCCCAGTTCTCTCCGCACATACTTTCCGAAGAACGAGATGTTGTTGAAACCTATCTCGGTGGCTATTTCCTTTATGCTGCGGTCTGACGACGTGAGCATATTCTTTATGTAGTTCACGGTGATGCCGTTGATTATTTCAGATGCAGTTCTGCCGCTCTGCCTTTTGCAGATCGACGAGAGATACTTTGGTGTTATGCAGAGAGCTTCGGCATAATGCTTCACCTCTCTCTCCCGGGGACATTCATGGGCAAGCATCTGGGTGAACCGTTTGAATAGCACCCCGGCAGACGAGAAATTATAGGTGGCGTCTTGCAGTTGCAGATGGGGCATCAGATAGTCGTATAGCTCGAAGAGAAGGGATTGCAGCAGGTGCTTGATGATCAGCGCATGATGCTCCAA
>CAVHEN010000060.1:0-20318 GCA_963635115.1 Oscillospiraceae bacterium | reverse complement strand
CGAACCCGCACAGCCATTACTGGCCAAGGGATTTTAAGTCCCTCGTGTCTACCATTCCACCATCACGGCAGGCAAAACAGCCTATAAGTTTATGCAAAGGTAGCCTTTTTATATTAATAAGCAAATCTTTACATTGATATTTTGCACAATTTAAGATTATCTTTTGCGTGCTGAAGCATTTCTGCCCTCGCCGCACCGTCTACATTAATAAATAATGGCCCCTTGGCGGCGCGCACGGCAGGATTCGGCAAGCCCAATTTCCTCGCGTCGGCCTTGCGCCGCAATCGTGTTGCCGTTGCGGCGTAATCGCAACGCGTTCGCGGCGCAAGGGCGACGGCATTACGCCGCAATCGCGATTCGACCACATCGGAACCCTTTGCGGCTGCCGCAATAGCCACCACGAATCAACATAGAGCCAGGCAATCGCCAACAGTTTCCAAGATAATGATTACCTTTGCAACAGTATGAACAACTCAGCAATTCTGTCATTACAACAACAACGCTTGCTGCTCCAGATGGAGTATCAAACGGAGAAAGAGGCTTTCAGGAAGCAGACGAAGGCCATCGGCTTGGAGCGCAAGGTGAAACGTGGCGACGCCTGGTTTCCCGTGGGCGTCGGGGCGACTCGCTACAACTCGCTCAACCAGATGACGATAGACATAACGCGGACGCAGGACCTGGACATAGAGCACAACTTCGAGTATGGCAAGGCCGTGATGTTCTTTTCCTACGCAGAGCAAAAGGCAAGTGGGACAGGCAACGGCAAGGCTGGCGTGTCCATACGCTACTTCTCGTTCACGGGCACCGTGTCGTATGCAGAGGAAGGCCGCATGGTGGTCGTGATTCCCGAAGGCCATGCCCTCGACCTGCAAAGCAGCGACAAGCAAATCGGCGTGCAACTATCGTTCGACGAGACGAGCTACCGCGTGATGTTCGACGCCATGGACAGGGTCATCAACGCCAAGAACAACCGGCTCGCCCACTTGCGCGACCTCTTCTATTCGAAGTCGCCCGCGGAGAGGTTCACGTTTGCCCCAATGTCGTTCCCGTGGCTGAACAAGGCGCAAGAGCATGCCGTCAACGAGGTGCTTTGGGCAAAGGACGTGGCGATAGTGCATGGGCCTCCGGGCACGGGCAAGACGACAACGCTCGTGGAGGCCATCAACGAGACCCTGATGCGCGAGAGCCAGGTGCTGGTCTGCGCGCAAAGCAACATGGCGGTGGACTGGATTTGCGAGAAGCTCGTTGACCGCGGCATAAACGTGCTGCGCATTGGCAACCCGACACGCGTCAACGACAAGATGCTCAGCTTCACCTACGAACGGCGCTTTGAGGCGCACCCCGACTACCCGCAACTGTGGGCAATACGCAAGGCGATAAGGGAACTAAGGAGGAAAAAGAAAGGACGCGACGACAACTTCCACCAAAAGCTGGAGCGGCTGAAGGCGCGCGCCACGGAGCTGGAGATTCGCATAAACGCCGAGCTCTTCGGCGAGGCGCGCGTGATAGCCTCCACGCTGGTGGGCTCTGCCAACCGCCTGCTCGACGGCATGAAGTTTGGCACGCTCTTCATCGATGAGGCGGCGCAAGCCCTAGAGGCCGCGTGCTGGATACCAGCGCGAAGGGTGAGCCGCATGGTGCTCGCCGGCGACCACTGCCAGTTGCCGCCGACGGTGAAGAGCATAGCGGCGCTGAAAGGCGGCTTGGGAAAGACGCTGATGGAACGAATAGTGGAGAACAAGCCGGAATGCGTCACCCTGCTCAACGTGCAATACCGCATGTGCGACGAGATAATGAGGTTCTCGTCGGGCTGGTTCTATGGCGGCAAGGTGACCACTGCGCCAGAGATAATGCGGCGCAAGAGCATACTAAACTTCGACCGACCCATGCGCTGGCTCGACACGGGACAAATGGACCTGGGCGAAGACGAGCCGGGCAGCAAGGAGCAGTTTGTGGGCGAGAGCTTCGGACGCGTGAACAAGGGCGAGGCGACGCTGACGCTCGACAGTCTGCAAGAATACTTCACGAAGATAGGGAAGCAGCGCATCCTCGACGAGCGGATCGACGTGGGCGTGATCTCGCCATATCGGGCACAAGTGCAATACCTGAGGCGGATGATCATGCGCCGCGAGTTTTTCAAGCCCTACCGCCGCCTGATAACCGTGAACACCGTAGACGGCTTTCAAGGACAGGAGCGCGACATAATTCTCATATCGATGGTGCGCGCCAACGAGAACGGGGAGATAGGATTCTTGAGAGACCTAAGACGAATGAACGTCGCCATAACGCGCGCAAGGATGAAACTCATCATCCTTGGCGACGTGGCGACGTTGACACGACATCCGTTCTATAAAAAACTGTGGGAATACGTGGAAGCTCTCAACGACTCTGCTATTGAGCCTTGAAAGCGTCCACGGCTTTCTTCACCGAGCCATACTGCAAGAGCAGCGCGTTGGCCTCATCGTAGGGCAGCTTGGTATAGTCCATCACCATTCGCGTGCCACGGTCGACGAGCTTCTTGTTCGTAAGCTGCATGTTGACCATGCGGTTGCCCTTGACTCTGCCCATCTGTATCATGACAGTGGTGGAGATCATGTTGAGAATCATCTTCTGGCCCGTGCCCGACTTCATGCGCGAAGAACCGGTGACGAACTCCGGGCCAACAATCATCTCGATTGGATACTCGCAAGCCTCAGCCATGGGGGTGCCGGGGTTGGAGGTGATGCAGCCCGTGAGGCAGCCATGCTCGCGCGCGTCTTTCAGCGCACCGACGACGTAGGGCGTGGTGCCCGAGGCGGCGATGCCGATGACGGTGTCGTCGGGGCCAATGCCATGCTGCTCCAGTTCCTGCCATCCGCGCTTGGGGTCATCCTCTGCCTTCTCCACGGCATTGCGCAAGGCGGTGTCGCCACCGGCAATGAGTCCGTAGACCATCGTGGGAGGCACGCCGAACGTGGGAGGAAGCTCGGAGGCATCGAGCACGCCCAGGCGGCCGCTGGTGCCCGCGCCCATGTAGAACACCCTGCCGCCACGCTTCATGCGGGGCACGATCTGATCGACCAGGGCCTCTATCTGCGGAATGGCCTTCTCGACGGCGAGAGCCACCTTCTGGTCCTCGCGGTTGATGTCGGTCAATAGCTCGTGAACGCTTTTCTTCTCAAGACTGTCGTACAACGACGGCTGCTCGGTTATCTTTGTGAATGTTTTCATTTCCTGTTCTTATTTCTCTACGTGATACTCCACCATGGCCTCCATCGGAGCCTGGATAATCCTGCCGAGGTGCATGCCCTCTTCCTCAAGAGCCTCAACGAGAGGCTTCTTGTAAATCTTGGCAATGCTGCCGTTGAAGCCTATCGGAAGGGTCTGCCAACCGTCATACTGCATGACGTTGCGGCGGAGGAAGGAGCGGAAGCTCTCTTTCACCAGGTTGTATATCTTTGGCTCGTCGATGTTCTCCTCAAGGAACGGGACAAACGAGGCAAGGAAGGTGTTTGGCTTGGGCTGGCGATAAACGCGGTCGATGATCTCTGCCGAGGTGAGCTTGTATTTCTCGAAGAAACGCTTGGCTATGGCCTCGGGCATCTGGTTCTTCAGCACGTCGCCCACGAGGAGCTTGCCGAGCACTGCCCCACTGCCCTCGTCGCCAAGGATGAAGCCCAGGGGCGACACGTTCTTCACGAGGTACTTGCCGTCGTAGGAACAAGAGTTGCTGCCCGTGCCAAGGATGCAGGCTATGCCTGGCTTGTGGCCACAGATGCCACGCGCGGCGCCGAGCATGTCGCTTGCCACCTCGCACTCGCCGTTGATGGTGAGGTTGGCGCGAAGGGCGCGCTCCACGATGGGCTGTTTCTCCTTGGTGCAACCCGCGCCATAGAAATGCACCTCGTCGAGCACGGTGCTTGGAAGCTCGGGCACGAGATGGTTCTTGATTTCCTCCGTAATGGCCTCTTCCGACATCTGGAAAGGGTTCATGCCACTGGTGCGGAGACGCTTCACGAGTTTGCCGTCTTCCACTAAGCCCCAATCAGTCTTGGTGGAGCCACTGTCTGCTAAAAGTATCATGATTATAATATATTGTTTATAATATAATGTTTATAGTTTAATGTAAATCTTCTTCTTGTAAAGCCACAGGCCCACTATCCAACAACACATCACGAAGAAGCACGCCCAAACGAGCGACGCCAACGGCGACGGGAGGAAGGACGAGAGCACATTCTCGAAGCAAAACGTCTGGAACGTCTTGCCGCCGATGATGGGCAGCATGGACAAGGGAACGAGCAAGATGTCGGAAAGCACATAGAGGGCCAATGGATTGACGCCAAAGACGTGGAAGAACTCCGTGACTCGCCCTTGCCTCTGCTTCTTGTCGATGACCCACGTCATGAGCGCGAGCAACGTGCTGGCTATGCCGCAAGTGGTCATGGCAAACGTCGGGGTCCACAGCTTCTTGCTTATGGGGCAAGCGTATGAGAGGAGGACGCCGGCAAGGATCAGCGTAGAGCCGATGACGAAAAGGCGCTCTATCTTGTCGTTCAAGTCTTTGAGGTTCATTATCACCTTGCCCACGCAGAAACCTATGAGCACATGGCCAAGGGCTGGCAACGTGGACAACAAGCCTTCTGGGTCGGGAGTGTCCCACCTGTAGACATGGTTGGCGCCAAGCACGATGCTGTCGACAACGGCAAGGATGTTGCCCTCGTCGTGCGCATAACCGTTGCCAAACTCAAGGAGCGCGTAGTAGCCGACGAAGAGAAAGGCTATGAGCCACGGTATGAACCTGTGCTTGACGCTGATGGCGACAATGGCAGCCAAGCCATAGCAGATGCCCAATCGAGGCAGCACGCCAAGGATGCGGAGATGGGCGATCATGTAGCCAAAGCCGTTCCAGTTCTCTGGATGCACGGCTCCGCGAACCATGGTCAGCGCCAACGATATGGCAAGGCCAATGCCCCAAAGCAGGAAAGCGCGCTTGGCTATCTTGAAGGCACACTCCTTGGACCATGAGAAATTGAACTTGCGGAGCGAGAGATAGGTCGTGATGCCCATGATGAACATGAACGAAGGGAACACGAGATCGGTGGGGGTCAAACCTATCCACTCGGCATGGGTGAGCGGCGTGAAGGACTCTTCCTCCGGTCCGCCCGGGTTGTTGACAAGGATCATGCCCGCGATAGTGAGGCCGCGGAGGATGTCAACGGAGAGGACGCGCTGGCCTTTTGCCGCTTTGGGTGTGTTGTCTGTATTCATTTGTAGAGGTAGTATTTCTTTGCGGTCGTGCGGAAGCTGTCGGCATCCTTGTCCCAATATGCCTTCGCGTCTTGCCACTGGTGACGACGCAGGAAAAGCTCGCGGATCTGCTTTGAGCCACACACCTTGTTTATCATGTCGGCACGCTTGGTGTCCTCGCCCATGGGATCGTGGTCGGGATAGAGCTTGTAAAGCTCTTGCAGGGCATACCACTGCACGTCGCAGAGGCGAGCCGCCTTGTAGTCGGTGATGTAGACCTGCACGCCTTGCAGCTCCTTGCCTTTGCCAGGACCATAATAAGGCGTGTAGAATATCGGGCGGAACGTATAGCCGGGAAGGTGCAATGCGTTCATCGCGTCGGCAAACTCCTGCGCCTTGATCCATTCGGCGCCAATGAGCTTGAACGGGAGCGTGTAGCCTACGCCGATGGAGATGGTGGTGAGCTCACCCACGATGCCCGTGACGCTATAGAATGGCGCCGAAGACGCCTCGGGGATGTGAGGAGAGGAAAGCACCCACTCCAAGCCCGTCTGATCATAAGTCATGCGGCGTTTCCAGCCTTTCATCTTAACCACCTGCAGCTTGCACTTGCCACCAATCATGTTCTCGCCATTGAGCAACAATGCGACCTCGCCAGGGGTGAGACCGTAGACGTATGGAATCTTGAACTGCGAGACAAAGCTCACGCAATCGTCCTCGACAAGGTTGCCCTCTATCTTCTCGCCGCCCAATGGGTTGGGACGGTCGAGCACCACCACCTCGATGCCATGCTTGGCAGCAGCCTTCATGACATTGTAGAGCGTTGAGATGTATGTAAACGAGCGGCAACCTATGTCTTGGATGTCGTACACGAGCACGTCGATGCCCTTCAGCATCTCATCGGTAGGGACGCGCGTCTTGCCGAAAAGGGAGTAGACGGGCAATCCCGTGCGTGGGTCGCTGTTGCCCGTCACGGCCTCGCCGGCATGGGCGCTGCCTCGAACGCCGTGCTCAGGTCCGAAGAGGGCCACGAGCTTGACGTTGGCGGCGTTGTGCAAGATGTCGATGTCGGACACAAGGTCATTGTCGACGCCCGTGGGGTTGGTGACAAGGCCCACTCGCTTGCCTTCAAGGACCTTGAAGTTGCTTGCCTTCAACATTTCTATGCCTGTCTTCACCTTCTGCGCGTACACGAGCGAGAACAGGCAAAGGCAACTGATTAAGATTGCTATTCGTTTCATGTCAAATAGTTTTTACTTGCGACCATAATTCTCGTCCACCTGTTTTCTCACCACGAAGGTGATGCCGACAGTGGCGAGACAGCAAACCATTACCATCCAGAAGAAACAGACATAGCCTATCGCCTCTTGTATGTAGCCAGCGACAAAGCCGGGGAGCATCATGCTGAGGGCCATGAAAGCCGTGCAGATGGCGTAGTGAGACGTCTTGAACTCTCCCTCGGAGAAGTACATCATGTAGAGCATGTAGGCCGTGAAACCAAATCCATATCCAAACTGCTCTATACACAGGGCGATGGTGATGACGGCGATGTTAGACGGCTGCGCCACGGCTAAATAAACAAACGTGAGGCAAGGCAAGGTGATGGCAGCGGCCATGATCCACAACGAGCGTTTCAGGCCCATCTTTGATGCCACGATACCGCCAAGGATGCCGCCACCGAGGAGGGCGATGACGCCAAAGGTGCCATAGACAAGGCCAACCATGTCGGTGCTGAGACCTAATCCGCCAACATCCTTACCGTGGACGAGGAAGGGCTGGCACATCTTGATGAGGAAGCCCTCAGGCAAACGGAAGAGAAGCATGAAGGCTATTGCCCAACCAACGTTTGGCTTCTTGATGAATGTAGAGAAGGATCCCAACAACTCACTCCACTTGCCATTGCCCGCAGACTCTTTCGAGGTGTCAACACGTGGACGGTCGGCATCGGCATGAGGCAGGCAGAACGTGTGGTAAAGGGTGACAAGGAAGAATATGGCGGCGCTCAAGCCAAGCGTCACTTTCCAAGAATAAGGAATGTTGCCAGTGTTGCTCTCTACCGTACCCGCGATAAACACCAGCACGCCCTGACCGAAGACGGAGGCAATGCGATAAAAGGTGCTGCGGATGCCAATGAACGCAGCTTGGCTGCTCGGGCTGTGGGCCAACATGTAGTAACCGTCTGCCGCGATGTCGTGGGTAGCGGAGGCGAAGGCGGCGATGATGAATAGCACCAACGTCAGCGAGAAAAGGCTGATGGGTGTCTGTCCGCTCGCTATCATCTCAGCCGACGGGAATGGCAACGTGAACGTGAGGGCAACCAGCAAGATCGTTAGCAAAGCCTGCATGGCGAGAATCCACCAACGCTTGGTCTTCACCACGTCGACCAATGGGCTCCAAATGCCTTTAAGGAACCAAGGGAAATAAAGCAGCGTGGTAAAGAATGCCATGTCACCATTGGGTACGCCCATCTTCGTGAACATCATCACGGAGATGTTGTTCACTATGAAGTAAGGCACGCCTTCGGCAAAATAGAGTGTGGGGACCCACACCCAAGGAGTGATGTTCTTACTGTTCATTCTTGCGGTTCATTGCTATACGCGCCTTGAGTTCCCATGTGCGCACACGATCCTTGTATGTGTTGTTACGGTTCTCTTTCTCGATGCTCAAGTCGCCATCCGAGTTGTCGTCCCAACGACGGCAGCAATACACTGGGTCGTAGATGCGGCCAATGAGGTAGTGGCGGCTAAGGGCAAGCATGAAGGCGTAGTCCTCGCCATAGTTGACGTTAGGCATCGTGAGGTCGCGCAAGATTGGTGAGTACATGCCGCGTGGCGCGCCCAAGCCGTTGATGCGCAAGGCGTTGTTGCGGCCATTCTCCGGTGTCCACTCTGCATGGTCTATCTTGCCCGGAGGCAGGATGTTCTTGTTGATGTCAGTGAGAACGTAAGAGCCGATAATAGCGGCGGTCTTTTGTTCCATGAAGGCATCGTAATAGGTCTGGAGCGTGTTCTCATCGAGATACACGTCGTCGGAGTCGAGCTGCACGATGAAACGACCACAACGTGGGTCGTGGGCGCAAAGGTTCCAACTGCCGCCGACACCAAGGTCGCGGCGTGGGGTGACGACATGGACAATACGGTCGTCGGCTTTCGCCATCTCGGCAACGGCCTCCGTCGTGCCGTCTGTGGAATGGCACTCAGGTCCATTCTCTATGACGAAGACATTGTATTTGAAGTTGGTCTTCTGTGCCAACGCGCTGCTGACGGCATCACGAATGGTGCGTATGCGGTTGCGCACTGGAATCATCACGCTTATCTCGACTGGGAACTCGCCTGCCTTGATGTCTACGGGCGCGAACTCTGGCTTGAGGTATCCGCCTATCTCCTTAAGATACTCGGTCACAGCCTTCTCCATCTCTATCTGTGAGGCGCGGTTGCGCGGGTCCACATAGTCGAAGAGCTTCTCACCGGTCTTGCGCGTGTCAAGCTCAACCTCAGAGTATAGGTATTCGTTGACATGGCTAATCTCATACTTCTCGGCGAGTTTCAGACGCAAGTCGTAGAAGCCGGCGGCCTGATAGTCGGCATTCATCCTCGAAGCCGATTCCTTCAGGGCATCCGTGCGGAAGAGAAGCATGGAGCCAAAATTGAAGTCATCACGGAGTGCGCCCATCTGATAGTCGATAGTGGGAGCGTCGGCGCGCTTGCCATCGGCGGAGATATTATAGTGGTCAGCGTAGGTCAATCCTGCCTCAGTGATACCTGCAACCTGCACCATGCGCTCAAGGGCGAGATAACCCAGCTGCATAAACTGTCCCTTCAAGTAGAGCAACGTATACTGTGCCTCAGCCTTCTCGGCTATGTCTTTCAAGACCGCGGAAGCCTTGACGTTACCTTCTACGACGGTAACATTACCAACCAGCTCTTCGGCTTTGAGAGCTTCTAAGTTTCTCTTGGTCTCCTCTTCATTTCCACGTGGGATGAAGCAATCTACCAGTTTCTTCATTTTCTAAAGTTTATTAGCTATGTTTCTTAATTTATTACTTATTTATCTCGACGAGTGGGCGTGATTTCCGTTCAAGCTCACCGCTTCGCCTCTATCTCGCCTACCATGCCTGCCTCATTGGTGAACACCAGCTTGTTTGCACGCAATGGCACAACGGTATTGATAAGCGTGTTGCCGAATTTGTGTTTCCACAGCAAGCGGCCTGTCTTGCCTTCAAGCGCCATTATGAGGCCATCCTTGTTGGTGGAGAACACCACGCCGTCTTTCTCAACAAGCATCACTCGGGCGTGCTCGTAGCCGAAGCCACAGTTGGTCGCCCAAAGCTCATGGGGTTTGTCGCCCGACGTAGAATAACAGACGATGCTATCGTTCATCGTCTTTAGATAGATTCGCTTGCCGTCTTTCGACAATCCGATGCTCTCGCGCACCTTGCTCTGATATGTTCGCCAAATCTGCTTGCCAGTATTCAGGTCTATAGCAGTGGCGGCACGGTCGGGGTCGCAAATGAACACGCGCCCATTTGCCTCCACTGACCAGACACCGGCTGGGGAGAAATGCATGTCGGTCTTCTTCGGGTGCCACGTCCATAGCCGCGCGCCGCTTTTCGCGTCAAGGCAATAGAGCGTAGTCGCCCAATCGCCAAAGATCACCTTTCCGTGTGTCACGAGAGGCTTTGTCTCCACGTAGCCCTTTATATCGGAACTCTGCCACTTTACCTTTCCGCTCTTCACGTCGATTGCCCTGAAGAAGTGGTCACCGCCGCCTATATAAGCCGTATTGCCCACTATTGTGACCGCGCTCACGCACGGCGCGCCGGTCTCAACTTGCCACAACCGCTTGCCACTCTTGGCGTCAAGACCATAAACGAAGCCGTCGGCAGAGCCTGCCACAAGCACACCTTTGCCAATGGCTGGTGTGCCAATGATGCGAGCGCCAGTCTGATAACGCCAAAGCTCATGCCCAAGACCGTCGTAGCAAACCACGCGGCCAACGTTGTCGGCGGCATATACATTGCCTCGCCAAACCACGGGAGAGGAATATATGCCAGCGTGCTGACTGACGACCCAGTTCTCCTTTACCTGTGGGAACGTGTCGTTGACAGCATATGAAGGACGTGGGAACCAATGCGCTTGGTCATCGTCATGCTTGGTGGTGAAAGGTATTGACGTCCAACGATAGCGTGGCTTACCAACGGGATGAGTATATACCACAACAGAATCGGCTCGCACGTCAAACTCGTTGTATTGTCCAGCCGTGTTGCCATTCTGCCTAAGGTTGGTGATATTGGCTATCCCCGGCATGCCGTCAAAGTTGAAGTTGAGATTGCGATGGTAATGCCCATTGACAAAGGTCACAATCGGATAAGGACGAATTGCATCGGTAACCTCATACCAGTTGTCAACATCGGCAGGCTGCATTGGCATATGGGTTATCATGAACACAGGTTTGCCATTAGTGCCATTCTTCTCCAGCACATCTTTGGCAAACGCGATGTCCTCTGGAGCCGCATGGCCGAGCGCCATGCGCATCATGGGACCAGTGGGGAAGCCTATGAAAAGTATGCCTTTGTGCTCAAAATGGAAACGCTCATAACCGAAAATCTTCACGAAGTCCATACATCCGCTCTCGCTCCAGTTCTGGTCGTGGTTGCCTTCGAGAATGTACCAAGGCTTGGTAAGCTTGTCGAGTTCTCGCTTGGCAATGCGCAACGACGCACCATCTCCGGCGTCGGCAATGTCTCCTGTGACGAGCACGAAGTCAATGCTGGTATCGTCGTTTATTTGCGACACCGATTGTCTCAGGTCTTCCGTTGGCTTTGGCGAGCCTGCGGCAATGTGAATGTCCGTAACCACGGCAAAGCGGAAAGGCTCGAAGGCAAAGGTCGCGGTGAACGCAACAAAGCAACAGGCGACAATCATCGCGAGTCGTTTTGTGCTCATGCCTTCGAACAATAGTCCTTGTATCATCCTATGCACCAATCTCATGTTATCTATTCTGTCTTGGTGAGATACTGCATGATAGTCTTCATGAGACTGTCGCGAGAAGACTCGCTCCTCACCGACTCGAATGGGAACGCGAGCACGCATGTGCGCCAATTGTCAGTGCCGTTGCCTCCGAACACAATGCCTGCCGACATGCCGTTCTCTGGATAACGGAAGGCCGTATAGGCGCAAGGATCGGCTGGATCTATGGCGTCGGGCGACTCCACCACATATGATGTGCTATTTGGCTTATTATAATATGTGAACGTGGTCGTGTCGGAAACAAGTGGCGACACAACATAAGATATTTGCCCATCGGTGCACGCGCGGTCTTCACGCCACTGGTATTTAAGTATCTTTTGGGCGAATTCACGGTCAGCCTTTTGGCTTTTCGCCCTTGGGTCTGACGTGGCAAGTGGATTCTGCCACAGGTCTGTGCCGACATAAGCCCCTGAGACGAACACTGGGCCGCCCGCCTTACAGAAAGCCGTGAGCAACTGCTGCATGGGCTCGTCGAAGGTCTTGAACGCCAGCGGATGCAGCCCAGGACGGCCATACTTGGTTTGCTTTTCCTTTCCGAGTATGAGGTCTATCGCGGAATAAGTCTCAGTGAGGCGCTTGCCGTCAAACGCGTCGCCCTTGCTGTCATCATCTGTCAAACCAATTGCCGCGCGGCTCTTTGATACGAAACTGTAGCCTGCCTTCAATAAGCTTTTGCCGTGGAGTGCGGGATAATCGAACGTGTTGCCGGCAATGGTTATACGTTCTTCGCTGCCGTAACTGTCGCCAAAGCCCGACGAGTCGTCGTGTGTCCACGGAATCGCGCGCCGGAACTCTTTCATTGGCCCTACATAAGATATAAGCTCCTTGTCGGGCACGCCGTTGTCGTTGGCTGCAAGGAATCCGGCGATATTGTCATCGCTGCTGACGAAATCGTCAGGCGCACTGATACGGTCGAAGCCATTGATAACGAGCACTGGCTTTGCCGTCGTCTTGCTCGACAGTCCCAAAGACAGGATCTCTGACGGGAAGCTCTCGCCACCATCGTTCAAGGCTGTGACCTTAAAGCTCACCACCTCGTCTGTGGGTATGCTTGCGACATAAGTGTTCTTCTTCACTACCGTGCCATTGTCGAAATCTCCATTGCCAATACGCTTGTACACTACGAAGCGCTTTGCCTGGGCTGTCTGCTCAAGGGTGTCTGCCACGGCCTCCCACGAAAGCACGGCTTGCTTCTTATCGTTGAGCGTGGCGCTGAACGACTTGACAGGCAATGGCTGAACTATGTAAGGATAGCCATATTCGGTGCTGAGGAAGCGCAACATGCCTTTGTATATGGCGCGGCCTACGACAAAACGGAAGCGAGGGTCAAGGCCATAGCGCATGTCCGCGAAATTCTCGTGCGACATTAACTCAAGCAACATTGCCGGAACACGTGGCACCCAAGCCTCGAAGTAACGCTGATTCCACATCCCGCGGCGTGTCCATTTAGGATCAGCTTGAAGCCTGAGGTCATTGGCTATCTGGCTTTGCACGAGGTCGCACAAGTCGCGATTGGCATCTCGCGAAGTGCCATCGGCAAACACGCCACCATACTGTGAAGTCTGGTAAATGCCAAGGTTGCCTATGATGGAGTCGCCTCTCACGGTGCCGGCATCGCTATGGAAAGCGAACGACAAGGCGATTGGTATGTTCAATCCCTTCGTGTCGGGACAGGCTCGCGTGCCGCCTGCCAGATAATTCACCCAAATGCCACGGTCGCGATAGTCGTCGGTATAGTCGTTTGCCCCATGAGAAGGAGAATAGACGCTGTCTGGTATGCCAGCCCATTGCAGATAATAGCGCGAGCCCTCAAGGTAGCGTGGGTAGCCGCTCACTTGCGGAACGAAGTCGAGCTTTGGCTGGTATTCGTTGCGTTCGCTTTGGTTATCACTGGAATGGCCTTTCGTATAGGTTGTAATCTTGTCGCCATCGGCAGCCCTTGCCACGTTGCCCATGCCACCTCCAAATTTCACTGCGTCGGCTGTGAGCAGCCTGCCGGCTGTCTTGCTGAAGTTGCTCAGCTCCACGAATCCGCCATCGCCCTTGGCAAAACCGAACGTGCCAAGGTAAATCCACGTACCGCCGCCCATAGTCTGGTTCACAGAGAAGCGTGTGACTCCGTCCTTATGGTGAACGGTATAATGCGCGTCCTCCGTGCTGTTTGGCAACGTCTTGTAGGCCACATAAACGGCATAGCGGCCGTCTTCTGGTATCTGCGGTGTCCATCTTGCCGTGGATTGCTCCGCATCCTTCTTGCTATTAGTAGTGACAACTTGCCTGAACGTGCCTTCTGTGAACGGGTTTTGGAAACCCGTATACTGCTTTCTTGCATAGGCAAAACCCGTGCCATCACCATTCGCCCACGCCTGCGAGCCGTCACGCTCAGTGTAAGGTGATACGGCGAGCTTGCCGTCGTTGTCTACCACCACTTCGGCAGGGTTGGTGTCGCGTTCGCGTGGCATCATGACGTAAGCGCCAGCGTTCTCAAGCATCGGGACGAGATAAGGCAAGACAAAACTTTGGGTGTACTTGTCCTCAACGCTCTCGAAGAGGCGCGAGCGCTGCCACTCCCAACGATTCAAGCCTTGCTCGAAATACTTGCCATGGCTCTGCCACAAGGCTATATGCTTGCCTTGCAAGCCGTTCTTCACGGAGTAAGGACGGTCGAGATTGGTGACTATGGGCGTGAAGGGCGCATATGCCTTCTTGTCCATATACTCAGCCGGTACATTATAAAAAGCCTTTCTGCGGTCTGACTTAGTCTTAAAGTAGTTAGGTATCAGCAATTGTATGTCGTGGCCATTGACATAAACTGACAACTGCCTTTGGCGCAACTCGTCGGGCAGGCAGCCACTGACAGTCTTTAATATCTCACTGACATTGTCCGGGCGCATCGGCACATCCTGCAAAGCGGTGTTGAGAAAAATCTTCACGCTATCTGTCGACACCGCTGAAGAGTCAACCACTATTTTACCCGTCCTTATGCCTTGCGTGTACTGTCGCAAGGAGTTGGAGATGGCTACGGCGGTGGCGGTGTTGATGTTCTCAGCTTGTAAAGGTTGCGTGAAAAACGCGCTCGCGCAACATATCGAAAAAACTTTTAAGATTGTTCGCATAAAAAGGCTATTAATGATGCAAAAGTACAGAAATAGCAGCCGATAGTTTCAAATCGGCTGCTATTTAATGATTATTTAACTAAAATGTCAATCTCGCGTTCCTTGGCATCAATTCCAGTTAGGGTTCTGCTTGATTTGGCCGTTCAGCTGAATATCATTTGAAGGTACTGGATAGTGGTAATACTTCGGGCTGAACGAGCGTGTTGCCGATGTGCCTTTCAAGTATCCTTCCGCGTCCTTGTCGGCGTCTGCCACATTGGTGACATTAGCGCCGAGATTCGCGTTAAGATTTACCTTCGTATCCATCTTGTCCATCTGGTGCCAACGCACGAGATCCCAGTAGCGATAATTGTTGTCGCACATGAGCTCGCATCGGCGGCTACGGCGGATTTCCCAAATCAGGTTGCTCACGCCCATGTTGTTGGCTGGGTCAGCCTCTGGGCTAAGCGTCATGTTTGGCAATCCAGCGCGGTGCTGCAGCAGGTTGACGCTCTTGTCGAGGTCTGCCTGAGTGATATTGCCAAGCTCAGCCTTTGCCTCGGCATAGTTCAACAGGATTACTGAGTACCAATAAAGAGGAATGTCGGTGTAGCAGCCTACGGTGCTTGTACGATTTGTCATCTCCATCTGTGGGTTATCATACTTATAGATGGTGTAGCCGGTGGACGAGGTCATCTGCGCTGGCAACGGCGCGTCTGGTGACGGCTCGTTGCGTATCCATCCGTGACCCTTGAAGGCGAGCACCGAGTCGACGAGAATCTCAAGACGGCGGTCCTTGTTCTTCAGGAAGTGGGAAATGCTGTAGTCGCCTTTGGCGTTCTTCACGGCCTTGTCGTCGGTATCGAGTGAAGTGGTAGCCTTTGGCTTACCATCGCGGAAGAGGAACGCATCGATGGCATCCTTGGTCAAGCCGCTTTGTGTCGTAGAGCCACAGGTATAGTCGGGCAAGCCGTGGCTGAGCACGTCTTTCTCGTAGTGCTTGTAGAAGATGACCTCGCTGTTTCCACTCAGGTTGAGTGAGTTGTAAATGGTGTAAAGCTTGCTTGGGTTGGCGACGTTCTCGTAAGTGCCTGCCACGTCCCAATCGTTGAGGGCGAACTTGCCAGAGTTCATGAGCTGCTCCGACGCGCTCACGCTCTCCTGCAAGAACTTTTGTGCCTTCGACTGGTCGGCAGCCTTGCCGTTGTCTGCCTCTGTCCTGTACTTGCAGTATGTTCCCCAATAGAGGCACACTTCGCTCTTCATCGCCAATGCCATCTCTTTGCTCCACAACGTCTTATCGGACGTGTTTGAAGCGAGATTGGCGATAGCGAAGTTGAGGTCGTTGAGCACGGAGTCCATCACGACATCCTGATCGGTACGCGGGCCCTTCGTCTGGGTGCTGTCCTTTGAGTCAAGGATGACGTTGCTTTCCCACTGCACGTCGCCATACATCTTGGCCAGCTCCGCGTAGACATAGGCGCGGTTCATCCTGCCAATAGCCTCATAGCGTTTCTTCGTGGCATCGGGCAGCGTCGACGTCTTCAGTCCGTCGAGCAAGTAGTTGACGCGGCGGATATTGGTGAAGCGATTAGACCACGCTGTTGCCGTGTTTGGCACGTTGGTGAATGTCCAGTTGGAGAACGACGGGTTCACCTGGTCGTCGTTGAGGAAGTTGAAGTAGAAGTTGGTCGCCCCGCCGTAGTAGGCATAGAAGCGATTACTGTAGCTCTCAACCAAGTTGCTGTTGCTCCAGAATGCCGCGTTGTTGACAAACGTGTCACGAGGGTTCTTCTCAAGGAAGTCGTCGCAACTCGTCAACATCAGGGCAGAGGCTGCAATGATATATAATATTGATTTCTTCATGTTAGCATTGATTTTAAATCATTAGACTTAGAATGTAAGCTGCAATCCAACTGCCCATGTGCGCGTGATAGGCACCGTGCGGCCCCAACCGCCATAGCTCAGACCTTCGCCGGTGTTGATTTCCGGGTCAAGTGGAATGTTGCCGTTGCCCTTGTGGAGCAGCAAGAGGTTGTCCACGCTGGCGTAGACTCTCAGGTTCTGGATGTATGCCTTGCGAACGAGGCTCTGAGGCAGGGTGTAACCCAAGGTGACGTTCTTAAGTCTCAGATAAGACATGTGCACCAAATACTTAGACTGTGGATAGAAGTTGTTGTTACCGCCGGCTGATGCCAATGCGGAAACCTTGCCTGCTCCTGACACGCCTGGCCACAAGCAAGGATAGTCGTTGTCCTCGCTGATGTTCACGTTGCCATTCTCGGGATCATATACATTATATTTGGTAAGGTTTGTGAACAACTGCTGGTCTTGCGACTGTGCCATCGGGAAGACGAACGAAGAGGTTGTCCAGATGTCGCGCTTGCCCACACCCTGGAAGAAGAGGTCGAGGTCGATGCCCTTCCAAGAGCCGCCCACATGGAAGCTATACTCATAGCGAGGCAACACGTTGCCTATGACCTTCAAGTCGCCATGGTCTGCCACGGTGCCCTTGCCGCCGTCAATCTTGCCGTCGCCATTCAAGTCCTTATACTTGATATCGCCAGGACCATACACGAAGTTGCCCACTTGCAAGCCTGTCTGGTCGGCTATGCCACTCTTGTACTTCCAAGAGCCGTCAGCGTTCTTGCCGTCGAAGTCGGCCTCGGTGAAGTAGCGGTCGGTCTCGAAGCCCCAGATGTCGCCCCAAGTCTCGCCTTCGTAGGCATAACTGGTATCGTTGGTGTGGCCGATGATCTTGTACTGGTCAGCCGTGGTTCCGGCAGCCACATTTATTGGGTTCCACTTCTTGATCTTGACCTTCGAGTCGCCAATGGAGAAGTTGGCATACACCTGCAGGTCACGATTGAACTGGTGACGCCAAGAGAGCGTAACCTCCCAACCACGCGACTGCAGCTCACCATTGTTGGTGTAAGGCGCGCTGGCGCCCACCGTTGCCGGAAGTGCCTGACCAGGAGAAAGCATGTCCTTTGTGAGACGCTCGTACAACTCGGCAGTGACGTTGAGCTCGTTGTTGAAGAAGCCGAGGTCTATGCCAAGGTTCTTGGTCTGAATGCGTTCCCATGTCAATGAGGTGCTTACCCATGTAGGCATCGTGAACTGGTTGAGCTTGGCACCGCTGCCATTGAGCCAAATAGGATTGTAAGTATCACCCTGCGTGGCACTCAACGTGGAGAGGAACATGTTGTCGCCGATGGCCTCGTTGCCTATCTCACCATAAGAGAAACGCAGCTTACCATTAGACACATATTTCTGCAATGGTTTCCAATAAGGCTCCTCAGAGAAACGATAACCCACGGAGAAGCTGGGGAAGAATGCCCAGCGGTCGCCCTCACGGAAACGGGAAGAGCCATCGTAACGGCCATTGAGCTCAACGAGGTAGATACCCTTATAGTCGTAGTTGATGCGGCCAAAGTAGCCAGCCGAGGCGCGGTCGCCCGTAGAAGACGTGATAGTGGCCTTGGACATATCGCCATAGGCAAGGTTCAGTTCTTGGTAACTCTCATCATAGAGCTGCTTGCGGCGTACGTAGAAATAGTCAGACTTGTAGTTCTCACCGTTGATACCCACCATTGCATGGAAGTTGTGGTCGTTGGCGAACGTGTGAGCATAGTCCAAATATGCGTTGGCAGTCCAGCGGTTGCGCTTTGTGTTCCAGCGCGTGGCGTCGCTGTTGCTCGTCGCCACGATATACTGTGGCTTCGTGCCGCTCCAGTTCATGCCATAGATGCTCTTGTTGCTTGCCTTATAGTTCAGGTTGTCGGTTTGGAACGTGTAATCGACATTAAAAGCGAGGTCCTTGGTGATGTTCGCCTTGACATATCCGTTCAAGCGGATCTGGTCGAAGGTGTTGTATGCGCGGTTGCAATCCTTTTGCATGGCCACGACACGATAGTCGTATTGGTTGCCATCAGCATCCTGGTATATGCCTGACGGGATGAAGAATGAGCCCCAACGCCAGAGATACTGGTAAATGTTAGACCAAGGATCAGCATAGCTCATGCGGCGGCGAGTCCAGTTCATGCGCACGCCCACTGTCAGCCAGTCGGTGATATCGGTCTTGATGTTGGCATTCACGCCATAGCGTGAGCGCTTGCCGGGGTTGAACTTCTTGACATCCTGCTTAGAGTCGTAGTCGAACGACGTGTAGAACGTGGTCTTGCCCGACGAGCCGGAGATGGACACGTTGTGGTTTGTGGAAGGAGCGTGGTTGTTGTACCAGATGCCTTGAATGTCGTAATCGGCATAATAAAAAGGTTGTCCCTCAGGCGTGAAATAATAGTCACCCACATTGTCCATACTTTGGTAAGGCTCCATCACGGTGTATCCCTTCTTGCCACTGTGCTGTTTTTGCCAAGCCTCGGCATAAGGCAGCAGCTTGTCGAAATACATGCCGAAGAGCTCTGGCGTAGACTGACCAGCGCGGTCTGCGGCTATAAGGCGGGCGCGTATCTGCTCAGGCACCGACGGGAAGTCGGGAAGATACGTGGACTTGTCCCAACCGAACTGCATGTTGTACTTCACTCTCACCTTCTCGCCTTTCTTACCACCCTTGGTGGTGATAAGTATCACGCCGAATGCGGCACGCGAACCGTAGATGGCGGAAGACGATGCGTCTTTCAATACGGAGATGCTGGCTATGTCGTTGGCGCTGATCATGGACAAGTCGTCGACAGGCATTCCGTCTACAACGATGAGAGGCGAAGAGTTTTGGCTGTTGGACAACGTGCCCAAGCCACGGATAGAGATTGACGACGTGCTCGTGATGTCGCCGCTGTTCGACAAGACTGTCAAACCAGGCACGGCACCTTGCAGGGCCTTGGTGACATCCTGCTCAGGACGTGAGCCGAACGTCTTTTCCATGTCGACGTTTGCCACGGCGCCCGTGAGGTTGGCCTTCTTCTGCTGGCCGTAACCCACGACCACCACCTCGTCGAGGTTGGCCTGGTCGGTCTCAAGGGCAATGTTCATGTTGGGCGTGGCTTTGCGTAACACGGTCTTGTAACCAAGGAAAGACACCTTGATTTGCGCGCCATTTCTTACAGACAAGGTGAATTTTCCGTTGATGTCTGTCACGGTGCCACCGTTGGTACCTGTTTCTTGAATGGTAGCGCCTACCACAGGGTCACCATTCTCGTCAACGACCTTACCTGTCACAGTGTTGCTTTTCTGACTGACTGTCAAAGGGTCAGGGGCTGCCTGCATGGGGTTAGGTCCAATCCAACAGGTCAGCATCAATGCTCCTAAAAGGACAAATGGTCTTTTCATAAGCGTTAAGTTAGAGTAATACGTTTTTATAATTTATGGCAAAATTAAACAAAAATTCCTTACAAGGGCGGCTTTCATAGTTAAAAAACATTTAAACGACTGCTTTTTCTCGAAAGCAGTCTTACGAAACGCGCGCATGCGGATAACAAAAGGAAAAGAGCAGCAAAAAGGCAATCTCGGTGGCAATAAGTTAATAGTTGCTAATTATCCAGGTGCATCCCTTGCCGGACGGAATAAATTGCGTAACTTTGCAAACGCTTTCCAAAAGCAACCGTTTTCACAAACGATTTTATTGTCGGCATAGCTCAGTTGGTTAGAGTATCACCTTGACATGGTGGGGGTCCTTGGTTCGAATCCAAGTGTCGACACATTCTTCTTAAGGCAAAACAACGCAAGGCGGCATTCAACCATTGAGTGCCGCCTTGTTTTTTTCATTGCTTTATGAGCTCCTTTATTTCATCGATGCCTAATCCCGTGGCTTGGGAAACCACTTCGAGAGGTATGCTCTGAGCCAAGAGGTTGAGCGCAATGCTCTTTTTCGCTTCAGCCTCGCCCTCGGCTCTACCTTCAGCTCTGCCTTGCGCTCGACCTTCTGCACGACCTTCGGCTCTGCCTTGCGCCCGACCTTCAGCCAGCCCTTCCTGCTTGGCATTGCCGAGCACGTCGTTCTGTATCATGA
>CAVHEN010000059.1:0-21637 GCA_963635115.1 Oscillospiraceae bacterium | reverse complement strand
TCTCGTCCCTATTTGCGTTGTCTTTGCCATTGTAAGCGGGCATTTGCCCTCGACGTTTTGGAGGCGACGCGGCTGGAGGAACAAGTACTGAAAAGGGCAGAGAAGATGGGAATGTGAGGCTCTTAGTCTCCGAAAAAGACCTCCGACGTGTATGGCGGTTCGTCGAAGTCCACGGCCATGAGCCAAAACATAGGCGGAGCAATGACAAACACAGCCAAAAAAGCGTAAGCGCCCACGCTCCACGCAGAAGACAAAATGGCGATAGCGAACACGAGCAAGTCAAAGATAAGGGCGACGCCCAACGCACATGATATGGCCTTGCACCTTTCTCTACGTCGTTTTTCTCTAATCTCCTTCTTGCTGGGACGATTCTCAACCTCTATTTCGCATTCAATCACAATAGGGTTCTCTTTGCTTTCCATACGTGTTGTGTTTTTGGTTGCTATTGGCAAAAATAGATAAAAATTATACCAAATATGGCTAAGAACATAGGCTTTAACATAAGATTAACGGTTGACGGCAAGCAGGTTGTCGTGGACTGCAAGAAGAACGTGCAAGCGCTTGGCGAGGCATTGACAGGCGTATCCGCCAAGGCAAGAAGCGTGAACACAGCGTTGACGCGGCTTGCGTCTGTCTCCACGCTGCTACGCAATGGGCTGGACGGTTTCCAGCAGGTTGGCGCGGCCATGCAGCCATTCATTAACAAGGCCAACGCGGCGGCCACGGCACAGACGAAGCTTACCACCGTCATGCAACAACGCATGGGGGCGACGGAGGCTGATACGGCGGCCATCAACAAGGCGGTGGCGGCGCAGACGGAGCTTGGCATCGTTGGCGGCACGGTGCAGAAAAGCGGACTGCAACAGCTTGCTACGTTTGCAAGCCAGAGACAGACGCTCGAAGCCTTGTTGCTGGCGATGAACAACCTCCTGGCGCAGCAAAAGGGCCTTAACGCCACCAACGAGGATGCCGTCGGGGTGGCGAACCTCATGGGCAAGGCGTTGATGGGCAACGTTGGCGCCCTGACAAGGGTAGGCATAACGCTTACGGACCAACAGAAAGAGCTCATCAAGACGGGCGACGAATATACGAGGGCCAAGACGCTGGCGCAAGCCATAACGGACAACGTGGGCGAGATGAACAAGCGTCTCGCAGAGACCGACGCGGGCCAGGTGAAGAAGGCACAAATGGCCTTCGCGAGCATAGAAGTAACGATAGGCAAGGTGCTGGCGCCCCTTCAAGGCATGATAAACCAGTTCTCGCAGATAGGCCTTGCCCTTGGTGGTATCGGGCAGCTCTACACGGCCATGAACGGTCTGTCAAGGGCTATCGGCTTGACCACGGCGGCTTCTTCCCTTTGGCACGCGCGCACGGTGATGAGCACTGCCGTTACCAACTTGTTTTCCGCAGCGTTGAACGGCGCGAGCGTGGGGGCGACGACACTGAAATTCGCCTTGCGTGGCCTAATGTCGGCAACAGTCGTTGGCGGCGTCATTACCCTGCTTGGCGTTGGCTTGGAAAAGCTAATCAGCTACTTCACGAGCGCGAGCGACAAGTCCGGGCAGTTGAAGCAATCACTCAACGACGCGAGCGACTCCTTCGAGAAGCAGCGCGAGCAGGCACTGGCCCCGACACTTGCGAAGTACCAGGAATTGCAGGCCAAGTGGAAGGAGCTGAAGAGCGTGCATGAGAAGAACGAGCTCCTCAAGGCAAACAAGACGGCATTTGAGCAGCTCGGCGTGAGCATCAACAACGTGGGCACGGCTGAGTATTTCTTCGTCAAGAACACCAAGACGGTGCAAGCCGCGATGTATGCCAGGGCAGAGGCGGCAGCGGCGGCACTCGCCCAAAAGTCCATGACCAAGGTGCTCCTTGCGAGGGACAAGGTGGAGGCCGACAGGCAGAAGGACGTGGACAGCTACAAGAAGCAGCAACACAACGGCAATGTCGGGCACAACACGGCCTCCGACGCGCTGATAGACGCTCAACTGAAGAGAGGGCAACTGAAGCTGACAAGCGGCAGGACACGCCGGCACTGAGGCAGGAAGAGACGAACGTGGCGAAGTGGACAAGCATCGGTGCCAAGGCCACGGCACACGCCGACAATGGCCTGAAGAAGTTTCACTACACCACCACGACCACCATGACCGCCACTGGCGGGAGCGCGGGGCGTTCCACAGGTTCCAGGGGCAGCGGGCACGCCTCGGAGACCGACAAGAAGGCCGACCTCGGTTCTCTCGACTGGTACGAGCAGAAGATGCAGGCGTTGCGGAAACAGATGTACGCAAGCAACGACGAGGCGACGGCTGCGGGCCTTCAGGCGCAATACGAGGATTTGGAGGCCAAGAGCAAGGCCATGAAAATCCGCATAGGCCTGGAGGAACCTGAGACGCAAGAGGTGAAAACCTACATGGAGCAGCTGCAAGGGAAGCTGGCGGCGGCACAGAAGGAACTGGACAACGCCACGACGATAGAGGCGAGGGTGGCGGCAAGCGCCAAGGTGGATGAGATACAAGCAGAGATAGACACCGCCACGAAGGGCGAGGTGAGCATCAAGGCGGCGGTGGAGCCGTCCTACATACAGAAGGGCAGTGTCGCCGACAAGCGGCAAAGCTACCAGAACGCGCAAAGCAACGCGAGCCAGGTGCAGCAAGACTTCGAGATAGGCATCATCGGCAACCGCCCGTCATACTTCCTCAGCACATCCAGCGCTGGAGGCAAGAGCAGGAAGGTGAACGTCACGCCAGTCTTGCCGCGTCGTGCCGTGTACATCTTGCGCCCGTTTCCCCTGATTGTGGCGAAAGGTAAATACTATCCGTGTCAAAGGGTGTATATGAATGCCTATCCGTGCAACCTTTCCACGCCTCGCCCCTATCCCCTTATTACTCTCAATACCAACAACTTACGCGCTGCCTTTTCCGTAACTCCTTGATTATAAACACAAAAAAAGGAAGCCTTTCCAGACTTCCTTTTCACATTTTGGCGGAAAGACGGGGATTCGAACCCCGGATACCCTTTAGGGGTATACACGCTTTCCAGGCGTGCCTCTTAAGCCACTCGAGCATCTTTCCTTCGATAAGCTATCCGCAATGGGTAGTTTACCCACGTTGCGGATGCAAAGGTAATAATAATTAAGTTAACTTTCACATGGCACGGATTGCATTTAATATAATTTAAATGTTAATCAACCGGCATGCCTCATCTCGTTGAGCAGTTGCTTCTGCCTTTCTGTCAAGTTGGTAGGAAGGGTGACGTTGTAAGTGATGATCAAGTCGCCGTAGCTGCCGTCACCACGATCGTAGCCCTTGCCCCTCAATCGCACCTTTGTGCCGTTTTGTGTTTCAGGTCTGACCTTCAACTTGATCTTTGATCCGTTGCTTAGCTGGATGATAACCTCGCCACCCAGCAAGGCCGTGTAGAGGTCAATGTTGACCTTCGCGTTCATCTCGCCAGTGCTGGTACGGCCTGTAGAGTGTTGACAATGGCAACCCTTATTGCCGAAGAGGTTCTGGAAGAAGTCGGAGAACCCTCCTCCCGATCCAAAGCCAGAGAAGTCGAAGCCTTCGAATGGCGAGCCACCCGCGGAATTCCACTGGTAACTGTTGCCTCCGCCACCATACTGGTTGAACGCTCCAGCCTCTTTCCAATTTTGCCCGAATTGGTCGTACTTCTTGCGCTTCTCGGGGTCGTTGATTACCTCATAGGCTTCGGTCAAGGCTTGAAACTTAGCCTTTGCCTTGGGGTCATCCGGATGAAGGTCTGGATGAAACTGCTTGGCGCGTTTAAGATAAGCGCGTCGCACGTCTTTCTGAGGAATGTCCTTGCTGACTCCTAAAATCTTATAATAATCAATGAATGCCACTTTTAATCCTCCGTTTCGATTAATGTTGTTTTATTAAAAGTCAACAAAACTTGTGCCAAAGGCTTAATATCGCAACATTTTGTTGAATGAAAATGGATGGTGGGTTGGGTAGTGGAAAGGCAAGGATGTATATAAACAAAAAAGCGATTACCTTCACAGGCCACCGCTCCAAATCTTCAATAGGTATCAGTTCCATCTAAGGTAAAAAGATTGTTTTCAGGATAACGTTGACAAAGATACGTGATTTTGTTGAACCCACAAAGTTTTAAGACAAGTATTTTACAAAAAACTTTGAAAATTCATTTATTTACATTAGTTTTGCAGACAAAACAGGAACTTGGATGCCCTGTGGCACCTAAATGCTAACATCTTTTTAATATTATATCATGCTTAAAAACATTATTGGTATTATCGCTTTTCTTGCGCCCACGCTCACGATGGCACAGGGAAGGACTGAGCAAAACATAAAATATTGGCAATTCTCACACGACAGTATACATTGGCAGCCTGTCAGTATACCTCACGATTGGGCCATCGAAGGGCCATTTGACAAGAAATGGGACTTGCAGATGGTGGCAATCGAGCAAAACGGCGAGAATGAGAAAACTGAAAAAAGCGGACGCTCTGGCGCCTTGCCATGGTTGGGCAAAGGCTATTACACCACAAACATCCACTTGGACGACATTGCAGACCGACACGTGGAACTATGCTTCGACGGGGCCATGGCAGAGCCTGTGGTTTACGTCAACGGAAAGCGAGCCGGCTCGTGGGCTTATGGCTACACGCCGTTCAAGGTCGACATTACACATTATATAAATAAGGGCGACAATAGGATAGACGTGTCGCTTAATAATGTGGAGGAGAGTAGCCGCTGGTATCCTGGCGCAGGACTCTTCCGCCCCGTGACATTGGTGACTACGAGCAACGTGCACCTTGACACCTGGAAGACGGTGGTCAAGACTGAGCGCATAACCAATGTCAGCCCCGCGAAAGCCGAGATGTCTCTCCAGGCAACTCTTGCCGGAGCGTCCAAGGATTTCCGAGGACTGTTGAAAGTCTCGCTCCTCGACAATGCGACGGGAGAGGAGAAGAAGTTGCAAGACCTGCAGATTGATGGCAAGACATTAAACGGAGGCTTCAATGTCGACAATCCGAAACTGTGGAGCCCTGAATCGCCCAACCTTTATACTTTGAAGCTTACTTTGGCTGATAACAAGGGAAATGACTTGGATAACCTTGCCTTGCGTTTTGGCATCCGCACCATCAGTGTGGACTCCATCCATGGCTTCCAGCTCAACGGTGTGAGCCGGAAGATAAAAGGCGTTTGCCTTCACCACGACCTTGGCCCGCTTGGTGCGGCTGCCAACAAGGCTGCCATCATACGCCAAATCGTGCAACTGAAGGACATGGGTTGCGACGCCATTCGCACGTCTCACAATCATCCTTCGCAGATGCAGATGGACGTGTGCGACTCTTTAGGCATGATGGTGATGGCAGAGAGCTTTGACATGTGGATTTACCCTAAGTGCAAAAATGGTTACGCTCGCTTCTTCAAGGATTGGAGCGACAAGGACATTACGACGCTTGTGGAGTCGAACCGCAACCACCCTTCAGTGATAATGTGGAGCATCGGCAATGAGATTCCGGAACAGTGGAGCTACGATGGCCGCCTCATATCCGAGCATTTGCAGAACCTCTGCCACAAGCTCGACCCGACACGCCCCGTGACGCAAGGAATGGACAAGGCGGAGGCAGCGTTGGGCTCTGGCTTCGCGCAAGTGATGGACGTGCCTGGATTCAACTACCGTGTGTACAAATACGACCGCAATATCAAGGACCTGCCCTGCGGCTTCCTGCTTGGCTCTGAGACGGCGTCGACGGTGAGCAGCCGTGGCGTGTACAAGTTCCCTGTCACATGGGGCCAAGCCAAGGAAGACAAGGATGGGCAATGCTCAAGCTACGACGTGGAATGGTGCTTGTGGAGCAACCTGCCTGAGCAAGACTTCATGGCCATGGATGACAAGCCATACACCATCGGCCAATTTGTCTGGACGGGTTACGACTATCTCGGAGAGCCCACGCCCTATGATGAGTATTGGCCCAGCCGCAGCAGCTATTTCGGCATCATGGACCTTGCCGGCATTCCAAAGGATCGCTATTATCTCTACCGCTCCGTATGGAACAAAGACGACCACACGCTCCATCTCCTTCCTCACTGGACGTGGCCAGGACGCGAGGGTAAGGTGACGCCGGTGTTTGTCTATACCGATAGCCCCGAGGCGGAGCTGTTTGTCAATGGCAAGTCGCAAGGCAGGGTGAGAAAAGACATGACCGTGAGGTTGGAGCCGCATCCCGCGCAAGAGTCGTGGATAGACCCAACCCAGCCCGACGAGGCGAGGCGATATGCCACACGCTATCGTCTGATGTGGCCCAACGTGAAATATGAGCCAGGAGAACTGAAGGTTGTAGCGTATGACAATAACGGCAACAAGGTGGGCGAAGATGTAGTGCGCACCTCATCGGAGGCAAAGGCCCTGAAGCTCGAAGTTGACCGCGCTGAGCTGAGGAGGGGTGTCGACGACCTCGCCTATGTCACGGTGTCGCTCGTTGACAAGAATGGCACGGAACTGCCCCAAGTCGACGACCGCATCGACGTGGAAGTAACAGGTGCAGGATCTTTCCAGGCCATCTGCAATGGAGACGCCACGTCGTTGGAGTCGTTTGTGAAACCGACGATGAAGCTGTTTAATGGCAAACTCGTGGTGACAGTTAAGGCCGGCGACAAGAAGGGTGCCATCCGTGTAGTCGTGAAAGATAAGAAAAGACGATTGAGCAAGACTGTGACAATAAAAGTTGTTTGACATCGGCGTGCTCCTGTAAAGTCAACATAGCATTTTTTATTTAAAGATTAGACGGTCTTGAAATAAATGATTACCTTTGCAGCGCTCAAAGAGCCAAATGATAGATATATCTTCAGTTACTTATATATAACGTTATAAACTTTATGAATTTCACTTTGTTAGTCACCGTGTTGCTGACGGCTGTCACGTTGGTGGTGGGCGCTTTCGTCATCGCCAAGTTGATAGGCCCTCGCTCGTACAATCCGGTGAAGGGTGAGCCTTTTGAGTGTGGTATCCCCACGCGTGGAAGCAGCTGGATGCCGCTTCATGCCGGTTACTATCTCTTTGCCATCCTTTTCCTGATTTTCGACATTGAGACAGTGTTTCTCTATCCTTGGGCCGTTGTGGTTAAGGACTTCGGCAGCATGGCTCTTCTGAGCATCGGGTTCTTCCTGGTAGTATTGGTTTTAGGCTTGGCATATGCCTGGCGGAAAGGAGTGCTGGAATGGAGGTAAGAAAGCCAAGTATCAAGAGTATTCCTTACGACGAGTTTAAGGACAACGAGACATTGGAGGACATTGCCGCCCAGCTCAACGATGGCGGCGTGAACGTGGTGCTCGGCTCTCTCGACCAACTTATCAACTGGGGACGAAGCAATTCGCTCTGGTCGCTCACGTTCGGTACGAGCTGTTGTGGTATTGAGTTCATGGCAGTGGGATGCGCACGCTATGACTTCTCCCGTTTTGGTTTCGAGGTGACGCGCAACTCTGCGCGCCAGGCAGACATCATCATGTGCGCCGGTACCATAACCAACAAGATGGCGCCAGTGTTCAAGCGTCTTTATGACGAGATGGCTGAGCCAAAGTATGTCGTGGCAGTTGGCGGTTGCACCATTTCTGGCGGACCGTTCAAGAAGAGCTACAACGTGGTGCGCGGCATCGACCAGATTGTGCCTGTCGATGTTTACGTCCCGGGTTGCCCTCCACGTCCGGAGGCAATTCTCTATGGCATGATGCAGCTTCAGCGTAAAGTGAAGGTTGAGAAGTTCTTCGGTGGTGCAAACCACAAGATGAACAGTTTCGAGAAGGAGACCAGCCTTGGACTTGGAGGATTGCATGGCATAAGCAATGAGAACCTCTCTGGCGCGAAAATCGGCAATAAGGAGCCTATCATCGTGACAGGATCACCAAACAAGGAGCAAGTGGAAGCCCTCGGACGAGAGCTCGACGAGCTCAAGAAGGAAGGTGAGCAATATAAGGTAAATAAATAATAAGGTATCGAAATGAAATTAGAGAATAAGATATTCGGGTTTGACAACTTTGCCTCAGAAATGGCAAAGCTGAAGAATGAGCAGCATTTCGACTACCTTGTGACGATTGTCGGCGAGGACTTCGGCGAGGAAGGCCTCGGCTGCATATACATTCTTGAAAACACACAGAGCCATGAGCGCGTGTCGGTGAAGCAGATTGCCAACAAGGTAGATGGCGACAACTACGTGTTGCCATCTGTAACCAAGCTTTGGCACGACGCAGACCTGCTGGAGCGTGAGGCATTCGACTTCCTCGGCATAAAGTTCCTCGGACATCCCGACATGCGCCGTCTTTTCATGCGCTCCGACTTCACAGGTTATCCACTCCGTAAGGACTTCGACATGAGTCCTGAGGCAAACCAGTTCCCCATGACTGATGAGCCAGAGACCGATTGGACGGTGGAATACAACCTTGACAAGTATGGTCATCTCACGGAGACAAAGCACCGCCTGTTCGGTGACGACGACTTCGTCATGAACTTCGGTCCTAACCATCCTTCAACCCACGGCGTGCTTCGCTTGCGCACTGTGGTGAACGGTGAGACCATAAAGCACGTCTACCCACACCTCGGATACATTCACCGCGGCATGGAGAAGATGATGGAGAGCATGACCTATCCTCAGACTCTCGCCCTCACCGACCGTTTGAATTATCTTTGCGCAATGCACCATCGCCACGCTCTCGTGGGCGTTATCGAGGAGGCAATGGGAGTCGAGTTGTCTGAGCGCATCCATTACATCCGCACCATCATGGACGAGCTCCAGCGCATAAACAACCACTTGTTGTTCCTTGGCACTTGTGCCCAAGATCTTTCGGCGTTGACCGCGTTCCTTTACTGCATGCGCGACCGTGAGCACTTGCTCAACGTGATGGAAGAAACTACTGGTGGACGACTGATCCAAAACTATTACCGCATTGGCGGATTGCAGGACGACGTCGATCCTAACTTCGTGCGAAACACGAAGACGTTGTGCAAATACCTCCGCCCGATGTTCCAAGAGTATCTTGACGTGTTTGGCGATAATGTTATCACGCACAAGCGTCTTGAGGGCGTTGGCTACATGAACCTTGAGGATTGCGTCAACTATGGCGTTACAGGTCCTGCAGGACGTGCGGCTGGTTGGCACAACGACGTGCGTAAGAATCATCCTTACGATATGTACGACAAGGTGGAGTGGAACGAGATCACCGGCACTGGTGCCGACTCCATGGAGCGCTACATGATACATATTAAAGAGATGTATCAGAGTCTCGACATCATTGAGCAGTTGATCGACAACATTCCAGAAGGTGACTACTACATCAAGCAGAAACCAATCATCAAGGTGCCGGAAGGCCAGTGGTGGTTCTCTGTTGAGGGTGGTGCCGGCGAGTTTGGCGTTTATCTCGACAGCCGTGGCGACAAGAGCCCGTATCGCGTGAAGATGCGCCCGATGGGCTTGACATTGGCTGGTGCGTTCGACAAGATGCTTTGCGGACAAAAGATTGCCGACCTCATCGCGACGGGAGCAAGCATCGACTTCGTTATACCGGATTTGGATAGATAATACTTTTATTATCTAATACAAAGACTTCCAAAACAGTAAGATAAACAAGTAAGATTTACAATGTTTGATTTTTCAATAGTAACACAGTGGTTCGATGCCTTGCTCCGCGAAACCTGCGGCTTAGGCAATTTCTGGGCCATCTTGATAGAATGTGTGCTTGTGGGACTTATCGTGCTGATACTTTATGCTCTCATCGCCATGTTCATGATCTACTTTGAGCGTAAGGTGTGTGCGTTTTTCCAATGCCGCCTTGGGCCCATGCGTGTAGGTAAATGGGGTATCTTCCAGGTCGTTGCCGACGTGCTGAAGATGCTCATCAAGGAGATCTTCGGTGTTGATCGCTCCGACAAGTTCCTTTATGCTCTCGCGCCGTTCCTTACCATTATCGCCTCTGTCGGCACATTCTCTTTCCTTCCTTGGAACAAGGGAGCCGTGGTGCTCGACTTCAACGTTGGCGTGTTCATGGTTACCGCCATTTCTTCTATTGGCGTGCTTGGCGTGATTCTCTCTGGTTGGGGTTCCAACAACAAGTATTCCGTGGTTTCAGCTATGCGTGGTGCCGTGCAGATGATTTCTTATGAGATATCTCTGGGCTTGTGCATGATTACTGCAGTGGTGCTTTGCGGCTCAATGCAGTTGAGCGACATCATCGCGGCACAAACTGGCCCATGGAATTGGCTCATCGTGCAAGGTCACATCCCTGCCATCGTTGCTTTCCTCGTGTTCCTAATCGCAGGAAATGCTGAGGCCAACCGTGGTCCGTTCGACTTGGCTGAGGCTGAGAGTGAGCTCACCGCAGGTTATCACACCGAGTATAGCGGTATGGGCTTCGGCTACTTCTATCTCGCTGAGTACTTGAACCTTGTGGTCATTTCTGGTCTCGCCTCTACAATTTTCCTTGGTGGCTGGGCTCCTCTCAACATAGGAATAGAAGGTTTCGACACCCTGATGAACTATATCCCCGGATTTGTTTGGTTCGCGGTCAAGACGTTGTTGGTCATTTGGGTTCTCATGTGGGCACGTTGGACATTCCCACGTCTTCGAATCGACCACATCCTTAAACTTGAGTGGAAGTATATCATGCCTTGCATGCTGATTACCCTTGTGGTCATGACGGCTTGCGTTGCCCTTGGCTTGACATTCTGATGTCATCCAAGGCAAATAGAGATAAACATAAAGATAACATATAGATTATGTCACAATATTTCAAAGGTATAAAGGATGCCGCGAAGACCCTGACCACAGGATTGAAGGTCACCATGAAGGAATACTTCACTCCTAAGTCTACCGAGCAGTATCCAGAGAACCGCAAGACCACGCTGCACGTTGCCGCACGCCATCGCGGAAGGCTCGTGTTCAAGCGCGTGGAAGACCCCAACGACCCACAAGCGGTGAAACGTGGGCTGAAGGTCGGCGATTATAAGTGCACGGCATGCACGATGTGTGAGAAGTCGTGCCCGAACGACACCATCAAGATAATTTCTCACATGGCTGAAGACCCAGAGACGGGCAAGAAGAAAAAGCAGCTCGACGATTATCAGTACGATCTCGGCGACTGCATGTTCTGTCAGTTGTGTGTCAATGCGTGCAACTTCGATGCCATCGAGTTTGTCAACGACTTCGAGAACTCTGTCTTCGATCGTTCTAAGCTCGTGTTGCATCTCGACAAGGAGGTCTACGAGGGTGGCTCATTGCCAAACCTCATTGATGGAGGCGCACCATTGACTATCGGTAAGTTTAACACTAAAACCAAGTAGGATAATGGCTAAATTAGTAATGTTTTGTATTTTGGCTGTAGTCGTGCTTGGCTCAGCCGTAATGTCAGTATGCACCAAAAGCATCATGAGAGCGGCCACATGGCTGTTGTTCGTGTTGTTCGGCATTGCTGGATTCTATTTCATTCTCGACTATACATTCCTTGGCGCCGCGCAAATCAGCATCTATGCTGGTGGCATCACGATAATGTATATCTTCGCCATCCAACTCGTGTCAAAGCATTCGTTGCAGAGTCTTGTGGCGCGCTTTAAGGGCATTCGTGTTGCCCAAGGCTTGATAATCTCGATTATTGGCCTTGTCGTGCTTAGCTTGATTATTGTTAAGAACCACTTTGTCAACGCCGCTCTCGACGTGGCAGACCTTGAGGTGCCAATGAAGCAAGTTGGTCAAGCTATGGTAGGCTCTGGCAAGTATGGTTATGTGCTTCCGTTTGAGTTCATCTCGCTGTTCCTTTTGGCATGCATCGTCGGAGGCGTAATGATAGCAAGAAAGGAGGATAACAAATGATATCAGTTTATGCATTTCTCGGAGTCAGCACTTTGCTTTTCTTCATCGGTGTCTTCGGCTTCGTCACACATCGCAACCTTGTTGCCATGCTCATTTCCATTGAGCTCGTGCTCAACTCTGTGGACTTGAACTTCGCGGTTTTCAATCGCCTGCTTTTCCCTGGACAACTTGAGGGAGCGTTCTTCACTCTCTTCTCCATGGGTGTTAGCGCGGCAGAGACAGCCGTGGCGCTGGCAATCATCATCAACGTTTACCGCAACTATCACAGTGACCAGGTGAACAGTATTGAAAATATGAAATTCTAAAAAGTAATGGAATACGGTTATTCATTTTTAATACTTCTTCTCCCATTCCTGAGCTTCCTGGTCTTGGGATTGCTCGGCATGAAGATGAAGAAGCCTGTAGCCGGTCTCATAGGTACAACAGTGCTTGGCGTGCTGTGGTGCATGAGTCTCTACACGGCTTACGAATATTTCTTTGCCATTGGCAGGGACGCTGCCACTGGACTCTATCCCACGGTGACGGTATTTGACTTCACATGGTTGAAGTTTACCGAGCTTCTCACTTTCAACATCGGCTTCCGCTTGACACCAATGTCGGTGATGATGCTTATCGTTATCACCACAGTGTCGTTCATGGTACACATCTATAGCTTTGGCTATATGGCAGAGCGTGATGAGAACTATAAGAAGGAAGGCTACGAGAAGGGCTTCCAGCGTTTCTACGCTTACCTTTCCCTGTTCACAATGTCAATGCTCGGATTGGTCGTGGCTACCAACATCTTCCAGATGTATCTGTTTTGGGAGCTTGTGGGTGTCTGCTCTTACCTGCTTATCGGATTCTATTATCCGAAGCACGCTGCAGTGCACGCTTCAAAGAAGGCATTCATCGTGACACGTTTCGCCGACCTGTTCTTCCTCATCGGTATTCTGTTCTACAGCTATTATACAGGCACGTTCAATTATGACTTGACTGCCGATCCTAAGCTGATAACAGAACTTCCTGGAGCAGCGTGGGTTCTTCCTCTGTCTCTCTTCTTGATGTTCATCGGTGGTGCTGGTAAGTCAGCGATGTTCCCTCTCCACATTTGGCTTCCTGACGCCATGGAGGGCCCAACGCCAGTTTCAGCACTTATCCACGCCGCTACCATGGTCGTAGCCGGTGTTTACCAGGTTGCGTCTTTGATGCCTATTTGGGTGGCTTATGCTCCTAACACTCTACACTATATTGCATACATCGCCGCGTTCACCGCTTTCTATGCTGCCGCCGTGGCTTGCTGCCAGCGCGACATCAAGCGCGGTCTCGCATTCTCCACGATCTCTCAGATTGCCTACATGCTCGTGGCTCTTGGCGTAGTTACGTCTATGGAAGGTGAGGGAAGTGTTGGTTACATGGCTTCCTTGTTCCACCTGTTCACCCACGCCATGTTCAAGGCTCTGCTCTTCCTCTGCTCTGGTGCTATAATCGTGATTATCGGCTCCAACTTCAAGGAATACATGGGCGGCCTCCACAAGTACATGCCCATCACAAACATCTGCTTCCTCATTGGCACTATCGCCATCAGCGGATTCTGGCCACTTGCCGGTTTCTTCTCAAAGGACGAGATTGTGGATGCTTGTTTCCACTTCTCACCATGTTTGGGTTGGTTCATGACGCTCGTCAGCGGAATGACAGCCTTCTATATGTTCCGTCTCTATTACGTCATCTTCTGGGGCAATAGCTATTACGAGCAAGACCCAGAGCATCGCCGTAAGCCTGCTGAGGTGCCTTTCGTCATGTGGGGTCCTCTGGTGTTCCTCTCTATCATCTCTATTTTCGCAGGTTGGATACCAATGGGTCACTTCGTGTCTCTCGATGGTCATCCCGAGGAGATTGCTCTTCAGGACTTCCACTTCGGAACCACGGCGTGGGTTTCCTTGTGTGTCGCCACAATTGGTTTCGCGCTCGCTACATACATGTACGCGCCTAAGCACAATCCATTGTCCGACAAGCTTGCCAAGGCTATGCCAAAGCTTCACAAGGCAGCTCTCAACCGCTTCTATATCGACGACGCATGGCAGTTCTTCACACACAAGGTCGTGTTTGGATGCTTCTCCAAGCCTATCGCGTGGTTCGACCGTCACGTCATTGATGGCACATTCAACTTCTCAGCTTGGGCTACACAGGAAGGTGGCGAGGCCATCCGTCCTTGGCAGAGTGGAGACGTTCGCCAGTATGCGGTGTGGTTTATCACAGGTTCTGTGGCATTGACTCTAATATTAATATGTATATTGTAAAATAACATAAGATGACTTTTCTAACATTATTCGTCATTATACCGGTCGTGATGCTTCTTTGCCTGTGGCTCGCCAAGAACGATTCTCAGGTTCGCATCGTGATGGCAGTAGGCTCAACCGTCCTGCTTGCCCTCTCCGTCTATTTGGTATTCGCGTTCTTAGAGGCTCGCGAGACCATGCCGGCAGATAAATTCCCATTCCTCTTCGGTGATGCCATTCCTTGGTTCAAGCCATTGCACATCTTCTACCGCACTGGTGTCGACGGTATTGCCGTGGTGATGATCCTGCTTTCATCCATCATCGTCTTCACAGGTACGTTTGCCTCTTGGCAGCAGCATCCTATGCAGAAGGAGTACTTCCTTTGGTTCACGCTTCTCTCAACGGGTGTCTACGGCTTCTTCATCTCTGAGGACTTGTTCACCATGTTCATGTTCTATGAGGTTGCCCTTATCCCTATGTACCTTCTCATTGGTGTTTGGGGTACGGGTCCGAAGGAGTATTCAGCCATGAAGCTTACGTTGATGCTCATGGGCGGTTCCGCACTGCTCATCATCGGCATCCTCGGCATCTACTTCTTCAACGGCCAGTTTAGTGGCACTTACACCATGGACGTGATGCAGATTGCCACATTGCATGCCATCCCCGTAAGCATCCAGAAGATATTCTTCCCGTTCATCTTCATCGGCTTCGGCATCCTTGGTGCCTTGTTTCCGTTCCACACATGGTCACCCGACGGTCACGCTTCTGCGCCTACCGCCGTGTCAATGCTCCACGCTGGTGTGCTGATGAAGCTTGGAGGTTATGGCTGCTTCCGCGTTGCCATGTTCCTTCTCCCCGACGCCGCTCAGCAGTTGTCTTGGATCTTCTTGATTCTCACGACCATTTCTGTGGTCTACGGTGCCCTCTCTGCTTGCGTGCAGACCGACTTGAAGTATATCAACGCTTACTCTTCAGTCTCCCACTGCGGCATGGTGCTCTTCGCGCTCCTCATGATGACACAGACCGCTTGCACGGGCGCAATCCTCCAGATGCTTTCCCACGGTTTGATGACTGCCCTCTTCTTCGCCGTCATCGGTATGATCTACCACCGTGCCGGAACACGTGACGTGCGTCGCCTTGGAGGCTTGATGAAGATCATGCCATTCCTCTCTGTCGCATACGTCGTTGCAGGTCTTGCCAACCTTGGCTTGCCAGGCTTCTCAGGCTTCGTTGCTGAGATGAACATCTTCGTTGGCTCGTTCCAGAACGCTGACGTCTTCCATCGCACCTGCACCATCATTGCATGTACTTCGATAGTCATCACGGCTGTCTACATCCTTCGCGTCGTTGGAAAGATACTTTATCAGAAAGTACCTAACCCAGAGTATTACAAGCTCACCGATGCCACATGGGATGAGAGAATAGCTGTGGGCGGACTTATCTTATGTGTCGCTGGTCTTGGCCTTGCTCCTCTGTGGGCTCAAAACATCATCAATGATGCTGTCGGACCAATGATTAGCCATATAATGGGACTTTAAGTTAACAAGTTTTGAGTAAGAAACTATGAATATCGATTACAGTCAATTTCTAAATATGATTCCGGAGGTCACGCTGACAGCTATCCTTCTGATAGTGTTCGTCGTAGATCTCCTCACGGCTCAAAAGGCTTCTCCATTGGCAATACACCAAGCGGAGAAGGGAGAGCTGGCATTGGCAAAAGAGCAAGAGCCTGTCGTCGCCAAGGTGGCAGACGGGTTCAGGAAATGGTTCAACCCGCTTGTTTGCGTGTTGATGCTCATCCATATCCTTATCAACATTTTCCCAACAGCCTCTGCAGAGTCTTTCGGTGGAATGTACACCACGGGTCCAAGTATCGGCGTCATCAAGACCATCTTGGCTTTCGGTACGCTCATCGTGCTTATCCAAGCTCGTGAGTGGCTCAGCCGCCCCGACACGGCTTTCAAGGAGGGCGAGTTCTATGTGCTCGTCATCTCAACGCTTTTGGGCATGAACATGATGGTCAGTGCCAACCACTTCCTCATGTTCTTCCTTGGCCTTGAAATGGCTTCCGTGCCAATGGCATGCCTCGTCGCCATGGACAAGTATCGCCACTATTCAGCTGAGGCAGGCGCTAAGTTCATCATCACCGCAACGTTCTCAAGCGGCGTAATGCTCTTTGGCATCAGCTTCATTTATGGTGCCACAGGTTCGCTCTACTTCGAGGATGTGGTCTCTCACCTCGCTGCCACTCCGTTCACCATCCTTGGCATGGTGTTCTTCTTCTCTGGTTTGGGCTTCAAGATCTCGTTGGTTCCGTTCCACTTCTGGACCGCCGACACCTATCAGGGCGCACCTACTGCCGTCACTGGTTATCTCTCAGTGGTGTCTAAGGGTGCCGCGGCGTTCGCGCTTTGCGCCATTCTCATGAAGGTCTTTGCCCCAATGGTAGAATATTGGCGCTACATGTTGATGGTCGTCATCGTGCTCTCCATCACCATCGCCAACCTCTTCGCCATCCATCAGAAGAACCTCAAGCGCTTCATGGCGTTCTCTTCTATCTCACAGGCTGGATACATCGTGCTTGCCATCCTTGGCAACACGGCGTTGAGTGTGGCTGCGTTGAGCTACTATGTGCTCATCTATGTTGTTGCCAACCTCGCGGTCTTCGCCATCATCGCGTCTGTTGAAGAGCATCAAGGCACGGTCGACATGGATAGCTACAACGGCTTCTATAAGACCAACCCACGCCTGAGCTTCATCATGACTCTCGCGTTGTTCTCGCTTGGTGGCATTCCTCCATTCGCTGGTATGTTCTCTAAGTTCTTCGCGTTCATGGCAGCAGCCGATGGAGCACAAGTCACCTCGACCATTGGTTCGCTGACCTATGCGGTGGTATTCATCGCCTTGGTCAACACGGTGATAAGCCTCTACTACTACCTGCTCATTGTCAAGGCCATGTTCATCAAGCCAAACGACAATCCTCTGCCTACATTCCAGAGTGCCACAAGCACCAAGTTGGCTCTTGCCATCTGCACGCTCGGCGTGGTTGCTTTCGGCGTATGCTCAGGCGTCTACGAGTGGATTGCCGCTGCTGCAGGTCTCTAAATGCAATGCACCGCACGGTCTTCCTTAATTGAGAGGAAGACCAGAACAATATAAGCCCGACTGGAATCATTCAGTCGGGCTTTTAACTTATAAAGAGTTTCACAAATCTGCATTACGAAATAGCTGTTAGCCTACTCAAAATAGGACAACTTACAAAGTGAATGTCATTGTGTCAGCTATCCAGCATCCATTTCCAAGCTGGTACTACATGGATGGTTACGTCGCCAACTTCAATCTTTCGTTCTTCATCCTTGGTAATAATTGTCAGTTGGCGCATTGGCAATACCTTGTTGAGTTTTAACAATGCGTCAACCTCTCTCTTTTCTGTATCAGGGTCTGTCAAGGAGTAAGACACCTGAAATGCCAGTCCTTCGTCATAGACAACAAAATCCACCTCCACGTTTTGGTTGTAGAAAAACACCCTGTCTGCATACAACTGGCGCAGACGAATGGCAACTTGATTTTCCAACAAAGACGTTACGGGGTCTATCAAAAACAGGTTTAGAATGCCATTGTCTATGAAATAATACTTCCTGTTCGATTCCTTGTCTATGAGTTTCGTCGCTATGTTTTCGTAGGGTAAGATGAGCCATGACTCCTGGAGATATGATATATAATCTATCACCGTGTCAACACTTATCTTCTTGCCTACGGTCGAAGCTATGTTGGCTATGCGATTATAAGACGATGGTTGCTTCACGCTTTCAGCCAACTTGCGGATAATGATGCGAAGGGCAAAATCGTTGCGCACCTGATGGCGAGCCACCAAGTCGCCAAAGAATATCTTGTTGAACAAGCTGCTTATCCATGATCGCTTGTCGCTCATCATCAAGGTCTCGGGCAATCCACCATCCTTGAAATATTCCTCGTAAGCCTTGACAATGTCATTGCGATACTTATAGATAGCATTCTTGTCGCTCAGATTGACCCTCTTGAAGCCAAGATATTCCCTAAAAGAGAATGGATAGATTTCCTTGATGAGGTATCGACCGCCCAAAGTCGTCGCTATCTCGCTACTCAGCATCTTGGCATTGCTACCCGTGACATAAACTCGATAGCCAGTGTCGGCAAGTCGGCGAGCAAACTTCTCCCATCCCTTGATGTTTTGTATTTCATCAAGGAACAATATTGGGCGACTATCATACATCTCTTCATAACAGAGCTTAATCAAGTCTAAGTCTGCCAATTCAATGGCATCAATACGGTCATCCTCAAAGTTGAAATACAAGATCTCGTCCAGCGAATGTCCTTGCCCTAACAGATGGTGTATCTGCTGATACATGAGGTATGACTTGCCTGCACGGCGAAGCCCCACGAACACATAGTTTGCGTTAGGCTCAAGCTCATATTGCCGCTCTTCAAAAGTAATTTTCGAAACGAAGTCTTGATAATAACCGATGAGGTATTTTATTAAATCTTTAGTCATACTAATGTCCGTTTTGATGTGTGGGCATAGAACCCCCCGAAGAGCGCAATGATTGCTTGCTTTCAAATTGCCGAGCGCAGCCCTTCTTCTGCAAAGTTAGTGTTTCTTACCCGATTTGGCAAGGTTTTATCGATTATATTCGATAAAAATGGGTGTTTTTTATCGAATATAATCGATAAAATGGGCAAAAGCATGACATCACCAAAAGGATTCGCTTGATTAGGTATAATTGTGGCTATGCTGGCAACCCGCATGGTGGCATAGTCATCGTGCTTGACTCCCTCGTTTGCCTTTGCGCCGTAATGGCATCGCCATTGCGCCGCAGACGCGTTGTCTTTACGGCGCAATGGCGATGCGTTCACGCCGCAACGGCATGAAGGTCTGAATCTGCTTCTGTCGAGTCTACCATTCCACTTTCTCACTCAAGATGACACCGTCGGTGGCATCCTCTGTCGTGAATGTTTCGCCACGATATTGCACACAGAGCATCACCAAAGGCTCTGAGCCGTTGTTGCGTATCGAGCGCTTGCCGTTTGGCGCGACCCTCACCACGCTGCCTTCCGCCACGCTGAATATCTCGCCGTCTACTTGAAACTCGCCCTTGCCGCTGAGGAAGAAATACAATTCCTCGTGGGTCTTGTGGGTATGCAGAAAGCCACTCTCCGTGCCAGGGCCGAAAGATTGGAAGGAGAACTCGCCACCTGTTGCGCCAACCTGTGCGCCACCAAACACCTTCCCGGGAATCTTCATCTCTGGCGAAAGTTCCAACACATACTCGTTCAGGTTGCTCATCTTGCCGAAATCCACGGCGGTCACGTTCTCTGCCTTGATAATAGTCTTAACTTCTTTCATGGTCTTTGTTGTTTTTGTTACTTGTGTTGATTATTGATCGTTGTCGTTGCTTGACGGTGCAAAGATACGACCAACTTTCAATCCCCACAAGAAGGCACTCCGGCGTGGGTTGCTTACCTTGAGGTAACTATTGCTGATTATCAACGGCAAAAGTTATTGCCGTTTATGATACTTTAACTCGCAACCTTTCGCCCCTTCGAGAAAGCAAGTTACTTTTGTATACTATTAGTGATAATAAGCCTGTTACGGACTTTCGTGCATAGGCTTTAATCTGCAAAACAATGGAAAACCAGATAACCGACACCTTCTTTCAAGACTGTCCCATCCGCAATGTCTTGGCGCACATTTGTGGCAAATGGTCATTGCTGGTCATCCACGTGATGAACCAGAACGACCACATTCGCTTCAATGCCCTCAACAAGGCCATTCCCGACATCTCGCAAAAGGTCCTGACCTCGACCCTCCGCTCGTTGGAAATGGATGGCTTCATCACCCGACGGGTTTATGCTGAGGTCCCACCGCGGGTGGAGTATTCGCTCACCGACCGTGCCCGCTCGTTCATACCATTGGTGGAGAACATGACTGCCTGGGCACGCGACAACATGGCTGGAATCATCAAAGACCGGAAGAAGTGGCAATAAGCCTCATTGCCGATAGTAGTTGTCCATAACAAAAAGCCCGCTCATGTCTTGCTTTCCGTGCAATGACATGAGCGGGCTTATGTTTGTGGGGGAAAAAGCAGTGGCGGCTATCTCATCACTGCGTTGTACAAGTCTTGGTAGGTTTTCACCACACTATACACCACATCACCCGAACTGATGGCGGTAAAGTGGCGGCGGGCACACTCGATCTTGGCATCCTCAGCGCGGCGGAGCTGCGACACCTCGATGTCGTTGCCCTTTGTCTCCGCCACAAAATAGACGTGCTTCACGCTACCCTCGCGGAAAGCCACTGCCCAGTCGGGGTTGTACTTGCCCATGGGCGTATTGATATAGAAGCCGTTGGGCAGTTTGGAGTAGACCACCACATCGTCCTCCGCCTCAAGCGATTCAGCAAACGACTTCTCTATGCCCTGACTGTCAAGCACCACCATGTCGTAGAGCGACTTCGCGCTGGCTATGGCGTCCTTGCCTATGGTGCCGCGCAGTGTTGCCTCGGCAAAGATGTCGGTGTCGAAGGTGTTGGTGCTCTTCTGATAGCAGATGTGCTGTATGAGCGAGATGGCTTTGCAGTCGTTGATGATGCGCGAGGCTTTCACGATGAACTCCTCGGGGTTGAGCTTGAACTGATGGAACGTCGCTGGATGGATGCCCTTGAGCATCGCCACAATGGTGCGGCGCGTCAGTCCCGTACTCTGCACAAGTTCGCCCACGAGGTCGTAGGTGACGCCCGCGCCCACGGCTTCGCTCACGTGGATTGTCTTCACCTTGGCTGCCGACATTGCCGCTCCAGCCTCCAGTTCCTCGCGGTCGCGTATGCCGTCCATGCCGCCGCTCTCCACCACAATGCGTATCTCCGTCACGTTCATGTGATCGTCGAGCCGCTTCACGGCCTCCTTGATAAGCTTCGGTGTCTCGAAACTCACGTTGTAATAGGTACGTGTGTTGATGCGCCGCCACAGCTCTTGCCACTCCTTCTTTTGGAAATTCTCCTTGCGGAAGTGGGCTTCCGTTTTCTCCCTGCCGTTCGACGGTTTGATGGCATCGGGGTCGAACACGCGGTCAAGTTCCTTCGCCACAAACGTCTTGAGGTCGTTCACGTCGCCAAAGTCGAGCGTGCCGGCTTTCTTGTCGTCGAAATACTTCTGTGTGAGGTTGCCTTTCTTGATGTATCCTGCACCTATCAGCTCTTCTATTATCTCCGCAGCCTTGGCGGTGGTCACCTTCAGCAGTGTGCCGTCCTCCTGCTGCGTCTCCTTGTCGGCAAACAGCGTGGCGGTGACCACCGTCGGACGGTTCTCGCACGCCTCGGCAATCTCCTTTTGCAATTTCTGCGCAAAGTCGTCGTAGCTCTCACTGGCAATGACGGTGAGCACGTTCACGTCGTGCACATGTTCCGTGCCCAGCACGTCGGCGTCCTGCCGCTCGCCGCGGTCGTTCACACAGAGGCGCATGCCGCGCCCCACCTCCTGCCGCTTCTTCATCTCGTTGGCGGTGT
>CAVHEN010000058.1:0-21703 GCA_963635115.1 Oscillospiraceae bacterium | reverse complement strand
GAGGATAGAGCAGTCAGCCCAGGCGATACTCGATGCCCGCGCCCTGTATCCCGACTCCTCCCTCGCCGACCTCTACGACCCCACGCTCATGCCCAAGGAGCTGCTGCAGGCCCACCGCCAGAACGACCGCCTCGTGATGCAAGCCTACGGCTTCCCCACCAAGATGACCGAGAGCGAGTGCGTGGCAGAATTGTTCAAGAGATACACGGGGATGGTGAAGCAAGGATAATTTACGCCCATAAAAGCTAAAGAGGTATAGCCCATTATGCAGGTAACCCCTTATTGTCTGTATGTTTTTAGTTGATTAATGAAAAAAACAACCTCATTCTGCCAAATCAACCGAAAAAGGCGTATCTTTGTGACATAAAACAGAGAGCAACGCTTATGACCGAATGGGAGAAAATGCAGGAATGCCAGATTTACAACGACTTCGACGAAGACTTGTTTAATCGCAGAATAGAGGCAAAGAAATTGTTTCGCGAATATAACATGACCGACGATAGCGAAACAGAAAAGCGGCAGGACATAATGCGCCGCATGTTTCGCCATGTCGGTGAACGTGTATGGATAGAGCCCGACTTCCGTTGCGAGTTTGGCAAGAACATCACCATCGGCAATGATGTCTACATCAATTTCGGATGCGTCATCCTTGACTGCGGTCATGTGACCATTGGCGACAACACGCTAATCGGGCCTAACGTGGGCTTATATTCGGGCAATCATGTTCTCGACACACAAGAGCGCGCCAAGGGTGGACTTGTGCCAAAGGAAATCCATGTGGGCAAGCGTGTATGGATAGGTGGCCATTCCACTTTGGTCCCAGGGGTAAGCATCGGCGACGATACCGTGATAGGAGGTGGAAGCGTGGTTACGCACGACATACCATCGGGAGTGGTGGCAGCTGGAAATCCTTGCCGTGTGATAAGGGAAATCACTGACAAGGACAAGACAGGCTTCATACCTGAGAAACACTAAGCGTGGCAAAGCCATTTAAGATGTATAGAATGGAAAACGACTGAAAAGCCGCATATTCATTTTATTTAATAGTTTTTTCAGCACTCGTTATGCAAATAGGTTGTAACTTTGCGGCACGATGAGCGACACAAAATGAAGAGACTTATTATCATATTGCTCCTTGCGTTCCCAATCCTCGCCATGGCTCAGAACAACAACGACGTCAAGCCGGAGGACAGGAACGTTGACATGGACAACCCTACTTTCGTGCCAATGGTAAAGATTGGCAAGGTGAAGCAGGGTGGGGACTCCATACAATATGTGGAACTCAACAACATTTGGGTGTATCCTCAACCAGAGTTCAAGAGCGCGCGCCAGCGTGCCGCCTACAACCGCTTGATATACAACATAAAGCGAGTGTTGCCAATAGCCAAGGAATGCGACCGCATCATCATAGAGACAGGCGAGTATCTTGAACTGTTGCCCAACAAGAAAGCCAAGGACGAGCACATGAAAGTGGTGGAGCAAGACATCAAAAAGGAATACACGCCTCGCGTGAAAAAGCTCACCTACTCGCAAGGCAAACTGCTCATCAAGCTCATCGACCGCGAGTGCAACAACTCATCCTACGACCTCATCAAGGCGTTTCTTGGTCCTATCCGCGCCGGCTTCTACCAGTCGTTTGCGTGGATTTTCGGAGCCTCGCTGAAGAAGTCGTATGATCCCAACGGTGCAGACCGCATCACAGAACGCATAGTGAGGCAAGTGGAGGCAGGACAACTGTAGAAGAGACAAAGCGTTTCGGTTATGGATACGTTATAGTATCTATAATAAGTTGTTTATTTCCTCTACCGACATGTTCATTGTCTTGGCTACAGTAGCTATTGGCATTCCACTGTCAACCAAAGCCTTGATCATCATTTTTATTTGTTCGCATTGCTGGGCAATCCGCGCGTCCTTCTCGTTCAGTTGCGCCTTCTGCTCACTCAGCTGTGCATTCTGCTCACTCAATTGCGCATTTATTTCATTCAGTTGCGCCTTCTGCTCACTCAGCTGCGCCTTTTGCTCACTCAACTGCGCCTTCTGCTCACTCAGCTGCGCCTTTTGTTCACTCAGTTGTGCCTTTTGTTCACTCAACTGCTTTCTTTTTTCTGTGAGCTGCTCGTTGAGTTTCATCACCTGCGTGTCACGTGCCTCAAGCACCGAGTAGAACTCATCCTCATCGTTCATTTCCTGACGCACATCGGCATCCATCGCGGCAAGGCTCAAGCGATGCAGGATATACATCATGTCAGAGTCGTTGGCATACTCCTTCTCGTCGAGGCAAACTATCTGCTGATTCTTGGCGTCGCGCTGCGATTGGTCGAACACGCTCAGCACCCTGTCAAGCCTGTTGTTTATCTTGCCGTGGAGCAATGGTATCTGCACGATGATGCTATCGTGAATCAAACTGTTGATAAACGGGTCTTTCATGCCGCCCTCAACCACCTTGCCATCGTAGTCGAACGCATTGTGAGTGACATACACCACCGCCTTGTCTATGTCGCCAACCCTATGGCCAAGCAAGTAAACGGCAATCATTGGCACGGCATAGCCATCCAGCTCGCCCTCCTTCACCATGTTCTCCTCGGCGTTATATTGCGCGGCGAGATAGCGGCGGAAGCGTAGCGTCTCCGTGTCTACCCACGTCTTTTGAAGCTCTATGAGGATGAGCCTCACCGTGCCGTCATCCTCCTTGACCCTCGCGGCGAAGTCAATGCGGAACATCGAGATCTTGTCGCGAGTGACGTTTGGGTGCTCGTTACGGCGAATCTCCACGCTCACCACCTCTTTCTTCAGCAAGGCGGAGAGCACGGTCTTGGCTATGCGCTCGTCTTCCATCAAGAACTTGAACACGCAGTCGTATATCGGATTGGCAACAGAGCATATCATAATAGTGCAACTTTTATTATTATGTCGCTAAGTTAGTGTTTTTTCCGAACACCTCCAAGCCTTTTCCTAAAAGACTTACCAATCCTCAATATTTTGCCATTCAATGTGAGAGAATCGTCACGCCAAATTCCAATTTGCCTTACGGCACAATCGCAATGACCTTGCATCGCAATTTGCCTTACGGCGTAATCTACCAAGGCGGTAGGCAAACGCTAACCCACACAAATCAACATAGACGCTGAATAAGCGGCATTGCGGAAACATCTTGAAAACGTTTATTGTAAATCCGCATGGATATTCACCAATTTCTTCGTATCTTTGCACTTAGAAATTAATAAGTTAGCAAAGCAATGGATTACAATTTCAGGGAGATTGAGAAGAAATGGCAGAAACAGTGGGTTGAAGACAAGACCTACAAGGTGACGGAAGACCCGAATAAACCAAAATTCTATGTGCTCAACATGTTTCCTTACCCCTCTGGCGCGGGACTGCATGTAGGCCATCCTCTTGGCTATATCGCCTCCGACATCTACGCGCGCTATAAGCGCTTGAAAGGATTCAACGTGCTCAACCCCATGGGTTACGACGCCTATGGACTGCCCGCTGAGCAGTATGCCATAAAGACAGGACAGCACCCCGCTATAACCACCAACCAGAACATCAACCACTATCGCGAGCAGCTCGACAAGATAGGATTCTCGTTCGACTGGGACCGCGAGGTGAAGACCTGCGACCCACAATATTACCATTGGACACAGTGGGCTTTCGAGAAGATGTTCAACTCCTACTACGACACCGAGCTGAAGAAGGCCCAGCCGATAGACAAGCTCATAAAGCATTTCGAGGAAAAGGGCACCGAGGGCATCAACGCCGCGCAGACCGACGACACCTTGCAGTTTACCGCCGAGGAGTGGAACGCCATGGACGAGAAGCAGAAGAGCGACGCCTTGATGAACTATCGTATCGCCTTCAAGGGTGAGACCATGGTTAACTGGTGCGCCGGCCTTGGCACCGTGCTTGCCAACGACGAGGTGGTGGAGGGCGTCTCCATACGTGGCGGCTTCCCCGTGGTGCAGAAGAAGATGAGCCAATGGTGCCTCCGCACGTCGGCCTACGCGCAGCGTATGCTCGACGGTCTCGACACCATACAGTGGAGCGACAGCCTCTCTGACACTCAGCGCAACTGGATAGGACGCTCAGAGGGTACCGAGGTGGAGTTTGACGTGAAAGACTCCGATGTGAAGTTCACCATCTTCACCACGCGCGCCGACACCATGTTCGGCGTCACGTTCATGGTGCTTGCACCAGAGAGCGACTACGTGAGTCAGGTCACCACGGCAAACCAGCAAGCCGAGGTGGAGCAATATCTCAACTACGTGAAGAGCCGCACCGAGCTCGACCGCATGAGCGACCACAAGGTGACGGGCGTGTTCAGTGGCTCATACGCCATCAACCCCTTCACGGGCGATGAGATACCAATCTGGATCTCAGAGTACGTGCTTGCCGGCTACGGCACGGGAGCCATCATGGCCGTTCCTGCCCACGACAGCCGCGACTACGCTTTCGCCAAGCACTTCAACCTGCCCATCATTCCGCTTATCGAGGGTGCCGACGTGTCGGAGGAGAGCTTCGACGCCAAGGAGGGCACTGTGATGAACTCTCCACGCGAGGGCCACACGAGCATCGACGGATTCACGCTCAACGGCTGCACCGTGAAAGAGGCCATAGCCAAGACAAAGAAGTTCGTGACAGAGAAAGGCATAGGCCGCGTGAAGGTCAACTACCGCCTGCGCGACGCCATCTTCTCGCGCCAACGCTATTGGGGCGAGCCATTCCCCGTGTACTACGACAACGGCATACCAAAGATGGTGCCTGAGGAGTGCCTGCCCGTGGAACTGCCTGAGATAACGGAGTATAAGCCAACCGAAGACGGTGAGCCACCATTGGGAAGGGCCAAGAAATGGGCTTGGGACACCGTGGCAAACAAGGTGGTGGAGAACGCTAAGATAGACAACAAGACCGTATTCCCGCTCGACCTCTACACCATGCCAGGATTCGCCGGCAGCTCAGCCTATTACCTTCGCTACATGGATCCTCACAACGACAAGGCGCTCGTCTCAAAGGACGTAGACGAATATTGGCGCCACGTCGACCTCTACGTGGGCGGCACCGAGCACGCCACGGGTCACCTCATCTACTCAAGGTTCTGGAACAAGTTCCTCCACGACTATGGAGTGAGCTGCGAGGAAGAGCCATTCCAGAAGCTCGTGAACCAGGGCATGATACAGGGACGAAGCAACTTCGTCTACCGTGCCAATGAGCTGTCCACCGCCGACAAGCCAGTGTTCGTGAGCTTCGGCCAGCGCAAGAACTACAACGACGTGACACCAATCCACGTCTGGATAAACCTCGTGAAGAATGATATTCTCGACATTGAGGCTTTCAAGAACTGGAGCCCGGAATACAAGGACGCTGAGTTCATCTTCGAGGACGGAAGCAAGTCGGCCGACGGCGCTGAAGGCAAATACCAGTGTGGCTGGGCGATAGAGAAGATGTCGAAATCGATGTACAACGTTGTCAACCCCGACGACATTGTGCGTGACTACGGCGCCGACACCCTCCGCCTGTACGAGATGTTCCTTGGCCCCGTGGAAGCCTCTAAGCCTTGGGACACCAACGGCATAGACGGTTGCTTCCGCTTCTTGAAGAAGCTTTGGGCGCTGTTCTGGGACAATCGTTCCGACAAAAACCTCGTCGACGACGCCGAGCCGTCACAAGACAGTTTGAAGAGCGTGCACAAGCTCATCAAGAAGGTGACGCAAGACGTTGAGACATTCTCATACAACACTTCCATCTCGGCATTCATGATTTGCGTCAACGAGCTTGGACAGCAGAAGTGCCACAACCGCCAGTTGCTTTCCGACGTGGTTGTGCTCATCGCGCCTTTCGCGCCACATATCGCCGAAGAGCTGTGGCATCAACTTGGCAACACCACTACTGTGTGCGACGCCAAGTGGCCAGAATGGGACGAAAAGTACTTGGTGGAGAACGAGATGCAGATGACCGTGAGCTTCAACGGCAAGGCCCGTTTCCAAAAGACGTTTGCCGCCGATGCCGACAAGGATACCATCGAAAAGGAGACGCTCGCTGATGACAGGTGCGTCAAGTATACCGATGGCAAGAAGATTGTCAAGGTCATCGTGGTGCCAAAGAGAATAATAAACATCGTGGTGAAGTAAGCCACAAGCAAGGATGGACTGAATTGTTTAATTGATTAATCATTAAGCAAAATGACAATAAACCAGCGAGTAATATTCAACGAGATCAAAGACTATGCAGGCATCACCTTTGGCGTATGCCTCTATGCCTTTGCCTTCACCCTTTTTCTCCTTCCCTATGAGATCGTGACTGGAGGAGTGACCGGTATATCGGCCGTTATATATTACGCCACTGGTTTCCCCATCCAAAACATGTATCTCCTCATCAATGTGGTGCTGTTGGGAGTTGGTCTGAAAGTGCTGGGAATAAAGTTCCTCATGAAGACCATCTATGCCATCGGCGTGCTGTATTTCATGCTGTGGTTTGCCCAATGGCTCATGCCTATGGATGCCAACGGGCACTATATCAAGATATTAGGAGAAAACCAGGACTTCATGTCGCTGCTCATAGGCTGTATGCTCACCGGCTCGGCACTCGCCATAGTCTTCCTGAGCAATGGCTCCACGGGTGGCACCGACATCATAGCGGCATCGATAAACAAGTACTACAACTTCTCGCTGGGCCAAGTGTTGCTTGCCATCGACTTGTGCATCATCGGAAGTTGTATGTTCTTCCCTCAGTTTGGCGACACCATAAATAGGGTACACAAGGTGATGTTCGGCTTGTGCACGATGGTGGTTGAGAACTTCATGCTCGACCACGTGATGAACGTGCGCCGCGAGTCGGTACAATTCATGATTTTCTCGAAGAAGAGCCAGCAGATAGCCGACGCCATCGGCACTCAGCTCGATAGAGGCGTCACCATTCTCGACGGTCACGGCTGGTACACGGGGCAGGAGATGAAGGTGCTTTGCATACTTGCGCGCAAGCGTGAGAGCACGCCGATATTCCGACTTATAAAGATGATAGACCCTAACGCCTTCGTATCGCAAAGCTCAGTAATCGGCGTGTATGGCGAAGGCTTCGACCACGTGAAGGTGACACTGCCAAAGAATAAAAAGGGTAAAACTAACGAAAGTAAAGTAGATGAAAATAGTATTTGCGACCAACAACAAGCACAAGCTCCAGGAGATACGGGAAATTCTTGGCCCGGCATTTGACATTGTCTCGCTTGCCGACATTGGCTGCCATGAGGATATTCCTGAGACTGGCAACTCGCTGGAAGCCAACGCGCATCAAAAGGCTGAGTACATATTCGACAAGTATCACATAGACTGTTTCGCCGACGATACGGGACTGGAAGTTGACGCGCTCAACGGCGAGCCTGGCGTTCACTCGGCGCGCTATGCCGATGGCACCGACCACGACAGCGAGGCCAACATGAGGAAACTGCTCGCCAAGCTCGGTGACAACACAAACCGCAAGGCGCGTTTCCGCACAGTGATCTCGCTCATCCAGATGGAAGGCGGCAACCCCGTGTGCTCGCGCGAATATCGCTTCGAGGGCATTGTGGAAGGCCGTATCGCCCACGAGAAGCATGGCACTGAAGGCTTCGGCTACGACCCAATATTCATACCGGAGGGCTACGACAAGAGCTTCGCTGAACTCGGAGAAGATATTAAGAACAAGATAAGCCACAGGGCAAAGGCCGTGCAAAAACTCGCCGACTGGCTTATCCACGAAGAATAAATTGGCAAGGTGCGGCGCTTGTGGCCATCCGCAATAGCATGGTTCATCAATATGAATGCCACGATTGCGGACAGCCCAAGACGCCACCTGCGCTATTCAACAACATGACGATGAAAGGAAGAACACTACTTTTGTGCGCATTGATGTGGACAACTTTCCTTTGTGGAGCATCCGCGCAATGGAAAGCTTACCTGAGCTACTATGAGCCAAAGGAGATAGAGAAGACCAACGACGGAATGCTCTATGTGCTTGCCTCCGGCGGGTTGTTCAGTTATGACACGAAAGATCAGGAGGTGAGAACCTACGACAAGACCACTGTGCTCTCTGACTGTGAGATATCACACATCGCATGGTGCAAGGCCGCCAAGAAGCTCGTCGTTGTTTACGATGACTATAACATCGACTTGCTCGCGCAGAATGGCGACGTGGTGAACATGCCGGCTTACATGAACACGTCGATGACTGTGGATAAATCCATCAACAGTGTGGATATCCAAGGAAACGACGCTTATATCTCCACCAATTTCGGAATAGTAAGGCTCAACGTTGCCAACGCGTCGTTTACCGACACTTATCAACTCGGCTTTCGCGTGGACTATTGCTACACTGACAGCAAATTCATCTATGCCGCAAGCTCCACCTATGGTCTCTTTCGCGCCGAGCTTACCTCAAACCTTCTTAATCCAAACCAATGGACACGCATAGGCGACTTCACGGCACGACCCAAGACCATGGACGCAGACCTGCTGGTAACCGTGAACAAGATTAAGCCCGATGGACCAAAATACAACCAGTTTGGGTTCATGAAGACGCACAACGGGAAACTTTACAGTTGTGGCGGATTGTTCAGCTACCAACCAGGATGCGTGCAGGTGTTGGACAATGACAAATGGACAGTCTATCAAGATGATATGGCTTCTTCCACGGGCATAAACTATCAGGACGTGATGAGCCTTGACATTGACCCTCGCGACGACAATCACGTCATGGCTGGATCGAGAAGTGGCGTTTATGAATTTGAGAACGGCAAATTCATAAAACATTGGAACCACAAGAACTCGCCCATAGAGATGTACGACAAGAAGAGCCAAGACTACGAGATGGTCTTCAGCGTGATGTACGACAAAGACGGAAACCTGTGGGCTCTCAACAGTCAGGCACCTACGCAATCAATCTTGCAATACACTAAAGACGGGCAATGGGTGGCGCACAAGCAGAGCGCGCTGATGAAACTTAAATATCTCTTCGACACTCCGCAAAGCTTAGGGCAAATGGAAGGAATGATGACTGATAGCCGTGGACTTATCTGGTTTGTCAACAACCATTGGAACACACCTTCCTTTTACGCTTACCAAGCCGACAAGGATGCCATCAATAGCTATGTATCGCCGTTTGTAAACGAAGATGGCACCGAGATACAACCTGTATGGTATGCACACGCCATAGCAGAGGACAATGATAAAAACATGTGGATATGCACGGACCGTGGGCCCTTCATGCTTCCTTATGACCAAATAGACGCTTCCTCACCTGTATACAATCAAATAAAGGTGCCACGAAACGATGGCACCAACTACGCCGACTACCTGCTTTCCGGAGTAGACACACGTTGCATATACATTGACAAGAACAACAGAAAATGGTTTGGGACAACGAGCAGTGGACTGTATGTAATAGATTCTGACAATATCACCACGCTTGCCCACTTCACAAGCACAAACAGCGAATTGCTCTCTGACAACATACTCTCATTGGCATACAATGACTTGACGGGCGAGTTTTATATTGGCACCGACAAGGGACTGTGCTCTTATATCCCTCATTTTGCAGACAATAGCAACGGAATGACCAAGGACAACGTATGGGCATATCCCAACCCCGTGCGCCCCAACTATTCCGGTCCAATCACCATCACCGGACTGGAAAGTGGCTCAACGGTTAAGATTGTCACAAGCAGCGGCACGTTAGTGAACGAAGGCAACGCCAACAACGGACAATACAAATGGTATGGTCTGAACCGCGATGGACGGCGTGTGGCAAGTGGCGTCTACATGGTAGAGATAGCAACAAGTGGCGGTGAAAAAGGTGTAGTGTGCAAAATAGCCATCGTCAATTGATAATTGCCGCGCCAGTTGTCATGGGGCTACGTTATACTTCGTTGGTTATGATTTGTCGATGTTGCTTTTCCCGTTATGCGATCGCGGCGTAAAGGCAACGCCATTGCGGCGCGGAGACAATGCGGTTACGGTGCAAGGGCAATGCGATTGCGGTGCGAAGGCAAGCAGAGAAATCAGTCACAGTGATGTCTCACCCACATGAATCGACATAGAACCTTTATATTTTGCTTTCATCATAATGCTTCCGCCGCTTTCCTGTCATCCAAGGAAAATAGCGATAAACTATCCATGCCACCATGGTGATTATAACCACATTGAGGAAGAAAACGGGAATAACCTCCAAGTAGTGACCTTGATAAGTATAACCAGCCTTCGCCAATGCCACGGTCAAGGCCGTCGGTATGCCACTGCAAAAGAAATAATAAACAAGTGAACGACGGCCTACCCATGATAAAGCACGGACGGCAATCGTATCAGTGGATGTCTTGCTTTGTGGAATCATGCTGAAAAGGAGGAACAGCAACATCACTGATAGCGTCACCGAAAAGAGTGAGCAATGTGGCCAAACAAGCGCGTAAACAGACACGGAATGCTCTAAATGCCCATAAGTGTACCATTTCGTGCACAATAGCGCAACAAGAAGCATTGATATGGCAATGGCACGCTGTCCCTTATTCAGATTAATCACCCCACAATATCTGTGGCATAGATAACCAAAGATAATGTAGCCAAGAGCAATGGAAGCCTCATTGACATGCCAATAGTCTGGCGCAAACAATATTTTGCCGGAGCCAACCATCATGTTCAATACTATTGCGACGGCGAGAAAGGCCATCAAGCCAGGTACTTTCTCTTTTGTCAACCAAAGAATGAGGCTAAACACGAGTTCACATACTACTAAGGCTGCAATGAACCACGATTCCTGACCGGACACAATCTGCCATGCCATTGCCGAGACCACGACTGCATTGCCATGCAGAAAAGCCTTGGGCATGGCAAGGAGAACGACGAAGATAAAATAAGGCATCACCAACGACCGCAACACGGACCTGAGCTTATGCCGCACGTCAAACCCCTGTGGACGATAGAACAGATAGCCCGACACGAAGAAAAATGTCATCAACACGTCAGGCACATAAAGTTCGTAGGGTATGATGTTTCTACCCGTGAAGCATATCTCCGTGTGGTCGAAGACAATCATCAACATACAAAACCCACGAAGCAAGTCAATCCACAGTTGTCTACTCATATACTTAACTACAGTTTGCCTTGCTCGCCCAAATAGCTGTCCTTGAACCCAAGGAAATAGAGTATGCCGTCTATTCCCATCGTATTGATGCTCTGCTGAGCGTTTGCCACCACACGCGGCTTGGCATGGAAGGCTATGCCAAGTCCTGCCTCTCCGATCATAGGCAAATCGTTGGCTCCATCGCCCACGGCGATTGTCTGGGCAAGGTTCACCCTTTCAACCTGTGCAATGAGCTTGAGCAGCTCAGCCTTGCGCTGCCCGTCTACGATGTCACCGACATAGTTGCCCGTCAACTTGCCGTCATCATCTATTTCCAATTCGTTGGCATAAACGTAGTCGATGCCATACTTCTTCCGCAAGTATTCACCGAAATAGGTAAAGCCTCCGCTCAGGATGGCGATTTTGTATCCACAAGTCTTCAGCACGCTCATGAGCCTGTCTGTCCCTTCCGTGATAGGCATGCTTTCGGCTATGTCTTTCATCACGCTCGCATCGAGACCTTTCAACAACGCCACGCGCTCCTTGAAACTCTCCTTGAAGTCTATCTCCCCACGCATGGCGCGCGCCGTGATTTCCCTCACCTTGTCGCCAACTCCCGCACGCTTTGCCAGTTCATCGATGCACTCGGTCTGTATGAGCGTGGAGTCCATGTCGAAGCATATCAACCGTCTCATTCTGCGATACATGTCGTCGTGCTGGAACGAGAAGTCCACCGCCATTTCCTGCGACATGTTCATAAGTTCTTTCTGCATGGCAGCCGTGTCAGCGGGGTTGCCTCGCAGCGAGAACTCTATGCACGCTCTCACGTTCCGCTTGGGCTGCTTGATGCTCATCCTGCCAGTAAGGCGCAATATGGAGTCGATGTTCAAGCCTTGCCCCGCTATTATCTTCGTGGTGGCCTCTATCTGGCGTGCTGAGAGCGAACGGCCAATAAGCGTGAGGATATATCGGTTCTTACCTTGCTGGTTGACCCAACTCTCATACTCATCGTCGCTGATTGGTGAATAATCTATGTTCACGCCAAGCTCGGTGGCCTTGAAAAGCAATTCCTTCATCACTTGCCACGAGTGCATGCCGTCGAGCCGCATGAGGATGCCGAGCGACAAGGTGGAATGAATATCCGCCTGGCCTATATCGAGCACTTGGGCATCGTACTTTGCAAGGATGGCCATGACAGACGTTGTGAGACCTGGCCTGTCTTGACCAGTTATGCTTATTAATATTTGTTCTTCCTTTTCTGCTATTTGTTCCATTTGCTGAATATTGTTACTTCTGATCCATATAATTATTTGAAAGACAGCACACTCTGAAAACGTTGTATAGGAAGACGCTTGGGCGATCTCCCTTGAGTTTTTGCCTTATGGCAACGCTTATCAACCGGTTTATCCACACAGTTATCCACAAAAGATGATGACGTTGCAAACTGTCTACAAGGTGGAGTAGGGCAGAGTAGCCTTTCAGCTCTTCCCTGTAAGCATACAGTGTCCGCATGGCTTCTTCTGTCTTTTCAAGGAAACGGCTATTGCTCTCGAACCTCACGAACAGCAATGGATTGTCTATATGAATGATGCTTACGTGCCTGTCTGCCAGGCCTTTCCCGAAGAGCGTGTCCTCATAGCCGTATGTCTTTATATCCTCACGGAAAGGATTATCGTGCACTACCTGCCTCTTAGCCATGAAGTTGCCTGAATGAAAGTTCTTGTACGGGTGCTCATTGCTCTTGTCCACAGAATAGCCTCGCTCCGCCTTCATCTCGTTCTTGCATCTCAGGTTTGACAAGTCCATGCATTCTTCTGCCACCTTCAAGCTGCCAACCACGACGTCGGCCTTGCCCATGTTTTTCACATAGGCATCGATGAACCCCTCTGAGGGCATCATTCCAGCATCTATATATAATAATGTGTCGTAACGTGCCTCACGCGCGAGAAAGTTCCTTATAGCTGCCCTTCCAACGTTTTCTTGCCGTTTAATAAGCCTGCAACTTGCCATCAAGCCTATTTCATCGTTCATTGCGTCAAAAGGCGAGGGTGAGCCATCGTCGGCAACCACTATTTCCCATGGCATGTCCACGCGCTGACATTGACCTCGCAATGCCACTGCCTGTGCCACACATGAGTCTCGGTAGACGGGAATAAGAATAGACAATCCTTGCATGGATGCAAAGTTAATGCTTTTCCACAACCTTATTATTATTATCTATTCTATTTTAAAATTTAAAAGAAAAATAATAGTATGATGATAGGCTGTTAATATGTTGATAGTTTGTTGCCGGAATATTTGCCTCATAAATTATAAACCGTAGAGTAGAGATTATATACATCCATGTATGATATGAAAAAGCTTGCTTATAGCCTTTTACATGGTTTTCCACAAAACGGCGGATATGTTGATAAGTATAAGTAGCATAACTTTTGCTTGTGATAATGTGTTGAAAAGGCTTTGAAAACGCTTTGATAACCATGTTGATATCCCAAGTGATCAGGCAAAAACAATAAGGCTGTGGAAATCGTGATAGTTTTCCACAGCCTTATCCACAGTGTTATCCACTGTTTTTATCTATAAGTTGTTGTCTATTCTTTGTATGATGGTCAATGGGCTTATCTGTTGCAGGCAAGCGTAGTCTCCCCTATGGCATGGCTTATTGCCAAATATTGAGCATGGACGGCATGGCATCGACACTTGCACCGCGTTTTCCTCTTTCTGGTTCCAACCCATGAATCCGGCGTAGGGATGCGTGGCGCCCCAAACGCTCACCACTGGCGTGCCTGTCAGCGAGGCAAGATGCATGTTGGCGGAGTCCATGCTCACCATTACGTCGAGGTTGCTCATGAGTATAAGTTCCTCGCGCAAGTCGTGGAGCAAGCTTGGCACCACTGTGCAATATTTATGTCTCTTGGCCACGCCTTTCAATAGTTCCGTCTCGCGGCTTCCGCCACCGAAGAGGAAGATACGCGCCGAAGGATGACGCTTTATGATGCCATCGATGACATTTTCCATTTTGTCGAGCGGGTAAGCTTTGCCCTCATGCGCCGCGAAAGGCGCTATGCCAATCCATTGTTGGAAGTCTTTTTTCTCGCCTATTTCTGCCGGAAGCAACCTCAACGGACCTTTGGAAGGAAAGACAGACTTGAAGTCGATGTTATTTATAGGATAGCCCAATTTGGCAAACACGGCTTTGTAATTGTCGAAAGCTGTTGGTATTGGCTCCATCACCTTGTCTTTCATCGTGGTGAGCTTCTTTCTCTGGTCACGGTGCTTGTCGATGTGGGCCACATTGTTTTGACCGATGTTGAATCTCATGCGGAGATAGCTCGACCGCAACACGTTGTGCAAGTCGGCTATCGCCGTGAATTGCTTTGCCGCCAGTCTTCTGTAAAGTGAGTTAAGCCCTTTTATCCCCTTATACTCATTTTTAATGTCAGCCTCCATGAAGCTGACATTAGGGGCGAGATTCTCGAACAGAGGCCTCGCGAATGGTTGCGAGAGCATTGTCACTCGCAGGTTTGGGTATTGCTTTGCCAAGGCGTATACTACGGGAACCGTCATGGCCACGTCGCCCATGGCGGAGAAGCGTATTATGAGTATATGGTCGGTCTTCACTTCTTTTGGTAGAGTATGGGATTTGTGCTTGGATCGTTGTACATCTTCATTTGCCTATACACCTTCATGTATATGCTTCCCTCCTTGATGTTGTCCAGCAACTGGTCTATGGCAAGCGACAGGTCTTGCTGCTGCTCCAAGAGCACGTTGAGCTTTCCGTTGCATAGCTCACGGTGCTGTGGAGTGGCATCCTGGCGATTGGCCTGCTCCCTCATGTGGTAAATTTTCAGGGCGAGTATCGATAGCCTGTCCACTGCCCACGCCGGACTTTCGGTGTTCAGGCGGGCCTCCGGCTTTGGCGTGACGTCGGAGAAATGCTGCCTGAACCACGAGTCGATCTGCTCAACGAGGTCTGTGCGATCCTGGTTGGAGCGGTCGATGCGGTGCTTGAGCTGCATGCCTTCCTGCGGGTCGATGTGCGGATCACGGATGATGTCCTCCATATGCCATTGCACGCTGTCAATCCAACATTTCAGATACAGGCGGTTCTCTATCGTGTCGTGACCGTAGGGATTGCTGATAGGAGTGTCAATGTTGTTTTTCACGTGGTAATCCTCAATGGCTTTATTGAAGATTTCATTACATTTCTGAGTAAACGACATACTTGAATTAATTGTCTTTAGATTTATGCAAAATTAATAACTTATTTCGAACTATCCAACCTTTTCACTAATTAAATAATGAGCGAATAGTGATATATATCAATTGAAAAGGCAATGCAAATGCACAATATGATAGCTATTGTGCATATTAACCTTAAATTTTCAGCGTTTTATTTGCGTAATTGCCAAAAAGTTACTTACTTTGCAAACGTTTTTGAGAAAAAACGCATTGATATTTCATTTATTAATTAATAAAATAAAAAGACTACAATTATGTCAGAAATTGAATCAAAGGTAAAGGCAATTATCGTAGATAAGCTTGGTGTTGACGAGGCAGACGTTAAGCCAGAGGCAAGTTTCACCAACGACCTTGGCGCAGACTCTCTCGACACTGTCGAGCTCATCATGGAGTTTGAGAAGGAGTTTGGCATCTCTATCCCTGACGACAAGGCTGAGACTATCCAGACTGTCCAGGATGCCATCAACTACATCAACGAGAACGCCAAATAAATAAATTTGGCGTCATGCCCAGCGTTTAATGATTGCCATTAAACGCTTTTTTTGTATTAACGAAAGTTTTTCAAATGGAATTGAACAGAGTAGTAGTAACAGGACTTGGCGCTCTCACTCCGCTTGGCAACAATGTCGAGGAGACATGGAAAAACATCCTTGAGGGAAAGAGCGGTGCAGCCCCTATTACACTTTTTGACGCTTCCAAGTTCAGAACCCAGTTCGCTTGTGAAGTTAAGGACTTTAAGGCTGCCGACTATATCGACCGCAAAGAAGCCCGCAAGATGGACCGTTGCACACAACTTGGCGTGGCAGCGGCTGTTCAGGCTGTGGCCGACTCCAAGATAGACCTTGACACCGTAGACAAGAACCGCGTAGGCGTTGTCTATGGCATTGGCATTGGCGGCATACAGACTTTTCAGGAGGAGGTGATGTACTATGGTCAGCATTTGGATGATGCCCCTAAGTTCAGCCCATTCTTTATCCCCAAAATGATTTCCGACATCACGGCAGGTCAGATCAGTATCCACTTCGGATTCCATGGTCCAAACTATGTGACGACAAGCGCTTGCGCATCTTCTTCCCATGCCCTTGCCGACGCATTCAACTTGCTGCGTCTTGGAAAGGCGGATATCATCTTGGCTGGAGGCGCTGAGGCGGCTATCACGGAGTGCGGCCTTGGAGGTTTCTGCTCCATGAAGGCACTGTCTCCCCGCAACGACGATCCTGAGCATGCCAGCCGTCCATTTAGCGGCAGCCGCGATGGCTTCGTCATGGGCGAGGGTTCTGCTTGCCTCATTCTCGAGACTTTGGAGCATGCCAAGAAGCGTGGAGCACACATCTATGCTGAGATGGCAGGCGAGGGAATGAGCGCTGACGCTTACCACATCACCGCATCGCACCCTGAGGGACTCGGCGCGAAGCTCGTCATGCAGGAGGCGTTGAAGGACGCTGGAATGTCAACATCCGACATCGACTATATCAACGTACACGGCACATCGACCCACGTGGGCGACTTGTCCGAGGCAAAGGCCATCAAGGATCTCTTCGGAGACGACGCCTACAAGTTGAATATTTCTTCAACTAAGTCTATGACTGGCCACATGCTTGGAGCAGCGGGTGCGGCAGAGGCAATGTTCAGCGTGCTGAGCGTGGTCAACGACGTGGTGCCACCGACAATCAACCATGAGGACGGAGATGATGACGCAGATCTCGACTATAAGCTGAACTTCACGTTCAACAAGCCGCAGAAGCGTGAGGTGCGCGCCGCCCTTTCCAACACGTTTGGATTTGGCGGACACAACGCTTGTGTCATCTTCAAGAAATTTGCTGAATAACTCTTTATGTTAGTCAACATAATAGACCGCATAAAGCTCCCTTTCCGGAAGGAGAAGGAGCTTTATGCTTCGTTGTATTCCATAATAGGAGTATATCCTCACAACATCTCTTATTATAAGATAGCGTTGATGCACAAGAGCGTCAGGCATCGCAACAGCAAGGGAAAGCCTGTCAACAACGAGCGACTCGAATTCCTTGGCGACGCCGTGCTCGATTGTGCCGTAGGCGACATAGTGTTTCGCCATTTCCCTGGAAAACGTGAGGGATTCCTCACCAACACACGGTCGAAGCTCGTGCAACGCGAAACTCTCAACAAGCTGGCGAAGGAGATGGGAATATGCAACCTCATTCTCTCCAGCAGCCGCTCAAACACCCACAACAGCTATCTTGGAGGCAACGCCTTCGAGGCTCTCGTAGGGGCATTGTACCTTGACAGGGGCTACGACGCTTGCATGACGTTCATCAAGGAGCGCATTCTCTCCAAGATGATCAACATAGACAAGGTGGCTTACAAGGAGGTGAACTTCAAGTCGAAGCTCATTGAGTGGACACAGAAAAACAAGGTTCAGCTCGACTTCAAACTCTTGAACAGTGGCAAGGACAAGGAAGGCAACCCAATCTTCAGCTATCAGATTCAGCTTGAGGGCATTGAAGGCTGCAAGGGCGATGGATTCTCCAAGAAGGAGAGCCAGCAGAAGGCTTCAAAGGACACGCTTGAGAAGCTGAAGCGCGAGCCACAGTTCATCGACGCGGTGTTCAAGGCAAAGGGTGAGCGCACGAAGATGGAGGAAGAACCCGTGAACGCCCTTCCAAATATCGACTCCACCAATGTGTTCATGAACACCACGACCACTGACGCCGACGAGGCAAAGCACGAGACGGCTTTCCGCGAGCGTGTTTACTCTGAGCGCGAAAGCGCTATTGGCGAGGAGCGTGAGGCCATCTTTTCACAGAAGGAAGACGATCGTGAGGATATAATCGCGGCAGCTGAGAAAGCCGCCTTTGAGGAAAATCCGTCAGAATAATATAAGAGGTATAAGCATATCTTACGGCTAAACGGCTTACCACTGAAAAGGCAACGGCGTTTCAGTGGTAAGCCGTTGGCGTTTCACCCATATCGCGACGCGTCTACGGTGCAATGCCGAAACGCGTTTGTTGACGGCATAAAAAGCAAATCCCCAGCTCTGCGCTCAGAGTTGGGGATTTGTGTTAACCTAAAAATCAATCTTAATTTATTTACCAAAAACTAACTAAGACCTAATGAAAACCTAAAAACTAACTTTAAACCTAAAAACTAAAAACCTATATGAAACAATCTACTAATCTTCAAATGTCATGTGTCATTTCAGGAACAACCTTCTCGCGAGGGTTAAACTTCTTTCAGAAGCTCTTTTTTCCTTTTGACACTGCAAAGTTAGGCAGATTTTCAATAGGCTCAAATTATTTTTCGCCTTTTATTCGTTTTTCTGCTTTATTTTTGATATAAGTCAAAAGCATGTGTGCGCACACACAAGAAAAAATACGTTCTTATTATCATCTAATAAACAGATAGATATAAAGAAATATGCTCCTCGGGAGTATGAACGAGTGTTAACTATTATATGCTTGTGTTTATAGCATTGACGTAAGTCAAAATTATTTGGAAAAAATACATAAACTCTTTGAAAATATTTGGTGCATCTTTCTATTCTGGCTAATTTTGCAGCGTCAAAAAGACAATGGTCTTCGTGAGAAGGTCGTCTTATTAGACTTTATTTCATATACACAGTTTAGGTTAGTAGATTGTTTCATATAGGTTTTTAGTTTTTAGGTTTAAAAAGTTAGTTTTTTAGGAAACACAAATCCCCAACTCAGAGCGCTGAGTCGGGGATTTGTCTTTTTATACGGTATGCGTCGCCATTGTCGTCAATAGCAAACCATGCTGCTTACTTTATCTTCTCATAGACATACACTTCGTGTATCTCGCCCGTGTAACCCTCCTCGGTGAATGGGCCCTGGCTCATGCCAAGGATGATCTGCGTGCCACGGTTGTTGAGCACCAAGAGGTCGTCGGTCAATGGGTCAACGGTAAGACCCTCGATCTCGCCACAGCGACGGAAATCTCTCATCTCGCGGAACAGTGTGAGTGGGCGAGCGAAAGCGCCACCAGCGATAAGGCCAGTGCGTTTCACAACCTTGCCGTTCTCGTCGGTCTTGACATTCCATGGGTCTGCCTTCACAGGCTCTGTGCCTTGCTTCAGGCCATAGTATGGAGCACCGGCTATGTCGGCAATGTAGATGTTGTCGGCAATGTTGTAAGTAGACTCACCATCGTCGGCAGAGAAGAGCATCTTGCCATCGGCAATGTAGATGCCTTGGCACCAGTAAGGCTCAGGACGGCACTGCATCTTGGTGTAGTACTTCTTCGTGTCGAGGCTGTAAGCGTAGACATAACGGCTGTCCACCCAGTCTGACATCCATATGAGTCCGCTCTCACGGTCAACGGCGAGGCCGGAGCACTCCACCTGACCCGACTCGGGGCACCATGGAATGTCCTCGATCCACTTCAAGGTCTTGGCATCGTAGACGGAGATGGCGATATTCTCGCCACGGCCCAAGTTGAAGTGCTCGTTGCCGGTGTAGATCTTGCCGTCGTACACGTCGATGTCGCCAAAGTGGTTTGCCTTCTCAGGATGTGGGAACAAGGGGTCGCTGCTCGACTGGACCCTCTTCTGCACGAGGTTCCAGTTGTGGTCATACTTGTACAGTCCGCGCGTGTCGGAAAGATAGAAATAGTCTTTGTCGGCTGCGATGCCTTGGCGTGCCGGAACCTGGATAACCTTCTTCAGGCGGTACTCCGTGCCGAGGTGCTGCGCGTAAACGCTTGTGCCGATGATGCTGGCAAGCAAGATGAAAAACAGTTTTTTCATAGCTATAAAATTTAGAGTTAATTTATTGGTTATGCTGTTATTACTAAGCGTTAGAAGGCAAATCGACCCATCAACTGTATTTGGTTGCTGGCATCGTATCCAATGGTCTCTTTAGCCTTTTTGTCGTAGATGAAGTGGTGATAGTTGAACTGGATAGTGACGTTCTTGAAAAGCTGATAGTTCACGCCGACCAGGATGCGGTTGTAGTTGTTTGTGGTGGTCTCGCGGCTTTGCAGCTTCTTGTTTTCGTCATAATACTGGCTGTGGTCCTTGTACATGTCCCAACGCACCATAGGCATCCATTTGCCGAGGTGGTAAGCGGCGAGGAAGTAGGCGCCTTGCTCGTCCACGTACTTCACGTTGTCCACTTTCGACTTCATCACGCCGTATTCAGCGCGCAGGTCGATACCGTTGGGGTCGTTGTACCATGCGCCCACGACGAAGCGGTTGAGCGGATTATAACTGCCAGAGCCTACGCCTTCGCCTCCCTTCAAGGAGTTGCTTGAGTATTTGCCATAGTTATATGTCGCCTTCACGTTGAAATTCTTAATCGGGCGCACCGTCACGCTGGCATATACGTCTTTTGAGCTGTTGCGGTCGTCCTTGCAAGGCAGTCCGCCGTTGGTCAACGCCAAGTCGTAGTGCAGGTAGCGGAAGCCCTTGCCGCTGTCGAAAGCGTCACCGATGATCATCACGCCGAGGTCACGTCCGTAGTCCACGAAGTTGTATTCGTATGGGTTGCGGCAAGCCATGCGGTACACGATGTTTGAGAAGTCCACGGTCTCCAAGGTCTTTGGTGAGATGTCGTAGTTCTCGTAGCCTAAAGGCGTATAGAATTGTCCGGCCCTGATTTTGAGCTCAGGCATCAGTTTCAATGTGGCGAAAGCGTCCATCACCTGGATGTTCTTCTGTCCATTGCCGTTGGTAGATCCCGATATGCCGTTGAAAGCCTCGATCTGCAAGCGGAAGTCGACCTTCTCGCCTACGTTGCCGTCCATGATCAAGCGCAGGCGCTTGGCTTGGAACGAAGATGATGAGCGTGCGCCCTCAGCTGTGGTCTTGCTGTAGTTCCAGCCAGTCTGCAGGTATCCGGAGATTTTAGGCAGGTGGCTGATTATCTTCTCCAGTTTTGTCAATTCCTTGGACGACTGTTGCTCACTCTCAACTGTTGTGATTTCTGAAGCATTCTCAGTTTCATTGACCGGTGTGCTTTCTGGCGCCGCATTCAGCTGCATAGCCATGGCTGCCGAGACAATGAATAATAATTGTTTTTTCATGAATTAAAGTTTTGAGTTTAAGAATAAAAGTATTATTTTTTAATTACTTTTTAATGTATAGGATTTAGTTATGTCACAAAAGTACATAATACATTTGAAACAAATGTTACATTTTAGTTTCTTTAACTCAATTTTGTCTCGATTTTTCCATTTCATTGCACTGAGGTGTTAAAAAATATCGCAATACCCGAACGTCTTGTGGGTATATTATTTTCAATGTAATGCTATGGACATGCTTTGGCTCCGCGCAGATTCTTGCGGATGAGAATCATCGTGCCAGAATCCCTCGTTTGCCTTTGCGGCGCAAGCGCGTTAGCATTGCGGCGCAAAGGCAATGGCTTTACGCCGCGGTCGCGATGGCTTTGCG
>CAVHEN010000057.1:0-22205 GCA_963635115.1 Oscillospiraceae bacterium | reverse complement strand
GACCAGAAAACAAAACGATGGCTCTTGTCATTCATCTTTATTTGTTGTTGTATTTATATTCGTGCAAAATTACGGTTTTTTCCATACAACTCACCGCTTTGACCTAAATAAGTATTAATTTTGTAGCATGAAACGTTTAGTAAGGTCAGTGCTATGGCTTGGAAGCATTCAAGCCATGGCCTTGTTGGTGTTTTTCATCTTCCGGCTTGTGGAGTTCCTTGCCCTTCATGCCCAGGTCACGCATCCGGATGCCAATGCCCTTGGAGCTTTCGTCCGTGGCGTTTGGTTCGACAACGTTATAGCTTGCTACATCATGGTGCTGCCACTTGTCGTGGTTCTGGTATCCGCCATGTTTGGATGGAGCCATCGCTGGCTTCGCCGTGGGGTGACGGTCTATTTTGCCGTGCTCTACGCCATAGCTTTTATGCCATCAGCCGCCAACACTCCTTACTTTGCCTATTTCTTCAAGAACATCAACTCAAGCATCTTCGGGTGGTTCGGCTATACCGCCACCACTGCCGGCATGCTCGTGGAGGAAAAAAGTTGGTGGCTCTATATCGCTCTGTATCTGTTGTTTACCGTGGCGTTCATTTGGGCGTTGCTTCGTGTGGAGCGCGTCTATGCGCGGTCGTTGGCAAACGCTCCTCTTGACCGACGGCCAACGTTCTATGTGCTTGGCTCTGTCGCATCGGCGTTGCTTATCGCCATTTGCGTCTTTGGCATACGCGGCAGGCGAGGCTACAACCCAATCAAGATAAGCGAGGCATACTATTGTGACGACCCTTTCCTCAACCAACTTGGCATAAACCCTGCCTTCAACCTTCTGACGTCGGTGCTCGACGACATGAAATCTGAGAACAAGGTCTTGCGTCTCATGCCTACAGCTGACGCGGTGGATTACACCCGACAGTGGCTTGGCATCACTGGGAAAGCCGACAGCAGCGATGTGTTGAGACGGTTTGTGGTGAACGACACGGCAAGAAAGGAACCAGAGACGAAGCCTAATGTCGTGGTCATATTAATGGAGTCGATGTCTGGAACGTTGCTTAGGGAGTTTGGCCAAAGTCAACCTCTTACGCCAACGCTCGACTCACTCTACCAGCACTCGCTTGCCTTTACCAACTTCTACAGTGCCGGAATACACACCAACCACGGCATGACGGCAACGCTATACAGTTTCCCGGCGTTGATGGTCCGCAACCTCATGAAAGGCACGGTGACGCCGCGTCGCCAGGGCTTGCCAACGGTGCTGAAAGGCTTAGGCTATGAAAACATGTTCTTCATGACTCATGAGGCGCAGTATGACAACATGAAGGCGTTTTTCGCCACCAATGGTTATGACGACATATATTCTCAAGAGAATTATCCCAAAAGCGAGGTGGTAAACAGTTTTGGGGTGAGCGACCATTTTGAGTTTGGTTACGCTCTTGGCAAAATAAATGAGAAGGCCAAGAGCCGCAAGCCTTTCCTTGCCACAATCCTCACCATAAGTAACCATCCGCCTTATATTGTTCCGGAGTGGTTCAAACCGTGCACCAAGGACAAGGAGACGCAGATAGTGGAGTATGCAGATTGGTGCATTGGCGATTTCCTGCGAAAGGCGGCAAAGGAGCCGTGGTTCAAGAACACGGTGTTCGTGATTCAGGCAGACCATGGCAAGATGGTGGGGCAAAGCGATGCCGAACTGCCCGTGAGCTACAACCATATACCGCTGATAATATTCGGCAAGGGTGTCAAGCCAATGAAATATGAAGGATTGGGCATGCAGGTTGACGTGATGCCAACGCTTCTCGGACTGATGGGAGTGAACTATAGCTATGATGGCTTTGGCGTTGACTTGCTTAAGCGCAAGCGCGACATGGTGTTCTATTCGGCCGACAACCAAATCGTGGCACGCGATTCTGCCCATTGCTACGTGTACAATCCACGCATGGGCAAGGCTTTCTATTACGACGCGCTCCCAGGGTGGAAACTTAGGGAGACGCGTAATAGCATCGCTTTCAAGCCATTGCGCCATTATGTCTTCAGCATGGAACAAACGGCGCAATTCATGCTTGACAGATTAAGATAAAAGCGGGCGGTAAGTTGGCTTACGCCCTTTCTTGCACGAAGTATCTTGGACGTTGCTTTACCTCCACATATATCTTTCCGATATATATGCCTGTCACGCCCATGGCGGTGGTGATGATGCCGCCTATGAACCAAAGCGACACAAGGAGCGAGGTCCATCCTTCTATCGTGTTGCCTTCGATATGCCTTATTATGCCAAACACGATCATGACAAGGGATACCAAGGTCATGGCGAGCCCGGTGAAGGTGATAAACTTCAATGGCGCAATGGAGAAGGACGTGATGCCGTCTATGCTGAACGATAGCATCTTCTTCAAGGGGTATTTCGATTCGCCCAGCGTGCGAGCGCGGCGGTCGTAATACACGAACCCTTCCTTGAAGCCAAGTCGTCTCACCACTCCGCGCAAGAAGAGGTTGCGCTCGGGATATTGCATGAGGGCTTCTACGGCGCGGCGGCTCATCATGCGGAAGTCGGCGTGGTTGTACACGATCTCGGAGTCCATGCTCTTCATCAGCTTGTAAAACGACTGTGCGGTGAAGCGCTTGAACCACGTGTCGGTATCCCTCTTCTTTCTCACGCCGTACACGATGTCCTTCCCCTCGTTTATTTGCCTTGCCATGTCGATGATTGCCGTCTCATCGTCTTGCAGGTCGGCGTCGATAGATGCCACGGCGTCGCTTGTTGCCACGCTCTCCTGCATGCCGGCCCACAACGCGCTTTGATGGCCCTCGTTGTGCGACAGGCGGATTCCGTTGACATAGTCGTGTGCCTTCGCGGCCTCGCTGATGATTTCCCACGTTCGGTCTTTGCTGCCGTCGTCTACAAGCAGCAGGCGCGCGTCGGTGTCTGCCTCTGTCTTCAGGCGGCCAATGAGAGTCGCGAGCTCACCAAGTGTCCAGGGGAGCACTTGCTCCTCGTTATAGCAAGGAATAACAATTGTCAGTTTCATGTTTTTCAATTTATTACGAGATAACCCAATGCTCCGGTGGTCGACGACCTGTATGTTGTCAAGCCTTTGCCACTGTCGTTTACGCAGTTACCACCCGTGTTCATGTTGTATTGCCGTTTACATTTTGCGCACGTGGCAATGCCGGCTGTGTTCATCGTGAGCGGATAGCTCTTCATCGGTATGGCGTTGTAGTCGAAGCAGTTGGGGCATTGCGCGTCGTAAGCGTAGAACGTGTATGCTCCCGACGTGCCTGTGGAAAGGTTGCCATAGCCCACGAAGACACCGTTGTTCATGCCGATACGGCTGTAGAATCCCATCTCCGTTTCCTTGGCGTTGAGTCGGCTGCGGCTTTGTTGCCCTTGGTTTGAGGCGAACAGGAATGACTTTGAGGACGCCTCGTAGCTGATGTGGCAGAACACGCCAGGCGAGGCGGGGTTCATGGCCGTGGCGAGCGTGGCGTCCTGGTGGGTGGAGTTGTCGATGTATACTGCAAGCCGCAAGCTGCTGTATGTGTTGTCGTCGGCTCCGCACGACGTGAGCAATGCTAGCAAAAGCGTTAGGCTAAATATCCAGCAATTTCGTCTCTGCATTTCTCACCTTGTCAAAACTAAACTCTGCCAGCGTCTGCTCCATTAAGGCTTGTATCTTGTCGTTGCAGAGATTGCCGATAGAGCCTTCGTGGGTGTGGTGGATGTTCTTGTTGGCCACGAACTCGCCTGCCTCAATCTCCAGTCCCACTTTCTTGTAAGCGTCCCTGAAAGGCGTGCCAGCTGCGGCGAGACTGTTCACCTCTTCCACGGAGAACATCGGGTCGTACATCGGGTTGTCGAGAATGTGGTCGTTGACCTCCATCTTGTTGATGATATACGCTGCCATGCGCAAGCAGTCGTTGAGCTCGTCGAAGGCGGGCAGGAACGCTTCCTTTATGATCTGCAAATCGCGGAAATAGCCCACGGGCAGGTTGTTCATAATCATCATGATCTGTTGCGGCAGGCTCTGCAGCTTGTTGCTCTTGGCACGTATGAGCTCAAACACGTCGGGGTTCTTCTTGTGTGGCATGATGCTTGAGCCAGTGGTGCACTCCTTGGGGAGTTTCACGAACTGGAAGTTCTGGCAGTTGAACATGCAGGCGTCGAAAGCCATCTTTGCCAGCGTGCCTGCCACTGTCGCCATGGCGAACGCCACGTTGCGCTCCATCTTGCCGCGTCCCATCTGCGCGTACACCACGTTGTAGTCCATGGAGTCGAAACCGAGAAGGTCGGTCGTCATTTGCCTATTGAGTGGGAAGCTGCTGCCATAGCCCGCTGCCGACCCGAGTGGGTTGCGGTTGGTCATGCGCCAAGCTGCCTGAAGGTAGAGCATGTCGTCGGCAAGGCTCTCGGCGTAGGCTCCAAACCATAAGCCGAAACTTGATGGCATGGCAATTTGCAGGTGAGTGTAGCCTGGCATGAGCACGTCCTTGTATTGGTTGCTCTTTTGTATCAATTCGTCGAAGAGAACCTTCACGTTGTCTACCACCTCCATGAGCTCATGGCGAGTGAAGAGCTTGAGGTCCACGAGCACTTGGTCGTTGCGTGATCGGCCCGAGTGGATTTTCTTGCCCATGTCGCCAAGTTTGCGTGTTAGCATGAGCTCAACCTCTGAGTGGACATCCTCGACGTCTTTCTCGATGGTGAACTCACCGTTCTCGCATAGTTGGTAGATGCGGCGGAGCTCGGCGAGGAGCTTCTCCAACTCGTCTTTCTCAAGGAGCCCAATGCTCTCAAGCATGGTTATGTGTGCCATGGAGCCGAGGACGTCGTATTTGGCGAGATACATGTCCATCTCGCGGTCGCGTCCCACGGTGAACCGCTCTATCTCCTTGTTGACCTCAAAGTTTTTTTCCCAAAGTTTGTTGGACATAAGTTTGCGTAGTTTCTTTTCAGTATCTTATCATTTGCAGCGCGTCGGCGATCTTCTCTAAGCCTTGCTGCAACGGCTTTTTTACCATGGATGCCATGAATGGGTTAATGTCGGCCTTAATGGTGAGCTTCATCTTGCTTGTCGTTTCGGTGACGGGCAGGATTTGGACCCAGAAGTTGAAAGGCAGAGGACTTTCCGCCGTCTCAAACTTTATGGTCTTAGGCTCCTCGCGGTCAACGATGACCAGCTTCACGGCTCCCATCTGTGTCTTTATGGAGATGCTGTCGTGGTCAAACTCAAGGTTCTCAATCTTGTCCTCAGGTATGCGATCCCTCACCTTGTCAATGTTGCTGAGGTCGCTCAAGAGGTTGTATACCGACTGCTGCGGGTATCCAATCTCGCGGATGCTGCTTTCTATCTTTGTCATTTCTTCCAGTTGGCAGGGTCCTTTCTCCATTCTTTCAACACCTCAATGTCTTCCTTCGACACGTAGCCCGTCTCAGCCGCAATCTCTATTGTGTGCTCGTAGTCGCCAAGCGTTATGAGCTTCAAGTCGGCATCCTTGAACGCCTGCTCCGCCACGGGGAAACCATAGGTATAGCTTGCCACCATGCCCACGACCTCGAAACCAGCTTGGCGCAACGCCTCTACGGCCTTCAGCGATGATGAGCCTGTAGAGATAAGGTCTTCGATGACCACTACCTTTGAACCTTCAGGCAGCCTGCCCTCAATTTGGTTCTTAGTGCCATGGTCTTTTGGTTTCGGACGCACGTAGGCGTAAGGCAGTTGCAGCAAGTCGGCAACGGCCATGCCCATGGCGATGGCTCCCGTGGCCACACCAGCCACGGCGGTAGCCTCCGGGAAGTTGGCTATGACGGCGTGGGTGAGCTCTGTCTTTACGAAAGACCTAACCTCAGGGTAACTAAGTACCAGGCGGTTGTCGGTATATATTGGTGAGTTCCAGCCAGAGGCCCATTGGAAAGGTGTGTTGGGTTGCAACTTGATGGCCTTGATGCCAAGAAGCTTCTCCGCGAATGCGTGTTTCAAGTCGTTCATGGTAATGTCGTTTTTTGCTAATTGTCTATATCTGCAAAGATAAGGAGAAAGTGTGACTTGGCAAAGAAAAGCATGGCGTTATTGATTAAAAATGTTGTCCTCTTCGTCTTTGTCGTTGAAATTGTCGTATATTCTCTCACCCGCGAAACCTATCGCCGCCACGCTCACCCTTATTCCAGGCAGTTGTGCTATTTGCCTGGCCATTGCCTCTATCGTGGCGCCGGTGGTCACAATGTCGTCCACTATGAGCACGTGTTTGCCGATTATGTGCTTGCCGTCTTTCAGGGTGAAGGCGTTTTCCACGTTCTCGGCTCTCTCCTGGCGGTCACGCTTTGTCTGGCTGCCATGAAACGCCACTCTCCTCACGACGTTGCTCACCACTCTGATGCCCGTCGCGTCGCTGATGCCTTGGGCTATCATCTCGCTTTGGTTGTAGCCTCGTTGCCGTTCACGCTCCTTGGTGAGTGGCACGGGTAGAAGAACGTCGATGTCGTCGGTGAATCCGGCGGCTTTCATCTGCCTGCCCATTATTTCGCCCATGTCGACACCAGTGTCGGGCATGTCGAAATATTTTATCTGGTACACGCCTCGCGCCGAGTCGGAGTGAGGCTGATGATAGATGAAGGCATAGGCTTTCTCGAAGTGGCGCACCCGTCCCCAAAAGGTTTGCGCCATCTCGTTGTCGTAGGGATGGGCAAGGAAGTTGGTGCGCGGGAGTCGCATCATGCACGTGGCGCAAAACACGGTCTCGTTGTCGTTGAGCCGTCTGCCGCAAGCGCAGCACACGCGTGGGGCGATAATGTCGAGAAGTTGGCGTATCAGTCGCAGAGGCATTGCTTTATCTCGTCTATGCTGAATCCACGCCCAAGGGCGAACTTCATCAGTTTCATCTGTCGCTCATAGTCGCTGTCGGCTTTCACCGTTGCCGACTTAGACGCGAGCAAGGGCCTGAGCACGTTGAGGTAGGCGTCCTCGGGCACGGCGTCGAGTATTGGCGCCGACACGCTCTCTGGCACGCGCTTCATCCATAGCGCCTGCTCTATCTTGCGGCGGCCCCAGTGGTTGTAGGCAATCTTGTCGTTCACGAATGCCTCGCAGTAGCGCGCGTTGTCAATGTATTTGTTGTCAACGAGATACGCAATGTTCTCCCTTATGTCGTCGGCGTTTAGCCCCCATCGCCGCATCTTGTCTTCCATGTCTCCGGTGCAGTATTCGGCTTTGGCGCATAGGGCGGCGAGTTTAGCCAGGGCTTTCTCCTTGCTTAACGGTTGGTGCTTGAACATGGTTTCAGTGGTGTTGATGTGGTTTCTTTTGTGCATTTCATGAACCTCCGCTTGCCAAACTGATCGTTGACGACGGTCACGTCGGCAAATCCCTTACGCTTGAGCATGCTGCTCATGTCGTCGGCGAAGAGCGGGTTTATCTCAAAATAGAGTCGTCCGTTGCGGCGCAGCGTAGCGGCGGCGTAGGTGGCTATGGCGTTGTAGAAGCGCAAGGGGTCGTCGTCGGGTACGAACAAGGCGAGGCTTGGCTCGTGGTCGAGCACGTTTGGCTCCATGTCGGCCTTCTCCCTTTCCGTGATGTATGGTGGGTTCGACACTATGACGTCCCATTCCCCAGTGCTTGTCTCCGCGCCCGACGCTATCGTCGCGGCTTGCAATATGTCTTGCTTGCGGAAGGTGACGTTGGCGTGCAACGTGGTGGCATTGTCCGACGCTATGCGCAGCGCTTTGTCTGAGATGTCTATTGCCGACACGCTGGCATCAGCCATGTCCAAGGCGAGACTAATGGCAATGCAGCCGCTGCCCGTGCCAATGTCGAGAACTGACAATGGCTCAGCCCCGCATCGTGTGCTGTTCGGATGCCAGTCGTCGACGATGGCTTGACACAGTTCTTCGGTCTCGGGACGTGGTATCAGCACGCCTGGCGCCACGCCGAACTGTCTGCCACGGAACCATGCCTTGCCAAGCACATATTGCACGGGCTCGCCCTCGCCCAGACGGTTGACGATGCTCGTGAGTCGTTCCTGTTCGCCTGTGGGCAACTTGTCTACGGCTCCCATGGCAATGTCGGTGAGAGTGAACCCATGCAGGTCTTCCAGCACAAGGCGTGTCATGGCTTGCGCCTCGCTTGCCGTGTAGATGGGCGTCAGCTTGCGCCAAAGGGTGGAATAATTGAAAATATCGCTTTCCATTGCCGCAAATTTAGGCAAAAAATCTCGAATTAAAGGCCGATGCGAACGTAAAACAAACAGAAAAGCATTAATCCAGGGCTATGTCTTAGCCAATTCCCCTCCGGCAAGTCGCCGTGGGTGTCATTCTCATAGTTGAGTGGCGGCATCGTGCTGAGGCACGTCTCGTGCTCGCCGAAGGTCTCTATTGATAGCCATGTTTGCCTTGGCTCGTGGGCGTCACCGGTTTTCTTATCACAGACGGCGGGGAAACGAAATGAAGGAAAGACCCAAAAATACATCTTTTTGAATGAATAATGTACGTCGAAACGGCAGGAAATAGTGTAACTTTGCATAATAAACTAACAGACATGAGAAAACTTTCAAGAATATGCACAGCCCTTGCCATCGTGGCATCGTTGGCGACACGGGGCTTCGCCGCTACCCCTTCAGCTGACACGTCGCTGCCAACGGTCAAGAACTCGTTTGCGGTTGGCAACAAGACCTTTCTTCTCGACGGGAAACCATTTGTAGTGAAGGCGGCGGAGATACACTATCCTCGCATTCCGCGCCCGTATTGGGAACAGCGCATAAAGATGTGCAAGGCCCTGGGCATGAACACCATTTGCATCTACATCTTCTGGAACATCCACGAGCAGCGCGAGGGCGTGTTCGACTTCTCGGGGCAGAACGACGTGGCTGAGTTTTGCCGTCTCGCCAAGAAGAACGGCATGTATGTCATCGTGCGTCCCGGGCCGTATGTGTGTGCCGAATGGGAGATGGGCGGCCTGCCCTGGTGGCTGCTGAAGAAGAAGGACATACGTCTGCGTGAGCAAGACCCGTATTTCATGGCGTGTGTGGACCGCTTTGAGCAGAAGGTGGCCGAGCAGCTGGCTCCGCTCACGATAGGCCGTGGCGGACCAATCATCATGGTGCAGGTCGAGAACGAGTATGGCAGCTACGGCGAGGACAAGGCATACATTGCGCAGATACGCGACACGCTGCGCAAATATTGGGATGCCCCGTCGGCAAAGCAACAGTCGAACTCGCAGCCTGTCACCCTCTTCCAATGCGACTGGAACTCCAACTTCGAGAAGAACGGTCTTGATGACCTCACGTGGACAATGAACTTCGGCACTGGCGCCAATATCGACGACCAGTTCAGGCGGTTGCGCGAGCTTCGCCCCGACGCTCCGCTCATGTGTTCGGAGTTTTGGAGCGGATGGTTCGACAAGTGGGGCGCGCGCCACGAGACGCGTCCTGCTGCCGACATGGTGGCAGGAATAGACGAGATGCTGTCGAAGGGCATTTCGTTCTCGCTATACATGACCCACGGCGGAACGTCGTTTGGCCACTGGGCAGGAGCCAACTCGCCTGGGTTTGCCCCCGACGTGACAAGCTACGACTACGACGCGCCCATAAACGAGTATGGCGAGCCTACCGAGAAATACTGGCTGCTGAGGAAGACGCTCCAGAAATATTCAGACGGCAAGTTGCCAAACGTGCCAGCCAAGGCCGCCGGCATAATCAGCCTGCCGAGGATCACGCTTGGCAATGTGGCTCCGATATGCATGGGGGTGGACTCCACTGCCGAAAGCCGCGAGCCGCTCACCTTCGAGGACATGAACATGGGCTACGGGTCCATGATCTACGACACCGAGTTGCCCGAGGTCGCAGCCGGCTCAACGCTCCATCTCGATGGTCACGACTTCGTGCAGGTGTTCGTCAATGGCAAGCTAATAGGCAAGATAGACCGCGTGAAGAACGAGCGCTCGCTTCCGCTCCCCGCCACACGCAAGGGCGACACGCTGACGCTGCTTGTCGAGGGGATGGGCCGCATCAACTTCGGACGCGCCATAAAGGACTTCAAGGGCATTGTGGGCGACGTCACGCTCACTGCCGACGTTGACGGCGACGAGCTAACGTGGAACTTGAAAGACTGGCGCATGCGCAGCATAGCCGACGACTATGCCACGGCTAGCCGCGCCATGACCACGCCGCGCAAGGACATAGTGCTTGCCTGCGACCCTCCTTCCAACATTGGCTACTACCGTGCCACGTTCACGTTGAGGAAAACGGGCGACACCTTCCTCAACATGGAGACGTGGGGCAAGGGGCAGGTGTATGTCAACGGTCATGCCCTCGGACGCTTCTGGTCCATCGGGCCGCAGCAGACGCTCTATTGTCCGGGCTGCTGGTTGAAAAAGGGGCAAAACGAGATTGTGGTGCTCGACGTGGTGGGACCAAAGGAGCCTGTGGTTTGGGGGCAGACAAAGCCAGAGCTCGACAAGCTGCAACTTGAGAAATCGGCAAGGCACAACAGCATCGGCGACAAGCCCGACCTCAACTCAGCCACTCCTGCTGCACAGGGCGAGACGCGAGCGGGCAACGGTTGGCAGACCATAAACTTCGCCAAGCCAGCCAAGGGCCGCTATCTCGCCATCGAATGCCAGTCGACCCACGACGGCAAGCCTGTGGCAATAGCCGAGCTTTACCTGAAAGACGGCGATGGCAAGCGAATTGCGCGCGACAAGTGGAGCGTGAAATATGCCAGCTCTGAGAACCTTCAAGGCAATCACACGGGCGACAAGTCGTTTGACCTGCAGGAGTCGACCTACTGGCAGGCGGAAGCTGATGCCACGGCACCCAACCTGCTCGTCATAGACCTCGGAGCTGAGCACACGCTGACGGCTCTCGAATATCTGCCAAGAATGGAGCAGGCGGCTCCGGGCAGCGTCAAGGGCTTCAGGCTTTTTGTTTATTGATGCAGAAGGCTTTAGGAAAATTCTTTTCGCGGGAGTGTGGTGTAAATTAGAGTGAGCTAAGATAAAGGTTAGCTTGAGATAAAATGAAGATGGGGGTGTGTCGGTTTTGACACACCCCCATCACTTTTATATTACAAGCCCACGATGGCCCTTGCTGTTGTCATATAGAACAGAGTTCTTCGTCGGCGAGCCCCGTCAGCTTTGCGATGGTCTTCTTGTCCATACCCATTGCGAGCATCTTCCTTGCCATGTCTTTGCGCTCTTCCTCGCGTCCTTCTTCTCGTCCTTGCCTGCGTCCTTCTTCTCGTCCTTGCCTGCGTCCTTCCTCTCGTCCTTGCCTGCGTCCTTCTTCTCGCCCTTCTTTCCGTCCTTCCGCACGGCTTATGCTGTTAGAGTCGACAAACAGCAAGCGCTCGGCGCCGAGTTTGTCCCAAAAGTCCTCGTAAGCGTCCATCTCGTGTTCGGTATATGCAGACTCCTCAACCTCCTTCAAGGCTTTCGACGTTTCCGGATTCTGAAGCAATTCCTCAGGCACGACCGTCGTGTCCTCGTTGATCTCCGTGAGGAACCGAAGCCAGAGCACCGCCATCTTGCGCTCGATGATTGTTTGCGGCTTGAACTTTGGCAGCTCGACGAACGTCAGATGAAGGCCCTCTATTATCTTGTCGCTGTGAAGCTCATGCACGATGTTGTAGTTGTGGATGAACTCGTTGGGATAGTCGTTCATGAATGTCTCGTTGACAAGGTTGAGCGAGTAAACCGGTTGCAGAAGCTCATACTTGCGGTTGCGGCGCAGTTGCCGCACGAAAGCCTTTGAGGCGTTGAATAGCACTCGCTGCTGGAAAGCCGGAGTCCATATCATCTGCATCTCCACGATGAACTGCCGCCCCTTCCGATCCTTGCATCTCACGTCCACGATGCTGTTCTTGCCCATCGGCAAGTCGGGCACGAGCTCCGCCGGCAGATATTCCACGCTATCCACCAGCCCGTCGCCATCGAGCGGCAGCAGGGCATTGAGCAAGCTGATGAGTAAGTCTTTGTGTTCGCCGAACACTTTCTTGAAGGTGAGGTCGGCTTTCGGGTCGAGATATCTCATATTTGGGGTCGATTATTCAATGATGTCGCTAAGATACGACATTTATCGCATATGGCAAAGAAAAGGAGCGAAAAAACGCCTTGCATGTAATGGCTTTGCCCTTACGCCGCAATCGCGTTGCCCTCGCGCCGCAATCGCAGTGCCTTTGCGGCGTAACCACGATGCCCTTACGTCGCGATCGCAACACGGTGAAATCGGCTTCGTTGGGCCTTAACACACGCGAAGCAATATGGAGTCATTTGTGTTTCGCGAGCCTATTGTAGTTATTGCCGTAGCCATAGATTGAAAAGTTTTTGCAAGTCGATGCATTTCAAGTCTTCGTTGACATTGAAAGTCTGCTGCATAAGTTCAAGCCATCTGTTTAGACTTATGTTGTTCGACTCTTTCTCGCCCCAGTTGTCTTCAATGTCTTGCGCGAGTGCCTCGTCGGGGTTGTTCAGGGTTTTCCTTATCAGTGTGCGATATTGATAAAGATTGTTGAGCACTTGCGGCATTTTGTGCTTGAACTTCACTCCGCCTATTTCTTCCACTTTTCCTCCTGCGCTGAATGTGTCGCGCAGATTGGAGCATATCACGGAATACCTGCTGCACATCCATAGGGCAGCACGCTTGTATTTGTCTTGTTTCGAACTGAAAAGCTCAGGGAAGAGGATGAACATTCTTGCCCTTATGTCCTCCTTCTCGTGCATTGTCAAATCAGTAAAGAAGCGAATCATTATTGATGACGATACGTCAGAGTCGGAGTCTCCCATCCACCAAGGCATTTCAAATTTTCCTTTGGCATGGTTTGCGCGCATGTAGTATTTTCTTACGCTGCTTATTTTCTCCTTTTCGCCCCATTGACGAAACGTGTCGTAGTCTACGCTCATCTTCTCAAAGATGTTTTCCTCGCCGTTTTCTGCGAGGTTCATGTCGATGAGATAACGTGGGGCATGCGTCACGGCAATGTTGCTAAGACACTGTTCGTATGGAAGACAACGGAATTCAGGGGTCGTACCACCCAACTTGGCAAACAGCATATATATACGAGACACGTCGGGTATGCGAGTGCTTTCAACGATGCTACTGCCGGTGGATGTCCAAGAGTCTGATTTCGTTGATTTCACTTCCACACCGAAATGTCTATCCGCTTGTATGTCGGGGAAGTGCAGCCCCGACACAAGCTTAATGCTATTGGCGTTGAACGACGTTTGTGAGGCTACTTCCTTCAGCGCATTTAGGGCTATGTGCTCCATTTCGGTGCCATTGCATTTGCGGAATTGTGCTTTATGTGATTTTGACGCATCGTTGAGCCATGATTCCGCGAGACTCATGAAGTAAGCGAATTCTTTGTCAGTCTGCGTTGCGTCAGCACGCTTCACGGATATCATGTTGCCTTGATATTGTCTGCTTCGATTGTTAAAGACTGATGACATAAGCTTAATCTATAAAATATGTGTTCCACAATTCTTGCAGTCGCATGGCGATATTGTATGCCAAAACAGGTGGTACGGCGTTGCCGATGACTTTATATGCACCAGAAGGGCTTAGGCGATATTTGCGACTGTCCTTGCCATACATCACGAATCTGTAGTCGGGCGGAAAGGTCTGTATCAATGCGCATTCCCTGGGAGTCAACCTGCGCTCTACCATTCCGTTTTTCAATTCTTCGATGTGCTTCCCACCATGCTCGGTGGACAAACGGCGAAATTCGATGTTGCCGTGATGCTCGGAGCGAATGGTCGGTCCAAGGCCGTCAAGTTTTATTTCGGTTTGTCCTTGGCTACCGTTTGTTTGGAACTTGGCCTTCGAATAGATCCTTTGTGATGGGTCTATGGCATCGGATGGTTCCGGCAAGTCGTGCAGTACGTCGAACGTCGTCACCTTAGGCAAAAGACCATGTACGTTGATGTTGCCTTGGTGGGTTGGAGTGGGGTAAGGGTTGAATTGCTCAGGAATGATGTCGGACAAGAGGGCAGCTTTAGCTTCTTCTCTCAAGGCATCCTTCCTGATACCAATAAAGATGACGCGCTCACGTGATTCTGGTACGCCATAGTTGCCTGCGTTCAGCACCTGTGGTGGCAACACTATATAGCCATTACCGTTGGCACTTGCGAAGTCGTGCTGTATGATATCCTTGACGTCACCGAGATTGACAAGCCCTTTCACATTTTCCGCCACAAATATCTTTGGTCGCACAATGTCTATGACCTGCTTCATCCAAAAATACAACTTGCCGCGCGTCTCCTCCGATGGGGCATTGTCAAGCCTCTTCTTGCCCATGTCATTTTTGTCGGAGTCAAAGCCCTTACGCTTTCCCGCCACGCTGAAATCTTGGCACGGAAAGCCCCCTGTCACGACATCTATGTTTTTCGGAAACACCTCGATGCCTCTGTTGTGGAGCTTCACGAGGTCAACGATGCTCATCCTGTGGTACAACTCTGGAGCATGCCCGAAGCGGGCCATGTATGTGGTCCACGCTATCTCGGCTTCGGGGAGGATGTCGTTGGCAAAAACGGTGGTGAAGTCTGTGCGTTTCAGCATTACCCAACCGTCCTTGGCCTTATGGGCTATGTACGGCGAGTAAGTTGGAAAAGACTTGGCATTGGCGATGAAACCACCCTCAAACCCCAAATCCATTCCTCCGCAACCAGAAAACAAGGACAGGACCCTGTGCTTGCAACGGTTCTCTTCTTTCTCTTCTGTTTTAAAGCATAAAGGCAGTTGTATGTCTGATAAGAAACCTGCCCTTTCTTGAGGGCATAATCCTCCCTCTCCGTAATCATGCGCATGATACGGACTCTCAGGTTTTTCTTTGAGCATAGCATTAAAAACAATTAAGTTTTAATGCGTTGGGTGAATATTCTTGAAAACAAAGTTTCCTGCAAGCACCTATACGAGAAAACGTGGACGATTCTTGTCCACGTTCAAGGTACTTGCAGGAAACCTAATGTGTATAGACAAGAGAAACGTCCACGCTATATGTGGACGCTTACTCGCTTATTCTATACACATTGTTCTTCTACCTGCAAGTTTCTGAACGTTTTATGAATAAACAGCAAACGCTTATTATTTTTTCCACGAAAACGGATTGGCCTCGCACGCTTGCGATTGAATCCATTGGCAAAGTTAGTGGAAAAACTTAAGACGGCAAAAAATATGCGTGATTTTTTGCTGCATAGATTCTTGCCTTTTGTTGAGCTATTCGCCTAAAATGCTTAATTTTGCATCATGATAATAGCGGCGAGGCGGTGCTATACCGCTTGCGGCAAGATTGGCTTGCGTTCGTGAGCAAAATGTTTTGCGTTCGTGAACAAAATGGCTCACGCCAGTGGGCAAATGTCGCTCAGCCGCTAACCACTTGTTTATTATGCAGAAAGAGACAGACGAAAAGTTTATGCGGCGGTGCCTTCAGCTTGCCGCCAACGGATTGCTTACCACTAAGCCCAACCCAATGGTTGGCGCGGTGATAGTGGCTGCTGACGGGCGGATAATAGGCGAGGGGTTCACTTCGCCGGTGGGCGGGCCCCATGCCGAGGTCAATGCCTTCGCGTCGGTGAGGAAAGAAGACGAGGCTTTGCTGCCCGAGGCAACCATCTACGTGTCGCTTGAGCCTTGCAGCCACTGGGGACACACGCCGCCTTGCTGCGACTTGATCATCAGCAAAGGCGTGAGGCGCTGCGTCTGCGGCTGCGTGGATCCCTTCGCCAAGGTGCAAGGCAGGGGCATACAACGCATGCGCGATGCCGGCATAGAGGTGACGGTTGGCGTGCTTGAGGAGGCATGCAAGGCGATGAACCGCCGTTTCATGGTCTTCAACGAGCATGCGCGACCATATATAGTGCTGAAGTGGGCGCAAACCGCCGACGGGTTCATAAGCGGCAAAGGCGGAGCGCCGATTCGCGTCTCAACGGCATTCACGCAGATGCTGTCGCATAAGTTGCGTGCCGAGAGCGATGCCATTCTCGTGGGGCGACACACCTTGGAGACCGATCATCCACGACTTGACGTGCGGCAGTGGAGCGGCACGAGCCCTGAGCGCATAGTGCTTTCGCGTAGCCTGGAGAACGCGCCCGAAGGCTTCGTGTGCCTCGACAGTATTGAAGCCGTTGTGGCTCATTTGGTTGAGAAGCGTCGCCAGAGCCTGATTGTGGAGGGCGGCACGATGACGCTGAAGGCGTTTCTTGACCGAGGAATGTGGGACGACATTCGCGTGGAGACGTCGCCGATGGTCGTTGGCGAGGGCGTTGAGGCCCCACGGTTGCCCTCCGGCATTGCGCTCACGAGGCGTGAGAGTTTCGACGGCAACGTCATTTGTTGGTATCATCGGGAGTAGGCTCGGCAGCCATCTCCATCTCCTCTTCCATTGGCATGTATCGGATGGTGCGGTCTTGCAGGTAGATGTGGTTGAGCGTGAAGGCGAGCGACCTCAGCGTGTCTTCGCGCCTGTCGGGGCTTAACTCGCATTCCCACACCACGATGACGTGCCACCCCATCTTCGCAAGTTTGCGTTGCTCTTCCTTGTCGCGTTCTTGGTTGCGCCTTATTTTCTTCTCCCAAAACTCGACGTTCGTCTTTGGCATACGGAAGTCTTCACAATCGTGGCCATGCCAAAAGCAACCGTTCACGAAGATGCACGTGTGATATTTGCGTAGCACAATGTCGGGGTGACCAGGCAGACGGTTCAGGTTCAGCCTGTATCTGAAGCCGAGTCGCCAAAGATATTTCCTCACCATCAGTTCGGGCTTGGTGTCTCTCGAATGGATGGCGGCCATCATCTTGCTTCGCTTGTCTTTTGAGATCTCTGCCATGAGAATGTTATTATATTCGCAAAAGTAGCAATAATGTGGGGAAAATGCTTAACTTTGTAGCAAAAACAAGGAAAATGAACGCGAAATTATTCATATTGTTTATTGTCATGTCAATGTCTCTTATCAGTTGTGGGACAAGTGATGACAACGATGGCACGAGACCAGCCATGACAATAGAAGACTTCCCCGTGACGGATTGCTCCACGTCTACCCAACCGCTCAGCGTGATATTGGCTGCGAAGGTCTTGGGCTTGCCATACTATTGGTGGGAAAAATTGTATTTGGACCAAACACGGTATTGCAGGATAGACTATGACAAAGCAGGCATCTCTAAGAGTGATGAACAGCTGTTGGAAAGCAAATTGAAATGCAGCACCACTCACGGCTCCTACACGAACCTCATTGATGGAAACGCGGAACTCATCATAGCCTCTCGTAACATATCGAGAGACGAGAAAAAATATGCCGAAGAGAAAGGCGTATCCTTGATAGAACATCCCATAGGTCGTGATGCCTTCATCTTTATTGTTAACACCAACAACCCTATAACCAACCTGACCATCTCGCAGATACAGGACATTTATACCGGAAAAGTCAGGAATTGGAAAGAAGTCGGTGGAAACGACGCGACGATTAATCCTTATATAAGGAATGCCAACTCTGGAAGTCAGGAAAAGATGGAAACCTTGGTCATGAAAGGCTTGACCATGATAGATTGGCCAGAGATGATTACTCGTGGCATGGCTGGGCCTTTCCTTTCTTTGCGTTATGATAATAATGGCATCGCATACACTCCATACTTCTATTACAGTGTCATGGTACAAGGTGAACAGACTTGGGCAAAGAGTATAGGGGTTGATGGCATTGAGCCAAACAAGAACACCATTTCAAACAACACATACCCTTACGTGTCAGAGATATACGCGGCAGTGCGCTCCGATGTTGATAAGACATCCAACGCATATAAGCTGTTTGAATATTTAACTACGGCATCAGGACAAAAGGTGGTGAAAGAGAGTGGTTATGTTCCTGTTGCAAATTAGCGCTGGTATGGATTCGCGTGGATAAGTTATGCGTGAATAGATTACCGTGCGGTCAAGTTCCTTGAATAAGTGATACAAAAAAAGCCGTTGGGAAACGATTCCCAACGGCTTTTTATATAATGCGTAATGTAAGTCTTTGCTTAGTCGGCAGACAAAGAGAAGCGCTTGAAGGCCTCGATCTTCAGGCCCTTAGCCTGCTTGTCGAGCCACTGAGCGACGCTCTCCTTAGAACCCTCGTCGCCAAACTGGAACTCCTGGTCCACGAGGCAGCTCTCCTTGAAGAACTTAGCCATGCGGCCCTTGGCGATGTTCTGGATCATCTGCTCCTTCAAGTTGGCGGCAGCCGTGACAGACACTTCCTTGCGGATCTGCTGAGCCTTGTCGGCCTCCTCTTGTGTGAGCCATCCCTTAGCCATGTTGCTTGCGATGTGGTCGTCGCTGTCTACGAGGTTAGCGTTGATGCCAGCCTTCTTCAGTGCGACGTTCACCTGACGCTCGATCTGCTCCTCCTTGGTCTTCTCGATGGCGATGCGAAGCTCCTCGTCCTTGACGTTCTGAGGAACGCTTGCCTCGTCGAGAGCCACAGGCTTCATTGCTGCAACCTGCATGGCAACCTTGTAGCCAGCCTCCTCGTTCTCCTCAGAGAGCTGAACCATGGTAGCCAGAGTGTGGCGGCGCATGTGGTCGTAAACGGCGATGTTGGCGCCTTCGAGCACGTTGTAGCCGTCGAGCTCCATCTTCTCACCTACGACGCCAGAGCGACGTGTGACAGCTTCTTCAACCGTGATGCCGTCCTTAGTCTGCAGAGCCTTCACCTCATCGAGAGTGTGAGCCTTGGCAGCGATAGCAAGGTCGAGGATTTCCTGTGTCAGGGCGATATAGTCGGCACCGTTGGCAACGAAGTCGGTCTCACACTTCAATGCGATCATTGCGGCGAAGCCATTGTCGTTCTTAACGAGAACGCAACCATTGGATGTGGTGCGGTCGGAACGCTTTGCGGCGATAGCCAAACCACGCTCGCGAACGAGCTCCACAGCCTTATCGATATCACCATCAGCCTCGGCGAGGGCCTTCTTGCAGTCCTTCATACCGGCGCCGGTCATGGCGCGAAGCTTCTTGATGTCTTCAATTGTAACAGCCATAATGTGTTTTCTATTTTATTGTTGATGTCTTACTCAGCTGCGGGAGCTGCCTCTTCTGCTTTAGGAGCCTCTGTTGCGGGAGCCTCCTCACGGCGTGCGCGACGGTTGCGACGGCGACCCTCTGCAGCCTCCTCTGGCTGCTCAGCGGCTGCCTTGTCGTCGGCCTTCTCAGCCTTGTGCTCCTCCAAGCCTTCAGCGATAGCAGCGCAGCAGGCGTCGAGAATGGTCTCAACTGAATCCTTAGCGTCGTCGTTGGCAGGGATCACGTAGTCGATGTTGTGAGGATCAGAGTTGGTGTCAACGATACCGAACACTGGAATGCCCAGACGGTTGGCCTCCTTCACGGCGATGTGCTCCTTCATCACGTCGACCACGAAGAGAGCTGAAGGCAGACGGTTGAGGTCGGCGATAGAGCCGAGGTTCTTCTCCAACTTGGCGCGCTGGCGGTTGATCTGCAGCAGCTCACGCTTTGAGAGGTTAGAGAATGTGCCGTCGTTCATCATCTTGTCGATGTTTGCCATCTTCTTCACGGCCTTGCGGATTGTTGGGAAGTTGGTGAGCATGCCACCGGGCCAGCGCTCGATAACGTAAGGCATGTTGACGCTTGCTGCCTTCTCGGCAACTACGTCCTTGGCCTGCTTCTTCGTGGCAACGAAGAGGATCTTGCGACCGCTCTTTGCGATAGCCTTGAGAGCCTCGGCGGCGTCGTCGATCTTGGCTACGGTCTTATTGAGGTCGATGATGTGAATGCCGTTGCGCTCCATGAAGATGTAAGGAGCCATTGCGGGATTCCACTTGCGCTTGAGGTGACCAAAGTGGCAGCCAGCCTGAAGCAGCTGCTCGAATGATGTTCTTGACATTTTTGTTTTCTTGTTTTAAAATTGTTTACTTTCCTTCTTAATTCTATCTCATTGATTAGAACCAGCAGGCAGGTAGCCATGTGGATCCTGCCTGTTTGGATGCTAAACGGCGGATTAACGCTTACTGAACTGGAAGCGACGGCGAGCCTTCGGCTGACCTGGCTTCTTACGCTCAACGGAGCGGCTGTCGCGTGTGAGGAAGCCGTTGTCCTTGAGGTTCTTCTTGTCCTCAGCGTTGATCTTCACCAGGGCGCGGGCGATGGCGAGACGCAGAGCCTGGCTCTGACCTGTGTAACCACCACCATCGAGGTTGGCCTTGATGTCGTATTTCTCAGCGACCTCGAGCAGCTCGAGAGGCTGCTTCACCACGTAGCGGAGAATGGCTGATGGGAAATACTTTTCTATGTCTACTTTATTGATTGTGATCTTACCGGTACCCTCTGTGAGGTAAACGCGGGCTACGGCGCTCTTGCGGCGGCCGATTGCGTTGATAACTTCCATCTCTATTGATTATTTATACTGGTTAATGTCGATGTTCTTTGGCTGCTGAGCTGCCTTGTCGTGCTCAGCGCCCTCGAAGATGTAAACGTTGTCCATCAGCGAGCGGCCGAGGGGACCCTTCGGCAGCATGCCCTTGATGGCGTGACGCAGCATCTTGTCGATGCCGTTTGGACGTGTGCGCAGGTCGGCAGGCGTGTTGAAACGCTGGCCGCCAGGATAACCAGTATAACGTGTGTAGATCTTGTCAGTCTCCTTCTTGCCAGAGAACTGAACCTTGGCTGCGTTGATGATGATAACGTTGTCACCGCAGTCTACGTGAGGTGTGAAGCTGGGCTTGTACTTGCCGCGGAGCAGCTTTGCGACCTTAGAGCACAGACGGCCCACAATCTGGTCGGTGGCATCCACGACGACCCACTCCTTCTTTGCCGTCTCCTTGTTGACGGAGACAGTCTTGTAACTTAATGTGTCCATTTTTTGAACTTGAATAATAATGAATGTTTAATAATTGTAGTAGATGAACAGGGGCCTCGCGGTGCCTCCAGTCTAAAAGAGACCATCCATGGCTTTAACCCTGAACGCGCGGGCGATTCACTAACCATGACGCATGGCCTTACGCGTCACTATTAACACGCCTGTGCCGGGGCGGTTCTAAGAGTGCCGTCCCAATCCGGAGTGCAAAGGTACATATATATAATGAGTATCTTTACATTGGCGGCGGATGTATTTTGTTTGTTTATAAATTATTAACAGATAAGCCGTCTTTGTTATTCTAATGAGGAATTTTTCCATGGTTGTTTTCTTGGAAGTATGGAATAATGTTCGTATTTTTGCCAAAGCAACCGAGATAAATTTATACGACTATGAAACTCGCTTTTTTGATTAACGTACAGAAGGACGCACGCCATTTGCGCGACCTCGTAAGCAGTCTTCCTGCTGACGCTGACTATTATATACATGTGGATAGTAGCCGTGACCTGCAGCATTTCATGCGGCAACTGCAAGGCGACAACATTCATTTCCTCACTCACCGCGTAAGGACCATCGCCGGCAGCCTGAATGAGGTGAGGGTCCAAGTGCGGTTGATTCGCGAGGCGCTTTTCAGCGGAGCTGATTATCTCGTGGCGATAGGCGGCCTTGATTATCCTCTGTGGAGCAACGGCCGCATCAAGGAATTTTTCGCGGGCTTGGACGGCAAGCAGCTCCTTGCCGGTGTCCCCATGCCAGGCATGGGCAGGACGGCATACAAGTATACCGATTTCCAGCTCTTCAATGACCATGCTTGGGCAAGCGGCTCGTTCAAGGGCAAGGTTCGCAAGCTCGCGCGCCAGTTGTTGTCTGGCAGCCACATACACAAGACCCTGCGAGTGCATTGCCCGCTAAAGACTTACACATTATATAAAGGTGGCACGTCGTGGGCCATCACCCGCGAGATGGGAAACCTCATTGTAAGGGAATGGGACGAGAACGATCGCCTGAAGAGTTATTTCAGCACGAGTTACCGTCCGGTGGAGACATTCGTACCTACCGTGGCGCTGAATTCCTCGTTCGCGTCCCAGTGCGCTTTGGTCAACGGCAAGGATTGCGACAAGGAATCCTTGATGCCCCTTACCTATCTGGGCGGCAGGCGCTCGTCGAAGGTCCTCACCGAGGACGATTTCCAGGCGGCGCTGGACAGTGGCAAGATGTTCGCAAGGCAAGTGGTCTCCGACTACAGCGACGGCTTGAAGAGCATGATAGACGCCAAACGCAAGGTATGACGGGTGCAAGCCGGAAGGGAAGTGGATTTAGCCGCAGTGCGGTTGCGGCGTAATGGCATTGCGATCGTGGCGCGAAGGCAATGCGATTACGCCGCGAAGGCAA
>CAVHEN010000056.1:0-22482 GCA_963635115.1 Oscillospiraceae bacterium | reverse complement strand
TGCGGTCGGCAGGGCAATGGCGCGCGGTTACTGCGCAAAGGCTCTGCGGTTGCGGCGTAATGGCACGACCATTACGCCGTAACGGCAATGCGATTGCGGCGCAACGATAACGTGATTGCGGCGCAACCGCAATGCGAAATGTTCCCTTTTTGTCGCCGATGAAGACAGAGAGAGCACAAAGTATTATCATCCAGCAAGTTACAATAGCCTTATAAAAGCAAACGTGACTTAAACGAGAGGCAAAGCGGTTGCCAAAAATGGATTCGCGAAAGGGCTTTTGTCGCGCCTTTTTACCACGATGCCACATTTTTCGCGATTATTCGTTTCCATTTCGTTTTTCTTTTATAACTTTGCAGCCGGAAAGCAAAAGTTGCTTTCTAAGGGGTGCTGCGGTTGTTGCCGCGGCTGAGATCATACCCATGAACCTGATCCGGGTAATGCCGGCGTAGGTAGAGGATAATCCCTTGGTTATTTTATTAAAAACAAAAGGTATCAATGAAAAGATCATTTTTCATGATGGGCCTGTCGTTTTCGGTACTCGCTGCGACTGCGGGCATACCGGAAAAGCTCGACACGCTCAACACGTACACGCTCCAAGACGTGCAGGTGACATCAACACGTGCCACGAAGAAAACGCCAATGGCGTTCACCACACTTGGCAAGGACAAAATCAAGCAAGTGAACTTCGGTCAGGACATTCCCTACATCCTGTCGCTGACGCCATCCGTCACCACCACATCAGACGCGGGCAACGGCATCGGCTACACGTCGATACGCGTGCGCGGCGTTGACCCGAGCCGCATCAACATCACCGCAAACGGCGTGCCCGTGAACGACGCCGAGAGCTCACAGGTGTATTTCGTCAACATGGGCGACTTCACGTCTTCCGTGCAGAGCATGCAGCTGCAGCGCGGCGCAGGAACGTCAACCAACGGCGCTGGTGCCTTCGGAGCAACCCTCAACATGCAGACGGAGAACATTGGCACACAGCCATACGCCGGCATTGACCTCAGCGCCGGAAGCTATTACAGCCACAAGGAGACCCTGCGCTTCGGCACCGGACTCCTGGCCGACCACTGGGGCTTACAAGGACGCCTGTCGAACATCGGCAGCAAGGGATACTTGAGGCGCGCGTCGGCAAAGCTCAACTCCTACTTCCTTCAAGGCGGCTACTTCTCAGACAACACGATGGTGAAGCTCGTCACGTGGAACGGCACTGAGCAGACCTACCACGCGTGGAACTACGCCTCTAAATACGAGCAGAGCCTCTACGGAAGACGCTACAACTCGTGCGGAGAGTACTACGACGACAAGGGCAACGTGCAATACTACAAGGACCAGACCGACAACTATCACCAGATGAGCTACCAGGCCATCTGGAACCAGCTGTACGGACGCTACTGGTCGACCAACGTCACGCTGCACTACACCTACGGCTACGGCTATTACAACGAATACAAGTCGAACAAGGATTACTGTGACTACGGGCTGGCTAACAAGGAGTTCAAGAGCGACCTGACACGAAAGAAAATAATGGAGAACAACCTCTATGGCGTCGTGGCAAGCGTCAACTTCGACGACAAGCAGAACTTCAAGTCTACCCTCGGCGGCGGATGGAACAAATACATTGGCGACCACTGGGGGGAGGTGCTCTGGACCAAGGAGAAGGTCAACACGTTCTATCCAGGCTATGAGTATTACAGGAACCGCTCGTGGAAGACAGACTTCAACATCTATGCCAAGGAGTCGTGGACATTCCTGCCAGGCTTCAACGCCTACCTCGACCTGCAATATCGCCACGTGGGATATCGCATGCAGGACCCGCGCGACTATTACATCAACGTAGACCGCACAAAGGGATACTGGGCACACGACGACTTCGACTTCTTCAACCCGAAGTTCGGCCTCAACTACCAATTCGACAAGCACAACCGCGTCTACGCCAGCTATGCCATAAGCCACAAGGAGCCCACACGCAACGACTACCAGGACAACGAGGTGAAACACCTGAAGGCCGAGAAGCTGCAAGACGTGGAGTTCGGCTACCGCTATGAGAGCCCTAAGTTCACGGCAGGCGCCAACTTCTATTACATGTACTACAACCACCAGTACGTGCTCACCGGCGAGCTCAACGACATAGGCGAGATGAAGGCAAGCAACGAGAACAGCGGCCGCTCTTACCGTGAGGGCGTGGAGCTGGAAGGCGCGTGGAAGCCAACCGACTGGTTCCGCTGGGACCTCAACGCCACCTTCTCGCGCAGCATCTGCAAGGACTGGACTGTGGACCTCGCCGACGGAAAGAGCTGCAACCTCGGCAACACCCACACGGCGTTCTCGCCCGACATCATCTTCAACAACATCTTCACGTTCAGCTACAAGGGCTTCACGGCAAGCGTCCAGAGCCAATATGTGGGCAAGCAATATCTGACCAACACAGGCTTCGAATCGTACAACAACTATTCCAAGGACGACAAGTTTGACCAGGCCGTGGACATGACCTTGAAGGCACATTTCACCACCAACGTGGACCTTGCCTACCATTTCAGCCTGCCAAAGTTTGGCATGAAAGAAGTCACCGTTGGCATTGCCCTCTACAATGTCTTCAACAGCAAGTATGACAACAACGGATGGGCGTCGCCAAAATTCCGCAAGGCTGCCAATGGCAACGTCGAGGCCTACAACACCGACGACCTCTATCAGGCAGGCTTCGCACCCTCTGCCCCGTTCAACTGCATGGCACACTTGAGCCTGACATTCTGATCGCGAACCATTCGTGTCCGCTCCCCAAACAACCACGTAGCTCGGGGGCGGACATGGATTTCAAAAACCACGGCAAACATTTTGGTGATTACAAATAATTACCTAATTTTGCATGTAAAGAAAGGAATCGGCCATGACAGAGAACATTGTTATCAACAACCCTTCAAAGAAGCTCGAAGAACTTATGCGTAAGATAGGCATCGAGAAACATGAGAGACTTGAGAAACTTAAAAAGCAGACCCATTTCGATGAGGTTATTGTCCTCGGGTAAAGGGAAAGGAACGTGTCACTAAATAAATGACTCATAAATTCTTTAGTGTCCAAAACCGTCATGGTGGATCATACAATATAGAACTGGCTTCATTTGGTGACAGCTTCTTTCCTAAGGAAGTGACAAATGCCATTTCCCCGTATATTGATGTGGTCAATATTGATTTGACAAGAGCCCACGAGGAGGATTCCACGTCCTTACGCACGCTATCCATAATAACAAGCAGAATAGCAGAATTCTTTTTAGAGCATAAGAATCTTGTTATCTGCTATTATTGCGACTTTCTTGGGCCTATTCCGCATACTAATAAAAAGGTAACATGCCAAGCATACCGAAACAAATTGTTCTCTCTCCTTTTCAAAAGGTATGTCAGCAAGTTCAATGTTTCCGGTGTTATAGATAAGGTTATCACTATCCATGGCGCGGAGGATTATTTCGTCCACATAATCTATCGGCAGGTTCACGAGAGACATGTCCGCCTCTTAGCCAGCAGCATTCATGAAGGATATGATAAACCATAAACAATTCTGGCGCAACAATCCCGCCATAATCCTTGCCAACGGCTCATACCCAACCCACGAGATACCACTGGAGATCTTGAGCGGGCACGGGTATCTATGCTGTTGCGACCGAGCTGGGCTGACGGCGCTTGAGCACGGGCTGAGGCCCGACGCCATCGTGGGCGACGGCGACTCGCTGCCGCTGTCCACGCAAAAGGAGTTTGCCGATATCTTCCACAAGGTTGACGAGCAAGAATACAACGACTTGACCAAAGCCACGCGATTCATGCTGGCAAAAGGGTTCAAGGAGATAGTCTATCTCGGCGCCACGGGGCTAAGGGAAGACCACACCATAGCCAACGTCGCGCTCATGGCGACCTACCGCCACGAGATGGGCGTTGAGCCGATAATGGCGACCGACTACGGATGGTTCACTGCCCACGAGGGCAAGCACGTGTTCGAGGCGTTTCCTCGCCAACAGGTCAGCATCTTCAACGTCGGTTGCCACAAGCTCAGCTCACGCGGGTTGAGATGGGACGCATACCCCTACGCCACGGCATGGCAAGGCACGCTCAACGAGGCCGTGGGGGCGTCGTTTGAGATCGACGCCGACGGCTTATACATTATTTACCAAACTTACGACGCAAAATGACGCAATACTTCATAGACCACTGGCTCGACATAACCACGACCATACTGGGCATAATCTACATCGTTCTCGAATACCGCGCCAGCATAGCGCTATGGCTCGTGGGCATCGTGATGCCGGCGATGGACGTGTTCCTCTATTATAGCCACGGCCTTTACGGCGACGCGGGCATGGCGGTCTACTACACGCTTGCCGCCGTGTATGGCTGGACGGTGTGGAAGTTCGGCAAGAAGCGCAAGCAGAAGGAGGGCGAGGAGATGCCCGTCACGTTCATGCCCAAGCGGCTCTACCCCATCGCCACCTTATTCTTTGTGGCGGCTTGGGTTGCCACGTGGTTCGTGCTGAGCCGCTACACCAACAGCAACGTGCCTGTGCTCGACGGCTTCACCAACGCGCTGAGCTTCGTGGGCCTGTGGGCGCTCGCCAGGAAATACACCGAGCAATGGCTCTTCTGGATAGTGGTGGACATCGTGAGCTGCTACCTCTATGTTATCAAGGGCATACCTTTCAAGGCATCGCTCTATGGCATGTACGTGGTGATAGCCGTGATGGGCTACCGCAAATGGATGAAGATGGCGCGGCAAGCGCGATAAGCAAAAAAGGGCACGACAAGTGGATAACGGGCATGGCACAAACGCGTCGTGCCCGTTAATCGTATAAGGTTTTGCTTGCCGATCTGAGGGAAAAGCCTTACCTTTGCACGCGCTTATGAAAACAACAACGTTCAACAAACGCGACGCGATCGTTTTCAAGCACTTCAGCCGCAAGGGCTACAGCCTCTTTGCCGCTTTGGGCAAAGTGGTGGTGATTGGTGTCCTTGCCGTGCCCACTCTCACCTACGCCAAGGCCGACGGCATAGCCACGAGGCCAGCCAACGAGAGTGCCGACACGCTCTCGTTCGGGGAGCAACGGCTCGACGAAGTGCAAGTGACGGGATCGCGAGCGCCGCTGACTGCCAGGCAGTCGGCGAAAATCGTTGAGGTCATATCGCGCGACGACATTCATCGTGCCGAGGCGCAGACCATCAACGACGTATTGAAATTAGCCACGGGCGTGGATGTCCGTCAGCGCGGTGGCTTTGGTGTACAGACGGACATTTCCATCAATGGTGGCACCTTCGACCAAATCACCATTCTGCTGAATGGCATGCCGCTGACCTCGCCACAGACGGGTCACAACGCCGCCGACTTCCCCGTGTCGCTCGACGACATAGACCACATCGAGGTGCTGGAAGGCGGTGCAGCGCGCGTTTTCGGCTCCGCGGCTTTCTCGGGAGCCATAAACATCGTGACCACGCCACAGCCCTCTTCGCAAGGCGCGAAAGGATGGGAAGGGAAGGCTACCATCGAAGGCGGCTCGTTCGGATCATTCGGCGGAGACGCAAGGGTTGCGGCAAGCTTGCTGAAGACAAGCGACGCAACGCCGACAAAAACACGACTTTTCTCTTCGCTCTCAGCGGGCTACAACCAGAGCGACGGCGGCACCACCAACTCCGACTTCCGCAATCGACACGGGTTCTATCAAGGACGATTGACGTCGAAAATTGCCGACGTCAACTGGCAGGCAGGAATCACGTCGAAGGATTATGGTGCCAACACGTTCTATTCGGCACGCTTCCCCAACCAGTATGAGTGGACGCGGAGATACATGGCATCCGTGAGCGTGGGCATCCATCCGTTTGCCAACGAGAGCGGCTTCCTGAAGCAGCTGGAGATAGAGCCTGCCGTCTACGCGCATCGCGACATTGACCACTACCAACTGACGAAGGGCGCAACGGGAGCCAAGAACGGCGAGAACTATCACCGCATGGACGTCTATGGCGGGTCGCTGAGCGCCGTGGCAAGTTGGGCGGCAGGCAAGACGGCGATAGGCGCTGACATACGCAAGGAGCACATCCTGTCTACCGCCTATGGCGAGCTGCTCGACGAGGCGGAATGGAAGACCATAGGCAACACTGGGCGAGCCTACGACCACTTGGGGAACCGAACAAACACGAGCCTCTTTCTTGAGCACAACGTGATAGTAGGCGGACTGACAGTGTCGGCAGGAATGATGGCAAACCGCAACACGGGCCTCGACAACAAGTTCCGCGTGTACCCGGGCGTGGACATCAGCTTCAGGCCCGACGACCACTGGAAGGTATACGCCAGCTGGAATAAGGCCATGCGCCTGCCGACCTTCACCGACTTATACACCAACAGCTCGGCACAGAAAGGCGACATAGCGCTGAGGCCGGAGCGCAACAACACCTTCAAGGGCGGCGTGCGCTATCGCACGTTTGGCTTCGAGGCGCTGGCAAGCGCGTTCTACAGCCGAGGCCGCGACATGATAGACTGGGTGTATGAGACCGCCGACTCGAAAAGATACCAGGCCATGAACATCGGCAAGCTCGACAACACGGGCTTGAACGTGGAGGCAAAGGCAAACCTCTCGCAACTGCTGGGCGCTGAGGTCGCGACAGACAAGGCACCTTGGCTCGTGACGCTGGGCTATGCCTATATCAACCAGACCCACAAGACCGACAAGGACATATACAAGTCGCTCTACGCCTTGGAATACCTGAGGCACAAGCTGGTGGCGACAATATCGCACCCCATTGTGCGGCGTCTCTCAGCCTCGTGGTCGCTGCGCTGGCAACAACGCATGAACGGCTATCATCCATATGCCAAGCTCGACGGCAAGGTGCAATACCAGCTGCCACACTGCACCATATACGTGAAGGCGGACAACATCACCTGCCACCGGTATTACGACCTCGGCACGGTGAGGCAGCCCGGGCTTTGGGTAATGGCGGGGGCAAAGATAAGCGTGTTCTGAGGAATCAGGACATTATAGATTGAGAAAACAAGTTTATAGGGCGAGGGTGTGCCACGGTTGGCACGCCCTCGCTTCGCTATATCAAGCAAGTTTGACGCCGAGCCGCTTCCTGTAGGCGGATGGCGTGGCGCCCGTGGAGGCGGCGAAGTAGCGACGGAAACTGCTTTGCGAGTTGAAACCCGACTTGTCGGCTATCTGGTCGAGCGTGAGGTCAGTGTGCTCGAGCATGTACTTCGCGCGACGTATGCGCCACTGGTTTACGTATTCGTAGAAAGTGGTGTGCAGCTGCTGGTTAAGATAGTTGGATATGTAGGTGCGGTTGGTGCCCAACTGCCGCGCCAGCTCGTTGATGTTGAGTGTGGGGTCAAGATAGATCTCCTTCTCGCTGAATATGCGTTCTATATTGGCGGCAAAATGATAGTCCTTGGCGACCTGCACGTCGTCTGAGGCTGCCCCTTCCGCCACATCGCCGCCCTTGCATTCCTCGTCGGCATAGGCTATGCCGGTGGAGCGGAGCGCCTCAAGCATGTCTTCCTGCTTGTAGACAAAGTAGCAGAACATGGAGAAAGCAAGTATCACGGAGGCATTGTAGACAGCCACAGAATAGTCGCTTGCCATGACGGTGGCGAAGGTCCACATCGCTATGATGGCCACGTAGAGATAAACTATGTATTTGAGCCAGTAGAGCGAGAGGTTGTCGTTGGAGAAGTTGTCGGCAAGAATCTTGTTGAACCGCCTCACTGCCACCACTCCGTAGACGATGATGAAGATCGAATAGAGCTGGGTGAAAATTAGTATGCCAAAGTAGACATACCTCTCATTGGTGACGGCAAACGCCACCAACGCCAGCGCATAGAGCAGTGCGTTGGCGACTATAGCCTTCTTGAACTTGGCCTCGGGGTGGGTGAGCCTCACAATGATGAAATAGGCACAAGGCACGACCGTCATTTCCACGATGTCGGTAAACCATGAGGTGAGCGTGCCGTAGGCTTTCGGCAACAGGTAGAAGAAGAATATCTCGAAAAGCGTGATGCCAAGCAGATATGCCATGAAGAAGAACATCATGCGCTGCAGGCTGTGGCGGCGACCCTTGTGATACATGATGGCCGTAAGCAACAGTTGCGACATGAAGAGCATGCCGAAGGAAAAGTCGTTGACCGATTTTGCAAGTTCGTTTACCATAGTCCTGCCTTGTGTGGTTATTGTTTTCGGTTTTTAGATGGGGTGACGAGGGAGATGGTTGGTTCTCGCGGGGTAACTGTCGCGCCCGATTCACTTGTCGCGATCACGCCGCAATCGCGCTGCCTTTGCGGCGTTGTCGCGTCGGCGTTGCGGCGCAGACGCGATGGCGTTGCGGCGTAAGCGCGAGAGGGCTGCCGCTTGTCGCCCTGACCCTCACGAATCAGCATAGCGCCTGTTTGCCTTTGCCTCTACTGCAAAAATACGGATAAAAAGCGAGAGAGCCTTGCGTTCAATCGGTAAAAAAAGCGCAATGGGTAAAAATATATGCGTCAACCGGTACGATTTTGCAGTTTGAAGCCCGTTGTGTCACCCTCGTCGTTATCTTTGCATAAGACAATATGACTCGGCGCTACCGTCGGTTGCGACTGCAAAACTTAAATCTAATTATAAACTTAAACAACAGGATCATGAAAAAGAAACTATTTGGAACCATAGCCATTGTCGTGATGTTGGCGGCATGTGGCAATGGGCAGTTGTCCAAGAACGGCTTGCTGGGCGAGCTGCCTTCGGTGGTGATGGAAAAGGGGAATGCCGAAAAGGAGATTAAAGCCAAGGCTGCAAAGGCGGACAAGGATGACGCCACGAAACTGCTGGACGACGCCATGGCGCAAGCGCTGCTGTTCAAGGAAAAAATGAAGCAGGCAGGGGACGCCCTGAAAGACAAGGAAATTCCGGTGGAGGTCGCTCCTAATGTGTTTATTAAGACCGTGAAGACGCTGACCGTGATTGATGCCAACGGCAGTGGCGAGCTGAAGCTTGCGACTGAGGTGGAAATGCTTGAGCCTGGCAGCTACTTCGAAGGCAAGGGGGGCGTGCGACTCGACAAGTTGGGGGCGGTGGTCGCCGACAACGACGGCAAGGAATTCTATGCGAGAAAGATAAACGCGATTCCGGCAAAAAGCGTGACGCAGAACGACTGTTATCCCAAGGGAACCACTGCCACACTGAAGTTTTATCTAAAGGTAAGGCCGTATAATGCGGCAAGCTTCGCCAACATGAAGAAGGTTACGATAACGTGTACCGACCGCGACGAATACCGCAACGCGCAGAACGCTGACAAAGAGGCTGAGGAACTGATGGAAAAACAAACCGAAAACAAATAAACACGACTATGAGGATGATAGCAATTATGTGCGCAATGGCACTTGCCTTTGGATCGATTGACGCAAAGGCTCAGGGATTAGGCGGACTGCTGAAGAAGGTGAAGAGGGGCATTGAGACCGTGACCAACAGCAACACGACAACATCGCAAACGAAACAGACTACTCAGAAAGCAAAGGCGGGCGGAATGGAAAAGCCCATTGTTGGCGGCGGAACAATAACCAACCCGATTCCGCAGATAGTGGACATTCAGCTGGTGGGGGCTTACGGCAAGACCACATCGACCAACTATGGACAGGTGAGCCTGGTGTTCAAGGTGAAAATGATTGCCAACCTGGCGTCGATGAGTTTCGGGTGCAACGTCAATTATCCGGCACTGATGATAGACCAGGACGGCAATGCATATAAGACGAAAGAAAACGCGGGATGGTATCCGTACCCGGTGACGGAGGGCGTGTATATGAAGATTCCGCTCAACGATATGGCAACCTTCGTAGACGTGAAGCGTACCGCCACGACCATCCAGCAGCTGCAGTATGGCGTGTCGACAAGCTATGAAGACAAGGGGCTCATTGTGCTGAAGAACGTGCCGATCCAGTGGGACGTAGATAAGGAATGACTCTCTTTTTTTCTCTCGAAAATAAATTCGAACTACTATCTAATGTGGCGGGCAAGTGCCCAATGGACTGTAGAAATTGTAGTCAACCAATGCGAACCAGCACGTTTACGGTTCGCAGGATTATGCAAAAAGCAATGTGAGCCTGCACGTTGACGGTTCACTGGATGATGCAAAAAGCATGGTGAACTTGCACGTTGACAGTTCGCAAAACGATGAAAAAAGTCGCCCTGTAAGCTAATTGTCATTGAGCTTACAGGGCGACAGTCTTTATTTATTGATTGCGTGCAAACAAACAAATGCTTACATTGCTTGAACCTGCTTCGCGATATCGTTCTCAGGGTCTACGGTAAGCATCTTCTCAGCCCACTGCTTAGCGGCGGCCTTGTTCTGCTTAACGTTGAACTCGTAAACAATCATGTACTGCAATGCGGTCTTCAGCATGGCAGTTTGGTTGACCGAGCGGTCTGCCTTTGCCTCAAGTGCTGCTGCGAGAGCCTCGTAGTAAGGCTTAGCAAGACCTTGCTTGCTGTCAGGATCCATGGCTGAATTGATGCTACCACGAACGTAGTTGATGTAGTTGATCTGCTCGGGATACTTCTCACCGACCTTTGCGTATGTCTCGTCAGCCTTTTTGAATGCGGCCAGAGCGCCAGTGTTGTCGCCAGCCTTCTGACGGTTGGTGGCAATCTCAAGATACTGGCTTCCAAGTCCATTGTAGTCAGAGAAAGAAGGATTCTCCTTTGCCTCGATAGACTTCTCGACATAAGCGAGAGCCTGATCGTAGTCGCCCTTCTCGTTGTAAACATCTGAGAGGCTCTTGTAAAGGATTGGCTTAGAGACGATGGCGTTAGCGTCAGCATCAAGTGCGGCAAGCGACTTGTTGTAAGCTTCCACTGCGTCATCCCAACGCTTAGCCTGCTTCAAGGCTGTGCCATAGTAGGCATAGTCGTCTGCGGTGATCTTAGCGCTGTCACTCTTGTTGAACAAGCGGTCGGCATATTCAAGGGCCTGTTCTGTATAATTCTTATCGGTTGAGTTCCAGAACACGAGGCGGTTAAGTGTACTCCACTTAGCGTCCTTTGTCAAGCCAGCCTTTGCAACATCAATACTCTTGTCCTTGTTGCCGAGCATCCACTCGATGGTGGCATAGTCCTTAATATCCTCGTCATCCATCTTGGCGATGTCTGTAACCTTGCCGTAGTATTCAGCGGCCTTCTGCAGGTTTGGATTTTTCGTGTGATAATAGATGCGGGCAGCGAGGGCGTCAACAGGATAGTCGGGCACTTGCTTGCGCAAGTCCTCAAGTGTAGCAACTGCATCCTCTGGGTTTCTACCGCGGAGGATCATGGCATACTTGTAGTAACCCTCAGCGTTCTTAGGCGCGAAGTAGATGGCCTGCTGATAGTTCTGAGAAGCGCCACCTGCATCATCCTGGGAAACGCAAATATCGCCCTTCAAGATGAATGCCTCGGCATATTTTGAGTTCTTTTGCAGAGCATAGTCAGCAAACTGGTTGGCCTTGTCGTAATCCTTATTGTTATAGAACGTGCGACCAATAGACAGAAGACCCTCGGGATTCTTCTTGTTTGCCTTGTAAAGATCCTTCACTTGCTTTTCGAAGTCTGCACCTTTGGCCTTGATTAGCTGAGTTGTCTGAGCGACAAGAGCTTTCGTGTCGGTCTGCGCCGTTGCCACGGAGGCAGAGCCAAACAACAAAGCACCAGCTAAGAGAATGTGATATGATTTCATAGTATTACTAATTTTGTTATTCTACTTACTCTATAAACGCAAAAGAACGAGAAATGTTACTAAACGTATTTTCTTTATCTTTTATTGAACAGCGTTAACATCCCTGACGTTTATGTTACCCAAAACAGGCAGCAGTCCTGTCTTCATCACGATGCGCTGACCTTTCGGTCCCTGTATGAAGTGGGCAAATCCCCAAGGCAAACCTTGACGTGGATCGTTGAGCAACGCATATATTGTACGGATGAAAGGATATTCACCATTGTAGATGTAATACTGGTAAGGCTTTCTACTGCTCTGAGGAGTGGCAGGGTGTATCTTGCTCAAGCTCATGACGCGAATGTTCCTCTTGAATGTAAGGTTTGTCGTGTCACGCTTGTCGTTGAGCCAATTGTTACCAATAATACCAATGGCATCAGGGTTCTGTTCTACATATTTTATCACCTCAGCGGTCTTCTTCACAGCGGCAACGTTCTTGTTGACAATGGGTTTTCCACCAAGGACGGAATCTTCAATGAAATGGACGGTGCTCGACTTAGGATTGTCGAAAACTACCGTGATAGTGCCTTGTTTGTTGCGTTTGTCAAGTTGGCTCCACTTTGTAACGGTTCCGTTCATGATGTCTTGCACATCCTTTACGGAAAGCAAAGTGTCGGAATTATTCTTGTTGACAATAAACGCCAAGGCGTCATAAGCAATGCTGAATGAAGTAGGAAGATACTGTTGCGCCTTCAAACTGTTCTTCTCAGCAGGCTTATAGTCCCTCGCCGTGAAAACCAACCAAGCCTTTCCATGAAGCAGCAAGTTAATGCCGTCAGACTCATTAGTATAAATAGGTTTTACTTTGGCATTGGGATAGTCGTGTTGAAAAACTTCTCTCTCTTCCTCAATTATAGGACTAAAACTCTCGTCAGAGACGAAAGAGACAGTCCCTGACGAGTAAGTATCTGTCCTCCCATCCTTTCCCTTCTTGCTGCTATTGCCGCAAGAAGAGATAAGGAAAGAGGTAATTGTTAATCCTACACAAATGTAAGATATAAGTCTCATGTGCAAATTTGTTTACTGCAATCTGAATGCCACTGGAACGTTGTACTTCACACGCACGGCCTGACCATTCTGCTTTCCGGGAATCCACTTAGGCATGCTTCTTACAACACGCTGTGCCTCACGGTCAAGTGATGGGTCAACTGAACGAGCTACCTGTACGTCCGTGATGCTACCGTCACGCTCGACAACGAACGAGATGACAACACGTCCCTGTACACCATTCTCCTGAGCTACGACAGGATACTTGATGCTGGAAGAAAGATACTGCATCAATGCTGCAGCACCGCCTGGGAATGAAGGCATCTGTTCTACGACATCGAACACCTTATTCTCAACCTCGGGCTTTGGCTCAGCCTTTACAGGCTCAGTCTCGACACGCTGGGTAACCTTCAAGATTTCACCTTGGTCAGAGTTACCCTTAACGTCAAGAGCACCGATGGCAGTGTTGGTCTGCATGATCTGGTCTTGGGTCTTCATCTCCTCCTCAGGCTTCACGTCGGCGTCCTTCTTAATGACAGGAGCTGTGAACTTGATTGAAGACTTAACCTCCTTGACCACTTCTTTCTTTTCCTCGACTTGGATCTTACGCTCCACCTTAGCCTCTTTCTTCTTAGGCTGATTAAGCGCTGAGATCTCAGTCACGTTCTCATTCTTTGCATGCGCAGCCTGATATGCGTCATATCCAGCCTTGATGTAGAACAGAACGATGCAGAGAGCGGCGAGGACTGCAATCGTAATGATGGCTTTTACGTTTCTCTTACCTGTCTGGGTACGAAGCTTGTAGGCTCCATACTCCTTGTTTCTTCCTTCGAAGATAAGGTCACACCAGCCATTTCTTGTTAAATCAATTTGTGCCATTTTTTTAACCTTTCGTTTAGCTATGTTACCTTATAACTTGACGTTGTTTTCTTTGAGAAGCTTCAAGTCGTTATCATTAATCTTATCAATCACGTACTTACCGATTGTGCAGATGTTCATCTCATCCAAAGCATCGACAAGGTTCTTGTAAGTGGCATTGTCTGTAGCCTTGATGATGATGGTCAGCGTACTGATGTGCTTACCATTGATCTCACCTGCCTTAATCTTAGAGAGCTCTTGATTGTAAAGAGAATCCGGCATCTTCTTCTTTGGATCTGGGTTCTCGTGCTTTTTATCAAGCTCCATCTTGGCCTTCATCACGTCGATTGTTGGCGTGGTTCCGTCCTCAGTAGTATGGTTGATGATGACGTCGCGAATACCTTTGGCACCCCATGTAGTCTTTTTAAGACATTTGGGATCCTCTGGCTTCACAAGTCCAGCCACATAGTAGATCTGGTTGTCGGCAGCGCAATAGATCGTGATTGTGTACGACTCCTTTGCCACTGTCTTGTCCTGGTCCGTAAGGTTCTTATCGTTACTCGGCATACTCAATTCCATCGTCTGCGGCTTTGCGAGAGACGTACAGAGCATGAAGAACGTGATAAGAAGCATCATCATGTCCACCATAGGCGTGAAGTCCACGCGGACATTCATCTTCTTCTGTTTCGATTTTCCTGCTGACATCTTTAATCCTCCGATTTCTTGTATTGAGTAATCAGGTAGTAACGGTTCTCATTCATATCCTGAAGCTCGCTCATGATCTTCTTCACTGTCTTGTAAGGAGTATTCTCATCAGCCTTGATAGCGATCTTGGCGTCAGGGTTTGCCTCATGAGCTGCTTTCACCCAGAGTTGGAACTCGCTCATAGCGGCATCGCCTGTCTTTCCCTGAACAGAGTCAGTAGGGATACCGAAATTCTTGAGCTCCGTAGGACGAGTGTTCTTGTCGAGGTTCAGGTAAGCCTGAAGCTTCTGCATTGGAACACCCCACATAGGATCGTCGAGGAAAGCCTTCTGCTGCGCTGAAGTGAGCGAAACACCGAACTGGTCGGTAATGCTTGTCAGAGCCGCCTGTGTATCGGTGGTCTTATCCAAGCTCATGAAGATCTTTCCGTCATTTCCGACGAGGATGTTAAGGACGTTTGTCTCTGGAACCTTGATTTCCGACACACTGCCCGGCGTGTTTACTTTCACTGGCTCCTGCTTGACGAATGTAGACGTCAGCATGAAGAAGGTCAGCAAAAGCACCATCACGTCCGACATTGGGGTCATGTCGATCCAGACGTCCGCTTTCTTAATTTTTATCTTAGCCATACACTAAAGATTTTAAAGTTAAAAGGCCAAGATGAATTAAGCTTCGTCGGTGTGGTTTGCTTCGTATGTCTGTGCGATTGTGTAACCTACCTCGTCGAGTGCGTATGTCAGCTTATCAATCTTGTTTGTGTAGAAGTTGTAAGTGATAACGGCAACCCAAGATGTTGCGATACCGAAGGCTGTGTTGATAAGAGCCTCAGAGATACCAGTTGACAGAGCGAGGGAGTCACCACCACCACCGGCAGCAAGAGCCTGGAACGAACGGATCATACCGGTCACAGTTCCGAGAAGTCCGGTAAGAGTACCAAGAGTAACGATAGTAGCGACGATAGGAAGGTTCATCTGGAGAGTAGGCATCTCAAGCTGAGTAGCCTCCTCGTGAGCCTGCTCGATGCGAGCGACCTTTTGGCTCTTCTTCAGGGCAGCGTTAGCACCGCTTTCCATAGCCTTGTAAGCGTGGAGAGAAGCGAGGACGACGTTAGCTACAGAACCCTGCATCTTGTTGCAAAGAGACTCAGCCTTGTCGAAATCGTTAGCAGCGAGAGCGGCCTTGATGTTAGCAACGAACTTTGTCAGAGAACCCTTACCGAAAGCGGTCTTGAGGGCGAAGTAGCGCTCAACTGCGAGGCAGAGCACTGTGAGCAGCAATGTGTGGATGATTGGCACGACATAACCGCCCTTGTAGATTGTACCGAAGATGTTAGCAGGAGCGTTTGCGTTGTCGCCGCCCTGGAAGTTAGCACCATTGCCCAACCAGAGGTTGAAGATGCAGAGTGCAGCGATGAAGCAGAGGACGATGATCCAGAATGCTCCTCTAATACCTGTGAAGCCTTGTGACTTCTTTGCAGCCTTGGGGGCTGCGGCTTTTTGTGTAGTTGCCATAGTACTTGATTAATTTTTGGTTATAAATTTATTTGATTGTGTATATTGTTTCTTTAAACTCTCGCAAAGATAATAATTTTCTATATTAGTGACACGTGTTTCTTTTATTTTAACACAGTTTTTTTTAATTATCCTTGCTAAATGGCTATTTCAGCTTTGCGCAAGCCTCTTTGATGCGCCTCAGGGCCTCCCGAATGTTGTCGTCGCTCGTGGCGTAGCTCATGCGGAAGCCATCGGGCTCACCGAAGGCATCGCCTGCGACGGTAGCCACGTGGGCTTCTTGCAAGAGGTACATGGCGAAGTCGGTTGAAGTGTTTATCTTATGCTCGCCATAGCTTTTCCCGAAGAGGTTCTTGCAGTGCGGGAAAAGGTAGAACGCCCCTTGCGGCACGTTGACCTCAAGCCCCGGAATCTCCTTTGCAAGCTCCACGATGAGGTCGCGCCTGCGCTGGAAAGCCACTCTCATGTCCTCTACACACTGTTGGTCACCCTTGTAGGCTGCCAATGCGGCGCGCTGTGCCACGTCGTTGGTGCCGCTTGTATATTGGCCTTGAAGCTTGTTCATTCCCTTGATGATCCATTCAGGTGCCGCGACCCATCCGAGTCGCCATCCCGTCATGGCGTATGCCTTGCTGACGCCGTTGCAGATGATAGTGCGTTCCTTCATGCCTGGTGCCGCGGCGATGCTTGCCTTGAAGCCCACATAATTAATATTCTCGTAAATCTCGTCTGACAAGACGTACATGCCTTCGTGAGCTTTCACCACTTCGGCGAGCGCGTTAAGCTCGTCTTGCGTGTAGACGCTTCCCGTCGGGTTGCTTGGCGAGCAGATGACCAGCATCTTTGTCTTTGGCGTGATGGCAGCCTCAAGTTGCGCGGGCGTGAGCTTGAAGTCGCTCTCAAGCGGAGTGCGCAACGTGACGGGCGTGCCGCCAGCCAACTTCACCATTTGCGGGTAGCTCACCCAATATGGCGCAGGAATGATGACCTCGTCGCCAGGGTTGACAAGCGCAAGAATGGCGTTACATACGCCTTGCTTACCGCCTGTGCCGACGATTATTTCCTTAGCGGAATAGGCAAGGCTGTTTTCCTTGGCGAGCTTCTCAGAGATAGCCTCCCTCAGGTCCATGTAGCCTGGCACGGGGGAGTACTTTGAATAGTTGTCGTCAATGGCTTTCTTTCCTGCCTCTTTGATGTGGTCGGGAGTCATAAAGTCGGGTTCGCCGACGCTCATGTTGATGACGTCGATACCCTGCGCTTTCATTTCACTGCTCTTTTGCGACATCGCGAGCGTCGCCGATGGAGCGAGCCTGTTTAGGCGGTCTGACAATTGTGGCATACTATATATGTATTAAATCGGCAGCTTACCTGCCATATTGTTTGCAAAAGTAATTATTTTATTTATTAAAACGAAGAAAAGCCATGGAATTTTACTTGCATGAAACAAAAAAGTCTCATGTTATTAACAAGCTGACATTGCGAGCCCTGTTTACTTGAACTCAAAAATTCAAGCAAGCCCCCAATAACATATTCCCGCGCTTTGCCCCGTTTGCCATTGGCGTGCTCGCCGTTGAGCAATTCAAGGTAAGCGTAGAAAGCCGCTTGGCGTTCTTCTTGTATCTATGCGCAATCACGAGCAGGGGTATGCTGCCAGCCGCTATGGCAACGCCGCCAGCGCACAAGATTGTTCCATAGACCACTTTCGCCTCTTCCCAATCTCCTTTTGCGTCAGCGCAGTAAGCTCCGACGCCAAGCAATGTCACGCAAGCGCCAACGCCGAGCACACAATAGCCCGCTGTCTTAAAGCGTTTATGCTTCTTCCAATCCGTTGTCAGCTTGTATTCTTTCCCCAGCGCCTTTTGCTTGGCCACGTTGTCATTGGCCAACATGATGGATGTGGGCGCGCAAGCCACCGAATCCGACACACTGCTCTCTGCTCTTGCCGCTAATGTGGAAAGCAGTAATATAAATAATGTATATACCAGCTTCATAACGACGTTGACATTAATAAATAATATAAGACTTCTACTTCACCAGATGGAGGTCATGCCCCATCCTGTCTCGCTTTGTGCGCAAGTACTTGATGTCATACCTGTTGGGTTCAATCTCTATTGGCACGTTCTCCACTATCTCAAGGCCATAAGCCTCAAGGCCCACGCGCTTGGTTGGGTTGTTTGTCATCAGCCTCATCTTGTGCACCCCGAGGTGTCGCAGCATCTGAGCGCCGCAACCATAGTCGCGCTCGTCGGGCTTGAATCCAAGGTGCACGTTGGCGTCCACGGTGTCGAGGCCGTCTTCCTGCTGCAGCTTATAGGCGGCAATCTTGTTCATCAAGCCTATGCCGCGGCCTTCCTGCTGCATGTATATCACAATGCCCTTGCCCTCTTTCTCAATCATCTCCATGGCCTTGTGCAGCTGCTCACCGCAGTCGCACCTCATGCTGCCGAGGATGTCGCCTGTGGCGCACGAGGAGTGCACCCTCACGAGTATGGGCTCGTCTTCCTTCCACTCGCCTTTCACCAACGCCATGTGCTCCAAGCCATTACTGGTCTGGCGGAACGGCACGAGATGGAAGTTGCCGTAGACCGTGGGAAGGTCCACCTCCTCGCCCACCTCGATGCTCGTCTCGTGCTTGAGGCGATAGGCTATGAGATCCTTGATGCTGATGATCTTCATGTCCCACTCTTTCGCCTTCTCCTGGAGTTGCGGCATGCGCGCCATGGTGCCGTCGTCGTTCATTATCTCCATGAGCGCGCCTGCCGGACGCATGCCCGCGAGCTTGCAGAGGTCGATGGCAGCCTCGGTGTGTCCGGAGCGGCGCAGCACGCCATTGTCCTGGGCATAGAGAGGGTTGATGTGACCTGGGCGGCCGAACGTCTGCGGTGTCGACGCGGGGTCGGCGAGTGCGCGTATGGTCTCGGCGCGGTCGTGGGTCGACACGCCGGTGGTGCAGCCTTCGAGCTTGTCCACCGTTACGGTGAACGGCGTGCCAAGCATCGAGGTGTTGTCGCTCACCTGGTGGGGCAAGTCGAGCTCCTCAGCGCGCTGTATAGTGATGGGCGCACAGAGCACGCCGCGCGCGTTCTTGAGCATGAAGTTGATTTTCTCCGGCGTGATGGTCTCGGCTGGCGTGATGAGGTCGCCCTCATTCTCGCGGTCCTCGTCGTCGACGACAATCACGAACTTGCCTTGCTTGAAGTCTTCCAAGGCGTCTTCTATACGGCTCAATTTATATTCTGACATATCCAAATTGTGTTTACAATACTTATCTGTTGTTCTTACTTACTTTCCCATTCGCTCACGCCTTCTCAGCCGTGTCGCCATGACGTCCCATCGTCTTCTCGGTATAGTTCACGATGCTCGTGTTGGTGTATTTTATCACCTTCAAGTCGCGAGCGAGTCGCAGGCGGAACCTGCACATGCGGAAGTAGGTGAACACGCCCACGGGCACTATTATCGCCGCCACGACGTTCATCCACTTCCGGTCGAAGGGCCGCGTGTGCGCCCTTGCCGCGAGCACGGGGTACTGGTTGATGAGGTGCATCACCTGCTTGTCGCGCGTGTTCGACAGGTCGCGTATCACCTCTTCGAGCTTAGCCTTGATGGCTTCCATGTCGTGGTCTTCCTCATACTTGAAGAACACCTTTATGAAGTTTGGCAACGCCTTGAGCTTATGCTTGCGCGAGTACTCCGTCACCTCGGCGTTTATCTCAAGCAGCGTCTCGTTGTCTTGGCGGTAGTGTGGCGGCTCTATCACCACCTCCTTGCCTTGTATGTTTCTCTTCGCCCTCAGTCCCAGGAGCCTTGTGAAGAATCGCTTCCATCCGTCAGCGTTGAAGACCATCGAGTCGTTCATCGCCTTGTAGGTCACAAACACCGCCAGGGGCGACAACGTGACTATCGCGACCCAGTGGCCCAACCATATCGGCCACGAGCCTTGCCTTGACATTCGGAAGGCTGACACGTCGAGGATGTAATAGACTATGTAGACCAGCACCGACACGATGATAGGCATGCCGAGTCCGCCCTTGCGGATGATGGCACCCAGTGGCGCGCCGATGAAGAAGAATATGATGCACTGCAGGGCGAGGGCGTACTTGTTTTGCGCCTCCAGCTCATGCACGCGTATCAGGCGCTCGTCGTTTTGGGTCATCATCGCCTTGAAGTCGAGGTCCGATGTCTCCCTCTGCACGCTGCTGAGCGCGGCGGAGTAGATTTGCTGCTGCCGCTCCAACTTCATCTTCTGCAGGCGCTTGTCTATGTCCACCTTGCCCGTCAGCGCCCTTCTGACCTGCGCCAGCGAGTCTTTCTTTGGTATGCTGGGCGAGGGGAAGCACACCTGCTTGGTGTCGTTCCAGAAGACGCGGCCTATGCTGTCGTAGGTCTCGTTGAGCGAGTCTACGGCGAAGCGTATCTGCGAGAGGCTCTTTCCGGCGGCATTGTTCGACAGCGCCGCGGCGTCCATCAGCGAGAAGTTGTTGTCGAAGTCGAGCAGCACCTTCTTCTCGATGAATGTCTCCCTGCGGTATGGCACCGCCGCGCTTCCGCCAAGGTCCGACTCGCGCATGTTCTCAAACCACTCTCCGCTCCACAACGAGAGCATGAGGTGCTTCTTCTCCGCCGTCGACTGTATCATTGCCGAGTCGGCGAGAATGATGGCAGCGTCCTCGTAGCTGTCGGTCATGCGGTAGATCATCACGCCATAGAGCTTGCCGGTCACGATGTTCTTCTTCTGCACGTATATGTTGCAGTTGGGCAGGCCGTCGTAGAATATTCCCTCGGGTATCTCCAGCTCGGGGCTCTTCTGCTTCATCGACGCCAATAGCTGGGCGAGCTTCATGTTAGCCTTTGGCCCCACGTCGTTCTGGAAATAAAACGACACCGCCATTACCGCCACGACAATCACTATCAGCGAGCGGAAGCTCTGCATCAGCGATATGCCGGCGGCCTTGATGGCGGTGAGCTCGGAGCTCTCGCCAAGGTTGCCGAAAGTGATAAGCGAACTGAGCAAGATGGCCAGGGGCATGGCTTGCGGCACCATCATCAGCCCCATGTAGTAGAAAAACTGGGCTAGCACCTCCATCGACAGGCCCTTGCCGATGAGGTCATCGATGTAACGCCACAGGAACTGCATCATCAGCACGAAGAGGCAGATGAAGAACGTTCCGGCGAAAAGCAACATAAACTGCTTGGCGATGAATTTATCGAGTTTCTTTATCCGAAGATTCATAATAATCTGTGCGAGGACAATGCGAGGTGAGCGCCAGACATCAATCTCGCCTTAATGCCACGCCTGCCTCAACTTATCTTCTGCAAAGATACAGAGAATATTTCAAACTCTCAAATTTTCTTCCGCATAATAAGCGCAAGAGGTTTTGCACGCGACACGGACGCTTGCGAATCGGACAAAATGGGCATGAAAAACATCACCATATCGAAATAATCCGTAACTTTGCACGGGTCTTCATTAAGACATTGCTTAAAAGGTATCATAAAGGATAACTAAGATATGCAAGACGTACAAGTGATGGTGACTCTGTTTGCCATCGTGGTTTTAGGTTACGTGCTCCGCCGCTTCGGGCTCATGGGCGGAGACTTCGACAAGCGCTTGTCGACATTGATCATCGACGTGTGCTGCCCGTTGCTCATCCTCTCCTCGGTCATGGGCGACAAGTTGCCCGACTCCCGCCTCATCCTTCCCCTGCTCTGCGTGGGGTTCGTCACCTACTCCATCCTGACGGTGGTGGCATTCACCCTGCCTCGGCTCATCAGCAACGACCGCCTTGAGCAAGGCATGATTGGCTTCTGCGTCATGTTCGGCAACGTGGGCTTCATCGGCTACCCCATCGTGGCGAGCATCTTCGGCCCGCAAGCCATCTTCTACGCCGCCCTGCTCAACATGCCAAACACGTTCTTCATCTTCACCGCGGGCGTCATGCTGGTGAAGGGCGAGCGCTCCATCCACAGCTTCAAGTGGAAGTTGCTGGCAAGCCCCATGATGGTCGCCGCCTACGTGGCAGCCATCATCGTGGTGCTGGGCGTGCACGTGCCGAGCGTCATCGGCGAACCGGTCTCCATGGTGGGCAACATCACGGTGCCTGGCTCGCTGCTTGTCATAGGCTCGTCGCTGGCAAGGATCAGCATGCGCAAGATGCTCGCCCATGGCAAGGTCTACGTAGCCACGGCGCTGCGCCTCGTCGCCGTGCCCGTGGGGCTCTACCTCTTCTTCAAGGCTTGCGGCACCAACGAGCTGGTGAACGACATCAACACCACCGTCGTGGCTATGCCCGTGGCAGCCTTCGGCACGATGTTCTGCATGAAGTATGAGCGCGACCCGCGCCTGATGACCGAGATAACGTTCATGTCGACAGTGCTTTCCGTGCTGTCGATTCCTCTCATACGCATATTGATAAAGGCGCTTTGCTGACGCGCGCGCGGCGTTGCCGCACGCCCTTGCCGTTGCCGCCGCGCTCGCGTCGCCCTTGCGGCGCAACGGCATCGCCTTCGCGCCGCAAAGACGTGGCGATTGCGCCGCGAAGGCGACGGCTCAAAACTGGGGTATAACAAAAAAAGCACGGTTCCTTTCACAAGAAGTGAATGAAACCGTGCTTTTCTGGTAGTGGATAGGGGAATCGAACCCCTATGCCAAGATTGAGAATCTTGTATCCTAACCATTA
>CAVHEN010000055.1:0-23147 GCA_963635115.1 Oscillospiraceae bacterium | reverse complement strand
CAAGCCCGTCGCGAAGGTCGGCATGAACTTCTCGCTTAAGGATGGCGTGAACTGCTTGGAGTGGAAGATAAAGGAGTGAGCTGGTAAAATGCTGCGTCAGTTAGTAATGTGCTAATGCCATACGCTAATGTATGTGCACTCTAAAAGTGTAAGGAAAAACTTGCCAGTCTGAACTTTATTTGTTATCTTTGTAGCAATGACAACTCATATGGATGCGTTTGGCTGGTAATTGATGGGCAGTAGGCAGATAATCAGCTAAGTTTGCTTTATGTAAGGACTTTTGGCGTACATATAGATTACATGTAAAGTGCACGCAGGTCTTATATTTATAAGAGAATATTAATCTGAGTTATATGAATACGGTATCAATCAACAGTAACATATATAGAGGTGCGGAGCAATATGCTAATAGGCATAATATCAGTGTAGCGGATGCTGTAGAGAAGGCCATCTCGTTGTTCTTGTAAAAGGTGGAGCCAAAAAAATATCAGAAACCACAGAGTTTAAAGAAGCGTTGGCTTATGTCAAGTCGATAGTCCCGAAAGGAGGGCGACCAGTGCCTGCTGATGAGAACGGATTAGATGTGTTAGTAGAACAAAAGTATAAGCTATGAGAGTTTATATTGATACTAACATTTTGATAGATTATGTCTGCCAGCGCAAATAATTTGCAGATGCTACTCAGAATGCCACGTCCTTGAAGGCAGAAGCTGACTGCATATTGACTCGCAACAAGAAGGATTTTTCAGCGTCTTCTTTGCCTGTTTATACACCTGCTGAATTGATGGGGATCTTAAACACCACAGAGGACTAATAGGAAATGCACATATCATTATTCGAGTGGTTGCAAATGCGACATAGCGGTGCGTGTGAATTGAATTATAGTCGGAGATAGAGACCTTTACAGTTTTAAACTACATATTGTTAAAAACAAAGGTTGATTATGTTAGATATCAAAGATTTGTGCCAAGCCTATCTTGAAGGTTACGTTCAAGCTAAGGTTACAGAGTTTTTGCTTAGTGGTAAAGTGCTAAGTTCAGACCTTGATAAGGTAAAGGAGTTGGCTGTGAAATGTATGGAGGAGTATGTTTCACATATTAATCTAAGCGAAGAGGAGAAAGAAGGAATAAAGGAAAATCATAAGCAATGGGCAAATGCGACCTTGGAAGGAATTAAGCAACGGTTGCATGATAGTGGAAAATAATAAATTAAAAGCGCTTATAAATACAAATAGATATGCTTCTTTTGAATACGACTTCTTACGTAAGGATTAGAAACTGAATCATGGCGTGGAATGTTATCACATTCATTGACAAGATTTTCAGAAAATAGTTTTATATCTCAAGTATTTTGACGATTTTTGTATATATGTTGCGCATACAATGATTTGAACTTAATACTTTAGTTATCACTAAAGTACTAAAAATCAACGATATGTGCAGCGTTTACTCATGTTTACCAACTAATTTAATTCCAGCGTGTTAATATTATGAGTTTCACTGATAGAATGGGTATAGAAAGACCCGAACCAAGGATAGTTGTAAGAAATGATGCCCCCGAATCATTTCGTTTATTCCTACTTCAGATAATGCGGCGTTATGAAGGCTTGAAAAAGATTCGCTCGTGTATATGCTTCATTACTAATGAAGCAGAAGATAGAAATAATTGGGCTGAAAATGATTTTATGAAAAGTGAGGTTATATCAATTTTAGAAGAGTGTCCATGGTATCGTATATACGATATTATTGAATATTTCTATAATCAAGTCCATGATAAATTAGGATTTGAAAGAGATATCAATGAATACTTTATAGAAAAAGGTATAGGCTGGAAATTAGTTGATGGAATTATTGAAACAAGAGGGGAAGCGGCTTTCGAGTATGAGATCAAAGAATCAATTGGCATCTTAGGATAAGCTGGATTGAAGACCTCTCAGAATGAGATTCGGGAAGCTTTGAAAGATTTGTCAAAGAAGCCTATTCCTGATGTAACAGGTTCTGTTCAACATTCTGTTGCAGCTTTAGAGTGTTTGTGCCGTGAGATTACAGGAGAAAAGAAATCAACTTTGGGTAGACTTATAAGCGACCATCCCAATATAGTACCACGACCTTTAAATAAAGTGGTAGGTGAAGTTTTTGGTTTTTCTTCAGAACAAGGGCGTCATCTTAGAGAAGGAAGAACACCTAATTACGAGGAAGCCGAACTTGTTGTTCATCTTTGTGCCTCTGTATGTACCTATCTTAGCAGAAAGCAATTTAATGCAAAAAATGAAGATATGGAACTTCCATTTTAATCTTTATCCATTTATGGCAAAAGTCTGCTGTTGATACAAAGTCACAGATTGCCAGCTATATCAATGTTTTTAAAATGGAAAAGCAACGACTATTTGAATCTGTTTAATTCGTAAAATACGATTCGAGATATATCGGAGGGCATTTCCCAATGTTGAGTTCTTCAGAATTTATTCTTAATTTCGCACTTGTTAGATGATCCTATAGAAACATAAGTCTTAATGGAGTTGTGATTACTTGTTTGTGTATGCTATATTTAATCTTTATCGCTTTATTTCTATTAGGTGCAGTCGTCGGATGGCTTGTAGTCTATTTTGTTCGTAAGTACAAAGAGCATAGCCCAAAAGCGTTGAGAGATACCATCGTACTATTCTTGGGTGGAGGATGTATGGATCTGCTTTTGTCGTTAATCGACAAGAAAATAGCTTTATATGCTTTTGCTGCATACTTGATTGGATTTGGTGTGGCTTTCTTCTTCCATTGGATTTATCAATTTATTGTAACTAAAATGACGGCACCTCAGTTTCTTGATCCACGCAGCAAATATGATTTGTTTTCCGGGTGTAATCTTTCAGAAGAAGAAAAGAAAGTTAGGTCTATGGTTGGCTATCAATTAGAGATTGTGAACAAAGGTTTTCAACAACTCAACAAAAAACTTATTAATGAGAAAGAATTCATTGCTCTGGTAAGAACGTCAGGCTTAACATGACAAGTGTTTGAAGAGTTGACAAGTTTTCCAATTGGTGATATGTTCTTGGACTCTTCCCTTGCGGCATATATAAGAGCAAAGAACATATTATCTGTTGATGATGTGCCTAATGGCAGATAATCGCAAGCCTAGCATGGACAGCCTTTGTGGCAAAGAATGATAAACTTTTTGCAGAGCTGTAAAATCCTGTATAAAATTATAATCACATCGAATTTTTAACAACTCAATATAAAAAGTGCCTATACAAAGGGGGATGCCCTAATTTGAGTACTAACGTCATGCTGAAGAATTGGAAGGATAAGGTAACTGAATAGTTGATAGAACAAAATATTGAAAGATGAGCGACCTTAAATCATACTATTTGACAGTAGCCAAACTTTTGCAAAACGAAGGACATGAAGAATTGTCCAAATTTTGCAACGAGCGTTATATGTCCGATTACATCGTTGACCACGACAATTGGGATGGCGGCATTGACACATATAGTATAGATGTAGAAGTGCCTGTAGATATTTTCGGCAAATGGCAATCTGTGATTGAGGGAGGAATAGAAAATCTTGAAAAACTGATAGCAGAAGCATTTGAAACAGTTGTCAGAGGCATTAATTCCATACGGATAGGCAATGTAACGATACGACCAATAGCAAGAGTTGATGAAAATGCGCAAGAAAAACGTTATTTGTCGATGCCATTGCATTTTGAGGTACAAACAAAGCAAGGTCAAAGAGCTGATTATTTGGCAAGTGTACAGCCTCCCAAACGTTATCCTTGCTTCATTCTTGTATTCAACTGGGATTGGACAGATTACGAGTATCATACTTGGTTTTGTTTGTTCTATTTCGCTTCAGAGGCAGATAGACGAATGATTGGAGAATTGAAGCTGATGAACTCTGGACAGGACAATACAATGGATGCGCTGCCAGAAGAGTTCGACGAGCCATTGAATGATAGTTTTTGTTCATTGGGCATCAAAACGGATTATTACATAGGGTTACGCCAAGAACTAAAAGATGAGCAACTAATCAAGGAAGCGCAGCATTATCTATGTGATTGCACGTTTGAGCCATCTATTTATGACAAGCATCGTGGTGAAAGGATTTTTAAAGTTTCATTGATGCGTGATTTGTCTGCAATGGATGCATTTCAAGAAGGGCAGTCCTTGGCTATGGGGATAGAACCTGATGAAATGTATTCTTTTGCATATACTTACCACCCCAAATATGACACTTCGCTATATGCAGATTGGAAAGTCAATATAGCCTATAAACCATTGAAATTCATGCGCACTTTTGGAATTATAGGTATTAACGGTGTAGGCAAGACGCAGATTCTGTCCAGTTTCGTAACCGATTTGTTAGAAAAAAGAACAGAAAACTTTAAGAACTTACCGCATTTCAAAAATATTATTGCCATTTGTTCCACTCCATTCGATAGTTACCCTGAAGAGACACAACGTATTGGGGAGATAATGTATAGGTTGTGTTGCTTAGAGCAAGACAAAACTCTTACATTGGATGGAATAAAACAGAATCTAAACAGAATAATGCAACAACCTACAGTGGAACATGATAGCATGCTTACGGTGTGGGTTGACTTGATAACAGAATATGTGGATTCTGTATTTGTGGATCATGTGGTGGCATTGAAGAGAGACGATTACGGCCTTGAATACTATGATATCTTGTGGAATAATTTAGATGAGAATATTAGTATTTTAAGTTCTGGGCAGTTACATATCTTGTCCCTTGTGACATATATCTGCGCCAACATTCATTACCGTTCTCTTTTGGTTATTGACGAGCCTGAAGTTCATCTTCATCCCCATATCACGATGGAGTTCATGGCGATGTTGAGTGGCTTGCTCTCAGTATTCAAGAGTTATGCCATCATTGCGACGCACAGCCCTTTGGTAGTTCGTGAGATGGCAGGAAAGAATGTGTTTCTCATGCAAAAAATGCAGGATGGAATACCACAGATAGCTCCCGTATGTTTTGAAACACTTGGTGAAGATGTAGCCACTCTTTATCGAAATTTGTTTGGCTATGATGAGCAAAGTTCATATTTCAAGAAAATGGTGGACGAACTTTGTGATAAGGGTAAAAGTTACGAGGAAATCGCCCGTTATTTCCAAAATGGTATGAATCTGAATGTCAATGCCCGACTGATTATCCGAGACGCAATAGAAGCAAGAGGAAATGCACAACTTTAACAGAAATCCAATAAGCATAGACGACAACCTTGGTTGTGTAGGAAAAGGATTACATTCTGATCAAAGAACCTTTTTCAATGCAGAGAAGAAGCAATTGAAAAATGCTTTCTTGCAGTATGATGCTTGTGCCATGACTAATCCTGTTTCCTTGGAACGGTTACTGCCAATATGGGCTGATACTGCAACGGACACCAAAGCCCAGCAGAGTGCTAAGAAAGAAAAGTGTGATAGGTCGTTCAAACTGTATGGTTCTAATCGTCCATTTGTAAATGAACATTGGGAGGTTTTGAAAAGAGAAAATGGCGGAACGCTATTGCTGTGTCCGATTTGCGGACTAAAGCCATGTACAGAGATGGATCACTATATGCCTCGCTCTCTGTTTCATGAATATTCCTCGCATGTAAGCAACCTCATACCTCTCTGCCATGATTGCAATCAAGACAAACATGATTATTGGTTGAATCGTAAAGGAAAACGCTATTTCTTCAATGCTTTCTTTGACCATTTGCCTGCGAAAATCATAGATTGCGATATCTACATAAGTCATGGCTTCCCTCAAGCAAGAATTGATGTCAGTGCCGGACTTGATGCTGCAAAATATTATGATGCAGTGGTTTTGAGGACAATCAAAAAACTAAAGTTGCGTGTTAAGTTTCAAGCGACGGCAGATGCCGTGATAAGAAGTGAAATTATGCGCTTGAAGGCAGACTTCTTAGTTCAAGCGACTGCTTATCATGGTGATAGGAAAGCGTTTTGGACTTCAAGAATGAAGTCTTACAATGAGTATGTGGCGCACCCAGAACATTTCAATTTTATAGAAGTAGAGATTTATCGAGCTTTGAGTGCGTCAAAGGAAATGAAGAACTGGGTGGAATGTAGTGCTGAGTTTTGTAAATACTCAAATTAGGGCACAAAAATGAAAATATTATCTTTGCTGCCTAATTTTAAAAACATCAGATTTATGTACAGCAGCGAAGATTTGGAAAGATTCTATTTCCAGTACCAAACGGAGGCAATGCCAAACGGTATCTCCATTGAGCAGTTATAAGATGTATATATTAAAGATACTTGAGTAACATAATAATGGCGATGAAAGATATTAAGAAATAGTTTCGGCGTTAATGGATGGTACTCTGCAAGAATCCGAGACCATTGAATTTAAACATACCTTACCTCATAATTTGCCAATGATAGCAAAGACTATTGTTGGCATTGCCAACAGTGGTGGAGGCTATCTTATACTTGGTGTTATAGATGATTCTAAGAAAAGAGTGAGGATTGTAGGTGTTGATAATGTCGATGATCTAAATAAGACAATTACGCAACTTCTTGATGATTATACTGTAGGTGTACAAACAACTCAACATATTTATACAGTAGAATCTAAAAAAAATGCTATTATTCGAATAGAGAAAGTTGAACCTGTTGCATACTATAGCCGACGTGACACTTCGCCAGCACGTTTGATTGTATACAGAAGAGAAACCGCTAATGGTTCGAGAATAAAAGATATAGCTAAGAAAAGAAATATTATACTACTGTTTACAAGTATATGACCATAGAAGCTTTTCTAATAAGTTTGTATGCCAAGACTTGGAGATTCTTTGAGCCTAACAAATGGAATGACAAGTACGAACAACGCTTTTATTGTGCTGATTATCAAATTCCTGGTGCGGAATATGCGACACCACAATTGTTTGCTACTTGCGTGACGAAGGTGAAAAATAGCGAAGCTGCTTGGAAAGTATATTCTCATGGTCAAGGATTAGGTTCCCACTGTGTCCAATTGTATTTGGATATTGATAAACTCAGGACAGAATTGAAAAATAGTGGCTTTAAAATAGCAGAGATGCCAGTGGAATATTGGAATGAGAAGTATATTTTGGAACTTCATAATAAGGACAAGTCAAAAGATTATGCTACCTATTTTAAATTGTTCTCTTTCGAGAAGTTTCTGAAGTTATTGACATTGAAAAGAGATGCATGCCGTTATGAGCAAGAGGTAAGGCTATTCGCAATTTCAGATGGAAATGCTCCAAGAAGTATGGGAAATGCGTGAGGGAGCAGAGATTTCGTAGTAGATTGGCGCAAGGTAATTCGAAAAGTCAGAATAGACAAAGCCTGTACTGACGCAGAATTGATATCAGTATAGCAAGCATGTTTCTCTTCTGGGATTAATCCAGTAATTTCTGATTACACGTTTATAGCAAATATACCTAAACCTGCATATTGCGTTGATATAGAATTCGAAAGGTTCGATATTGACGCAATGCCGGGTAGCTCTCGAATAACAATTAAATAGTAATTATGTTTTATTAGAAATCATGTCAATCCAATCATTAGATAACAACCAGCGGGTGGCGAAGAACACCATTATGCTTTATATGCGCATGATGGTGTTGATGCTCATAGGACTTTATACTTCAAGGGTCATATTGCAATTACTTGGGGTGGAGAACTATGGTATAAATTGTTATAGCCGGGTTTCTGAGTATGTTCGGTATCATGATAAGTTCGAAGAGTAGTGCCATAAGCAGATTCATTACAGTAGAACTTGGGAAGATGCCTTGATAGGCTCAATATGACATACAAGTCTTAAAAACAAGACGTAAAATTTTCTAAAATGAACTTTATTTGCTATCTTTGAGGCAATGATAACTTATATGGATGCGTTTAGCTGACTATTGACTGTCAATTGGCTGGCAATTGATTGATAATCAGTTAAATGTGCTTTATGTAAGGATTATAGGTATGCATACAGGTTGCATATGAACCGCATACCGTTTTTATTTTCACAAGTTATTTTTTAGCGAAATTAATATTTATGGATAAAAATATCATAACCGTGACATCGCCACTTCTCCCGAACCTTGACGATTTTACAGAAGAACTAAGGAAGATTTGGGACAGCAAGTGGATTACCAACAATGGCAATTATCATCAGCGGTTTGAAGCCGCTCTTGCTGAGTATCTCGGCGTTCCTTATGTGAGCTTGTTTACTAATGGCACCCTGCCGCTGATCACGGCCTTTCAAGCACTTCGTATCACTGGTGAGGTTATCACCACGCCTTACAGTTTCGTGGCAACCACTCATGCGTTGTGGTGGAACGGCATAAAGCCCGTGTTCGTTGACATAGATCCTGCTACAGGTAACCTTGATCCCAACAAAATCGAGGCGGCTATTACACCACGAACCACTGCCATACTGCCAGTACATGTGTATGGGAAACCATGTGATGTTGATTCTATTCAGGCCATAGCCGACACGTATGGTTTGAAGGTTATCTACGATGCTGCACATGCCTTCGGTGTAAAGGTGGATGCTCGTCAGTCTAAGACCCTTTCTGGTGGCGAAGGCGATTATGTCTCAATACTTAACGCTGGTGACTTGAGCACGCTGAGTTTCCATGCCACGAAGGTGTTCAACACCGTAGAGGGTGGTGCCATGATCGTGCACGATGAGAAGACCAAAAAGCGCATTGACTACTTGAAGAACTTTGGCTTTGCAGGGGAAACAACGGTTGTTGGTCCAGGCATTAACAGCAAGATGGATGAGATGCGTGCGGCCTATGGCTTGCTGAACTTGAAGCAAGTTGATGCTGCAATTGAGGTCCGTCGGCAAGTCGCCATTAAATATCGCAAGGCATTACGCAATGTGGAGGGAATATCTTTCTTCGATGATATGCCTGGTGTTAAGCACAACTATAGTTATTTTCCGATTTTCGTCGACGCAACGCGGTATGGTATGACGCGTGACGAGCTTTACTTCAAGATGAAGGAGCGTAATGTGTGGGGACGCCGATATTTCTATCCGCTTATCAGTGACTTCTCTACATATCGTGGCTTGGAGAGTGCGGCACCAGAGAATTTGCCCAATGCCCATAAGATGGCAGATAGCGTAATCTGTTTGCCAATGCATCATTTGCTGAGCGATGATGATGTGCATAGAGTGTTGGACTGCATAGTAAAGTAAATAATTCATTCATGAAGCAGAAAAAGTTAATGCTATTGGGAGGTATCCGCTATCTCCTTCCAGTTATTAAGGCTGCGCATGAGCAAGGCTATTATGTGATAACGGCCGATTATCTTCCGGATAATATAGCCCATAAATATTCCGACGAGTATGTCAATGTCAGCATCATTGACAAGGAAGCGGTATTGAAGGTTGCTCAAGAAAAACAAATAGATGGTATAATGTCATTCGGAGTAGATCCTGGTGTCGTTGCTGCTGCCTATGTAGCAGAAAAAATGGGACTTCCATTCCAAGGTTCCTACAAATCGGTTAGTATTCTTCAAGACAAATCAAAATTTCGTGCTTTCTTGACTGCTAATGGTTTCAACGTGCCTAATGCAAAGGGATATACATCTTTGGATGAAGCAATTAAAGATGTTGATTTCTTTAATTGGCCGGTTATCGTTAAGCCTGTAGATTCTGCAGGTAGCAAGGGCGTGTCGAGAGTAGATAAGCCTGAGGGGTTGGCAAGTGCCGTAGAATATGCCTTGAGTGAAGCGCACAATGGTCATTTCATTATAGAGGATTTCTTGGAGAAAGAAGGTAACTCTTCCGATACCGATTGCTTTACGATCGATGGTAAGTTGGTTTATTGCTCTTTCTCCGACCAACGTTTTGATGCAAATGCCACAAATCCATATACCCCTTCAGCTTTTAGTTGGCCATCAACCATTCCTCAATGGGCACAAGATGAACTTCAAGCTGAACTTCAGCGTTTGATGAAACTTCTGGACATGAAGACTGGTATCTATAATGTTGAGACTCGACTTTGTAAGAATGGTAAGCCATATATCATGGAAGTTTCACCTCGTGGTGGTGGCAATCGTTTGGCAGAAATGTTGAACTATTCAACCAAAACAAAACTTGTGGAGTTTGCAGTAGAAGCTGCCATGGGTGAACCAATCACCGATTTGAATTCCCCACATTACTATGGACACCTTGCAGAGGTAATTCTCCATTCTGATGAAGCTGGATTATTTGATCATCTTGAAATCGCAGAGGATAAGAAGGAACGAATCGTCGAGACTGATCTTTGGGTTGAAAAAGGTGATAAGGTTGAGAACTTTGATGGAGCAAACCATGCCATTGGTACTTTGGTTGTTAGATTCCCTTCGCTTGAAGAATTGGAAACTGCGATGAATGATATTAATGCTTGGTGTAAAGTGGTTGTTTCTTAATTGATTAATAATGGCTGGGTTATTTACAAAACCAATTGGTGGATATTTTGAACTTGAAATGCCAAAATATTCAGAACTTCATGCAAATGCACAGGCATTGAACAGTGGGCGCTTTTGCTTTGAATATATCCTGCGTTGCAAGAAATATAGCAAGATATATGTCCCATATTTTACTTGCGACTCTGCTGTAGAGCCACTCGTAAAGCTGGGTATTCTATACGATTTTTATCATATAGATAAAGACTATCATATAATAGGCAATATCAAGTTAGACAACAATGAGGCATTGCTCTATACAAACTATTGGGGCTTGCAAGATGAATATTGCATAAAGTTGGCAAGTAAGTATAGAACGCAGTTGATACTTGATTATACACAGGCATTCTTTTCACGACCAATTGCAGGTATAGATACCTTTTATAGTTGTAGAAAATATTTTGGAGTTCCAGATGGTGGCTATCTTTATACGGATGCTAAGGCGGATTTTAAAATAGATCAAGATGAATCCTATACTCGAATGGATTCGCTTATCAAACGAATCGACTTGTCGCCAGAGGATGGTTATGATGACTTCCACAAAGTAAGTGCAAGTTTTCATGAATTACCTATTCGCCGAATGTCTAAGTTCACCAAGCGAATGATGCAAGGTATCGACTATTGGAAGGTTGCACAACGCCGTTTGAATAATTACAATTATCTACATCATCATCTTGGTGGAAGACAACTTTGTTATGGTGAAGTGCCAATGGTATTTCCTTATGAATCAGAGCTAGGTCAAGAACTTCGTAAGAAACTGATAGCAAACAAGGTGTTTGTGGCGAAGTATTGGCCGAATGTGGATGAATGGGCAGGAGAGCAAGCCTTGGAAACTTGGATGGCAAACTATATTCTTCCTTTGCCAATAGATCAGCGATATGACGAGGAGGATATGGAAAGAATCGTAAAACTAATAAAAGAATAAGATAATGGAGAAAAAAGTATATTTGAGAGCTTTTGAGCCAGAAGACTACAAAACAACTATCAAGTGGCGCAAGGATGATGAAATTTGGAATATGTTGGGAGGTACAAAGTATTTTGTTTCCGAGGCATACGAGAAGCAATGGATAGAAAATACGATTTTCAACTCTAAGGATATAAAGTTGGCCGTATGCCTTGTTGAGAATAACAAGCACATAGGCAATGTATATATGACCAATATCAATGAGATTAATCGCTCTTGCGTTTCGCATATCTTGATAGGAGAGAAGGACTATTGGGGACAGGGCTATGCTCGTGAGGCTTTGCTACTTGCTATAGACTATATGTTCAATGAGCGCAATATGCACCGTATCCAAGCTAATGTCTTGGCCTCAAATGTTGCTTCGTTGAAAATGCATGAGAAGTGCGGGTATAAGTTGGAAGGCACCCTTAGAGAAGCTGTATATAAAAATGGCAAGTATCAAGACCAATATGTGTTAGCATTGTTAAATAATAAGTAAAAATAGAAGATATGGCAAGTTATGATTTTAAAGATGTAAAATGTCCTGTTTGTGGAACTTTAGTGCATGTAACCATATCTTACGGTATATGGCCTTGCAGAAGTGAGGAAATCGCAGATTGTCCTGTTTGTGGTAAGGAGTTGCTTCGTAAAAACATTACAGGTGATATAGAAGCAAAAGTGAAAAGCCTTGATGATACGTTGGAACCTTATAAAACAGAGCATAGGTTAAGAAATCATAAATAGAATGTTGCTATTTATGCTCGTCGAGAAACTAAAAGTTATCTTGGTTATGACATTTTCTTGGTAATCTAACTTGTATAATCTAAAATACTACTGCCAGCAGATTTAAGTATGCCTTAAATATCTTAGTCATTTGGTATAAACATTAAGGATGAAAATGAAAGAGATGGATGATTTGCTGCGATTTTGTGCAGAGCGATACGAACGGATAGAATGTGCAAATTGTACTTATTCTGAATCGTATTCTCAAACTTGCAATTATGATTGTTATTCTTGTTTACGTAAAATCCATAGAGTTTTAAATCACAATATACATTATTGTTGTGAGCGTATTTTATACCAATATGTCTTAAAATACCAACTTCGCTATGCTTCTGAACTTGCTAGATGCTTTTATTATATATTATCAGAAGTAAGTTCCATTACACCTTTGAAAGTTTATTCTTTAGGTTGTGGACCAGCATCAGAATTATATGGGCTTTTTGGTGTTGCTGGATATTTGAATTATCCTTGGGAAAATGTAGTGTATAAGGGGTTCGATTTGGACAAGAAATGGGATTCCATAAATAATTATACCAGTCTGTTGTTTTTTAATTGTAAAGTCTCTTTCCTTTATGAGGATATGTTTTTCTATGTACAAAGATTTAAGGAGCATATGGATGTTTTAGTTTTGAACTATATGTTGTCTGATAGTATGCGTTACAGTCATGCGGAAACAGACAAATTATTAGATAAAGTTTTTGATTTGTTTAGTCAAGGTTTAATCTCTTATGTCATAATAAATGATATAGCATTGTATTATACTGACATTCAGAAAAAGACGGCTTATGTATGCATGAAAAAACTAGAGAGAAAGTTAATGGAAAATCATGTATCTTTTCAGCATATAAAAAAAAGATATACCAATCCTATTTGCGATTATATAGAGCGGTATGGGACTTTGTTTACTTCTCGTAAATTAGCGTTTCATGTACCAGAGTTTATGCAAAATTATTCTCCGTTTAATAGTTGTAATAGTATATCGTTTATCATTAAGAAAGTTTGGTTTTCAATGATATTGAGTGCAAGTCGTAGAACTGATATTCCCGCATTTTATTCTGATTGGTTTTTCAATCGGATAAAGGCTGGTTATGTGGATGTTCGTAATCCTATGAATATTCATCGGATTAGCAGGATAAATATTAGTCCTGAAGTTGTGGATTGTATAGTATTTTGGACTAAAAATCCCAAAGCAATGATATCACGGTTAAAAGAATTGTCTGCTTATAAGTACTATTTTCAGTTTACAGTAAATCCGTATGATAGGCATATAGAGGAAGGAGTGCCGATGAAAAGAAATATATTTGATACCTTTCATGAATTGTCTGATCTGATAGGTGCCAAAAAGGTAATTTGGCGATATGATCCTATTTTATTATCAAATAAAATAGATGTTGATTATCACATTAAATATTTTGAGGAGATTGCTAAACGATTGTCAGGATATTCTTATAGGTGTGTTATAAGTTTTGTAGACTTATATAAAAAAGTAGTTGCTAATGTTGGCGGTTTGGGTATTCGTGAACCAAGTGAACATGAAGTAACAGAAATGGTTGAGTCTTTGGTTTCAATATCCCAAGCATATGGTTTTTCAATTCAAAGCTGTGCAGAGAAGATAAATTTACAAGGGTTTGGAATAGAACATGGAGCATGCGTAGACCCATTATTAATCTCAGAGATTATAGGTTGTCCTTTGAAAGTGAAGAAAGATAAGAACCAGCGTAAAGAATGTGGTTGTGCTGAGAGTGTGGACATAGGTGAATATAACACGTGCAGCCATCATTGTGTCTATTGTTATGCTAATTATAATCAGAAAATAGTGAGAAGGAAGGTGGAACGGCACATCTCTTTTTCTTCTTTGCTGATAGGAAAAACAAACGAAGACGATATAGTGTCGCTGCGACATGTCAAATCGCTGCGAGATAATTTGTTATTTTGAGAAAAGAACTTATCGATTTTGTAGACTAATATTTTATGTCATCAGAATTAAAACGGAAAGCCACACATGGCATCTTTTGGAGTTGCGTAGAGAGGTTCGGCAACCAAGGAGTATCCTTTTGCTTCTCCATCTTTCTGGCGCGTATACTTGCACCAAAAGACTATGGCATTGTGGCGATGATAAATATATTCACCGTCATAGCCCAGTCGTTTGTGGAGAGTGGTTTCGGCAGTGCCATCATTCGCAAGCCTGACCTTAACGAGTATGACAAAAGCACTGCGTTCATATTTAATATGGTTGTTGGCGTGGCATGCTATTTCATACTCTTCATAGCTTCGCCTTGGATAGCCGACTTCTATAATACGCCAATACTATCGCCCATAATAAAGGTAACGAGCCTTGGCATAATCTACAATGCCTTGTGTAGTGTGCAGAGTGCATTGCTGTCGAAGCGAGTCGATTTCAAGACTCTGATGTATTGCTCGCTTTCTACCACAATCATATCAGGTATAGTGGGTGTGATCCTTGCCTATAAGGGTTATGGTGTTTGGGCGCTTGTGATGCAAGGAGTCATTGGAGGTGCGTTCAACTGTGTAGTGCTGTGGTTGGTGTCCGATTGGCGACCACGCACAGGTTTCTCGCGTGAGTCGTTCCATTACCTCTTTGGCTATGGCTCTAAGTTGCTTGCTTCCGGGCTGCTCAATAATATATACAACAACATTTATCCCATCGTAATAGGAAAGTTTTACTCGCCAGCACAGTTGGGCTTTTTCACTCGTGCAAAGATTTACGCAGATTTGCCTTCCGCAAACATTACAGGCGTTCTTCAGCGCGTCACATTCCCGTTGATGAGTATGATACAGGATGATGATGAGCGGCTTCGTATCGACTATCGTCGCATTTTGCGTCTTTCAGCTTACATCGTGTTTCCGTTGATGATTGGTATGGCAGCCGTGGCACGTCCAATGATTATAGTGATGATTACTGCCAAATGGGAACCGTGTGTCATCTACCTGCAAATCATCTGTGTGGCGATGATGTGGTATCCTATCCACGCCATCAATCTCAACTTATTGCAGGTAAAGGGTCGCTCCGACCTTTTTTTTCGCCTTGAGGTTATCAAGAAGGTAATGCTGACTCTCGTGATGTGCGTCACCATACCTATTGGTGTGCTTGCCATGTGTTGGGGAATGATATTCACCTCTGTCATGAGTTTGATAATCAATACCTATTACACAGGCAAACTAATACGTGTCGGATTCATACGCCAGATGCGTGACCTCACTCCAGTGCTTCTCGCATCGTTTGCCATGGGTGGAATGGTTTATGTGCTTACCCTCATCATCCCAAACCTATATGTCCAGCTTATAGTGGGAATCCCTGCCGGCGTGGCTATATATGTTGGTATCAGTGTAGTATTTAAGTTCCCAGAGTTGCGTGAGGCGATAGGTATGGTAAAGAGAAAGTAAGTTTGAACAATATACGTATAATTGGAATAATACATGAAAATATGGAAAATAGAAATCAACTGATGGTCTCCATACAGTGCTTGGTATACAACCACGAGCCTTATCTTAGGCAATGCCTTGATGGAATCGTGATGCAGAAGACAAACTTTCGGTTTGAGGCGATTGTCCATGATGATTGCTCCACCGATGGCTCGCGGAAAATAATCGAAGAATACGCTGATAAATACCCAGACATCATCAAGCCAATTTATGAGACAGAAAACCAATATTCAAAGAATGACGGATCGCTTAGAAAAACAGTTTATGCCCATTTAAAAGGCAAGTATATTGCGATATGTGAGGGCGATGACTATTGGATAGATCCAAACAAACTGCAAGTGCAGGTGGATGCCTTAGAAGCAAATCCTGATTGCTCATTTTGCTATACGGGATTTATTAATGTCAATGAAAATGGGCAAGAGATAAGGCGACCTAATTACGAGCATTTGATGGAAGTGTCGCATAGTGGTGATATTCTTATAGATTTGCTTGACGGAAATTTCATCATGACTTGTACCACTTGTTTTCGGAAAGATGTGATAATGAGTGAATTGAATGCGATAGTTCCTTGCAAATATGATTATAGTTTGTTCCTTACGGCCAGTGTGTTGGGAAAGGCAAATTATATCCCTTTAAAAACAGCCGCATACCGTAAGACATCAACGGGTGCAATGGCAACTCAGAAGGATAAGGTCGGTGATATGTTCCTTCGCACCCAAATTTACTTTTACAATGGCATAGCTAGTAGGAAACTGCTTGTCGACAAGCGTAGGCTTACCCACAAAATGAAAATTTTGATTATTAAGGTCTGCTTGTATAACGACAGCAAATACCAAAAGGAATTCCGTCGTCTTCTTTGGGGAAACAAAAGCCTTTGGCCATACCTTCCATGGGCATATTTCAAAAGACTTGTAGTTTCATTAATTTATAAGTACAAATCAAGAGGTTAGTACTTTATGAATTCTATAGCAGTGGGAAAATGAAAGAGTAGCTTTGTTTAAGCATAGACACATTCGAAACTATTTTGACAGTTTATATAAAATAAGTAGAAGCACCACTGGTGATATTAAAACTTGATAATTGAGCATTCTTAAGCATTTCAAAATAACACTATTAGATATTAATGCGTACCGATTGGACAAATGTGGTATTTATTATGTGTTTATTTTTATTATGTCCGTTGGCGTATTGAAAAAAATGCCGTAATTTTGTCAATGTTAAAATCAAGAACATAAGACGAATACACAATGAAAGAATATATCACTATACATAACATTGGGCCAATAAGAGATATTGATAGATTGGAAATATTGCCACTGACAGTCCTTATTGGTGAGTCTGCTATAGGCAAAAGCACCTTTATGAAGGTTCTTATCTTGATGCGGTATTTATATAAGAGGGCAAATATCCGTTCTTTTCTGAAGCATTCGAAAATTACGAAGTCCCCATTTAGAATTCGTTTTGAGTCGCTGGTTGGGGTCACGAGGCTTGCCCCTCTTTTTCAACCTGATTCCTATTTGCGGTATGAGGTTCATGCTGATTCAGGCAATATATATGGAATAGAATTTTGTAGTAACAAGTCAAAACGCATAGTTTTGCCAGAAATTAAAACAGAAGACCTTACTTTTTGGAAAGAGTCTTTCGTATCGGAAAACAGGAACGTCATACCTTCCTGGACAGCAAATGTATTGGCGAACAAGGATGCGTCATTGGGCTTTTATTTTCATGAGACAATGAACGACTTTGCTCAAGCTGTAAAGGAAGATAGGGATTATGAACTTTCTTATCTTGGACTTAGACTTTCGGTAAAACATCCTAAGGGACGCCCCGTTAAGTTGACAGTGGCTCCAGTTGACGGCTCATATAGACCTTTTGAGTTGGCAGACGCTTCATCTGGCATTCAGACCTCCACGCCACTGGCCGTCATAGTTCAACACTTCGCCAAGTATTACTCTTTTAAGGAGGCTTTTCGACGTTCGGTTTTAGATTACCTGTATGACAACGAATTGCTTACTAAGTTTTCTCCGGTTATAGAATTGTCAGATTTGCCCAAGAGAGTCCATATCCATTTGGAAGAGCCTGAACTAAGTCTTTTTCCAGATGCCCAATGCCGATTGATTGACGAGTTAGTCAACAAGATGTTGTTAGCCTCTACTTATGACAGGAATATGGGGATAATAATGGCTACTCATAGCCCCTACATCCTGAATTATCTAAACGTGTTGCTTCGTCAGTCTTCTCCAGAACGAGCGCGGATAGATTCCGAAGACTTGGCCGTGTATAGGTTGTATGATGGCTGCGCACAAAGTTTGATGGTTAATGATGACAAAGGGAGGACGGTCGTGGACACTTATGATTTGACGGAGACGATGTCTGTCATTTACCAAGAGTATAATAATTTGAGCAAATGATAAACGAACTTTTGGGAAGGTTATATCCTATGCTATACAGTGTTGACCCTAACAGAATAAAGGTTGACATTGAAGTCTGCGAGGGGATTGTGGATTTGAATGATTCCAAGGCTTGCGACGAATGCTTGAAACTGCGCCCACATAGAAAGTCATGTGACAAGGTTAACTTGAGGCTGGACACATCAAAATTTGTTGTGGAAATCGTAGACTTCGAGAAGTATGCCAACCAATTTGACAACACGTCTGCCTCGATGAAAGACAGGTGTGATTACATAATGATAGATAGAGTTCCAAGACATGAAAAGATAGCTTTCTGTGATTTGACCTGCTCTGAAGAAAAGTATGTCAATCCCAATAATGGGGCATACCCGTTAGGCAAACGGGCAAAGGCTTTTGAACAAATGAAACGTTCATTGGAAAGGTTGTTGCAAGAGCCTATGTTGGCACAATATATTTTGACGTTCCCCGAAAAAGTCTGTCTTTTTGGTTGGAGGGATTATACTACGGTCAGCGCAAAGCCACAACGGGGTAACGCTTCAAGCAATATGTTGGCGTTTCTTAACACTCCATCGGCAAGGAGTGGCTTATTAACGCAAATGGTGTATGAAGTTGGTCATGGTTTCAACTTTGTACAGATAAAGTATCCTACGATATATAAATGGAGATAATGTCTTATTAGATTTATAATCTTATGTCGAGACCAAGAATTATAGCGTTTTACTTGCCCCAATATTATCCTACCGACTTCAACGATAAGTGGTGGGAACCAGGATTCACAGAATGGACTAACGTGGCTAAGGCTAAGCCGTTGTTCCCTGGGCATTATCAGCCCAAGCTGCCTGGCGAATTAGGCTTCTATGATTTACGTTTGCCTCAAACGCGAGAGCGACAGGCGGAACTGGCTAAAATTGCTGGGGTGGAGAGTTTCATGTATTGGCATTATTGGACTGACGGGAAGAAAGTTCTCAATGAAGTCTTTGAGGAGGTCGTAAAGTCTGGTAAGCCAGACATGGGCTTCAGCCTATGTTGGGCAAACCATAGTTGGACAAAATGTGCATGGAATGGATATAATAAAAGCACGATGCTTTTGGAGCAGAAATATCCAGGCACGGAAGATCATATAAAACATTTTTACGACTTGTTGCCAGCCTTCAAGGACAAAAGGTATACAAGGGTGGATGGTAAACTCCTTTTCGCCATTTTCTCACCTTATCAATTTCCCAAGGTTGATGAGTTCATGACATTGTGGAATGAACTTGCCAAAAAAGAGGGGCTCAATGGCTTTTATTTCGTAGCATTAAACAAAGACCAAAATCGTACGGATGATATGCTCGGCTTAGGCTTTGATGCTGTGGTTGAGGATTATATGGATGGCTTTCGCCAACAATGCTATATGTACATGGGATTGCCATTCCGAATACTTCGTCGTTTCTTTGGAATCGTTTTCGGCAACAATTACAAGTATTATTGTGATTATGTGGTCAAGCATTACAATCCTACAAAGAACACCTTGCCGTGCATCTACCCCAATTGGGATCATTCTGCGAGAAGTGGCAAGTTAGCAACTATGTTTAGGAATGCTAAACCTTCCATTTGGGGTGACTTCTGCAAACGAATCTTCGAGAAAAATTCCGCCAAAATACCACAAGAGAATCTTGTCTTTGTCAAGTCGTGGAACGAATGGGGCGAAGGAAACTACCTTGAACCAGACCGGAGGTATAAGCGTGGCTACATAGATAACCTAAGGGAAGCCATGGACTCCTATGAATAGACTCCATAACATTAATATTACAAAAGTTATATCACAAAATATAGCTTGAATTTAATAAACACATATACATGAAACCACGTATTATAGCATTATACTTACCACAATTCCATCCTTGCGAGGAGAACGATTTGTGGTGGGGAAAAGGCTTTACCGAATGGACTAATGTCGGCAAGGCTAAACCTCTGTTCAAGGGGCACGACCAACCTCGTGTTCCTGCCGACTTGGGTTATTACGATTTGCGTCTGCCTGTCGTGAGGCAACAGCAAGCCGAAATGGCGAAGTGGGGGGGGGTAAACGCTTTCTGCTATTGGCATTATTGGTTTGGCAATGGCAAGCGTCTGCTTGCTGATGTCTTTGATGAGGTACTTGAGACAGGGAAGCCAGACTTCCCGTTCTGCCTGGCATGGGCGAACCACTCATGGTATGCTAAAGGTTGGAACAAGAACGCAAAGGACAAACTCCTTGTCGAACAAACTTATCCAGGTATAGATGACGCACGTCAACATTTCGCGTTCTTGCTCAAAGCGTTCCGCGACAAGAGGTATGTGCAGGTTGATGGTCGCCCATTCTTGCATATCTTCGACGCTGGCGCATTACCAGAGTCGTACATTCAATGGTTCAAGGAGTGGGCAAAAGAAGCAGGGTTTAAGGGCCTCTATCTTGTAGCGAATAGTTATGACGTAACGAAGTCTGCCGCTTACTTTAAGAAGAAAGGCTACGATGCAGTGGTGTATGGTCGCATGTCTGCAGTGTGGGATCGGGAATATGCCCACATGAATGGCGTAAAGAAAATCCTTACACGAGTAGAACGTAGGATAAAACAAGCTATTACCGGACGGCCACGTGGCGCACGCAACTATGCCAACGACTTCCACCACTTTATTACACCAGAAGAGAGACAGCTCGATGTCATTCCAGAGATAGTGCCACAATGGGATCATAGCCCAAGAAGCGGAGACAAGGCGGCTACCATTTATTATAATAGTGAGCCCAAATATTTCTACAAACACGTAAACGAAGCGTTAGATGCAATAAAAGGCAAACCTGAGGAATATCAACTGATAATGTTGAAATCGTGGAACGAGTGGGGTGAGGGCAACTATATGGAGCCAGACCTTACTCACGGATACGGTTACATCGACGCTCTGAGAAAAGCCTTGGAAGAGTATAGGTAATCCCTTTTCAGTTGTATTCTTCATAATCTGATAATGAATACAACTGAAACACACAATGGGATTAAAGATAGTATATGATGTAATTAGTAGCGAAGGAGACAACTATTTTGAACAAGCATGGGCATCAATGTTTTCGTTGAGGCATTTCAACCCTAACGTAAATGTTGTCCTGCTGACGGATGACTCAACTGCGCAAACCATAGAGAAGACTTACCGGAAGAAAGCAAAGCGACTCATAGATGACATTGTTGTCGTTCCTTTTGACAAACAGTATTCTAATAAAGAGAAGTCACGATGGATTAAGACATCCATGCGTCGTTTGGTAAAAGGTGATTTCCTGTTCATAGATGCGGATACTATTGTGGCAGGAGCGTTGGATGAGTCATATTTTGATGGCCTCCCAAACTTTATCGGTGCGGTTCTTGACTATAATTGCAGCAGCCGGCTTGTTTGCCATTCCGCGATATTCAAAAACATGTATGTTGACCGTTTGAAGAGTATATACGGCGTTGATTATAAGGAAGAAACCGAAGTCTACAACAGTGGGGTGCTTTTTGTAAAAGATTTACCAGAGGCTTATGTCTTGTTTGACGCATGGCACAAGAATTGGCTATTGGCAAACGACAAAGGCGTATGTTTAGACCAATTGCCTTTGGTCAAAACATGTCAAGATATGGGGAATCCTATACAGAGTATGTCTGGAATTTTCAATTGCCAGGTTAAGTTTAGCATTCAATACCTTCATGAGGCTATCATCTTGCACACATTCTCTCATCAACAAGACTCAGCGTTGTCTCCAATCTTCGGTACTTATCTTTACGATGACATCAAACGCTCGCAAGATTTGAGCGACAAGATAAAAGGCATTATTCTGAATGCCAAGAACACATTTGTGTCACCTTGTTTCTTGGTTGGCAAAGAGTGGGTTGACATAAGTTTTATGCCAGTCTATATCTTATTGAAACGGTTGTATTTCTCTAAAAGCCAATTAGACAAGCGAGTCTTGTCTTTTCTCAATCTTGGCTCACGGGCAATCTCATTGTTCCTACGTAAAATTCACGGATAATTCATGAAGCTGTTCAGCATAATAATACCAGTCTACAACGCCGAGGCATATTTGGAGGCGTGTGTGAACTCGTGCTATAAGCAGGGTTTTGATGAGGCTGATTTTGAGCTAATCCTCATCAACGACGGTAGCACTGACGGCTCCTTGTCATTGATGAATGACCTTGCTCTCAAGCACGACAACATCATTTGTGCTTCCCAGATGAATAAGGGGCAAGGATGTGCCAGGAATAGGGCTATCGGAATGGCTCAAGGCAAGTATTTGTTCTTTTGCGATTCGGACGACAAATTCATTGACCACTCGTTGGGCAAGATAATAAGACTAATGGAAGAACATTCGTTGGAGGTATGTTGTTCCATAGCGACAGTCTACGACGCTGACGGCAATTCAAGTTTAGGATTACTTCAACCATTGCCTCTTTTCGTTGTTTATGACGGAGTAGATGCCATATTGAATGGCCTTTACCTTGATTCTGTCTGTTCTAAGTGCTTTTTAAGGTCATTTGTCCAAGCCAACCATCTTGCGTTTAATGAGACGATAGCGCATGAGGATTCACTGTTCAACGCGGAAGCCTCTCCATTGGCAACTAAGATGATGTTTACGGACATTCGTACATATCAATATAATTGGAATGAAAACTCCACAGACCGTGGTCGAACTCGGGAAAAGGTTATGAGGAGTCTGACAAGCGACATATTCATCGCCAAAGAGTTGAGACGTATTCCTTATAGATTGAATGTCAAGACGAAAGATAAAATAATCGACAACTATCAAAGGCGTGGCAATTCCATCTTGGTCAGCCTTTTCCTCCGTTTGCTATTTCGTGACGACTTATCAAAGGAAGACAAGCGGCAACTTGTTCGTCTTGCTGCAAAAGACAACCTTTTTCCATTCAAGGGCAAAGCTCTTTCTTGGAAGACGACACTATTAAGCAAAATATTGAACACCGCTTATTTCTTTTATAAATAGGTGGGTGTCGAGCCTCCGTCCTCCCCAATAGGGAAGGAGAAACTTGCGGGAGTGACATATAGATTCATAGAGCATCATTGATGACTAACCATTTCGCACAATGAAGATAGCGTTAATATCACTCTTCACCCCAACGTTCAACAACCGCGGG